>NZ_JAZHOF010000001.1:557500-743773 GCF_037855135.1 Microbaculum marinum
CGGCCGTTGTGACCGGTGCCGTCGCTGGTGATCCCTTTTTCCAGGGTGCTCTTCATGCCCGTCTCCACGATTTGATCGTTGCCCGCGCGCGGGGACGCCAGCGCGCCGTGCAATTGAACCACATCGCTTCACGTTGCGTAAATGTCCGTATCGACAGGGCTTGTGCAGCGGCGAAACCGAGGATCAACGCTCCCGCTGTCCAGGTGACAGCGCCGGGGGGGGGCGGTCAGAGTGGATCCCGCGCGGCATTTTCCAGTGCTGCCTGCCACCAGCGTGCAAGCCTTTCGGCGCGCTCGCTGCGGGTATCGACGAACAGCAGGGCGCCGCGATATCGGGCTGCGTCGGCGCGTCTGGCGCGCAGGACGGTGATCGCATCGAGCACGGCCTCGGCGTCCGCGATGCCGGCGAAGCCGTTGTCGCCGGCGCCGAGGCGACTTTCCAGCAGCACCAGGTCGTTATGCTGTCCCAGATCTTCCCTGAGGTCCTGCAATTCGCGGACCTCCGACTTCAGCAGGCGGGGCCAGAGACCGGTGAACAGGTCGAGCTGGTATCGCCAGTGGATGACGCGCTTGCGGGCCTCGTGCATGTCGTCCGGCAGCCGGGTCGCCAGGCCGTCGGCCAGCACGCGTTGCGCCGTCGCATAGGTCTTGCCCAACCCCTCTACGTACGGGCCCGGGCGGTCGGGCAGGCTCAATGTCCCGAGCTCCGCGCGGCAGGGCGACAGCAGGTCGGCGACCTCCCTGGCCATGATCCGGACCGCTGCGGTACCGGCAGACGCGCGAACCTCGGCGTCGGCGGCCTTGTGGAGGGACTTGACGTCGATCCTGGTTCGGGACCGGCGGGTGTACTTGGCGACGTGAGCGATGGCGTCGTGCAGTGCGACCGTGTCTCGCGCCCCGGAAAGGATGCGGGCGGCATCGCGCGCCTGGACGTTCAGACTGCGATAGGAGTCATCGCCGATGATGGCGCGCAGCAGGCGCAGATAGCTTCTGAACGCCTTGAGGTTCTTTCGCGCCTCGTGCACCGCTTCATGGACATTCCCCTTGCGTGCGGTGAGCCGGCCCACCGCCTCGTCCAGCAGGCCGACCATGATCTCGCCGACCTGCGAACCGATCGGCTCGGTTACGATGACGCGCGAGACCACCGGTTCACGTTTCCATGATCATTTGCGGCCGCGGCAGGCGTCGGAGAGATGCCGGGATGTCAACTGGAATACCGACCGTGGCTCTGCCGCGCCGAGGCGCCGGACGTGGGAATTTTCCCGTGGGCGGCGGCACGCGGCTATACACGGCCGGAACCTGCGCTGCGCCGGCCACGCTCGCCATCTCCGCATGGGTGGAACCGTCCCCGCCGTCCATTCACAAACGCTGTCGCGGTGGCATTGTAGCCGCGCAACATGGCGGTAACATCACAAACGACGAACGGCTGCAAAAAAACAGTCGGAAAACGGACCGCAAGGTTGGATAGGGGGTTTCATTCGGGCCGCCGGATTGCTACATAGAGCCGCGATCATGAAATGGTCGCTTCCAGAACGATCCGGTATATGCCCGGCTCGTCCCTGTCGCGGGGTGGAGCAGTCCGGTAGCTCGTCAGGCTCATAACCTGAAGGTCGCAGGTTCAAATCCTGCCCCCGCAACCAAAAATATGCCGCCAATCCAAAGGGTTGGGGGTTTTTTGTTTTCTCGATCGACTCTCGTGAAACTCCCTCCGGAATCATATCGGAATCACTCGAACCGAAAGCATGGCGTGCTGTGGCGCAGACGAGGCCCTGCGTCGCATTGGGTGCGTAGTTGCTGCATATGGTCCGACGAGCCTTGGATGCGTGGTGGCGGAAGTAGACAGCGCGCGACGTCGATTCTTTGGCAGCCTCACGGCCTCGGATTTCCGGGAACGTGAATGCGTTCTGACGTGCTCCCCTGAGATGTTCCCGCTTTTGAGCTAGCCTGTTCTCAACGAAGGAGACCGGCAATGAAGCGATCACGCTTCTGCGTCATGCACGATGACCTTTGGAGTGCCGGATGGCGGTGTTCGGTGGTCTACTCAATCGCTGCCTTTTTCGGCGATTGCGAAGGACCAGTTTGGCTGGGCACCTCTTTTAGGAGGTCATGCGTGGCCCCAACGTCTCGCTCCGACAGCTCAATCCTCGTCAAGAATGGTCCGTAGGCTGCGAGCCAAAGCATGAATGCCGTCGCCCAAGCAAGCGAGGCGAGGCCGTGGAAGGGTCCGGGCAATTCAATGCCGAAGTCCGGTGAAAGCCGTAGCACGACCGATGCGAAAAGACATATCGCGCCGAGACGAGCGAGGCGCGGCACGCCGAGTGGGCGGCCGGTGTGCAGTAGACCGGCGACGCAGAAGACGCCATACACGCCGAGGCCAAGACCGCCCATGAAAGCTGCATGCAGGCCGGCAATCTCTGTCCATGGAGCGCCGAGGCGCGCAGCGCCCGACAGGATCAGTCCGGTCCCGGCCAGCGCCGATGCGCCCGCCAGCATGAGGATTTCGGCACGCAATGCTGGACCGCCGATGAAGGCCTCTGCCACCCGGTCCATGAACGCAGCGCCGGCGGCGATCAGAAGATAGCCCGTGACGGCGGGGCTCAGGCCGGCCACCTCGCTCGTCATGGTGACCAGGACGAGGCCGGACGCGAGATTCATCCGCCCCGGATGCGGGCGAAACGGCGAGGTCGCTTCCGTGGGATCGAGCACCAGATTCGTGACCGGAACCGTGATCCGCCCAAGTGCGATGCCGAGCAAGCCGAGAAAGGCAAAGCCGATGAGGTGGACCGCGAGGGTCGCCAGACGGATATCACGTACGACAAAGGCAATGCGCGCCATTGCAGCACAACCGGCAAGCACGGCAATCCAGAACGCGAAGCCCAGGAGCCGGTCGGTCCCGCGCACGAGCGAAAGACGAAGCAGGTAGGCGAGAAGCAGTCCGAGCCAGGCGAGGTCGGCGACAGCCCCTACCGCTCCCATGCCGTCCCAGCCGAGGAGTCCGATGACGCGGCCAACGCCCCACAGTCCGGCGAGCATCCATAGCTTCCGGCCGCGCAGCGGTTCGGTATCGGTCCATTCGGGGGCTGCCGTGGTCACGAATCCGATCAGTGCGGCCCCGAATGCACCTACCAGCATCTCATGGGCATGCCATAGCGAGGGCGGAACCGTGTGCGCGAGCGGCAGGTCGAAGCCAAGCGCCAGAACCCAAAGCACGGGCCAAACGGCCGCGTAGATCGCAGCCAGCGGAAAAAACAGCCGAAAGCCCTCGTCGGCCAGCGCATTACGCCAGCCAACCGGCACGTCTTGGAGCGACGATTGGCTTTGGAGGCCGCATTTCATGCGACTTGCCTTTCGTCGACATCGTGGATGTGCCGGAACAGCGGATCATCGGCCAGCGCGCTCTGGACCCAGCGAAAGACGGCGGCATCGTCACGGGATTGCGGTTCATCGGTGAGCCGCCGTTCGCCGAGGATGCCATGGCCTCGCGTGTCGAGCACGGCAATCCGATGAGCGATCCGGGCCGCTTCATGCAGGTCGTGCGTGATGAACAGGCCCGACAAGCGTCCGCACACACAAGTGCTGATCACCAGATCCTGCATGCGCCGGCGCAGCGCCACGTCGAGCGCCGTAAAGGGTTCGTCGAAGTAAATGAAATCGGGCCGCACCGCGAGCGAGCGTGCGATCGCCACGCGCTGTTTCATGCCGCCCGATAACTCGACGGGATATTTGGCGAGGTCCTGGCCATCCAGAGCCACCTGCGCGGCGACCTCGGATATGCGTCGGGTCCGCTGGCGACGGGGGACACGCGCGAGCTTGAGGACGTATTCGATGTTGCCGGCCGCAGTCGCCCATGGCATCAGGCACGGGTCCTGAAAGATCATTGCATGGCGCAGATAATCGCGTTCGATGCGGCCGGCTCGCGGCTCGATGAGGCCGGCGGCGATGTGGACCAGCGTGGATTTTCCGCAACCGGACGGGCCGACGAGCGCGACGATCTCGCCGGGCGCAACGCGAAGATCGACGTCGTCCAGTACGGAGCGGCCAAGATAAGCATGGCCGATTCCATTGAGGGCGAGCACTGTCATCGCTTGACTCCCCATGGCTGGGCAGCGTGACGCCAGCGGTCGATCTCTCCCTTTACCGGGTGGACCAGCGTGTATTCGACGATCAGCAGCAGGATCACGGCGATCAGGACCCAGGCCAGTGCCTGCGCGATATCGAGGTTGATGCGGGCGTCGGCGAGGGCACCGCCTATCCCACCGGCATTTGCGAGGAGCTCGGCCATGACTGCAACCTTGAACGCGGTGCCGAGCGCCAGCGCGAGCGCCGGAAACAGCGTGGTTGTCGTTTGCCGGATGCCGACTGTCAGGAAGCGGCGTACCGCTCCGGCGCCGAACGCCTGCGCCATCCGGTCGAGGCCCCGGTCGCGGGTCGCGATGCCATGCGCTGCACCCAGGAAGACGACCGGCAAGGCGGTAACCAGGATTACCGTGCGCACGGTAGCGTCCGACGGGCCGAACCAGATCATCGACAGCACGATCCAGGCGATCGGCGGCACGCCGAGAAGGACGGTGATCAGCGGCGCGGCGATGCGCAGCGTTGCCGAGGAATAACCGGCGGTAACGCCGAGCACCACGCCCACAGCGGTCATGAGCGCGAATCCGGTCACCGCCCGCTGGAGCGTCATTGTGGCGATTGACCAGGCATCCGGATCGGCCGCCAATGTGCGGATCTCGCGTAGTGTTTCGAGCGGGGAGGTCAGGATGAAGGGGCCATATGCTTCGTGTCCCGCCTGCCAGGCAGCGGCCAGAAGACAAAGGGCAGCCAGACCGGCCCAACCCGACCAGACAAAGTGCAACACGCGCCCCGTCCGTTTGGCGAGGCTAGCGGTCAGGGAGAGATGGAACGGTTCATCCATGAGCCAAACATTGTCCCTAGGACGTCGAGGTGGAGCCGCGACGCATGCCGGCGCTCTCGGCTACAGGTAGAACGCATCGTCGGGCAGCTTGCCGCCGATCCGGGCCATATCGTCGCCGGCCATCGCGGTCAGCATGCGCTCAACGTCGACACGCGCGTCCGACGCTGGGCGGGCGACAAGATTGGAATGCGGTATCGAGGCTGCCAGAAGCGGCGCGGGCATGCCCAAGGCATCGGTTGCATTTGCCGCCGCCGTGGTGGGATCGGCCAGGACTTCCGCAGTGGCCGTCTCGATCGCCGAAAGGATCGCAGGTACGACTTCGCCGTGCTCGTCGAGAAAGGCCTTTATGATCGCGAGTCCCGCCTGCGGAACCACCGGCGCCGCGCCGGTCATTGCGCCCCAGGCTTCCTGCAGGTTGATGACACGGCGGATATCCTTGCCCGCCTGCCTGCCCTGCAGTACGGCTGCCGTCGTCGAGGGTTCGGCTGTAAGCGCTGCCTCAACCCGCCCGGCAAGCAGGAGCTGCATGGCCTCGATCGGGCTCCCAGCATAGGTGATTTGAAGGCCGGTTTCGGCGTTCAATCCATGATGGGCCAGGAGTTGGCTGAAGAGGATTTCGGGCGTGTCGCCGCGAAACGGGACGGCCACTGTTCGACCGGCAAGGTCGGGGATATCGGCAATGGTGGCGTCCCCGGAGGCGATATAGAGCAGTCCGTTGGTCATGACGTTGGCGAGGCGGATGGGAAAGTCGCGATTGTATAGGTTCGCCGCCGCCTGCACCGGTACGACCGAGAGTTCGATTGTGCCCGAGGTCAGGCCTGCGCGCAGCTCGTCCGGGTTGCGCCAGGCGGTCATGGTCGCCGTGTCGGCGAGATCGGCGAATTTGCCGGTGGCGACTGCGTGGGCAAGCGTAACAGAGGGGCCGGCGGGCGGACCGTAGAGGGCGAGTCCTGCTACCCGCGCTTGCGCACGCAGCCCATCGGGCAGGGCCAGGGCGGCAGAACCCGCAAGGGCCGCCAGAAGAAGCGTACGGCGTGACGTCTGGAACGAAGGCATGATGGTCTCCTGTGTCGCGATCACCTGGATGTTGAAATGGTAGCGCCCGTGCGCCTGGGCCTTACGCGCATGGCGGCGTTTGACCTGGATTTGCGCCGAAAGCCCTCTCGCAGGGCCGATCCCAGCAGCACGGCAAGCGCCACGGGTATTGCATAGAGATTCAGGGCGCCGATCAGGGTGAGGCGATCGAGAGTCATGAAGCCACGCGCTGGGCCATAGAAGGCGTGCAAAGCGATCATCCCCAGCACGGCGAACGGCCAGAGTGCGAGCCTCTGCCAATGGCGGTTCAGGGCAGCCGAGATCAGCAGCGGGGCGAGCCAGAGCAGACCCCATGCGAGGATCAGGATGGCAAGCCCACCGGTCGTCATCAGCGCCGAAAAGCCAAGGTCCAGCGGCCAGAGCGCGCTTCGCCATGTGGCGAGCGCGACCGCCACGACGAGGAGGCCGACGAGAGCGAGCCCATGAAGGGCGAGTATCGTCTTCCTAGCCATCGGCCGAATTCCTGATCGATGAGGACTGAACCATGTCGGCCTCAATTGGTATTTCAGATACCGATTATCGTGCTAACCTGTACCCCCTCTTGATCTTGATGAAAAGGATCAACTTTACGCATGCGGCTCACCAGCTTCACCGATTTCGGCCTGCGCGCGCTGATGCGCATGGCGGCCGAGCCTGACCGGGCTCATTCGACCGCTGAGATCGCGGCGGAGTTTGGCATCTCGCGAAACCATCTGACCAAGGCTATCTCGGCGCTGGCGGCCGCTGGGATCGTGGAGACGCGTCGGGGGACCGGCGGCGGCGCAGTCCTGGCGCAGCCAGCCGAGCGGCTTCGCCTGGGCGATATCGTGGCCGTGCTCGAGCGCAAGTCCGCGCTTGTCGAGTGCCTTCAATCCGATGGCGGCAACTGCGTGATCACGCCAAGTTGCCGGCTGAAGGCCTTACTCACCCGGGCGCGGTCGCGCTTCCTCGAAGACCTAAATGACCACACGCTCGCCGATTGTGCGCTTGCGGTCGCCGGCGCACGCTATGCGGCAGACGACACGCGGGAAGCATGACTATGAAGATTGGCGGAGCAGGAGCACCATCTCGACGCACCAGTGATGACTGGCGACAGACTGCGCCTGACGATTGTGCTGAAAGATTAATTAGCGCGACATGTCGGGGAGAGTCGTCCCGCAGCGACGCCTCCGAAGTGCCTAGCCACTTCTCTAGGAGGTTTTCCTGTAGATAAGATATTCTTACTAATAGGAGGAGAAAGCATGACGAAATTCTCCGTAGGCGATCATGTCAGTTGGAATTCCGAAGCCGGGCGGGTCACCGGCAAGATTGTTAAAGTACATCGCGATGACTTTGCCCATAAGGGACACTGGCGCCGAGCTTCGAAGGACGACCCGCAATATGAGATCAAGAGCGATAAAACCGACCATATTGCCGTCCATAAGGAAGGCGCACTGACGAAGTTAAATTGATGGTGGCGCAGTTTACCACCATTGGTCACTCCGACCGCAGCCTCGATGAATTCCTCGTCATGCTGCGCGACGCACAAGTGAAGATGCTGGTTGATGTGCGCTCGTTTCCTCGCTCGCGCACCAATCCTGTTTTTAACATCGATTACTTCTCGCGCGACCTCGAGCAAGTCCAGATCGGATACCGCCACTTCCTGGCCCTTGGCGGACGGCGGCGGAAGCAGCCGCAGGTCGATGAGAGTCTTAATGCTCTGTGGCGGGTTCAGAGTTTTCATAACTATGCCGACTATGCCATGAGCGATGAATTTACCGTCGCGTTCAAGGAATTGGTCGAACTTGGCGCGGTGCAGCGGCTAGCATTGATGTGCTCGGAGGCCGTCTGGTGGCGATGCCATCGCCGGATTATCGCGGACTACTTGCTTTTAAACGGATACCCAGTTGATCATCTTATGAGAGCTGGCCGTACAGATCATGCAAGTCCGACTCCCGGTGCTATTAAAACGGAATCGGGCAAAGTAATTTATCCCAAGGTCGGAGCGAAACGCGCGTGAAGCGTTGTTCTTCGGTTTCATAATCGCCCGGTGCGGGACGACAATCAACGAACTGGTACGTCGACAAATCTGGTCCATGCTGCCCTTTGGTATCGGCGGAGGTTTCTTCCGGAAGGCGGCTGCGCATTCTATGCCAGAATAAAGGACAACCGTAGGTAGTGCAACACAGAGCAATCTTCGGGGTGCCCATCGTGAAGAAATCGGTCCACCTCAGACTGATAGCGATCGGGGAGTACGTTATTCTCTAGGCTGCTTTGCGGCAGGGTCGTCCGACATTTCGTGTGCTCGTTTGCCCATCACCGGCAGCTTGCGAACTTCCGTAAGATAATTCAGAAAAAGCGACACGGTGACGATGCCGTAGAGGAGCATGAAGATGCTCGAATTGAACCTCAGTGTCTCGAGGATCGCGCCAAACATGATCGGCAACAGGAACCCGCCGAGCCCGCCGACCATTCCGACGATCCCCGATACGGTTCCTATGGAGTTGGGAAATTCGTCACCGATATACTTGAAAGTGGACGCCATGCCGGAGGCAAACGCGACGCCCAGGATGAACAGAAGGCCTGCGAAGAACCAGAAGGGCAGCGCTATGGAGAAATGAAGCGGGTTGTCGTCAACCGTGTAGATGACCAGGTCGTGCCTTGGATAGGACAACAGGAAGAGGCAGATCCAGGCTGCCCATAGGACCCACCAAGTGACCGCGTGCGCGCCAAACCGGTCGGCCAGCCAGCCCCCCAGCGCACGGAATGCCCCTCCCGGTAGTGAGAAGCAGGCCGCGAGCAACGCGGCTTGCGCGATCGAGAAACCGTATTCGCTTCTGAAATAGCTTGGCATCCATACAGACAGGGCTGTGAAGCCGCCGAACAGGATCGAGTAGTATTGACAGTACTTCCAAACGCGGGGGTTCTTGAGGAGGGCGAGTTGGCGTGCCGTTGACCCGGCCGTCGTCCGCCCCGTGCCTGGATCGGGTGCCGAAAGGAGCCAAAAGAGCACCGCCGTCATGACAAGGGCGACTGCATAGACCTTGGGCACGGCCTGCCAGCCATAGGCGCTGATCAGAGCCGGCGCAACGAACATGTTGACGGCAGCACCGACGGTGCCGGCTCCGAAGATGCCCATGGCGAAGCCGCGACGTTCCTTCGTAAAAAAGCGTGCCACGTACGGGGTGCCGACGGAGAACGAAGCGCCGACCAGACCCAGCGCCAGTCCGAGCAGAAGAAACTGCCATAGGGTTGTCGCGTAAGCGGACAGCCAGACCGGTATCGCGCAGGCCACCAGAAGCACGAACATGACAACGCGCCCGCCCAGCCGATCCGTCCAGATTCCGAGCGGCAGCCGAAAAAGGGAGCCGGTCAGGACCGGGGTGGCCGTCAGCAGTCCGAACTGAAAGGGGTCGAGACCGAGCTCATCGCGTATCGGAATGCCGGTGACGCCGAACATCATCCAGACGGCAAAGCAAACGATAAAAGCCCATGTTGTCACGAGCAGAACAGTGATGCTTCGGATGTTCGACATCATGCTTCCTCTGCAACACCAGAAGCCTCGTGGCCGGGCGCAGAAGCATGCGCCCGTGAACGTGAATTCAGCCGAACACCAGATAGATCAGGATCACGACGCCGACTATGGTGGTGACGAGCCAGATCATCGGCCAGGCGCGCCCCTCCTCGCGCTGCACGGTTGCCGTTTCCAAAGGCGCCTTGCTCGATATGTCGGTATTATGCGTTGTCTCCGTGCGTCTCTTCAGGGACGGATTCAAGCCCTCGCGCTTCTCATCATCAGGTCCTTGCGTCATTCTCCGCTCCCCTGGTCGGCGGCAGCCGCGACGCCCATGGCACTACGCTCCATGGCGAGACGCCACTGCACCATCGTCAACAGGCAGGCCATACCGGGATCGGCGCTATCCCGCATGCTTGATATAAGAGTCGCCCAGTCCTCCTCCGAAGCGAGCTGCGAGAAGGCGGTGAAGGCGCCACCGACGTAATCCGCAGTGCTTTCGCCCGATATGTCCGCCGCCTCTTCGATCTCCGCCATGAGGTCGGGCATCGTCCCCCGCATCAAGGTCTGCAAAGGGCCGGAGGAGCGGCGAGCCTCGGCGAGGATGTCACCCAGCATCGCCATCAGGACGCACCGGGTTCGACCATCGCCTCAATCGCGATGCCTTCGACCTGGGCGCGTTCGGCAAGACCGGCAACGTAGCGCGCAGCGGCGATCGACCAGCTGCGCGCCTCGAGCATTTCGGCGATCTTGTCCTTCACCACGTCGAACGGTAACGCATGACCCTCGATCCGGCGCGCCAGGCGAAGCACGTGCCAACCATAGCGCGAGCGCACCGGCTCCGACCGTGTCTGGCCTTCTCTGAGGGCCTCGATCGCATTCTGAACCTCGGGCAGGAGCTCCCCGCGCCGCACCTGCCCGAGCGAGCCATCCTGATGCGCCGAGGGACAGGCTGACAGCTCCCGCGCCGCTTCAGCAAAGGCGGCAGGATCATCGCCGATCTCGACGATGATCGTACGGCTATGTGCCTCCGCCTCAACCCATGCTTCGGGGTTGTCACTTTCCGGCTCAATCAATATGTGCGAGACCTCGAACAGGTTCGGCGTACGGAACTTTCCGGGCTGCGTCTCGTAAAAACGGCGGCATTCCTCTTCGCCGGGAACAGACGGCGACACCTCCTCCTCAAGAAGCGCTGTGATCACCGCGTCTGCCTCTGTCTCGACGCGACCGGCCTCATCAGCCTGTGGATCGGTGTCAATGTCGAGCCGCTGCGCCTCCTGCAAGAGCAACTCACGAATGGCCAGGGCGCGCGCCGCTTCCTTCCAAGCGGACTCGGGGTCGGGCGCGGAGTGGTGCTGCATCTCCCGTGCGATGGCCTCCGGCGCAACCTCGACACCGTTTACGCGCACTTGTGAGAAGCTCGGCGGTGGAGCGGGGCGGGGTGATGCACCGCCGCAGCCGCAGCTCTGGCAGGCGCTCATCATGACCGGCTCAGGCCGCTTTTCGGTTTCAGGTTTTCGTGTCGGCGTGGCGTTGCTCATGCTCCGCTTCCTCCACTCTCCGATTGTTGTCGGGCCACCGTCTGGCCTCCATAGCCGCCCAGCGCGGGAGGCTCCGTCGCCCGTCGCCTCACCGGTCCGAGGGATCGAACGATCTGGTAGCCCGGACGGAACAGGTACCAGATGGGCGCGCTCCAGATGTGGACGAGCCGCGTGAACGGCGTGATGACGAACAGCGTCAGGCCGAGAATGATGTGCAGCTTATAAACTAGGGCCACATCGGAAATCAGATCCGGCGCCGCGGGATTCAGCGTGAGGATGCCGCTGGCCCATCCCATGAACTGGACCATGACGCTGCCGTCGAGATGCTGCATGGTCCAGTAGATCGTACCAATGCCCAGCACGAGTTGCAGCCAGATCAGCACCAGAACGGCGATGTCTCCGAAGGAGGAGCTCTTCCGGATGCGTGGGTCGGCCAGCCTCCGGTGCAGGAGAATCGTCGCTCCGGCGAGAGCGAAGATACCGGCAATCCCTCCCACGACAAGAGCCAGCAGCTGTTTGAAGCCGTGGCTGATTCCAAGTGTCTCGATGACGCCGATCGGGGTGAGCAAACCGAACAGGTGCCCCACGAAAAGCACCAGCACGCCCAGATGGAAGAGATTGGAGCCGATCATCATCTGCCGACGGCGCAGGAACTGGCTCGACTGGGCTCTCCAGCTGTACTGCGAGGCGTCGAAACGCAGGATCGAACCGACGAACAGAACCGTGAGTGCCAGATAGGGATACCAGCCGAAGGCCAGCTGATTGAGAAAGTCATTCATTGCATTCTCCTCAACCTTCGGTTCTGGTTCGGGCGGATACCTTCGCCTTACGGGCAGCCCGGATCTTGGCGACGATCCCTGTCGGCCCGCCCATCTCATGCGGTTCGGTGAAGGTGACGGGCTTCTCCTCCCACTCATCGTCGATTCTTGCCGGATCGTCGGAGGGCGCGTTCTTCTGCAGTTCCTCCAGCGCGACGGCATCGGGACGATGCGCGGCCAGTGCGAGCAATGCACTAAGGACCGATGCGTAATCCGAGCCGCGCTCGGTCAGACGCTGTTCGAGCGCCGCAAAGACGTGAGCCGGCTCACCAAGCATTTCGCGCGCTTCGGCTGGCCGCAAGCACGAAACGAATTCGAGGAAGACGGGAATGAAATCCGGCATCTCTTGCGTCTCGAGCAGATAGCCGTGGTCGATATATTGCTGGCCGAGATCGATCATTGCCTGGCCGCGCTCGCGGCTTTCGCCATGGACGTGTTCGAACAGATGCAGCGAGAGCGCGCGCGAGCGGTCGAAAAGCTCGCTGTAATCGGCCTGCGCGTCGAGCAGGTCCTGCGTCTCCAGCCGCGCCAGCAGCGGCTCGAGCCGTCGTATCGCGGCGCGCGGCAGTGCCTTCTCGGATGTCAGCGCCTCGCGGATTTCGCTGATATTCGCCTGGAGTTCGGCCGAGGGATAGCCGAGCAGGATGGCCTGGGCGCGCAGCGTCAGTCTCATGTCGGCGCATCCATGAAGGGCTTGCGGGGCGTGCGCTTGGCGCCCCCGAAGAGGTTCATCTTCGTGGCCCCATTGGTATCCTCCTGGAAGCCGAATCCGGTGGAACCACGAAGCGCATAGGCATCTTCGTTTGTCTCGCGATGGGCTGTCGGGATCACATAGCGGTCCTCGTAATTCGCCAAGGCCATGATCTTATACATCTCCTCGATCATCGCCTGGGTGAGCCCGACCCGCTCGGGGATTGCGGGATCGATCCGGCCTTCCACGCTCTTGGCACGCATATAGGAGCGCATGGCGAGCATGCGTTCCAGTGCAGTAGCAACCGGCGCCTCGTCGCCCGCGGTCAAAAGATTGGCGAGATAACGCAATGGGATGCGCAGGCTGCGCACGTCCGGCATTCCGTCCTTGGCGCTGATCTTGCCGGCTTCATGCGCCGACTGGATCGGCGAGAGCGGCGGCACATACCAGACCATGGGCAGGGTGCGGTACTCGGGGTGAAGAGGAAAGGCGACCTTCCACTCCACCGCCATCTTGTAGATGGGCGAGCGGATTGCCCCCTCCAGCCATTGATCCGGGATTCCCTGCGCACGTGCCTCGGCCTGGACCTCGGGATCGTTCGGATCGAGGAACACACCGAGCTGGGCGGGATAGAGGTCTTGCTCGTTTTCGACGGAGGCTGCCACCTCGATCCTGTCAGCGTCGTAGAGCACCACGCCGAGGTAGCGGATGCGCCCGACGCAGGTCTCGGAACAGACGGTCGGCTGGCCGGTTTCTATGCGCGGATAACAGAAGATGCACTTCTCGGATTTGCCCGTGGACCAGTTGTAGTAGATTTTCTTGTAAGGACACCCTGAGACGCACATGCGCCAGCCGCGACACTTCTCCTGATCAATGAGGACGATGCCGTCCTCCTCGCGCTTGTAGATGGCGCCCGAAGGGCAGGAGGCGAGGCAGGACGGGTTGAGGCAGTGTTCGCACAGCCTCGGCAGATACATCATGAAGGTCTTTTCGAACTCGCCGTAGATCTCCCTCTCGACGCCTTCGAAATTGTAGTCGTGGCTGCGCTTCTCGAACTCGCCGCCCAGCATGTCCTCCCAATTTCCCGACCACTCGATCTTGTTGATGACCGAGCCGGTCAGCAGCGAACGTGGCTTGGCCGAGGGTTGCGCTTGAAGTTCTGGAGCCTTCTGCAGCCACTCGTATTCGAATGTGTAGGGTTCGTAGAAGTCGTCTATCTCGGGCAGGTGGGGATTGGCGAATATCTTCGACAGGATGCGCCACTTCGAGCCTTGGCGCGGAATAAGCTTGCCGCGCTTCGTGCGGACCCAGCCGCCTCGCCAGCGCTTCTGGTTCTCCCAATCTTTCGGATAGCCGATGCCGGGCTTCGTCTCGACATTGTTGAACCAGACGTATTCAACGCCTTCGCGGTTGGTCCAGACATTCTTGCAGGTGATCGAGCAGGTATGACAGCCGATGCATTTGTCGAGGTTCAGGACCATTGCGATCTGCGCTCGGATTCTCATTCCGCGGCCTCCTTGCCCTTGCGAGTTCCGGTGCCCCAATCAGCGGTGCCGCTCTCGACATTCGCCGCGTCGTCGGCGGCTTTGTCGAACCAGTTCACCTCGCTCATCTTGCGCAGGATCACGATCTCATCGCGATTGGCGCCCACCGTTCCATAGTAGTTGAACGCGTAGGCGAGCTGGGCGTAGCCGCCGATCATGTGGGTCGGCTTCATATTGATGCGCGTGACCGAATTATGGATGCCGCCACGTTGGCCCGTGACCTCCGAGCCGACTGTGTTCACGACCTTCTCCTGCGCGTGATACATGATGCATGAGCCGGGCATGATGCGCTGGCTCACGATCGCCCGTGCGGTGAGCGCGCCATTCACGTTGAAGGCCTCGATCCAGTCATTATCGACGATTCCTGCCTCGGCTGCGTCCTTTTCACTGATCCACACCGCCGGCCCGCCACGGTTCAGGCTCAGCATGATGAGATTCTCGGTGTAGGTTGAATGGATCCCCCACTTCTGATGCGGCGTGAGGAAGTTGAGCAGGATCTCAGGGTTGCCATTTGGCAGCTTGCCGAGCGCCCGCGCCACGCTGCGCGTATCGATCGGCGGCTTCCACGTGACGAACGCCTCGCCAAAGGCGCGCATCCAGTGGTGGTCCTGATAAAGCTGCTGGCGGCCCGTTATGGTCCGCCACGGGATCAGCTCGTGGACGTTGGTGTAGCCGGCGTTGTAGCAGACGCTCTCGCTCTCGATCCCCGACCAGGTCGGCGAGGAGATGATCTTGCGTGGCTGGCTGACAATATCGCGGAATCGGATCTTCTCCTCCTCCTTTCCTTCGGCAAGATGCGCGTGCGGGCGCCCTGTCGCCTTCGAGAGCACGTTCCAGGCTTTGATCGCCACCTCACCGTTCGTTTCCGGAGCAAGCATTAGGATCGTCTCGCAGGCATCGATATCGGAGTCGATCTTCGGCCGCCCCGCCGTTGGGCCTTCTGCGACGCGTCCGTTCAGATTGCCAAGATGCTCTATCTCCCGCTCGGCCTTCCAGTTCTGCCCCTTGGAGCCATTGCCGAACTTCTCGAGGTCGGGGCCGAGGGAGGTGAAGCGCAGGAAGGTCTCGGGATAGTTGCGCTCGACAAGATGCACGCTGGGCATGGTCTTGCCGGGAACCGGTTCACACTCGCCGCGATTCCAGTCCTTCGGCTCATAGGCCTGCCCGAGCTCGCCCGGCGTATCGTGCTGAATCGGCGACAGGACGACGTCCCTTTCGATCCCCAGCACTTCGGGCGCCACTTCGGAGAACTTGCGTGCGAGACCGCGAAAGATCGCCCAATCGCTGCGCGCCTCCCATGCGGGATCCACCGCCGCCGTCAGCGGATGAATGAAGGGATGCATGTCCGTGGTGTTGAGATCGTGCTTCTCGTACCAGGTGGCCGTCGGCAGGACGATGTCCGAGTAGGTGCTGGTGGTCGACATGCGAAAGTCGACATTGACCATCAGGTCGAGCTTGCCGACCGGCGCTTCCTTGCGCCAGACGACCTCCTCCGGCCGCTGGATTTCTTCGCGATCGTCAGTCCCCACCACGCCGTGCAACGAGCCGACGAAGTGTTTCAGAAAATATTCATGGCCCTTGCCGCTGGCGCCCAGAACGTTGGAGCGCCAGAAGAACATGTTGCGTGGCCAGTTGCGCGGATTGTCCGGGTCGGAGTTCGAAAGTTTGATCTCGCCGGACTTCAGCCCTTCGACCACGGCCTCGCCGGCGTCGCGTCCGGACTCGGCGATCTTTCCGCCGAGCTCCAGCGAGTTCGTTTCGAACTGCGGTGCGGAGGGCAGCCATCCCATTCGCTCGGCCCGGACATTGTAGTCGATCATGGCGCCCGACCAGTCGCCGGCCGGCGCCAGCGGGGAGAGGAGCTCGGAGACCTTCATTGTCTCGTAGCGCCACTGGTCGCTATGGGCGTAGAAGAAGCTGGTGCCGTTCATCTGTCGCGGCGGCCGGGTCCAGTCGAGCGCGAAGGCCAGCGGTAGCCAGCCGGTCTGCGGGCGCAGCTTTTCCTGGCCGACATAATGTGCCCAACCGCCCCCGGATTTGCCGACGCAGCCGCACATCACCAGAAGCTGAATGATGCCGCGGTAGCTCATATCCATGTGGTACCAGTGATTGAGCCCCGCTCCGAGGATCACCATGGAGCGCCCCTTGGTGGTCTCGGCGTTGGCGGCGAACTCGCGCGCCACCTGAATGATGGCCTGCCGCGGCACGCCGGTCACCTTTTCCGCCCAGGCGGGCGTGAAAGGGATATCGTCGTCGAAACTGGTGGCGACGTTTTCGCCGCCAAAGCCGCGGTCGAGGCCGTAGTTGGCACAGTAGAGATCGAAGACGGTTGCCACCCGCAGCTTGCCGCCGTCCGCACGCTCAATCTCGCGAACCGGCACGTTGCGTTTGAGGATCCGTTCGTGTGTGGTGGCGACCCAGTCATGCGCGGCGGTGCCGCCGAAATAGGGGAAGGAGACGGGCATGATCCCGTCATGGGCGTCGGCAAGGCTCAGGCGAAGCCGGATGTCGCGGCCCTTGCCGTCCCGCTCCTCGAGGTTCCACTTGCCCTGTTCGCCCCAGCGGAATCCAGAAGAGCCAAGCGGCGCCACCAATTCGCCGGTCACCTCGTCGATGCCGACGGCCTTCCAATCGGGGTTGTTGGTTTCGCCGAGACTGTCCGGCAGATCTGCGGCACGCAGCATCCGGTCGGGCACGAGCTGACCGTCGCGCTCGGCCAGCGTGACGAGCAGCGGAAAGTCAGAGAAGCGGCGCGTGTAGTCGGCGAAATACTCCGCCTGCCGATCGAGATAGAACTCGCGCAGCACCACGTGGCCGAGCGCGAGGGCAAGCGCTGCATCCGTGCCCTGCTTGGGATGCAGCCACATGTCGGAGAATTTCGCCGCCTCGTTGTAGTCGGGCGCGATGACGACGCTCTTGGCGCCCCGATAGCGAACCTCCGAATAGAAGTGGGCATCCGGAGCCCGCGTCATCGGCACATTCGAGCCCCAGACCAGCAGGAAGCCGGCATTATACCAATCCGCGCTCTCCGGCACGTCTGTCTGCTCGCCCCACACCTGTGGGGAAGAGGGCGGCAGGTCGCAATACCAGTCGTAGAAGGAAAGCATCGTGCCGCCGAGCAGCGACAGGTAGCGCGTGCCGGCCGCATAGGAGATCATCGACATCGCGGGGATCGGCGAGAAACCGGCGATCCGATCCGGCCCGTACTCGCGGATCGTATAGGCGTTCGCCGCGGCGATCAGCTCGTTGATCTCGTCCCAGCCCACGCGCACGAAGCCACCACGGCCACGCTTGGCAACCCAGTCGCGGCGCTTGGCACTGTCCTGGACAATCGAGCGCCACGCAGCCACGGGGCTCATCGAACTGCGCGCCTCGCGCCAGTGCCTGATCAAGCGGGCGCGCACCAGCGGGTATTTGATGCGCGTGCCGGAATAAAGATACCAGGAATAGCTCGCACCGCGCGGGCAGCCGCGGGGCTCGTGATTGGGCAGGTCCGGCCGGGTTCGCGGATAGTCCGTCTGCTGCGTCTCCCAGGTAACGATCCCGCCCTTGACGTAAATCTTCCAGGAACAGGATCCGGTGCAGTTCACGCCGTGCGTGGAGCGGACGATCTTGTCCGCCGCCCACCGCTTCCGGTAGGCGTCTTCCCACTTCCGGCTTTCCCTTGTCGTGATGCCGTGACCACCCGAGAACGTTTCCTGATCCCTGCGAAAGTAGGTCAGCCGGTCAAGGAAATGGCTCATCGCCTCATACCTCCAGGCGCATTCCGATTGCGATCGTTCATCGGCAGCAACTTCTCGAGTGTTCGACTAGCGTGCGGGATATCCTTATTGAGGTCAATGGCCTTGCAGTACTGGATGAATGCTTGGGTTCAATCGGTTAAATGCCGTGCTTGATGCGAGATTTTTCATCCAGCAGCCGTCGGATGGCATCGCGATGTCATCGGCCTTGATCCTGATCTCTCTTTGTCGCCTTTGTTGCTGCATTTGCCTTCTATCGAAAGAGTGAACGAGAGCCATTGCAATGGCGAGGCTAGCGATATCCGATGCCCATGACATAGTCGCGTAACAGGTCTTCCTCGTACTCAACCTCGCGCAGCAGGGCTTGAAGCACGTCGCGCGCGAAGAGCGTACCGAGGGGCCGGTTTTCCCGATCGACGACAGGGATGTGCAGATATCCCCTTTCCTTCATGAGATTCCAGGCCATCTGGAGCGAGTCGTCAGGTCTGCAGGAGGCGACACTACGCGTCATGACCGAGGCGACCATCATTGTGCACGTATGTCCTTCGCACTGGCTGATGCGTGATACGATGTCGGTCTTGCTGACAACTCCCGCCATTCTGCCGGCGTCGTCGCAGACGACAACGAGACCTGTGTGACCCGTGCCGAGGCGCGCGGCGGCCTCCGTAAGCTGTGCCTTGTCGCTGATCGTGACGAGTCGTTCTCGCGCGGCTGGAAGCAGGGTGTCGACCTTCACAAACGTCTCCTTGAGCGGCCACGGATTCATGAATGACTTCCAGTATCCATTTCCGTTGTTCGCCGCAGCCTCGGTTGGAAATGTGCCGTCCATCGTCATCGCAGGATCGCAACAATGGAAGCGATTGTCAGCGTCAGACAGGCAAGTTGAATCGATATCTTCGCGGTAATCTTCGTGGATTCACGGCGCAGGTAATCTTCGGCAATGACCTGCAGACCGAGCGCCATGTGATAGAACAGCATCGGGACGAAGAGCGTCAGCAAGACAACGTTGATCCGTGAGCCGCGCCAATCGAGAAAAGCCTGATGGCCGGCGGCCATCAGGGGAACGATCGAGACGACGAACCAGATGGTAAGCGGCACCAGCGCGATGGCGGTTACACGCTGAGCCCACCATTGGCTTGCACCCGACCTGGCGGAGCCGAGTCCGCGCGCGCGCGCCAGTGGGATCTGGATTTGGTAGCACCTCATTCGACGCCCCAAGCCAGGAAAATCGCCGCCGCCCAGCAACCGATTGTGAGTGCCGTGCTCACTGCGACCACAGCCCAGCCTGAGGCGTATATCGTCCGAAGAGCGAAGCCGCGGCCCGTGTCCCAGAAAAGGTGTCGGATGCCGTTGCAGAGGTGAAAGAAGATGGCGAAGGTCCAGCCGGCCAGGAGGACGAGCCCGAACCAGGACCGCACGAAGACCAGAACGCCATCATATGCAGAAGGCCCGATCGCTCCCGCCACGAGCCAGGCGACGATCATGAGACTGCCCACGCTGAGAGCGACGCCCGTCAATCGATGGGTGATAGAGAGCACCGAGGTAAGCTGCGGCCGGTAGATCTGAAGAGCGGGTGATGTCGGGCGATGGCTATGCGTCATGATTTCAGCTGCTGCGTTGGATGATCATCTTCTTGATCTCGGCGATCGCCCTGCCGGGATTGAGGCCCTTGGGGCATGTTCGGGTGCAATTCAGGATCGTATGGCAACGGTAGAGGCGAAACGGATCTTCGAGTTCGTCGAGGCGCTTGCCCGTCGCCTCGTCGCGGCTGTCAGCCAGCCATCGCCATGCTTGCAGCAGCGCTGCAGGACCCAGGAACCGATCTCCGTTCCACCAATGGCTCGGACATCCCGCGGTGCAGCAAAAGCATAGAATGCACTCGTAGTATCCGTCGAGCCGGTGCCGGTCCTCGGGCGATTGCCGTCGCTCGCGATCCGGCGCCGCCGTCGCGGATTGAAGCCATGGTTCGATCGATTCATATTGCGCGTAGAGATGGGTGAGATCGGGTACGAGATCCTTGATGATCGGAAGGTGATTGAGCGGGTATATCGCAGCGGGATTTGCCGTTTCGGACAGGAAGCGCGTGCAGGCGAGCCAGTTTGTGCCATCGATGTTCATGGCGCACGATCCGCAAATGCCCTCCCGGCAGGAACGGCGGAAGGTCAGCGTGGGATCAATCTCGTTCTTTATTTTGATCAGTGCGTCGAGGACCATGGGGCCGCAGTCCTCGATATCGACTTCATAGGTGTCGAGGCGAGGATTGGCCGACTTGTCCGGATCGTAGCGGTAAACCTCAAGACGCTTGATTTTCGCGGCTCGTGATGGGGCGGGCCAAAGCTTTCCGCGCGTAATGCGAGACGAGCGGTCCGTCTTGAAGTTTCTCGGCACGGGAAACCGCTTGAGAAGCGTGTATCGAGGGTTCTGATCGGAGGAGCGAATCAGCATGGCCGTCTCTCAATTGTGTCCCCCGGTGTGGTGATCCGGATTGATCCGCACTATGGCGCCGCCTTCATTCTCCCAGCGGTCGATGCAGTTGCAGTCATAGCGCCCGACAATCGCCCGGCTCGGCTCTCTATAAGAGCGACTGGCCCAATGGCCGCCCTGCTGTGCAGCCGCTTGAGCGCGCTCTATCGGTGATGGTCGCAAGATCGCACCTCACTCCGTCCCGGTCCGTCGGGATCGAGTTGCAGGTTGCGGGAAGAAGATCGTCAGCAGCAGCGACGAATCTTCGATGCCCTTGAGCGAGTGCGGCGCGCCGCCGGCCAAATACACCCATTGGTTCGGTCCCAGTTCGAGGACGGTGCTTTCCAGGCCAAGCTGCACTCGGCCTTCGAGGCAGTGGAGGGTGATGTTGCCGGGGACCTCGTGTTCGGGGATCTCGAGGCCGGCACGCACGATCAGGCGGATCGCCTCGAACTGATCCGTCTTTATGATGGCGCTGGTTCGGGCACCGGCGATCGCAGCGCCCATCGGCGCAACGTCGACGATCTCTCCGGGTCTTGCGTGATGCAGCGCCATGAAGCAGCTTCCTTTCTAATTTCGCATCGCCACCGGCCAGGAGACTGTCGCCACATGACCGTCGCGGTCGTTCGGACGGAGTGTGAGGCGATGTCCGAAGGTGCGATGGCGCGCAGCAACGCGTTTCGTCCGACCTGGCCCGGCGAGCGACCATGTGTTGGCCCATGGCGTTTGCCTGCGGGGGGACAGCGCATCGCGATCAATCATTTTCACCGCCCTCACCCAGCGCTGTCAGCGCGAGCGCAGAATGGGCGTAGGCAGCGCCCGCACGCATTTCGGCGGCGACCCAGATCGCTTCCATGATCTCTTCGGCGGATGCGCCCCGCCTGCGTGCCTCCTTGGTGTGACCCTGGATGCAGTATGGACACTGAGTCACATGGGCGACAGCGATGGCGACCAGCTGTTTGGTCTTGGCCGACAGAGCTCCGTCGCGGAAAACCGTTTCGCTAAACGTGCGAAATGCAGCCTCGGCATCGGGGGCAAGGGCCTTTCGCTTCTCAGCGAGGCTGCGGGTCGGTTTCGGGTAGAGAGCGTCATTCATTGGGGGCAGGTTCCATTTGATGGCGTAGCGGGTTGTGTCCGGCGCGATGGAGGTTTCATCCGGCCTCCTGCCTCTTTTCAGCGACGACGTAGATCGCGTTGAGATTCTGCTGATAGCGCTCGAATACCGCGCGCATCGCCAAGACGCGCCTTCTGGCTTTCGGGCTGACCAGGATGTTCTTCGCAATGCGGAGAGCCCCGATCAGACCTTCGTCCTCGATCAGGCGTTTCGGGCGGAGCAGGTGCATGGGTGCGTGCCCGACCTTGGTGACCTGAAAGCCTGACTGTTCGAGAAGGCTCTTCCATTCCGGAGCCCGCAAGGGCCGCGCGCCGACGTGGATGGCCGAGGAGAGGTCGCGGTCGATTCTCTGGTGTTCGGCCGGATCTATTGCCTCGGGAATGATGCAGAGCTCATGAATGCCGTAGCGGCCGCCAGGGCGAAGCAGCCGATAGGCTTCCCGGACAATGCGCTGCTTGTACTCGGCCATGTTCATCGTCAGCATGGCTTCGCCGATAACGACCGAGGCACATGCATCGGGCAGGCCGGTGTCGTCAGCCGTTCCGGTGACAACCGAGATGTTGCGCGCTCTGGGAAGCTGGCGCTCCGACCAGGCGGCTGCCTTGGTGTCTCTTTCGACGCCGACATAGCGGCTAGGATTTATTTCCAGAATCCTGCGCGCCGTGGTTCCGAGACCGGGAGCCAGTTCGACTACGTCGTCATCCGATGTGATGAGTAGGTCGTCGAGCAGCGCTCGGGTCATGCCGAGCCCTCCGGGACGAAGAACACGCTTGCCCAGGCGGGCGAGCAACCAATGTCCCGGCATTTTGGCGATGTCGAGATCGCTGCCCGGAAGATCGAGCGGGGACATTGATTGCATGCTCATAGCAGAGTCCTTGGCGGCTAACGGAGCTCCCTGTGCATCAACCGGTCGCCGGGCGCGACGTCTGCCGAACCGGGGTCTCGCCGAAATTGATGACGGACCGATCGAGAATGCGGCCGGACGCGTGAACGCTTATGCGCGCGCGGCGGTTGCGGTGAAAGAGGGTGAGTCGGAACTGGTCGCGATGCTGATCGAGCCCCTTTTCGCAAATGCTGGTGATCTGCCCCTCATGCATCAGTCGCCGAACTTCCGAGTCCTTCAGGTCGAAGAGTTCTGCGAGAAGTGCGCTGCCGACGACAAAGCCATCCTCCTCGATGTCGATCCGTTTCGCCTCGTGCGTGGCCGAGAGGCCGTCGCCGGGAGGGGAGGAAGGTATGTCACGCCCTCGGCCGATCCAGGCCGGCGGGTCGCTTGCGGGGAAGGATTCCCACGAGGCTTCGGCGACGCAGTCCCACTCGGGATCGCCGGCTTCGGGCGAGGCAACGTCGGATAGCTGCGATGGGGAAACCTTGAGATCGGACCGTTCCATCGCTTGGCTCCTTCTACATGAACTTAAACATTCATACTAAATATATCTTAGCCCATCATCATCGAATCTACAATGATCAAACGTGCTGGAGAGGTCCGTGCCGCCGCGGCGGTGGCGTCTAGCGACGTGTCTAGGGGTGATCGCCACCTTGATCACTCCGTCGCGCTGGTTGGCAAAGAGGTCATAGGCGTCCTCGATCTGATCCAGTCGGAAACGGTGCGTGACGAGGCGGCGGGTGTCGAGGCGGCCCGACGCAATGACCTCCATCAGGCGACGCATGCGTTCCTTTCCGCCCGGACAGAGGGTCGTGACGATCTTCTGGTCGCCCAGGCCCGCGTGGAAGGCGTCAAGCGGGATCTTGAGATCGGCCGAATAGACACCCAGTGACGACAATGTGCTCCCTGGCCGCAGCACGCGCAATGCGGCTTCAAACGTCTCCTGACGTCCCAGCGCTTCGATGGCGACGTCGACACCGCGGCCGTCGGTGCGTCGCATGATCTCCTCGACCGGGTCGGTCTTGGTGAAGTCGATCGCGTGATCAGCGCCGACGGCGCCTGCCAGTGCCAGCCGCTCAGAGATCGCGTCGACAGCGAAAATCGTGGTGGCACCCATCAGGCGGGCTCCTGCCGTGGCGCAGAGGCCGATAGGTCCTTGCGCGAAGACGGCCACGCAGTCGCCGATCTTGATCTGGCCGCTTTCGGCGCCGGAGAAGCCGGTGGACATGATGTCGGGACACATGAGGACCTGTTCGTCCTCCAGCTCGTCCGGTATCGCGGCGAGGTTGGCCATTGCGTCGGGCACCAGCAGGTATTCGGCTTGGGCGCCATCTATGGTGTTTCCGAAGCGCCACCCGCCGAGCGGCTTGAAGCCGTGCTTGGTGTCGCGACCGTCCTGAGAATGACAGCCGCAGAGGCAGGCGGCGCTGTGACCACTCGGCGTGATTGCTCCAGCGATGACGCGCTGGCCCTCCTCATATCCTTGAACGGAGCTGCCGAGCTTCTCGATGATGCCGACGGGCTCGTGCCCGATGGTAAGGCCTGGGGCGACGGGGTATTCGCCTTTGAGGATGTGCACGTCGGTTCCGCAGATCGTCGTCGTCGTAATGCGGACCAATGCATCGAGCGCGCCGACTTCGGGAATCGGCTTTTCATCGAGAACGATGCGATTGGGCTCAACGAAGACGGTGGCTTTCATCTTCTGCGCCATGGCTCACTCCTTCCACTTGGAGGCGTAATGCCGGGGCGACTGGCGCAGCGCGGCAACAGCCCGCAATGGGCCGCATGCTGGGGAAGCCGGCGTTGCGGCTTGTGTCGTCCTAGTAAAACAAATATCCTCTGTATATCTTAACGCGTGGATCGGGAGTACGCAACGGTGGAGCTGCCGCATTCGAGAATATCCGCATTCTCTGTCTTGTTGATCATCGTCGCGGCGGGTTGGCTGGGCATGCTGGTCGGTGTTTCGTTCCTCGCCACCCCGGCAAAATTCCTGGCGCCGAGTCTCACGCTGCCGGTTGCTCTGGACGTTGGCCGGCATACCTTTGCCGTCTACAACAAGGTCGAGTGGGGATTCTGTGTCGCTTTGTTGCTGCTGGCGTTTCTGGGAAGGCGCGGCTGGATCAGTGGTGTGTTCACGATCGTCGCTGTATTGATTGTTGCGCTCGAAACCGTGTGGCTGCTGCCTCTTCTCGATGCGCGGGTCGGCGTCATCATTGCAGGAGGTGAGCCCGCCCCGTCGAACCATCACACGCTCTATATCGCGCTGGAAGCCGCGAAGATGGTGGCAATCATTGTCGTTCTGGTGGACATGTCATGGCGCGTCCTGCGGCGGCCCAACTAGCCGGAGCCGCCGCTGTCCTTAGTCTTCGGACCGTCGAGGTCATCTGCCGGCACGTCGATAGAATTCGATAAAGAACCGGCCCGGCTCCAGGAATTCCACATGATGCAGGACCTCGGGCTCGATGACGATGGTTTCGGGCGCCGCCGCTTCTCGAACTCCGTTCTTCGGAGGCTCCAATTCGTAGCGAACTCTTCCTTCCAGAACATGGAGGAGACCCCATGTGCCGGCTTTGGTTGAATGGGCGGAGCGAAGCTTGTCGGGAAGATTGTCCGAGGTGAAATCAGGTGAGCGTCCGTAGGCTTTGGCGTCATCGGGCAGCTTGGCTGGGATATCGGTCATTGATAGCTCCATTGGCATTCGAGGGGGCAAACGAGGCCTCGGTTTGGATGTCCTTTCGGAATCGTGCCGACGTGTCGGCAGCTCGATCCCGGAGTTGGCCGACGGGATGTAGATGAACATGCGCGAGCAGTAGTCGCAGGCGAGGGAGCCAGGCTTTCCTTCGCGGAAGGCGTACCAGACCTTGGGATGCCCGAGCTGTGGATCGGCCCCATTGCACGACACGCGGGTCTCTCGTGTGATCACGACGTCGGCAAAGAGCGAGGTGTCGTCCTGTGTTGGGGGCTGTTTTCGGAGTGTTGCCGTGACGATCTCGGGAAACGCGGACGCGCAAGACGCGATTGCGGCATTCGGTTCGACAGGCTCGACCGCGTAGGAGGACCTGATCGGGGCGGCTGTCCGCGTCGTCGGCGACCCGTTGCCGACCGAAAATGTCTGTATTGCTGCGTCGAGCCGCATTGCGACGAGGTGGGCGGCGTGTGCGGATTCGGCGCATATGATGATCTCCGCCCATGCGGGATGCCCGACATGCCCCGGCGGGTCGCACGGCCCCTCGGGCTGAATTCGCCACAGCGACGTTGGGCGTTTGAATTGCGTCCGGTCGGCGTGCATTCAGAATATCCCAACGACAATCGCGATGAGGAAGAGGAAGGCTGCACCGGCAATCAGGCGAGGAGCGAGAAAGGCGCATCGGGAGCGTACGGTGTCCGTCACTCTCAATATCTGGGCCCGGAGACCCGTTTGAAGCGCACGGCATGCGTGTCCAACAACAGTGGTCGTCATCGATCGGACTCCCGCTCGCCGGAAGTTGATGGGAGGCGGGCATCGGCAATGGCAGGATCGTGAGAGACGATATGCCCGGCTTGCCGAGGCGGCTCGGTCCAGGTCAAGCGCGGTGTCAGACGATGCAAGAAGACGTCGAAGCGGCGGGCAACGTCAGGTTGCGCTGTTCGCAGCAGCGCGTAGGTGCGGCCGGCAAGACGGCATGCGTTTTCGGCCTCTCCGGCTTGAGCCAGGCTGTGGAGGCTTTCGAGAAGAAGATCGGCAATGGGGAAGGCAGGTCTGACCGGCTCGTTACGGGCCGCGATACGGTGCTTGGATGTCGAGTTCATCGTCAGCCAGCCCTCAGCGAATGCCAAAATGCGCCTTGGCGTCGTCGCTCATCAGCTCTGGCGACCAGCGCGGTTCATGGGTCAGCGTGATCTCGGCCATTTCGACGCCCTCGACAGAGGCCGTGCACTCCCGTGCACCTTCGGTGAGATAGCTGGTGGCGGGACAGCCGGGCGTCGTGGTAGTCATGATGACCGAGGCGACGCCGTCGGCATCGACATGCACATCATAGATCAAGCCGAGATCGACGATATTGTAGCCGAGCTCCGGGTCGATGACCCGGCGAAGGGCCTCCTTGATCTTCTGCGCGACTGCGTCTGTCTCGGTCGGCGCCGCGGCGTCGACGGTTTGTTCGATGATGATCGGCGCGCCAGCCATGAAATGTTCCATGATCGCGCCGAGGAGAGCCGGCTTGAGATGCTGCCACTCACCCTTGTTCTTGGTGACGGTAATGTAGTCCGACCCGAAGGACAGGGCCGCAACGCCAGGCACCTCGAAGAGCCTTGCGGCGAGCGGAGAGCGAGCGGCTTCGCTACGATCAGAGATGCTTAGGGTTCGGCCCGGGAGAACGTCTCTGCCAGGCAGGAACTTCAGGCTCGCCGGGTCGCTTGTCGCTTCGGTCTGGATAAACATCGTGAGACTCCCAAGGGGTCGGCGACGGGCAGTAGGCTCTCAAGCCGCCGGTTTCTGGCCTTCGCCGACGCGCACGAGGATCTTGTAGGTGGTGCCGTCCGGCTCGAAACCGCCCTGCCATGCATGCCCTCGCTTGGCGAGCTCGGGGAAGAGAAACATCGGTTCGCGGCAGAGCAGGGCTTGGAGAACGTCGCCTGATTCCATCGTCTCCAGCGCCGCCAGGATGCGGACCATCGGCTCGGGTGGCTCGAGGTCGCGATTGTCCATCTGCTGGGCAGGTTCGGGCCAATCATCCGTGTCCGGGGCTTCGGCCGCAGCGCTTGCCTCGCCCTCGACGGGGGCTTCAGCACGCCTGAACAGGACTTCCCAGTCGCCGCCCTCGATCTCCCTGGCTTCGTGAGCAAAGCCCTTGCGGCCGAGCACCTGGAACAGCGGAACCGGCTTGAATGTCGCGTAAAGCCGCAATCCTTCGTCGGGGGCGAGAGCATCAACGGTTTGCATGATCTTTTCGAATGGTTCACCGCCGCCGCGGAGGATCGGACGAACGTCGAGGTCGACAAAGGTCTGTGGCATGGGGGGTTGGCCTCCTTTCCGGTCAGGTTGAGTTCGGGAGGGACACGAGGAGATGCGGCCGGTGCGCGCCGTCGGGCAGCGGGACCTCCGCCGTCAGGTCCGACAGCAGCCGCGTGCGCAGGAGCTGCACGGCGATCGCGAGTGTGGCGACAAGCATCACTCCGTTCGCCATTCTGAAAGCTGTGGCATGCGCGAAGAGCAGAGCCGCGGTCGCGCCCCAGACGGACAGAAAATAAAGGAGGAACCACGGCCGGGCGCGTCCTTCGATGACGAGATCCTGCACCCGAGGCGTTGCAGTCTTGCCGAGCACGGGGCCGTAGCATTCGAGCCAGGTCAGGAAGGCGACGATCTTGTAGAGCTTGGCGAGCCCGAGGCCGGTCAGCCATCCGAACGCTGCGAGGAAGACGACGGCGCCGATCTGGTCTGAAAGACGGTTCGTCGCGATCAGAACGACAATGAGCGCGACGGCTGCGGCGAGCGAGATCAGCGCGAGGGCGGCCATCTGGCTGTTGAGCTCGATGATGCGGCGCTTGCGGGCGCGATAGAGATAGAAGATGTCGGCACCGTAAAGTGCCAGAGCGGCAAACCCGAGAAGGGCGCCGACGCAGAGCGCGGGTAGGATTGTCACGTCGCGAAGGATCTGCGCAACTCCGCCGAGGATCACCACGGCGAGCGCGCCTGTCCCAAGCCAGAAGACCGCACGGGGACGGGCGCCTTCCAATTCCGGTGCGAGCATGAACATCGCCAGGAGACGGTAGCTCACGCCCATAGCCGCAAATGTCAGCCAGCCGCCGAGCCCGGCGAGGACGTGCAGCGGCAGACCGCCCGCGGTGATCGCCAGGAGCGCTTCGGAATGGACCGGTCCGGCGAAGACGAGACTGAAGGTTGCGCCGAGTGCGACTGTTGCGGCGAGGCACAGGAGAGCCACCGCGACGAAACGCGCCGGCAGGGGGAGAGGTCGAGCCTGCCAGAGCGTGCGACCGAGATTATAGAGGACGAGCGCAAATCCGGATGCAAGCAAGCCGGCGGCGAGCGGGAAGGGCCATGCGCCCACGTCGATCGTGCCGGAGAGCTGAAGAAAACCGGAAAGCAGCGCGGCGAGCCCCGCCACAAGCAAGACAAGGGTTGGCAGAGGCAGCGAATTGCTGTGAAGGGGCCGTGCGATGAGGACCGGGACAAACTGAAAGAGCGCCCCGCAAAGCAGAAGGCTGAGCCAGCCGATGGCGATGAGGTGGACAAGAACGAGCGTCTGCGGAGCCCGGATCGGCGCAGATGGAAAGCCATATCCTGCCGTCATGAGGCACTCGCCGAGGATCAGCGACAGGAGCGCTGCGGCGAAATAGGACATGGTCCAACGTGAGAGCGTGACACCCATCGTGAGATTTTCCACCGGACGCGACGCCGGTCGGAGCCGGCGTCGCGTCGAGGCGTCTTAGGCCGCCTTGGCGTGCTTGCCGATCTCGACGCGCCAGACCTGTGGCCCCTGTTCGACATAGGTCCAGGAGAACTGGCCCGGATACTCGGCTTCGAGCTGATAGTAGAGCGGCTTGGGATCGTGATCGTTGACCAGGACGAAGGATGCGCCCGGTTCCAGCGCGTTCACGAGCTCGAAGATCTTGGCGTGGCGGTCCGCCGGCACGAGGCTCCGGACATCGACGACGTCGGCGGTGTTTGAGGGCTCACTCATGGCATTTTCCTTGTCTTGGTGTGAGGTCTTGAGAGCGGGTCATGGCCGAAGCGGCCCTGCCCAGCATCGCTGGTCCGCCGCATGGTGGCGAAGGCCCTGGCCAGAAGCCTTCCCATTGCTTCTCCGCGCAGCAGCCATCGACTTTGTGCCGTGGCGCCAAACGGCGCCGCGGATCGAAGGGCCGGATAGGCGTGGTCGTTGTGGTTCATGGCAGCGCGTCTCCGGAGGCGGCATTCACGCTTTCCAGTCTTCCTGCTAAAAGATGTATTGTCAATGTATCTTTTATGAGATAGGAGAATGGAGACGGAAGCGGAGGGTCCGGCTGGTTGGTCGGCGAGGCCGCTGAGCGATCCTACGGAGGTGCGCCATGAACATGATGGTGGGCGGGATCAAACCGATGCAGGCCGCCGGATCAGGACAGGTGGCGGCCCTCATGGATGGGCTTCGTGAGCCGCCCCTTTCCCTCGCCGCCGGCGACATCGCGGAGCTGCCGGTATCGGAGTTGGCGGCGATCGTCGTGTCGCATTTCCGTGCGCATGGCCACATCAGCAATGTGATGACGCACATTTCCGGCGCGCGGTGGGATCGTGTGGAGGAGGCGATCCGCGTGATCCTCGATCCCTGCGCCGGCAAGCGTCAAATGACACCGCTTGCCGAAAACATCGTCGATCTTCTGTGCGCCGAGCGGGGAGTCACGGGGCGGATCGTCAAGCCGTATTTCGAGACGCTTCTGGGCCGGCTGCTGCCGGCTGACGTCGCGGCGCGCATGTGCGCCCATGTGGCGTGTCTATCCGGCGATCAGGCGAGATACCGTCATGGGTGAGCAGGCTTTGTCCAAGGAACGGGTCGTGGACGTTCGAGAGATCAGTCCAAGCGTTCGGCATACGGTCATAACTCAACTGGTCACGCATCTCGCGGCGGGCGAGACGCTGCAGCTCATCGTCGACCACGATCCGCGCCGCCTGAGGCTGCAGCTTGAGGTCCGCGACGGCGGCATTTGTTGGGAGTATCTCGAGAAGGGACCCGACATCTGGCGCGTTCGCCTCGGTCGCGGAGCGAGCACATGAGCTTGGGTGAAGCCCTGACCCCGGTTTGGAATCGATTCCGACGGGCATGCGGCGTGGGGGCGCCTGCCCTGTCCAGGCCGTCGCCGCAGAGGATGCAGGACGACCGCAGCACGGAGTGCCGGGACCGCCGGCTCGATCAGCTGGAGCGAATTTACATGGCCGCGAATGCGGGGCTGTGGGGTGACATCAGCGTGATGGTCGCGGTGGCTGAAATGCTCGAAAGAGACAGATTTGCGGAGACGAGGAGCGAGCGATGATGCCATCGAGCGATGAACGGCTCTACATGTCAGCCAATGGAGTAAGACAGCCAATCGGTCCGGACGACTCCGACATCCGTTCCTACCACGAGTCGCTTATTCGCGCGGATTACGAGCGGTGCCATCCGGACGACTCGTTCGAGGATTTGAAGCATCGCGCCCGGTTCTCGAAAGAGGACCAGGGCTTGCTACGCGACTGGATGGCGGTCGCCGCGGAGCGGGCGCGGCAACAGCAGAAGGATGCGGCGCCCGAGATCAGGCGGCCTCCGATTGCGGCCTAGCGCGGGCCGATCGTGTGGAACGCCGCCTGGTTGGGCGCAGATCGCTTTTCATCAGCAAGAGGAAAGACCGATGCCCGAAAAGATCTTGTACACGGCCGTGGCGACCGCCCGAGGTGGGCGCGAGGGCCAGATCCGCAGCGACGATGGCGTGCTCGAGGCTGCGCTCTCGGTGCCGAAGGAGATGGGCGGTCCGGGCGGCGCACGAACCAATCCGGAGCAGCTGTTTGCGGCCGGCTATGCGGCGTGCTTTGAGGGAGCCGTGCGGCTCGCAGCCAAGGAAGCCGCTCTTCAGGTCGGTCCCGACACGAATGTCACGGCCCATGTCGGCATCGGGTCGCGGCAGGCCGGCGGCTTCGAGCTCGCGGTAACGCTGGAGGTCCATGTCGACGGCGTGGCCAAGGATCGGGCGGAAGAGCTCGCAAAGACGGCACATGAGAAAATCTGCCCCTATTCCCATGCGACGCGCGGAAATGTCGAGGTTCAGATCCGCCTGATCTGAAACCCTGACGCGCCAGGCCAAACGGGACTACGTCTTTTTCCGCGCCCAAAGGAGCATCGGCCCGTAGAGAACCACGAAGGCGCAAAACGCCGCCGTCCAGGCGGCGGCGGCCAGCTCGTGCAGCGTGGCGGCCCGGTCGGGGAGGACAATCGTTGCCAGGCGCAGTACCACCGAAAGGATCACGAGCAGATAAATCAGTGTCGTCGTCGGGGGAGACGTGAGGGGGCGGCCGGAATGTCCGCGAGTCGCACGAGTCATCACCGCGAGCGTCATCACCCCCACCGCGCCAGCGGTCCAAGCATGGAGCGCGACGGCGGGCGGAACGGCCTGCGGCCATATAGTCGAGATGCCGACCGCGAAAAAGCCCAAGGGTATGAAGGCATATCCGACATGCAGGATGAGGACGAGCGGCTCGCGGCAGGTATGCAGGCCTGACCACCGTGCGAGCCGGGCGCCTTGCGCGAGGGCGCTCAGAATGAGCGCTGCTCCGGTGAGCAGCCGATCCGGGAAAGCGATCCAAAGCCCGAGGCTCAGCACGGCGATGCCGAGTGCGTAGCGGTCGAATGCGTTGAAGGGCGTCGGAAGATGCCGGCTTTGTTGCTTCGCGAGCCAATTGCGGGTGAAGCTGGGGACGATCCGCCCGCCGATCAGCATGATCAGGATCACCAGGATCGAGGTGGTCGCACGGATAGCGTGGAGCGGCTGGCTGAATAGGTAGAGCTCGATGTGGAAGGCGATATTGACGAGCGCAAAGACCACGAGGATCAGCGCGACCTTGAGATTGCGGCGATCCCTCCCGGCAAGGATTTCGCGGAAGACGATGGCGGAAAAGCCGAGAAGGAACAGGCTGTCGACCGTGGCCGCGGCTACGAATCCGACGATGTCGGTGAACAGGATTGCGATTCGCCCGGCCAGCCAGAGCGTGAAGAGAGCAAGCAATGGCATGCCGCGAATCGGCAGCCGGCCGGTCCAGTTCGGAATCGCCGTTAGCAGGAAACCTGCCACGACGGCGGCGCCGTAACCGAAGAGGAACTCGTGGGCGTGCCAAGCAACGGCGCCGTAACGCGACGCAAAGCTCAGATGCCCGGTCAGCAGCGCGACCCATAGAACCATCGCGAACGCCGCCCAGGTGGCGGCGCCGAGGAAGAACGGGCGGAAGCCATAGCTGAAGAGCGCGAAGCGCGATAGGGCCGTCGGCATATTTGTCACCATGGGAGCAGGCTCAGCGGGTCGGGACCGATGAGCAGCCTATGACCCTGGAGGAGAAACCACAGATAGGCAGCGAGGCTGATGGCCGTGTGCAGCATGAACGGCCCAGAGAACCGGATACGGGCGTTGCGCGAGGCGATGGCGAGAAAGGGCAGGACGGAGGTGCCGCGCGAAAGCGCCTTCCAGCGCTCGTCTCCGAGACGCGCTCGCGCGCGACGGTCGAGGAGGGGCATTCCCGCTGCGGCCAATGCGGCCATGCCGCCGAAGAGAATGAGGGATACGATGTCGCCATTGGGCGGAAGATGCGCTCCAGCCCAGATCAGGAAGCCCCAAAGCACGGGATGCCGCGTTATGACGACAATCGGCGCGAGCGGGAGCGTCGGATTGCGGCGGCGAAGCGAAATCGACAGCGGATTGGGCTCGGCAAGCCCGGCGACGACAAACCAGAACGCCAATGGCATGGCGACGACGGGGATGACGGACTGCCATGGCGCGAAGCTCCAGAGCGCCATGTAGGGCGCACTTCTCGCAGTGATGACGATCCAGACGAGCAGCGCGAGCGAGAGAACGGAATATGCCAGAAGGTATCCGCGGCGGCCGAGGAGCGCGATCAGTCGCCGGCGGACAGGCGGTGCTGGCGGTACGACGTGGGCGGTCAGGAAGAGAAGGATCGCAAGGAGAAGCTGGGCCATGGTCGGGAAACGTCAGCGATGAGTGGACTCTAGAATAAGATTCATCTATTATCCATCATATATCTGGTGCAGAGGAACTTCATGCATTCCGTGAACGACCGAGACGAGGCAGGTTCTGAACGAGGCGCCGAGCGTGCGGCGCGCTCTCGGCTCCCCTTGCCAGCCCGTGCGCGCTGATCGCCGCGATGCCGCGTTGCGGACCAGGTAGAAACACATGCGTCTAACGACATTTTCCGACTACGCACTGCGCGTGCTGATGTACGCCGGATCCGCCGGCGATCGCCTGATCACCATCGAGGAGACCTCGAGGGTTTACGGGATCTCCCGCGCGCACCTGATGAAGGTCGTCAATATCCTGACGAAGACGGGATATCTGAAGGGGGTTCGCGGGCGATCGGGCGGGTTCACGCTCGCCAGACGGCCCGAAAAGATAAATCTCGGGGCGGTCGTGCGGACGACCGAGCCGGATTTCGCCTTGGTCGAATGCTTCGCAACCGGCAATCAGTGCGTGATTACCGGCTGCTGCCGGCTGCCCAACGTTTTCAATGAAGCATTGACTTCGTTCGTCACCACATTGGACCGCTATACCCTTGCCGACATCATGCTGGCGGAACGCGATTTCAGGGTGCCGAATCCGCCGGTTGAGGAAACGCGCGGGCCTGATTTTGCGGCTGTCGGGATGCGTCGCTAGCCGGGACGATGGGCCGGCACGGGGGCAAGCCTGATCCGGCCTTCACGGACCGCGAAGCGAGATGTCGCTTGCCTTAAAGATATATGTTACATATATCTTTAAGCATCGGAATGAGGATGGGCATGACCCACGTTGTCACCGACAATTGCATCAAGTGCAAGTTCACCGATTGTGTGGAGGTCTGCCCCGTAGACTGCTTCTACGAGGGGGACAACATGTTGGTGATCCACCCTGACGAATGCATCGATTGCGGTGTCTGCGTTCCTGAATGTCCGGCTGAAGCGATCTTTCCGGATACCGATCCGGCGGCCGAGCCGCAATGGCTTCGCCTGAACCAGGAATATGCCGACAAGTGGCCGAATATCACCCGGAAGAAAGATCCCATGCCGGACGCTGACGCGTTGAATGGCGTCCCGAACAAGCTCTCGGAGTTCAGTCCGAATCCAGGCGAGGGCGACTGAGGTTCAAGCCGTTCGGCGAACGCATCTCAAAATAGCGAGGCTGCGACCGCGACGAGACTGGCCGTGAGCGCAATGAGGCTGGGCACAATGACCGCTGCCCCGAAAAGAAGCGCGACTGCGCCGATCCAGTCGACTTGCCGGCAAATGAATTTCATCGTGGAGCCATCCTAACGCTCGCTGTGCCGCAGGCTAGATTTCTCATAATAGTCAAAAAGAGTTGGCCTTCTTAGTTTCAGCGCCGTTCATTATCATTCTTGCGGGCGGATTGGTCCGAGGGCTCTGTGAGTGGCCAGTCTTCCTTCTGGGCGAGCAGGACCCTTTCCGCGGCGCCGTCAAGATCATCATATTGACCGGTTCGCATCGACCATATGAATGCGAGAAGAGCGACCGCTCCCATTGCGAGGGCTATGGGGATGAGCCACGCCAGAACCGTCATAGCGCTTTGTCCGGCAATGGCAGCATGGAGATGTTTCTCTTTGCGGCACCGGTCGTGCGCTGTTTGGTGCGGGGAAATCGCAACGCATTTGCGACCACCAGCACGGAAGACAAGGACATTGCCAAGGCGGCGATGAGTGGCGTGACGTGACCGGCTACTGCGATCGGGATCACGAGCGCGTTGTAGGAGACCGCAAATATCAGGTTCTGCCGTACCAGACGATTGGCCGTGCGCGCGATCGTCAGGGCTTCCGGAACCGCCATCAGTCCGCTGCCGAAGTAAACGAGGTCGGCTGCGGCCCGGCCGACATCGGCGGCGCTGGCGGGAGCCATGGAAACCAGAGCGGCGGACAAGGCGGGGGCGTCATTTAGGCCGTCTCCGACCATCAGGACCTTGCCTCCCTCCCGGCGGCGCTCTTCAAGCCATGCGGTCTTGTCCTCGGGGAGGAGCGCGGCGTGGGACGTCTGGATCCCCAGGGAAGCTGCCGCAGCGGATACCGTCTCGGGGCGGTCGCCCGAAAGCATGGCCACTGCCAGGCCACGATCGCGCAGCATCTCGACAACCTCACGGGCTCGGGGGCGCAAGGCGTCTGACAATTCGAAGAAGCCTGCGGAGCTGCCGTTCCTCGCGAGGGCCGTTCCCGAGAATAGGCTGCGGTCGGCGGTGCTCAGCTGTCGACCCAGCGCCCATTCCGGCCGCCCGAGCCGATAGTGGTCGCCGCCCACGCGTCCTTCAACGCCGTATCCTGGCCGCTCTCTGAACTCTTCAACCTCGATGTGACTTGCCTTTTCTGCAAGCTCCGCCACGGCGCGCGAGACCGGATGCCGCGATCTTGCTGTCAGCGCGGCCGCGGCACTGAGATCCTTCCCGGTGACGCTGCATCGCGCTACGTGAAGCTCACCGATCGTCAGCGTCCCGGTCTTGTCGAAAACCACGGTGTCCACTTCGGCCAAGCGTTCCAGCGCACTGCCTTCCTTGAGGGCAATTCCGCGTTCGAGCAGGCGGCGCGCGGCAACCACCTGCACCATGGGAACAGCCAGGCCCAAAGCGCACGGACAGGTTATGATGAGCACGCAAATCGCCACGGTCAGCGAGCGATGCCAATCGCCCGTAGCGGCGATCCAGCCGAGAAACGCCAGCGCGGCGAGCCCATGGACGACGGGCGAGTAGAGGGCGGCAGCGCGGTCGGCGATGCGTCTATAGTGCGCTCTGGCGTGCTCAGCCGCCTCCATCATTCGGATCATGCCGGCAATGAAGGAATCGCGCGCGGTTCGCGTGATACGGATCTGGAGCGAGCCGTTCAGATTCATCATGCCTGAAAGGACTTGGGTTCCCGGTGTCACAGCAACCGGACCTGCTTCTCCCGTAACGAGCGCCGCATCGATGTCAGCGGTCCCGACCTCGACGGTCCCGTCGAGCGGGATGCGCTCGCCGGCGGCGACCAGCACGAGCTCACCCGGTTCGATCTCGCCGTGCGGCTTGTAGGTTCTCGTTCCGTCCGGCGCGATGACGCTCGCGCCGCGCGGCATCATCTTGGCAAGTCCGAGCACCGCCGTTCGCGCTTTTCGCCGCATCAAGTGATCGAGTGTTCGACCACCGAGGAGGAAGAAAATCAACGCGGTTGTGGCGTCGAAATAGGCATGCGGCTCATTCTGAAGGGTGTCGTGGACACTGAGCGCCAGGGCGAGCAGGATGCCCAGAGAAATCGGTACATCCATGTTCGTCGCGCCCGACCTGACGGCCGCCCAGGCCGACCGGAAGAAGATGCGCCCGGAATAAGCGACTGCGAGGACCGCCAGGAGCGCGGAGAGGAGGTGAAAGGCGTGGCGTGTTGTCTCATCGGCGCCTGCCCAGACCGAAACTGACAACAGCATGATGTTCATAGCGGCAAAGCCTGCGACCGCCGTCGCGCGGATCAGCCTCGCGAGCTCGGGGTCGGCTTCGTCATCCTCGTATGAAAAGAGGCTGGCCTCGTAACCGGCGTCGGAAAGGGCGCGTAGAAGCGGTGGCACCGGGCCGCCAGGCCGCCATTTCACGGTGGCGCGACGGGTCGACAGATTGAGCCTCGCCGAGACAACCCCCTCGAGCTTCGTCAATGCCCCTTCGATTGCCGCGATACACGATCCACAGTGAGCGGAGGGTACGGATAGGTCGGTCTGGACGAGCCCGTCCTCGATATTGCGGCTGGCGTGGAGAATCTCCTCGGCCGACGGCCTTTCTGCGCGTTGCGACGGAAGAGGTGACTCTGCACCGGGAGCACAGCAGGCCATTTGCTAGGCCTCCTCCCGGGCGACAGTCCGATAGGCATGCCAGGTCGCGTGCCCGAGCCAAGGGAAGAGAAGGACCAGGCCGGAGAGCCCGGTGGCGATGCTGACGACAAAAAGGGTGAGGACGATCGCGCCCCAGACGACCATTGGAATGAAATTGTTCCACACCAGTGCCATGCTCGTGCCCATGGCGGTGAGCGCGTCGGTACGCCGGTCTAGCAGCATGGGGATCGAGAACACGCTGATAGCAAAGGCGAATGAGGCGAACAGGCCGCCGGTCGCCGTGCCGACGACGAGCATGGCCCATCCGAGCGGCTGCGTTAGCAAGAGGGCGAGGATGTGATCGAGACCCGGAAAGGGCCTCAGACCGAAGAAGAGAGCGTAGATGAGCACGGCGGCGCGCATCCACAGAAGCATGAGCAGGCACAGCAGGACGCCCGTGAAATAGACCTGTCCACCGGCTCTGGGACGCACGAACAGCATCCGGTTGAGAGTCACGCTCTCTCCCGCCTCCAGGGCCCGGCTCTTTTCATAAAGTCCGATCGCCAAGACGGGAGCGACGATCATGAAGCCTGCCAGCGCCGGGAAGAGGATATAGTCATGCCCGAAGTAGCCAAGCAGCCATACCAGGCTCAGGGACAGGAGAAAGACGCCAGTGCCGTAGACAAGGCTTGGTCCGGGCTGCTTGACAAGGTCACGCCACCCCGCGCGAAGCCACTGCAAGCCGATGCCGGGCGGCAAATGCCTTTGCCAGCGCTCGCTCCTTGTCTCCTCGATGCCGGACGTTTCGCTCAACAGACCGTAGGATTTGTCGGCTTCAACCATCTGCTGGTGCTCCTCAGCACGCTGATTTGGCCGCTCTGTACCGCCCATTCTCGCCGGCATCCTTCAAATGGGGGACGCAATCGGGTTGGGAGTTGATGGCGACATAGACGAGATGGATATTGGCGGCCGCGAAGACCAGAATTGCGGCGGGTATGATGACCCAGATCAGCAATCGCGTGCGGCTTGTAAGCCTTCTGCGGGCAGCCGTCATGGATTTTCGACCCCGAGCGAATGGACATAAAGCGCGAGGATCTTGATCTCGGTATCGGTCATCCGTTCGTCCCAGGTTGGCATGTGGCCCTGCCTGCCGCCGTGGACGGTGGCGACGATCGTGTGTAGATCGCCACCATAGATCCAATATGGATCCGTCAGATTGGGGGCGCCGAGATCCTGGTTGCCTCGCGCATCTTCGCCATGACAGGCGGCGCAGTTGGCCAGGAAGACTTCTCGTCCCGACTCAATGCTTTCGATGTTTTCGGCAGTGGAATAATCCGGGTTGGAAAGTGAATAGACATAGGCGGCGGCCATGCGCACCTGATCGCGATCAAGGATCCCATCGCGCCCGAAGGAAGGCATCTGCGCGAAGCGGCTGTCGGGATGCTCGCTGTTGATGCCGACCCGCATGGTCTCGGCTATGATCTCAGGGTTGCCGCCCCACAGCCAGTCATCGTCCGCCAGGTTTGGATAGTTGGCGCGACCCCTGCCATCGATGCCATGGCACGCTGCGCAATTGTCGCCGAACAATTGATGTCCGGAGCTCCTGACGATCGACATGAGCTGCTCATCCGCCTGGATTTCGCTGAAGCTCGCCGATTCGATCCTGTCCATCCAGGACGCACGCTGCGCGGCTGCGTCGACCAACTGCTCTTCAACCGTCTTGCGTTGATCCGTTTGCAGGAGGCCTTTCGTGTAGGTCGTGCCGAAGGGCCAGGTCGGCATGAGTATCCACCAGAGAACGGCGAAGATATGCGTGACGATGAGGAAGATGAGGATGCCCCGCGGCACCGGGGTATCCAACTCCTTGATGCCGTTCCACTCATGACCGGTAGTCTTGTGGCCGCTGACCGGATCGCGCTCGTCTATTGCCATGGCTTGTCGTCCCGGTCGAGAATGCTTTTCTTGGCCCTGTCGAACCGCTTCTTGTTGGAGGGCCAGAAGGTGTAGGCAAGAACGCCGATCGCGAGCGCCAACAGATAGAACAGGCCCCAACTCTTGGAAAAGGCGACGAGGGTGTCGTGGTCGATGTCCATGAGCGTCTCCAGCGCCGTCATTCGATCGGTTCCGGCGGTTTCTGCGGAGCGGCAGTGTCCAGAAAAGCCGCGTCGGTCAGCCGGCCGAGCACCTGCAGATAGGCAATGAGGGCGTCCATTTCGGTGACTCGGGTGGCGACGCCGTCGAAGGCGCGGACCTGCGTTTCCTCGCCGTAGCGCTCCGTGACCCCGGAGGCGGAATCGCTGTCCGGGGAAGCCTGGCCGTAGGCGTCGCGGGCGGCATTCTCGATCATCTCGTCGGTGTAGGGCACGCCGACCGCGCGCTGTGCCTCGAGGTGCAGCGGCAGGTCCTCAGTTCGAAGTGAATTCCGGGCGAGCCACCGATAGGCCGGCATGTTCGATTCGGGCACGACGTCGCGCGGATTCGTCAGATGGGCGACATGCCAGAAGTCTGAATATTTCCCGCCGACGCGCGCAAGATCGGGCCCGGTTCTCTTCGATCCCCACAGCATGGGATGATCGTACCGGGACTCGACGGCCAGCGAATACGGACCGTAGCGCTCGACTTCGTCCTGCAGAGTCCGGATCATCTGGCTGTGGCAGGCATAGCAGCCTTCGCGGATGTAGATGTTGCGTCCTGCAAGCTCCAGCGGTGTGTAAAACCGCATGTCGGGTGCTTCCTCGACCGTCTCGTCGATGGTGAAGAGCGGCGCGATCTCGACGATGCCGCCGACACTTGCGGCGGCGATGATGGCGAGCACGAAGCCGATCGTGGAACGCTCGAGTTTGCGATGGAAGAATTCCGGCATCGTCACTCTCCCGGGACCGCGACAGGCTGGGGGGCGTCTGACCCGCGTGGAGCAGTGAGTGGCGCCGTACGGAGGGTCATCCAGATATTGTAGGCGCCGACGATCGCGCCGAGCAGGAACAGAAGTCCTCCGAAGGCGCGTGCGATGTAATAGGGGTGCATTGCGACGAGCGAGTCGACGAACGAATAGGCAAGCGTGTGCTCGTCGGTATATGTCCGCCACATCAGGCCTTGGATGATGCCTGAGTTCCACATGGCGAAGATGTAGACGAGCGTACCCGCCAGGGCGAACCAGAAGTGGACCTCGACCAGGGTCGCCGAATACATGCGTTCACGCTTCCACAGGCTGGGCACCAACGTATAGAACGAGCCGAAAGTGATCAGTGCGACCCAGCCGAGCGCGCCCGCGTGAACGTGGCCTACGGTCCAATCTGTATAATGCGACAGCGAGTTGACCGGGCGGATGGCGAGAAACGACCCCTCGAAGGTGGCCAGGCCATAGAAGACCGCAGCCACCATCATGAAGCGGAGCGTGGCGTCGTCGCGCACGCGATGCCATGCCCCGTTCAGCGTGAGCAGTGCATTTCCGGCCGATGCCCATGACGGGACGAGCAGCATGACCGAGAAGGTCATGCCAAGCGTCTGCACCCAGTGCGGCAACGCCGTGTAGTGGAGGTGGTGCGATCCCGCCCACATATAAAAGAAGGTGATGCCCCAGAAGCTCAGGATCGAAAGCCTGTAGGAGAAGATGGGCCGCTGCGCCCGTACAGGAAGATAGTAATAGAGCATTCCAAGGAAGCCGGCCGTGAGGAAAAAGGCGACGGCATTGTGGCCGTACCACCACTGCACCATGGCGTCCTGCACACCGGGCCAGACAGTATAGCTCTTGGCGTGTCCCAGAGAGACCGGGACCGCGATATTATTGACGATGTGAAGGATCGCGACGACAACAATAAAGGCCATGAAATACCAGTTGGCCACATAGATGTGCGGCTCCTTTCGGCGTGCGATCGTCCGGATATAGAGGATGAAATAGGTTACCCACACAATGACGAGCCAGATGTCGGCATACCATTCGGCTTCGGCATATTCCTTCGACTGGGTGACGCCCATGAGATAGCCGGTGACGGCAAGCAGGCAGAAGAGATTATAGCCGACGAGGACAAACCATGCCGAGAGCTGGTCGGGCATCCGCGCGCGCGATGTGCGTTGCATGACGTGGAAGGACGTGGCGATCAACGCATTGCCGCCAAAGCCGAAAATGACCCCAGTGGTGTGGACGGGCCGGAGACGGCCGAAGCTGGCCCATTCCTGGTCGAAGGTGAGGTCAGGCCATGCGAGAAGGGCCGCCACCCAAACGCCGATGAACATCGCAAAGACGGCCCATGCCATGGCCGCGATGACGCCGGCCTTGATGGGCTCGTCGTAATAGCTTGAGAATCTCTCGGGACTGGGTTCGGGCTCGTAAAAGCCGTTTATTATGACGAAGACACAGGCGAGACCAAAAGCGAGAATAATGAACCCGTGCGCGCCAAGCATATCCTGGCGGCCCGCGGCCGCGAGTGTGAGACCACAGATGGCGACGAGACCCGAGATGACAAGCGCTATCTGGCGCTCGCCGCCTGTTAACGTTGCAACCATGTAGCAGTCACTCTCGTTGGTCGTCGGACGCGGCGCGTCGCCTGTATGGGAGGTGCGCCGCTTAACATGCATTTCGTATATATCTTATCTTGAGAGAGGACAACAGGGTGCGTTATGTCGCGGACGGGTGGGCGGCGACATCGTGTCAGAAGGGGAGATCGCCGCCGCGCCGTCACCGAGGCGTCTCCTTGCACCTCCCATGCACACAGGGATTGCCTCGTGATGAGGTAAATGATACATTGGCCATATATGTTATGGCTTTAGCGACGCTCATCAAACGTGGCCAAGCCTGCGCGTTCTGCGAAGCGGGCGGTGAGTTGGCGTGCGGCTACAGCTTGGGGCGTTCGGCTTGGTGGCGGATGCGCATATCGAGGGAAAGGACGGCATGTCACAGAATGACCGGCGCGCGCGTATCACGGCTGAAATCGTATCGAACACGGGGATCGATGAAGAGCTGATCCACCGGTTTGTGCATGCTTTCTACGCTCGCGTTCGTGAAGATTCCATTCTGGCGCCGATATTCGATAGTCACGTCAATGATTGGGGCGCGCATCTGGAAAAGATGTGCGCGTTCTGGTCGTCGGTTGCGCTGTTGACCGGACGATACCATGGTCGTCCCATGGAAAAGCACTTGCCGCTCCCGATTGATGCGCATCATTTCGATCGGTGGCTAGCCTTGTTCGAGGACACGGCGAGACAGGTATGTGCGCCTGCCGCCGCAGATCATTTTATCGAACGCGCCCGACGCATCGCCGAAAGCCTGGAGATGGGAATCGCTACCCAGACGGGCGTTCTCCTGGGCAAAGGGGAGCGTTACATAAGCAATGACTTGAAGGCGCAAGAGGCGGCAGAATAGCGGAGGTCTACCGTGGCGAAGCGGGAGAATGAGAATGGGCAATACGCCTCTCCGCCATGTCTTATGCACGAGATCGAACCCGGTTATTCCGGTCTGCCGGTGTCAGATCCGAAACAGCAGGAGCTCGACGTCAGTCGCTGGCGCAAAGCCGAACGGTCCCGTCAGATTGCTTCGCGTCTGGCGCTCCCATCGGAGCAACGTCGGGTCCATGGCAAAAGGATCGCCGGCCATCTCAAGAAGTTGATTGGAGATGCGGCTGAGCAGGTCGTGAGCGCCTATTGGCCGTTCCGCGGAGAGCCGGATCTCAGGTCTTTGATGACGGCGCTCGCGTTCGACGGGGCGCGCACGGCGCTACCCGTCGTCATCGAACGGGGTCGTCCGCTCGTCTTTCGTTTGTGGAAGACGGGCGATCGGCTGGAGAAGGGGGTCTGGAACATCCCGGTTCCCGCTGACGGTGCTGTGGTTGTTCCTGATGTCGTGATTGCGCCCGTGGTAGGGTTCGACCGCGAAAACTACAGGCTGGGCTATGGCGGCGGCTTTTTTGATCGTACTCTCGCGGCCACGACCAAGCGTCCGCGTGTTTTTGGTGTCGGATACAGCTCTGCTTTCATGCCTACGATCTATCCGCAGGCTCATGACATCCCGATGGACGCGATCATTACCGAGCAGGGCGAGATGCGGTTTGACGTTGGCGTTTAGCACATGCGTGCAACGGTTCCCGCAGTCTTGACAGGCCATATCGTGACACGCGGGACTACGACGCACGGGCGGGGCTTGTACGATTTCCGTTTCAGGCGTCTCCGTGGCCGAGAGATTGCGCGCCGGCGTGTCGAACGACTTCGCATTGAGGACCGATCGCCGCGACGGCATTCGCTCCAGCTATAGGGCATTCGGCGGAACGCTGCTTCCGCGCTGCAAGGAATGCCTGTGGCATGCGGGCTCACGACCTCGCTGCTGAAACTTTTCTCACTGAGAAAAAGATATATTGGGAATGACTCTTTAGCGTAGTGGGCGCATACCCGCACTCGCGTGCGGTGAACCGTCCCAGATGACAAAGGGATAGAAGGTTGTCGAGCCTTATCCGCTTTCTGGCATGCGGCGCCTGGCAAGCTGTTGAATCGGCAGGAGTACAGTCGAGCGGTGGTTTGAGAGACGAGGGCAGTGGTCAGGGCTCTAAAATACTTCATCACCACGGCTGAACTTGGGAGCTTCCGCCAAGCTGCTCTTGTTCTGCGCCGCAAGCAGTCGACGGTCAGCCGCGGAATTCGGCGGTTGGAGGATGATCTTGGCGTTTCGTTGTTCGAACGCGGACCCAATGGCGTGCGGCTGACGGATGCGGGCAACTCGTTTCTCGCACAGGTGCTGCCGGCGTTCGAGCAACTGCAGGAAGCGACGAAAGGGGCAGCGGCGGCCGGCCGGGGCGAGCTCGGTATCGTCCGGATTGGTACGTTAACGTCTTTGATCGGCGGATTTCTGCACGAGTTGATTCGGCAGTACACTGTCAGCAATGCGGGCGTCGCAATTGATCTAATCAATGGGAGCCGCCAGGAGCTTCTCGCGGGTGTTCGCGCGCGCAGGTTGGATATCGCGTTTGTAACATGGTTAGGTGAGGTACACGACTGCGATGTAGTGCACCTTTGGCGGGAACGGATTTACGTCGCCATGCCGAAGAACCACAGGCTGGCCGCATTCGCCGAGATCGACTGGCCTGATCTGGCCGGGGAGCGCTTTATCGTCGGTCGATCGCCACCAGGTCCAGAGGTCCGCGATTTTATTGTTCAGCGGACATTCGGGCGAGCACCTTCGGTGACCATAGAATTTCGAGCGGGCTCAACCCAGGATCTTGTCCGGCTCGTGGCGCTCGGGCAGGGCATAACATTGGTCTCAGAGGCGTGGGAGAAGGTAGAACTCCCTGGATTGGTTTTATGCCCATTGTGCGACGAAGCGGATATCTTGCCGTTCTACGCCGTGTGGTTGCCACAGAACGACAATCCTGCCTTGCGGCGATTTCTCAGCGTCGCTCACGTTCTGGCCGGTCGAGTCAGGCGTGGGAGCTCCGATTGGGCGTCCCCGCGGGCCGCATTTGGTGGACGATTCTCGCAATCGCGTTGAGACCATAGTCGATCCGCGTTGTTTGCCGCTCCCCCAAGCTGTGTCGACGGCGACAACTCAGCCTTCGCCCTGAGAGTCCCTGTCCCGGACTGCCTTGCGCGCCTTGCTGAAACCACGATCCGTTGCAATGAAGCGCTCCAGCATCGGGACGATCAAACGCACCGAGTCGCCTGGTGATTGGCCGGTTTCACGACCGAGGATCTCGGCATATGCAACAAGGTCACGGTGCAGGCTGGCCGGGAGCTCCACGGTGACCTTGACGGGCTTGTCGTCGGGCAACGGACCGAGCTTCAACTTCACCATTGTCAGCCTCCATAGGGCTCGAGAACCAGGTCGCGGGTCACGATCACACGGACTGGAAACCCGGGCCGGATCGTGAGCGTCGGTGCGACCTGCAATTGGCGTTGGACGATCTGCTGGCCCGCGTCGTTGATCGTGTCCTGCGCACCATTGCGGATCGCCTGGATCAGGCGTTCGTCATCATCCATCGTCAGTTCCGCCCCGACCGAGAGCAGCGTGGAGAGCCCGGCGGCCTTGGCCAGATCCCACCAGTGGTAGTCGACCCCGTCCTCGAGCCCTGCGTAGCCCTGCGTGTCGGCGCCGGGCTGGCGTTCGAGGACGATGGAGCGGCCATTGGGAAAGATCAGCCGGTTCCAGACGAGCAGCACGCGCCGGTCGCCGAAACCCACGTCATTGCTGTATTCGCCAATAATGCGCGTGCCCTGCGGGATCAGCACCATGCTGCCGGTCGGACTGTCATAGATGTGCTGGGTGACCTGCGCCGTGATCTGACCGGGGAGGTCCGACCTGATGCCTGTAATCAGCGCTGCCGGAATGACGGACCCGGCCTGCAGCACGAAGGGCGATGCCGGTGGCATGACGCGGTCGAGTGCGACGGTGCGCCGGTCGACCGGGGCGTTGAGGAAGGCGAGATCGCTGCTTTGAGCAACACCCGTTTGGTTGCCGAGATTCAGTCCGGCGAGTCCAGGCGCGGGCGTATCGCGCGCAGCGCCTGGTGCGGTCTGGAAGAACACCCGGCTGGTGCGCGCCGCTTCCTCTTCGGCAAGCCGTCGTTGTTCCTCCGGATCGACGGCTGGCGCGTTGATCGCTGGCGGCGGAACCGGCTGTCCACGCTCCTGGGCGTCGAGGATCGGTCGGCCGAGATCGCCGGGAAGTGGCGGACCGAGCACCGGACCGGTGTAGTCGCTGGGCAACTCGTTCAATCCGTCGGCGGTATTGCGGTTCTCGGTCGAATAAAGTTCGTCGCTGCCAGCGCCATTGTCGGGCGTCTGAAGCGCGTAGATCAGGGCGCCACCGACACCGAGGGCAGCGATAAGACCGAGGCCGGCGAGAACCCGGCGCGAGAGCCGCGTTACACGCGGCGGTGTTCCCCGGAGGCGCATCGGTTCGGCGGTGTCGGCGGACGGTGCTTCGAGTGGCACATCTTCCTCCCTGGTGTTGTCGATGTCGCTCATGATCCGGGCCTCCCGTCGGTCCGCACGATCCTGACGGTCTGCTGACGGTCGCCGCCGCCAAGCCGCAGCTCGGCCGCCGCGAAGATGCGGTCGACGATAAGGATGTTTCGGTAGATGCGGCTGTTGACGATCTCAGGAGCGCCATCCGAGCCGAGGACGAAGAGCGGCGGCATCTCGCCCTGTACGATCCCGGCGGGGAAAACGATATAGACCCGCCGCCCGTCATCGAAGACCGAGACCGGCCGCCAGGGCGGGCTGTCGCCCTGCAAGCCATAACGGTAATGGCGTGCGGAAGCCGCCGGGATCCTCGGTGTTGTCGGCGTTGCGCGCTGTGTGGCGGGCGGCTGCGGATAGGCCCAGGCGACTGCGGGCATGTAGGGATCGTCGCGCGATCGCAGCTCGATCATGTAAGTGCGCCGGTCGGTGATGATGACGAGGTTGGTCACGATGTCGGGCCGCGTCGGTTTGACGAGGATATGAACGCGACGGGATGTTCCCGAACCGCTCTCCGTGTCGCCAATGATCCAGCGAGCGGTGTCTCCGGCCGCGATCGGTCCCGCACCGGTCAGCGCTTCGCCCGGTTCAAGCGCGATATTGGTGATCTGGCCGGGCGCGGCATAGACCTGATAGAGAGCGCCCTCGCTCCAGGGGTAGATCTGGATGGCGTTGTAATAGCCCTCCCGGCGGGGCTCGACCCGTGCCGCCGCATTGGCGTTCTCGACGCGGCCTGTTGGTGTGGAAGATGCCTGGCCACCTCGCGCGACGGTCCAGGCCGGCGGCGTGTGAAGCGGTCGTGGCCGCTCGTCAGTCGTGGGTCGCTCGACCGTCGGCAGCGGCGGTACGCTGTCGTCGTAGCTGATCTCCGGCGGACGATACGTGGCGCAGCCTGCGAGCGCCGACGCGGAGATCAGTGCAAGCACGGTTGCGGATTTACGGAGAGCCGGAAACGCGGGTTGGCGGACAATCGTACTCATTGGCCCATCTCCCGCGACCAGTTGATGGCGTTGACGTAGATCCCGAGCGGGTTGGCGCGCAGCCTCTCGGCGTCGCGCGGGGGCTGAATGACGATGGTCAGGATCGCGGTCCATCGCTCTGTCGTGGAGAGCTGGCCGTTCTCGTAGTGCCGCTCGATCCAGGCGACGCGAAAGGAGTTCGGCGAGGCGCGAATGACGCTGGAAACCTCGACTGCGACTTGCTGTCGTCCGACCCGTGTGAACGGATCGTTGGCGCGGGCATAGTCGTTGAGCGCTAGCGCGCCGCGATCGGTGGTGAACTCATAGGCGCGCAGCCAGTTCTGGCGCACGATGATCGCGTCGGCGGGGATCGCGCGCACCTGCTCGATGAAACGCGCCAGATGGAATGCGATCTGCGGATCGCTCGGCTCGAAGCTGGCGTCGGCAGGGCCGACCGCATGCGCCTCGCCGAGATTGTCGACCTCGACGACCCAGGGAACGACGTTGCCGGTCGTGGATTGCCAGACAAGGGCGCTCGCGAAGCCGCCGGACAATATCAGGCAGCCGAAGGCCATCAGACGCCAGTTGCGGGCTTGCACGCGGGCCGAGCCGATGCGTTCGTCCCAAACCTGGGCCGCGCGCTGATAAGGCGTCTCCGGTTCAGGAGACTTGCCGTAGTGGGTCGTGGATCGTTTGAAGAAGCTCATGAGCGGTTCCCCTCGGAAAGATTGACGGAACTGGCGCCGCCATGGCTGTCGCCGGAGCGCACGGCATGCGCGGCGGCCTGGACGCCATGGGAGAGACGCTGCGAGCGCTTCATGCGCTTCGCCCAGTCAGGCGCACCGTCGGTCGGTGTGGATGGAACTGCGGTGGAACCCGCCGTGCTGGCCCCGCCGCTAAGTACCCCGCCGGTCGTCTCGAACGCCGACCGGGCGCCCGACTGGAAACTCTGTCGCATGCTGCCGGAAGCGCTGGACGCGGCGCGGCGCAATGGCGACGTGGCGGCCTTGGCCCCCGTCCTCGCAACCGCGCCGAGACCGGAAGCAACGCCGGCGGCGCCGGACTGGCCGGCCGATCCGAGGCTATAGGCAGTTGCGGCGCCACCCGCGGCCGATGCACCGCCGCGCGCGGCGGCGGCTGTACCGGAGAGCGCCATGCCGCCGCCTCTGGCGGCGAGACCCACAGCACCCGCACCCGCCAGGGCAGCGCCGCCCACGGCAAGGCCCGTGCCGACGGCGGCGCCCGCTCCAAGCTGCGGCCCGCCGGAGACAATGCCGTTGGCGATGCCAGGTCCGAATATGCCGAGGCCGAGCAGCGACAGCGCTGCGAGCACCACGGCCATCGCCTCGTCGATCGTGGGTGTAACGCCACCGAAGCCGGCGGTGAATTGCGAAAACAGGGTCGAGCCGATGCCGATGATGACGGCGAGCACAAGCACCTTGATGCCCGACGAGATCACGTTGCCGAGCACCCGCTCGGCCATGAACGCGGTCCTGCCGAAGAGTCCGAAGGGGATGAGGACGAAACCGGCGAGCGTCGTCAGCTTGAACTCGATCAGGGTGATGAAGAGCTGGATGGCGAGGATGAAGAAGGCGAGCAGGACTAAGGACCAGGCAAAGAGTAGGCAGGCGATCTGGATGAAGTTCTCGAAAAAGGCGACCCATCCCATCAGGTCGGAAATGGATTCGAGCAAGGGTCGCGCCGCATCCAGCCCGGTCTGGGCCACACGGCCCGGCCGCATCAAATCGGCTGCTGTGAAGCCGGTGCCCGACGCCATCAGGCCGAGGCCGGCGAAGCTCTCGAAGACGATGCGGGCGAGATTGTTCCAGTTGCCGATGATATAGGCAAAGACGCCGACGAAGAGCGTCTTCTTGACGAGCCGTGCGACGATGTCGTCGTCGGCGCCCCAGGACCAGAACAGCGCGGCGAGCGTCACGTCGATGACGATCAGCGTCGTGGCGATGAAGGCCACCTCGCCACCGAGCAGACCAAAACCGCTGTCGATATAGCTGGTGAAGACCCCGAGGAAGTTGTCGATGACGCCCGTGCCGCCCATGGATCACTGATCCTCGATGTCGCGTTGGACGGGATCGGAGGGTGAGTGGCCGAGGAAGCGGTTACGGGTCTCGGCCCAGACGCGAAGACATTCAGGATCGCGCGCCGCCGCCTCTCCCATCTGCTGGCAGCGCCGTTGCTCCGCGCGCAACGGATCCGTGGCTGGGGCCAGCGCCGGCGCAGGAGCCGGCGGGACCGGCTCGTCCTCACGCGCCATTTCGATTACCGTCGCCGTGATGGCGAAGGCGACGAAGATGATCGCGCCGATCCGCGCCAGATTCTTGCCCTCCATCGCTCCTTCCTTTCCGGCCATCGGCCGCGTCAGTTGCCGCCTGTGTTGAACATTTGCGCATTGCCGGGCTGGTAACCGCTGCCGGGCGTCAGGAAGCGCTCGCGCTGGACCCGCCCTTGCTCGGCGGCGGCGGCGCGTTCGGCGTCGGTCAGGGACTGGGCGCGGCCATTGGCGGCAATGACGGCCGTGAGGTCGGAAAGCTGCTGGGCTTGGAGTGCGAGAAGCTGGTTTCCAGCTTGCGTCGCCTGAAGGGCGCCGGTCGCGCCCTGGCTCTGGTCGACAAGCGCTTCCATCTGGGCACGGTTGGTCTCGATATTGCCGACCACGCCAGCCTGGACGCGCATGGCGTCCTGCAGACCGCCAACTGTGTTCTCCCAGCGGGAGCGGGCATCGGCGACGAGCTGCTGTTCCGACGCGCTCATGTCGATGTTGGCGTATTTCTGCTGGAAAGCTTGGTCGATCTGCTGGACGTCGAAGGCGATATTCTGCGCCTGCTGTAGAAGGGATTGCGTGCGGCCGACGGCCTGTTGAAGCTGCTGGAGCGACGAGTAAGGCAGGCTCGTCAGGTTGCGCGCCTGGTTGATGAGCATCTGCGCTTCGTTCTGAAGCTGTGTGATCTGATTGTTGATCTGCTCGAGCGCGCGTGCCGCCTGCAGCACGTTCTGCGCATAGTTGGTGGGATCGTAGACGATCCATGCCGCGGAGGCCGGTGGCGCCAGCACCATCGGCAGCACCGCGACCGGTGCGGCGATGAGCGCGGCGGCAAAGCGCACCGCGCGCGAACGGGATTTACGTGTCTTCATGGTCAGTCTCCTTCTTGGGCTGGGGGGTGAGATTGCTGAGATCGGGAATGAGATCGGCCGCCCAGTCGGCACCGCGCTCGCGCAGCCAGGCGGCGAGGAAGTCCGTGCGGCCATGTTCGGAGAGGATGCGCGCGATGGCGGTCTGATCGGTCTTGGCGGAGGTGGCGCAGAGCGCGAGCGCCACTTCGCTGAGGCCCAGGTCGAAGAGCCGGTTGCCGCGCCGCGACTGGCAGTAGTAGTCGCGCTTGGGCGTGGCCCGCGCGAGGATCTCGATCTGCCGGTCGTTGAGGCCGAAGCGGCGATAGATCGCGGTGATCTGCGGCTCTATCGCGCGCTCGTTGGGGAGCAGCAACCGCGTCTGGCAGCTCTCGATGATGGCAGGCGCAACGGCCGAACCGTCTATGTCGTCGGAGGCCGGGTGTTTTGTTTCGCACTGCAAAGCCCCGCAGGGGCGGCGGAAAAGACCCGGCCGCAGCCATTGCCGGCCCGGGCCGGCTGCCGTTCGGTCGCCCTCTGAAGAAGGCCGGGGCGCGGCCCTCTCCGACATCGGATGGAACATCCCCGCGTGAAGATGGCGGTGACGCTCCGCCTGCCATCGGCATCTGCCGGTCACATTCCGTAAGAGACCTTCAGGAAACGCGCCACTTCCTGGGGCACGAGTTGCACCCGAACCGATGCCGTGAGGGCGTCGATCCCGCGAAGCCGCAGGTCCTCGTTGAGATCGCCCAGCATTGGCGCAATCATCAGAGCCTCGATCCCATCGGCCTCCGCGCGCTCGGTCAGTGCGTCGCAGGCATCCGCACCGGCCGGGTCGTCGTCGCGGACGATGTAGAGCCGGCGCAGCGTCGGTGGGAGCAAGTGGCCGGCGAGGTGCGCTGCCGATAGTGCTGCGGCCATCGGCAAGTCGGGGAGACGCATCGGAGCGACAGCATGGTCTCGATGCCTTCGCCGGCGGCCATGACGTCCCTCGCCACGCCGAAGCGCACCGCGTTGCCGAGGAGGTCTCCCATGGCCCGTCGCGGCGTGTCGATCGGTGCCTTGCCGAGCGTCTCCGTGTTGAACCCATGCGGATCGAGCCAGGTGCGATGGGCGCCAGTCAGATGTCCGTCGAGATCGGTGACGGATGCGATCATCGCCGGCCAGGTCTCGGTCGGCGCATGCTCGTCGGGCCGGTAATAGCAGTGCGGGTGAAAGCGCAGGCTGCCGGTCCCGTGCAAAACCGTGATGCCGCGGTCCCGCAAGTACGATTCCACGAGTGTGCCCGCGATCGGCCGGGCCATCGCAAAGAGGCGCCGTGCCGCTTCTCGCGATCCGGTCGGTGCCGGTGCCCCTTTGCGCTTCGGTATCGTGGCATTCGCTTCCGGGTGGGGGAGGCTGAGGAACCGCCGCGCCTCGTCGACCACGTCCTTAAAGTCGTCCAGGCCGCAGCATTCGCGGATGACGTCGAGCAGGTCCCCATGCTCGCCCGTTGCGGCGTCGGTCCATTTGCCCGCCGCGCCTTTGCCAGACTCCGGTCCGGTCAGGCGCACGAACATCGAGCGGCCGGGCGTGTTGCGGGCGTCGCCGACCATCCAGTAGCGGCCTTCGCGACGGCCGTTGGAGAGGTAGGCGCGGCACACGGCCTCGGCTTGTCCGGCGAGGCGGCGTGCGAGATCGGCGGCGGTGTCGTGCATGGTTCCCTCCGAAAGAACAGGGCCCGCCGACGGGCGGGCCCTGAGTGAGACGGAGACCGTGCTATTCGGCGGCGACGGATGCGGACGGCTCGACCGGGTCAGGATCGGATGACGACGCGTCTCCGTCCATGGCCGTTTCGCCGCCGTTTGCGTCCAATTGCGCTTCGCCGTTCGCATCAGTGGCGTCGACCAGTCCCGGCGTGCGCAACGGTTCCGGCAGCCAGCCGGTGCCGTCGAGCAACTGCTCGGCGCGCTCGGCCATCTCCGCCTTCTTGAGATGGTCGATCCCCTGTGCGGCCCGCTCTCCCTTGGCCTCGCGCACCGCCTCGAGGATGCGAGGCTTGGTGACGCGACCGAGATAGCTGTCGACGGTTAGCCGCCAGCCGGCCTCCACCATGCCGAGCGCGACGGCCCGCGCGAGCCGGTCGGCCTCGCGGATGCGCTGCCGGACGCCGTAACGGTCGCCCTTTTCATGGAGCGCGTTGACACCGAAGGAGACGCAATGGGCGAGCAGCGCCAGCCGGCTCGCCTCGTCCAACGTATCGATCCGCTTCCACAGCGCCTCGTCGTCATTGAGCGGCAGCTCGGCCTGCCAGGCTTCCTGCCGTTCCGCGATGGCCTTGGCCGAGACGCTGTCCTTCAGGTCATCGGCCTGCACGGGGAAGAAGATGTGCCGGACCGAGGCCTCCAGGCACCCCGGCGACGAGACGTGCTGGAAGGTGTCGCGCACCAGCCGGTGCAGGAGCGCGGTCATCGCGACGTGCGGATTGCCGGCGACGGCATCGCGCAGCGCCAGCGTGCGATAAGCGGTCAGCTCGGTGACGAGGCGATCCGGCAGCGGCCTGACGACGTCGTCCTCCTCGTCCGGCCTCTCGCCACCGGTCGTGATGACCGTCGGCCGATCGGCCTCTGCGTCGGATTCGACCCCGGATTCGGGATCGTCCTCGGCCTCCGGGGCTTCATCCTCCGGCCGGACGTAGCCGCGGTCGACGGCGAGCCGCCCGTCATGGGCGATGCTGACGAAAGTGCCGGCACGGGCGGTCTCGGCCGGCTCGTAGCGCATCGGCCGCTCCTCGTAGGCCTCAGCGCCGCCTCGATCTCGCCGAGCCGCTCGTCCACCTCGTCCGGCAGTTCGTCCGCTTCGGCGTATTCGGCCTCAAGCCGTTCCATCTCGCCCCGCAACGCCTCGCGGGCGGCATGTTGTTCCTCGGTGAGATCGACCGGCGTGCTGGCGAGCGGACGCAAACCGTGGGTATGTCCATAGGGGAAGTCGACCGCGACCTCGATCCACCTCCAGCCTTCCCCGGCGATCGCCTCCGCCTCGGCCTTGAGCTTGTCGGTGACGAGGCGCTCCAGGAGCGGCACGTCCTCGACCCAGCCGCCGTCGTCGTCCTGGAAGAGATCGCGCATCACCGTCCCGCCGGCCTCCTCATAGGCCTCGATCGTGACGAAGCGGACGCGGCGGTCGGCGGCACGGACGGTGTGCTCCGTCAGCATGCGGCGGATCTGGTACGGCTCCTTCGCCCAGCCGTGCTGGATCGCCTCCCAGACCTGCTCCTGCCGGGCGTGATCGTTCGAGACGGTGAAGGCCATGAGCTGTTCGAGGGTCATGCCGTCCTCGGCATAGATGTCGAGCAGCGTCGCCGACACGGTGACGAGCTTCAGACGCTGCCGAACGGTCGCCACCGAGACGAAGAACCGCGCGGCGATCTCTTCCTCGCCGAGCCCCTGGTCCCGAAGGGCCTGAAAGGCACGGAACTGGTCCAGGGGGTGGAGCGGGGCCCGCTGGACGTTCTCGGCCAGCGAGTCCTCCTCGCCGGGGATGTCGGCGCCGGCCTCGCGTACGACGCAGGGAACGACCGCGGTCTTGGCGAGCCGCTTCTTCTTGATGAGAAGCTCGAGCGCCCGGTAGCGGCGGCCGCCGGCCGGAATCTCGAACTTGCCAGTCTCCTGGCCTTCGGCGTCGAGGACCGGCCGGACATTTAGGCCCTGCAGGAGGCCGCGGCGGGCGATGTCCTCGGCCAGCTCCTCGATGGAGACGCCGGCTTTCACGCGCCGGACGTTGGCCTGGGAGAGGACGAGCTTGTTGAAGGGGATGTCGCGCGAGGCGCTGAGGGTGATCTTCTTGGAAGCTGTAGCCATGATGGGATACTCCGCGACGGGCGCCGAGAGCCTCTCTCTCGACTTCCAACCCGTCACGGAGAAGGGCGCAGCCCTCTCACTCTCCTTCGTGAGGTCTCCGGCTTCCGAGATCCTGCAAGGACATCATGTTGGTTTCGGGCCATTCTGGAGTAGTCTGAGACAGACGGATTGGCGATGTCGAATTTTGGGAGACCAAGGGCCTAGGGGAGGAGTAGTTTGGGGGCAAGCGAGTTTGAAGCCTGGCGTAGCTACTGGGACTTTCGCCGTGAGGTTATTCGTGATTGGCGATATGTCCGCTCGGAAAAGGCCCAGGACTTTCTGGCTGTTGTTTCTGTCACGTGCCACGAACGCTCCGTCGAAATTCCCGCAGGGCGCCATTTCTATGGCGCACAAGTCGCCCATCATGATGATTTCGAGCCAGAGATTAGGGACACTCTCCCCGGTCCCGCCCTCCCCAGTCGAATGAATCCGCTCCGAGATCGTGCGCGGGAAGGCCGCGTCAATCCGAAAGGGATTCCCTGTCTCTATATGGCCAGCGATGAACATACCGCGATGGCAGAGGCCAGGCCGTGGATCGGCTCGCTGGTATCACTAGGGATATTCCGGACAGAACGGGCCTTGAAGATTGTTGATTGCACAAGAGATGCGGATCAAAACCGCTTCTTCTTCGAAGGAGAGCCGACTGCGGAAGAGCGGCACGAAGTCGTTTGGGGCCACATTGCGCACGCTTTCAGAGAGCCGGCGACACGCGATGATGACATGGCTGAATATGCCCCTACCCAAATCATTGCCGAAATCTTCCGGGCGGAAGGATTTGATGGACTGGGTTACAGGAGCGCTTTCGGAACGGATCATTTCAACATCGCGCTGTTCGATCTCGACGCGGGAAAGCTAGTGAAATGTTCGCTGCATGAAATCCGCGACGTAAAGCTGGATCACGCGGAGACGACCAATCCTTATTTCGTGCAGGTTGAGGATGACGGCAAGCCCGTTCTTGTCCGCAATGTGATCACCGATATCAGGCCCGTGAAGCCAAGCGAGCGCGCAGATACCACAGGCGAAGACGAATCCTAGTCGAGCAATGCCAGGAGCCAGTCGGCGGCCTTGCTCGCCTGGCTGGCGGCGCGGACGATGGCGCGGTTGTCCTCGCGGAGGACCTCGAGCCATGAGCCGATATAGTCGGCACGCCGGACCGTCGGCACGATGCCGAGCGAGGCGCAGCAGAACGCGGCGTTGATCTCGGCGACCAACTCCTCGAAGGCGTACTTCCTGGAGCCGAACGAGCCCGAGAGGTCGCGGCCGAGCCGCGAGGGATGGCCGGTCGCATGTCCGAGCTCGTGCAGCGCGGTCCGGTGCCAATTGATCGGTTCGTAGTAGGCCTGCGGTGGCGGCACCTGCACGTAGTCGTGGGCCGGCACGTAATAGGCGCGGTTGCCGCCGATGCGAAAGTCGATGCCGGTCGCCTCGATCAGCGCCTCGACGCGCGGCTCGATCAAGCCCTCGGGCACGGGCGGCGCGGATGCGGCGACACCTTCGGGCAGGTTCTCGCACTGCTCGACGTTGAAGACGGTGAAGCGCTTCAGGAACGGGATCGCCTGCGGGTCTTCGCCGGTCTCGGCGGCGCGCTTCTTCTCGTCCTCCGGCACGAACCGATCGGCGTAGACGACGGTGGTGCCGCGCTCGCTATTGCGGACGTTGCCGCCGAGCGACAGCGCCTGTCGGAAGGTGAGCCAGCTCTGGCCGCCGAAGCCGCGCCCGACGACGGCGCCCCAGAGCAGGAGCACGTTGATCCCGGAATAGGTCCGGCCGGTCGAGGCGTTCTTCGGCATGGCGAGCGGCGCCTTCGCCGCCGCCGTGCCCCAGGGCTGGACCCAGGGCACGCGCCCCGCCTCCAGCTCGGCGATGACCTTGTCGGTGATCTCGGAATAGAGGTTGGTTCGGTCGCGCTTGGCGCCGGCCTTTCTGTTGTGTCTGGACATCGCGGTTCTCCGCGACGGGCGCCGAAGGCCTCTCCCTCGGCTTCCAACCCGTCACGGCAAACCGGTCCGCACTCTCACTCTACGGAGCCGACAGACTGAACCGGAGGCTCAGGGAAGCGCACAACGGAAGTGCCGATATTCGCGTCAGGGATGGACGCCCGGAAGGGGGGAGACCCGACAGAGGCTTCCGCCTCGCCGACAGTCCGGCCCGAAGGGGACGCCCGAGGACCATCATTGTCCTTGATTTCCGATCGGCCCGTGAGTCGATCAATTATACCTGAATCTCCGCACTAAACGCGGAGCTCTGAACACGGCCCCGAGATGCCAAGACATGTGTCGATGCGCAGGATAGAACTCCGCGTGACGGACCAATCAGAGCCCCTTCAAATGGGGGCAAAGTAATGTCCAGAGCCGCTCAGGCGTTGCAATAAGAAGCGGAACCTTCCGTAGGACTGCGTCAGCGCTTCGAGGAAGGCGCTTTTCAATGGTGAGAAACGTATCGCAGCCGCATGCGGCTGCATTGACAAGAAGCTGTCTGTCTTTATCGCTGATGAAGCCGAATGCCGGACCAGATATGATCTTTGCCGTTGCTGCTGCGGTTTCCGGCGGCGGATTCTCGGTCAAGCAAATGGACGAGTGATCGATAACGTCCCTTGCATATACGGAACGAGCGTGATTCCCCGCGGCATCAATTTCAGCCAGCGACTGGCGGGACACAATCCAGTCGAAGTGAGCTCGGTCATCGAACAGAAAGATGTTCTTCAGGCTGACGAGGATCTCTGCAGCGTCGGGCCGATTGAGCACCTGCGGGCAAGCGCCGGGTGCGTAGTCGTTCCTTTCTGGAAGCTCATCCTCGCCGAAAATGAAACCGCCGCAGTCGCAAAGCGCCTGAAAGGTGCAGGTGTCCAGAAATATCCGGTCTGGCGCGATGCAACGGGTCGGTGTTGTTGTCCTACGCATCGGCAGCCATTCGGGTGACGGCCTCTACCAGAACCTTTACCGCGTGAACCGCTTCTCCTTCGATCAACATGCCGCATTCGAGGTTTGTCGCCTTCGAGCGGCGAAGCAGATTGGCAGAGCCGACATACGCAGCCACTCCGTCCGCCAGCACAATTTTTGCGTGGAACGTTTCCTCGGCAGGATCTGCACCGCCGTAGTCGATGATGCTCGTGACTGCATTTTTAAGCCGAGTCGCGGCGGGACCGCCGATGCCGAGCTGCCCTGCATCACGAATAATTAGGATGCGTTCTTTGGCCGCCGTCGTCTCGAAAATTTCGGCTGCCCATTCCGCGCCAATGCGGTCGATATAGGGAACCATCACTGTGAAGCGTTCGCGCGCAATGCTGGCCAAATGTAGGAACGCGTCAGTGGTCGGCGTGAACGTAACGTAGTCGCTGGCGATATCTTTCTCGAGCGCGGACGCCAGTCGGCTCGGGGCCGGTGGCATGGTAACGACCAAGCGCGCGCTCGCCCGAGGCGAGATGAGGATGTCTCGCGTCATGATCCTAACGACGAGTCGAAGAAGCCTATCAGATCGGGTGCGCTACTCGGCTCCCACTCTGGGCCGCGACCTCCTTTAAGCGTCGCCCTTGAAAGCAACAGGTTTGACGCGATGCAGTTGATTTCGGACACCACTATGCAGGCTGGACATGCGCCGCCGCGGATGTCGCATAAGCTTCCTGACCCGCAGCGTAGTAATCTCGGATCCAGTGCTCGACGCAGGAATTCGTCGGCGTGATTGCGCCACATTGCGGAGATGTTTCCCAGGTCAGGGGTCATCCCCTTTCGATAGATCACGAACGACAGATCTGCAGGAAAGATGTGCTCGCCGATTCCGTCCCGGTCAACGCCCGAAGTATCAGCCAGCGAATGCATCATTTGATGCGAGAGGCTGTGCAGTAGCAGGTAGATATAGGCCGGTAGCGTCCTGGGGTAGCTTCCGCTACCTTCCCGGTCCTTGAACATTTCAAGGAAGGGGCCGAAGTCGGCGTACTGTTCGAGATAAGCGCGTCCGAGGCCGTAGTCGGGCACATCAATGACCTGGTTCGCCATGAGCCAGCGGCGGACGCGCATCTCGTCTAAGCGGAAGTAAAGCGCCTCGTTGCGTTGCTGGGTGACGTAAATGGGATGTTTCGGTCCGGGAATCGGAAGCCGGTCAAACGCCTTAAGCCGGACCGGCATTTCGACGCTCATTCCTTGATGCTCACGTTTGTATACGGGCGAAGACGAAACCCTCGTATAGCCAAAGCTGAACTCGCAGATCGGCAGCCCGCGGATTAGAACAAGCTGCTCCAGGCCGAGGTGCGATAGAAGATTTCCCTTGGCGGCCTGGTATTTCGCAAGTGCACCCGGGTCATTGATCACGTCGGATAGGGTGACGTCGGGATTCATTACGTCCACGGCGCCGTGATGAAGCATTGCGTCCTGAATATGCTCGCGGACTAACGCGTCGTGCTGGACTGTGAGGCGGACTGGATCAAAGCGCTGCGTCCAGTCCTGACGAGCGATCACAGCCTGAGCGACGCCCTGGCTTTCGAGCTTGCCGCGCTCTACGACTCCGCCGGCGAACCAGGTTTCCCGGAGTTCCGCGGCATTTTGCCGGTGACTACGCGCCCTGTCAGATCGGCCGTCTTGATCGCTGCGGGCGGCCATACTTAGGAAGGTTTCGTAATCTTCCCATTCGCCACGGTGACTATCGTGCGCCTGAACTTTCTCCCGAATTTCGTCATCGCTTGGCTCGCTGAACGGTATCGCATGGATGTCGGCGAGCTTCCGCACCAGCTCGCTTGTATGCTCTCGCGTCATGAGCTCCACGACGGCACTGTCCTGGAACTCGATAAAGCTGGTGCGCTGAGGATAGAAGGCGGAGTTTGCCCGGTACGAGACCGGGAGCATATTGACTTCGATCCACTGGAACGTTCTCCCGCCAGCGTTCTGGTCAGCCTGCAGCCTGGCCAGAACTTCGGGATCGGCTTTCTTCAAGGCGCGCGTCTCGCCACAACCTTCACAAACGTACCGCCACTCGGAGAATACCGGAGCGTCATTGCGCAGACGAAAGTTCTGCGATCCGCATGTGCACATGCGGATTTGCCTGACTTCACCTGTAGCCGCGTCGAAGTTGTAGTTGAAGGGACTGAGCGGCTTCAAGTTTCCGGACCAGTGTACATAGACCACATCGCTCTGGGTCCAGCGCGCGTCATGGCCGTTGCATTTTCTTGGAAGCGGCCGTCTCGCTTGGTCTTCGATGCTTTCGTATTCGCGGGTCGAGCCGCAGATACCGCATCGGTATAGGAGAGGATAGGGGACGTAACCGACTCTATCTGGGCCAGTCATCTGGAAGGTCTGGCGTTCTATATTGACTTGGCCCGTACGAGAATCGCGAAACGGTGCGTCGAGGATAAATTCGTCAGGAGCGTCCGGGAGCGCTTTTCGGATTCGATCTCGCCAATTCTGCACGAAATCGCGCATATTCTCGTAAATCAGGTCTACGGTCGTCCGGCCTAGCGACTTTGAAATGTCATTCGCCAGTGGTACCGAGCGGCAGATTCCTTTGCCGCCCTCCCAAGTCAGGAGCACGCCCGGGGCGTACGCGGTGGCAAGTTGGACGCGTGAGCGCGACATCGTCGGTGGTTCGAGCGGATCGGGTCCTGGACTTCTACCGCCGAATCTCGACGGGCGCCGATTGCTGGCGTTGCGCCAGTCCGTATCGCGGACGGGAGGTCTAGCCATCAACGCCTCCATCGGCATCAAGTTCAGAGCCAAATCCGCGTTGCGTTCGTATCGCGCGCATCACTGCGGCCAATTCAGCCCTGTCGATGTCGGTTGATCGGCCGGTGGCGAGCGGGTCGCGTCCGGCTGCAACGATGTACCCAGCTTCGTCGACGTCACGGAGTGACGTCATCGGCGGTCGGAATGCCGGGATGTCATTCCAATAGTCGCGGAGTTGCGCAATCGTCGCCCGCGCGGCCACGTCCCGCACGAAGGTATCCACCTGCTTTTCGATAAGCCCGCGATAGAATTCGCCATAAGGAGGTGCTCCGAATTGGGCCGCGCCGCGTCCAGCGAACCCGATCGAGCGGAGGATGAAAATTCCAAGCTCCTCACAGAAAGCCACATGATCGCGCCTAGCCATGGCCGCGAAGCGGCTGACCTGATCCATCTGCGGGACCGACGCCTTGCGATCATCGCCGAGAGCGAGGAACTCTTTCGCTTCGCGCAACATGGCCCAAGCCTGCACATGGGAGGCTAGTGTGCGCTTGATTGCGTTCTCCGCCCAACGTTCGACGGCGGGAGGCGCGATCATCCGTTCAAGGAAGCGATGGAAAACGTCGTGGGTTTCGACGACATATCGGTCACGCCGGTTCTGAGGGGTGGGTAGGAGCAAAACAAAGCCGACATACGTGCGGCCCACCCGGCTTGAAGCCTGAATGTATTCGGCGATGTCGGACGGCAAGCCCGCGAAGAACATGCTGTTGAAGCGGTCGACATCGACACCGTGGCTGATCGCAGAAGTTGCCACGATGTTGCGCAATGTCGTGGCTATGTCCGGCAGTTCCGCGCCCGCGAAGGAGAACTGGGCATCCTCCATAATGGTCTGAATATCTTTCATGTCGATGCCGCCGGAGATGAGGCGGCTGTCGAAGGGCATATGGCGACGTCCGAGCGGCCGATGCTGTTGCTCTATCGCATCTCCGAGGGCATCGATGATCTGGTCGCCGCCCTTCTTGTTCGTAACGTACGCGAGCGCTATGCGGTGGAGATCGACAAGCGCGACGATGTCATCGAGGCAGTTGCCGTCCACCGCGCGGTCGATCGCATCTCGCCGCCACTTGCCGGCGGCCTCTTCCGAGATGGCGGCGCGGAGCCTCCCGACGGCTGCGTTTCGCGTGGCCTCTCCGAGGAGCCCGTCCCACGCCTCGGTGATGATCGCGTGAAAGGCTGCGAGAACGGTCACGGTTGTGACCGTATGGGTAGCCCCGTTGGTCATGAGCGATACATACAACCGCATCCAAGGCGTGGTGGCCTCGGGCGCAAGGTGGACCGGTAGAGCGCGTGCCAGCGCGAGCCGGTCGTCGTTGCCAGATGGCGGGGAGGCAGGCTCCGAAAAGAACGAATGATAGAGATCCGGGCCAGGGTAGGGAAAACGGAGCGGGCGACGCTGGTAAAGGGTTTCGAGCTGCTTTTCCGGTCCCGAGATCGTGGCAGTCGCCGCAACGATCTTCGGCTTGCGGGGAGCACCCCAGCCATCCCCTGTCCATTGCCGAGCAACGTTCAGATCGTCGCCCGCCATCTCTGAAACTTCGTCGAATATGTGGTCCAGCAGCGTGTCGAAGATACCGCTGAACGTACCAAGACTTTCTTCCAGGAGGTGAGCTTCGTCCTGGATTATCAAAGATGGGAAGGGATCGTGAAAGACACGCTGGCCCGCTCGGTAGGCGGGGAACACCGGTAGGCATGCATCCTGGGCGGGGCCACCACGGAGGTCTTCTTCCCGTCGCGGTGTATCGAAATTGCCGCTTTGGTCGACCCACCTTGCGAGCCCGAACATGCCCAGGACCTTGCTGATCGTGCCGGTGTATTGTCCGAGCATCGCCAGTTTGTCGATCGTGCCCAACACGACGGAAGGAGCCCTTGCATAGATGGAGTCATCGGTCAGGAGGAACGGTAGCGGATGTCTTCCGCCATGGGCTGTGTTCCACTCGCATGCGGTGTTGAAGCAAACGATCGCCGCCCGTTTCCCTCTCGGGCCGTCGCGCTCATCGCGGCGCAATCCGGTTGGGCTTCGGCAGACCGGGCATTCCGGTACTTTGTTGTAGGATTCGACGGCCTCGATGTAGCGCTTACCGCGTGCACGCGCGTCCTCATTTCCGGATTCCCCGTCAAGATTGGTGTCGTCCGGGTGTTCAGAATCACCAATCAGTGGAATCTCGGATCTGAAGGCAGCGTAACTGTTCGGCGTGTTCTGGCTGCCGACCCAAAAGCCTATTTCGAAAGGCCAAGTGCCGGCGTGATTGTGGCGGCGGACCATTTCAGCGTGCACGAGCAGCTTTAGGAGCCTTTGTGCCTGCTGCAGCGTGAGTAGCCTGAGGGGGTAGCGAATTAATGCCGTAACGCCGCGGTCCTTTCCACGGAGGCGGTCGAGGAACATAGCGAAGAGGAGGGCGCCGTAGAAAGCTTCCGACTTGCCGCCACCCGTTGGAAAGTAAAGCAGGCTGGCGGAATCTTCATCGAGCGCGGGGTCGTGGTAGTCGCGCCAATCCGAAATTCGCGAAGCGAATACCGGTATGTGTGCAAGGATGAACGCCATCTGGAACAGGCGCCAACCACGCTCGGTATCGTACCTGTCCCGGCTGGCGAAGGCGGCGTTCGTCATGACCCAGGCCCGCCACGGCGCGGGGCGGCGCTCAAGAGTCTCCCTCTCGGTTTTGCCGGCGGCTGTCAGCTTGTTTGCTGCCTCCTTGGATGCAATGAGCAATTCCACTCCGCGTTCTATAAAGCGGGCTTCGTTGCGCATGGCATCCAGGTCATTGCGCAGGCGATCAGCCTCCCGTTTTGCGTCGGCTTCATCCAGATCGGCAGTAACGACACTGGACAGGTAGGACTCTTGCTCGTCGATCCAAACGCGATAGGTCTTCGGGAGGTTCGCGAGGATGCCGACATCGAACGCGGGATCAGCCAGCGTCGCGAACCGATAGGGGACATCGATATGTCGTGCCACGATCCTGGGCTGCGCGAAGCGCGGGGCGACGGTCGTGATGAGCTTGACGGTGTCATCCTGCGCGCTCGAGGCGATCCCGCAGTTCAAGCCGATTGCCGGATAGTTGAGGTAGTCGCGGAAACGATAGGAGGGCTCCACTCGATCAAGTCGCAAGGGGCGATGAGCTGACGACGGTATCTCGACCGAGAGACTCGCGCCGAAGATCGTATTGCATCGTCCTTGAGCGTCTTGAGGTGTAAGCTCGGTAGATTGGTTGTCGAGGGTTATTCGGAACGAGATGCGTGTCGGGTCGATGAAATCTTGTTGCCTATCCACTTTGACGGCGACACGAGAGAGATCCGGTACAGTCCGCGACGTGTCGACGGGTTTGCCAATGATCGACGTTATTGTGCGTTGCCAGGCGTCTTCGGTCAGAGTGTCGGCTGGGCCCACCCGTGCGTCGCGCCAAATGCGCGCCGCCCCGTCGCCGGACACGTAAGTGTTGATCTGCGCGGCAACGGTGTCTATGAGACGCGCATTGTAGCTGTCGACTGCGTCTTTCAGCGTCCCCGGTTCGTCATCCGATCCGAATTCGAAGGTTGGTAGTTGCAGGTCGAGCCTTTGCCATTTGCCGGGGATCGGCGCCGGGTCGATCAGCGTGAGCGGAATGTTGCGGCCTTCTCTGAGCAACCGGGAAACCGGAGTCGGCGGCGCGGCGGTGTCTTCGGGGCTGTTGGCATCCGCGATCACCTCACTCTCATCTGTCGGTATCGCATCCGTGCTGGTTGCTGGATCTTCGTGGACCAGTTCGATGCCGTGTTCGGCGTATGCCTTTCTCCGTACCTCGGCGAGGATGTCGGCGCGCTGGGTCCGAACTCCTGATCGCTGGGTCTCGTCCATCGATCGCCAGTCAGGACGTTCCAATCCAGCGGATTGAAGTGCTGCCTTCCGGTTGGCCCTGATGGTGTCGTCGATCTGCTGCTGTACGGCTGGTCGCAACTTGAACTCGAAATCGAGGTCGCCACCTCCGGCGGCCAGGTCGGACCATTCTGGAAGGACGCGTAAATATATCGAAAACTGCGGCGTTGCGCGGATGGTGGCTTCGGATCCAGACGCAATGACGAAATCGACGCCAATAGCGGCAACCCTGATGTCGGAGGTTTCGTCGTCGCCTGACACACCGTAACGCGGCAAAAGTTGTCCCGAGACAATATTACGCCGTGGAGAGCGGCCGAGAATGGTGCGCCCGCGATCATCCATGCCGCTGACACGCGCGACGAGGAGGTTCACAAGAGAGTCGCAGACCGCCTCCTTGAGCTCGACATCGATCATCTGCAGTTGCTCCGTGGAATAGCCTTTCATATCGCCCCCGCCCGTTCGATCTTCGCTACGGTGGCCACATGGCTTTCCGCCATGGATCTGAGCGCGCGAATCTCATCGGTTCTGTCCACATTCTCGGCAAGTGCCGCATGTGGATCGGTTAGAATTCCCCGAAACGCGTCATGAAAAACGTTTCCAGAGCGTAATCGATGTGAACGTTGCGCCACGACGGCCCAGCGCCAGAAATTTTCGGCAAGCTTCGGTCCGATCCCAAGTGCAGCGGTGAATCTCAGAAATGTATCGCGATCCTGCGGTGCATGCGGGACGACCTCATGCAGTTCCTTTTCGAGCTCTTGCTCCAAGCTAATCCAATAGCGAGCAGTGTCCAACGACACGCGAGGCTCGCCCATCTCAGCGACAACGTGTCGGAGCCGATCCACTATTGAGTGGCCGGGAAGCGCCGCGAAACGGGATGCCACTTGATTGTGGTATTCTCGAATCTCGGCGGCGGCCGTGCCGCGGACATTCAGGAGTGATCGCGCGCGTTCGATGAATGCCGGCCCGATAACGCAGATTTCTTCACCGACCTTGATGGCTGAGGCCGGCTTCTCGATGAAGGCGAGCGTCGTCGCGCCATCGTGCCGAACCACAATGCCGGTTGACCGACGCGAGAGAATCCGTTGGCCATTGTTCATTCGGATCTCGAGAAGGTCCCGGTCGTCCCGGCCGCCGCCACTGAGATCAATGACCGTGCCAGTCGGAAATTCGATATCCTCGGACGGCAATTCGTCGTCCAAGCGCACGGCGTGCCGGCCAATCTCAGAGATCCGCGCAAAGCCCTGCGAGGCGAATTGCCGGAGCCGCTTTGCCACCACACCGTCATCTAGTTCAGACGCCAAGCGTTCGGCGTCCTTGGCGGCGAAAGCCAGAGTGTCGGCATCCGCGAGAATCACCATGCGGTCAGGCAACCATGGCTCAGCGAGGGTTGCGAGGATTGAAGCGCTCGTCGGTGCTACGAGAATCACACGCTTGAATTGGTTGCGGAAGGACAGATGTGCTGCAGAGACGGTTGCGATCAGCTCGCTGCCGCCAAGACGGACCATGTCGCTATCGAGACGGTCATCGAGTTTGGGAATACGTTGTGTGAGTTCGTTGGTTGCGAACTCAGCGATCATGTCGGAACGGAAGACGACCAAAGAGCGTGAGCTTGATCGAAGCAAGGCCTGCATCGCGTCTTGAAGCAGCAACGCCATCGGCGTTTGGGCCTCCAAGGCACGCATAAGTTCCCGGGCATTGGTGGCAATCTCCTGTCCAACGTCCAGCTGACTGGCAAGGCTTCGAATATCGCTCAATGAAGTCAGGTTGGCGCCGATACGATATGACGCGAAAATGTCGGCGGCCATTGCCGTCGTCGTCTCAGTCTCAAGAAACGCGGAAAAAGCCGAGAGCGACCCGGGCAGACATGCGGAGCGACGGATCGTAGCAATGACGTCTCGAACGGTCGCGGCTTCCGAGGGGTTTCCGCGGTCTGCGAGCGCGCGCGCAAGCGATCGAAGGCGCTCTATCAGGCGGTCCAAATCGCCAAAGAAGCCATCGACCTCGATATCCACCGGCCCCTCGAAAGCCGGTGCGGGCTTTGGGGACTCCGTCAAAATGTCGTTGCCGGGAGCAAAGACGACCCGGCCGGGTGCGGGAAACACCTTGCCCTTCTTGCCGGGCGTTCGTGAGCCGAGAACCTCGAAACGAGCGACACGGTATGCCCAAGGCTCGTCAGTAAGAGCGAGAATAGCTGTGTCGGGATGCAGCTTCCGTACCTGGTCGACGACCTCTCTTGCGCGAGCCTGCCAGTTCCAACCCAAACGTCCTCTTGCGGTACGGGAGAGGTCGATTATGAAGAGGTGTGGACTCTCCGCGATGGCCGCGAGTTGTCGGCTGACGGCGTCGTTCGCCCGTATGGTAAATACGTAGTATATCGCCGATGCTGGATCGTCTGCGGCCCCGCTTCTCGAGAATTGCCCTATGTCAGTCTTGTTCCTGGTGCGCCACAAAAGCTCGCTGTTCGCCGGATGCGGCCCGTCGGGAGGTCCGTGGGGGACCAGCTCATCCAGGATAGGGTGTTCGAATTCGACATAGGATTGACCGTCTATCGCTTGTCCGGTGAGTTGGCGGACGCGGGACAGCACTTGATGGTAGTCTTTTGTTCCCGGCGTTGCTGGTCCGTCGAGGCACCTCTTGACGTGATCGAAGTGGACCGAACCGAACTGGGTTCGGTCAACCTGCACCTGTCGTGCGGCTGCATGCGTGCTGCGCGCGTATGGGTAAAGCAAGGCCCGTAAGCCGTCGGCCTGCTCGCGGGCGTCCTCGTGTTGGCTAGCGACGACAATTTGGGTCGGCTGCGCGCTCGCGGTCGCGCCAAGGGCGATCAAGTCCAAGATGCCCGACGGGCATGGCTGGGAGAGCGGCCACGACATTACCACGCGCGCTCCGCCGTCGTTCATTGCTTCGAGGGCAGATCGGACAATCGTTTGATACCAAGGTGCGAGATACGCCCTTGCGCGTGAGCCGAGTCGATAGAAAGGCATATCGGCGAGCGCTTGCAGGTAGGCTTCTACGTTACGGTGGGCCCGAGTGGCTTTTGTCTCCGCCTCCGCGTCCTTCTGATGCGCTGCACGTTGGTTCGCTGCCGTTCTCATCTTCTCGAGGAGGGCGTCTCGACGTTCCTTGAGCTCCTGCTGTTGTTGAGCACGGTCCTCAAAGCCGTTGCCTGGCGGACGATCAAAACGGCGACGTTTCATCGGGGCCGCACCAATGGGGGTTGTGACAGGTAGGCCTGAGCCGCTGCCGCCTCGGCGTCTCCCCGGGCGGCCTTGAGAGCCTTGGCGAACGCTCGAGGAGAGGGCAGGTCCAATTCGCGAAGTAGAGAGACTGAAACGGCGGCCGTGCCGGATACACGGCGATAACGTCGATCAACCGGTCCGGTATTGAGCAGTTTGACCAAGAGACTCAGTTGTTCAGCATCGTCGGCAGTCAACAAGATTGTATGGTTTTCGGTGACGAAGCCGCCCCATCTCTTGAGCACTTGAGGATCGACCATTGCAGCAATGAGGCGCCGGGGCTGTTTGTCGTTTGTTGTCCGTTGCAACACCGCGGCCGGCTTGCGGACAATCGAGGTGCTTGGCCCATCGAACTGGATGAGATCGATGGGGCTACCGTTTTTCCCGCTTGGGCGACAGAACTCGCCGGGCCGAATGTTCTTCGCCCAAATAAGGGGATAGACCGTTTCATCGCCTGGCGACGTGCGCATGCGGTCGCCCTCGCGATTCCATACGAAATATCCCGCTTTGGCCTGCACACCATAATCTGCGAGTGTCGCCCCGCCGACGGTTGTGGGATCCGTCGCGGGTAGGGGCCAGCCTGCACCGGTCTCCTCAGGTAGTTTCTCCTCGACAACAGGTCCTTTGGGAAGGTCTGTTCCAATGACGGGGAAACGCACTGGCGAAGCGATGTCGTGCGGCTTCCCCTTTCTCGCGACCAGCACGCTGACGTCCTGAGCGACATCGACGAAGACACCATCCCTGCCTTGGATCGACGCGATTGCAAGAACCTGCGCTTCGGCCCGGACGAATTCGCGCATCCGATCGTAGAGTGGCCCCGCTCGAAAGCTTGATGGGATTACGAGGACAACGAGACCGCCATTTTTGGCGATGCGAAAAGAAAGTTCCGCGAAGAGTGCATATTTGTTTATGTGACCACTGTGAGCGATCCGCTTCCATTCGTCGCCATGTACCTCATCAAGGGATAGTCGACCGTAAGGTGGGTTCGCGATTACGAGATCGAATGATGTTGCCGTCGAAGTCTTCAGTGCGTCGGCTGTTACGATGTTTTTCTTGGGTAGCTTAGCGTCGAGTTGTTCTTCAACGAGGCGGCGTGATAGTCGGGAGAGGCCTTCGTCAATCTCGATCCCATTTAATCGGCGGGCGACATCTGTGCTGTCCAGCCCGGTGTCTTTCATCCGTCGGGCGAGCGTAGACAGGAATGCTGCTCCACCTGCCGCTGGGTCTAGTACGGTGTCTCTCTCCATATTGAAGCCTGCCTCAATTGCGAGATCGACGACAGCGTTGGCGACAATCGGGGGCGTGAAGTAAGCGGCTTGGCTGCGCCGAACCTTTGCCGGCAGCATCAACGTGTATAGCGTTCCGACCCAATAGTGGCGCTCGTCAATCGGGAGCGCGCGGAGGCGTTTCTGGAAGGACGCAAGTCGCTCGTCGGCTTTCTTCTTCTTAATGAGTCCGAGGCAGGCATCGGCACGCACCGACGGGGTTGTTGTCTGCTCAGCAAGAACCTTCGCGGCCCTACGGGCGCACGTGAGCAGAGTTGCTTTGTTGTTATCCCCCGAATCCATGTCACCTAACTTTACGTTGGTTTGTTGTCCATTCAATGTTTCGATGCAATTTTTATTGGAACAGATTCTTGAGTTCTTCTCGTTGTGCTGCGTGCTTCTCCGGGTTGTCGCGCTTCAATTTTTCCAGGTTCATCAGTTTCCATTGGACGGCTGGTAGACTTGAAGAATCTGGCAAGCCGATCAGATCGAAGTCCGGTTCCGCATCGTGGAGCGACAGTAGAAACTCTGCCGTATCGCCCTTCAGCCGTCTTCGGATGTCGGCGTGCAGGCGCTCGCGTGTATCGGCAAGCTCTTCCTTTGTGACCATCTCCCGTGTCATGCCGACGAACTCGTCATCGTAGAGGGCCTCGTCGAGCGGGGCCGTCGGCGCGAGCAGCTCATGCATGGGGCGGCCGGAACTTGCCACATAGACCATGAACACGCGGAACAGGTCGTCGGTTAGGCCCTCGTTGTCGTAGAGGAGCTTTATGTCGAACAGGTCGCGGGGATGCTGGCGGTCGAGTGCCGCATGGAGTTTGCCGCCGTAGAGGTCCTCGAAGGCGAGTACGTTCATCTCGGCGAAACCGAACTGGTCGACCACCGCATCCGATGCCATCCTCCTCGTTGGAGGGTGCACCGTGCCTCGTGTCACGGGAGATGTTTCGATCTTTATTCGTGCTTGGCCATCGCTCACCATGATCCGGGTGTCGTTGTTGCCGCCCCCGGCAATACGCCGGGCCAGGATCCGTGGGTTGCGCTTGGCGATTGCCGACATGATCCGGTCCAGCGTTTCGTCGATGTCCTTTAACGATGTCTTGCGATCGCCCACCGGCAGGTAGGTGAGGTCGATATCGACCGACAGGCGCGGCATGTCCCGGCAAAACAGGTTGATGGCCGAGCCGCCCTTCAAGGCAAATACCTCCTCACTGGCGATGTCCGGCAGCACACCCAGCAACAGCCGCACCTGATCCACATAGCGGTCAAGCATCGGCGGCGGTCTCCGTATCGGTTTGTGGCACGAAGTCCTGGGGTACGTAGATCCGGTATGTGGGATGGAGTTTGCCGCCTTCGACGAAGGCGCGGGGACCAGAGCCGAAGTCGATCTTTTGGGTATCCAGATGCTTGCGCCATGCGTGCTGATGCCGATCGGCGAAGACAAAGAACAGCCGACGCACCTTCACGCTCTGGCAAGCGGAGAGCAGTGTCATTAACTGCTTGGGCCGCAGCGTGGTGAGGCTTTCGAATATCTTGTCCAGATTGTCGAAGCTGGCGCCATTGGGCAGCTCGTCGAGTGCTTCGAGGATGGCTCGCTCGGGAGATGAGGCCTTGAGTGGCCAGCGCCACACGTTGGGGGCCTGATTAGTCGCCCGGGTATCGCCACTGGTATCGATGATCCCGGTCGGATCATCGTCAAAGAGGGTGCGCCGGCGCACGACGATCTCCGCGTCGTTGGGGAGGCGCTTCAGCCAGGACGGCACATCGCCATATAGATGGACATGCGGTGTTCGGCCTAGGTGCAGGTAGTGGGCGTACCCAGCCAAGTCGAGCGCGCTCGCCCCCCCCAGATGGACATCGTACTTCATGATCCACTGGAGCGAGAGCAGGGCGCTGTCCCATGGAACTTCAGCCTGGGCCGGAACCCCCTCCGGGAGGGGGCGGCGATATACGCCTCGGACGACCCGTTCGAGCCAGCCTCGCGCCACGTAGTCGTGGATGGACTTGGGGTCGATGCCTTGGGCCTTCAGCCATGGGGTATCAACCAGGAAGCCCGGGGGCACCTTGGCCAGGAGAGGTTTTAGGCGTTGCTGTCTTTGATGGTCCATAGCCATTGAAATGGCATACTTTCAAAATTCCGCCAAGCCATATTTTGATATATACTATTTTGCATGGTTAAAAGCCATGTAAATTAAACAATTCCAAAATACACCACTCCCTTGGCATGGCATCCCGGATGCCAGGTTTTTCACAATGCCGAAGAGAAAACTTGGCCCCCAGTGTAAGCCCCTCATCCATTGCGCCGCAGAAGGATCGGAGGCACAGGGGGCACGGGTACATCAGAGGGGGGCCTTCTTCTCCGGGTTCACAGAGACGTCTCGAACAGAGAGGGGTTGGATCAGATCTCGCCTCCGTTCACCTGCACGAACCCATGGGCGTAAGGACCACGCTGAACCGCCGCGACTTCAAGGTCATCCAGGCACATGGTCGACCCCGAAATCACGCCGTAGGACAGCCCCCCGTGCAGGCGCCGCAGCAACTCGGAGATGACGAAGGTCGCGGCGACGAGACCGACGAACGGCACGCCGACGGTACGGGAGGCAAGCTGGGCGAGGCCACATTGATCGAGCCCGTCCTTCTTAAGTTTTGCGTAGGCGGGCATGCCGGAAACATCGGGGCCGTTAGTCACCTCCGTCGCCGGCCACAGCTGCTCTGCCCGCCTCGGTCCTGGGAAAGTGTGCATCGAGAAATTCCGAAAGCTCTGGGGGCCTGCGCCAAGGCCCGACTCCACGACGAAATCGAAGCCGGCCCGCTCAAGAGCTGAGCGGGCCGGGGCGTTATCGACGCTGCAGAGGGCGACGGCGGGTTCGTCGTCGGTGCGATGCATCCAGGCGCCGAAGCGGCGCTCCTCCAAGAACGTCTTGAAGCCCCGGGCCTCCATCCAGTCCGAAGCCCAGCGGGTCTTCATGCGGTCGACCACGTCGAGGTTCGTCAAGATCGAGGTGCTGTCATTCGAGACGGCCAGCCGGTCGAAATCCTGGAGCACCAACTCCAGGGTGCCCGTCGGATAAGGCAGGCAGGCCAACAGCCAAGCGTAGGCTTGGCCGAGATTGCCGAGACCGATCAGCCAAAGCCGCGAAGGTAAGAAAGTCAGGCCGGGAACAGATGGGCCATCGGTCGTCCAGTCGACGTCGGGCCGCCACATCGAGAGGCCCACCGGCCTTTTTCCGGCCATGGCGTGATCACCGGCATGCAGCGAGAACACCTCTGCGGCGCAGATCGCCGCTGCCAGGGCGGGCGCCAACGGCATGCTCAGGCCTTCGCCAAGGCTCCAGTCCTCGCGGAGCGGCACGATACCGGCCCGCCAATCCTTCCAGGTCAGCCGCCAAGCTGGACCGGTCGTGGAGGGGGCAGTGGAGCCGATGATGGCGGGTTGGCCAGTCGGCCCTGATCTGATCGACGACACGACCGCCGAGATGGGCGACCGCCTCGGCGAGGGTGGGCTCAAGGGCCAGTGGAACGATAACCTTGGCGCTCCCCAACCCGATCACCTCGACACCGGCGAGGAACGTCCTGCGGGCGAGGTTGACTAAGGTCAGGAGGGCGATCTGGGCGTCCCGAGAGATCGTGATCTCGGGCCCAACGACGACCGTCAGGCCGAAGGTCTGAAGGAGGTTCATGGCCTCTTCGGGGGATCGGGCACGCCCGCTGTCCATGAAGTACTTGGCGGTGCGGTGGAGCGTGGTGTGGAGTTGCTGGTTCATCGTCAACTCCACAGGCCGGCGTAGAGATAGCCACTGCTGCACCGAGGCGAGCGGTCGTGCCACTGGTGCTCGCCGCGATACTCGTAGATGCCCATCTCCTCCCAGGGGATTGGGGCCACCGCGAAGTTCGGGATGATGATCGCGACGTCGATTGCGCCGGCAAGCAACGCCGACTGCTCGCCCTTGCGGACCTCCAGCCCCTCCATCGCGCCCTCCGGTCCCAGACGCCGCCTGCGCCAATCTCCTCTTCCACGCATAGATTGAGTGTGGACTGACGCCCAGCCGGTTCGAAGACTCCGCCAGCCTCGATCCGTGATCTACGCCACCGCGTCCCGTTGGAAATCGGCACTAGAATTGGCTCTGCACGCCATGGGCACCCCCAAAATTAGGGAAGAAGGCGTCTGCAAATCCAAGGCTGTTCAAACCGGCAGCAGCGAATCTGACGCCCTTATGCCTGCAAACTCATCGCGGCGAAGGCAATTCAATGGATGTCCAGGTGCTTGGCGACCGGAATACTGGATCTCCTCACGCGGGTCTTCGCTGCGATCGTCAGACCGGGCAGCGGTATGAAACGTCATATCCACAAGGTCGATCAATTTGGTCCTAAATGGAACATTTCATGTTGAGGTCGGTGAAGTGAAATGGCTGGCGCCGCCCGCCTCACTCGTTTTTCTTCCCGTCGGATCGATGCCCCGAAATTGGAACGATGGGCCTGATCTGGTCAGTCAGCTAACATTGCTTCTGCCTCAGCCTCCGGAAGACGAAAGGGCAAGCTTTCCGGTGGATCTGTTGGATGGCTCACAGGACCAAGCGCGACATCGTCCCTGCAGGACCTGTTGTCGCGAGCCCGGTGCGCGCACAGGCCTCGCCGACCGCATTTTGGGAAGTTGAACTTGATGCGCTGGGCTTATCTGAGGAACTCGTCGATCTTCAGGAATTTCCCTGTGTCCGTGCACTCGCTCACAAGCCAGACAAAAAAAGAGGCTGAGGTCTCCGTTTCGATGATCAGTCCGTCGGCATCGAGCGCGCGCAGGCGTTTTACCATCGACTCGTTCACGCCCTCCGGCGGAAGGCTCAGGAGGTCGGCGACCATCTTCGTGCGCACGATTCCGGGGTGTACGGCATTGACGTTAATACCCGCATCGCGTGCTTCTTCGGCAAGCACCCGGCTGAACTGGACCACCGCCGCCTTCGTGGCGCTGTACGCCGACTGTCCCGGCTGTACCCGTTCGGCGAGGCCCGACGCGACGTTCACGATCCGGCCGCCGCCGCGGCGCTTCATTTCCGGCAGGACCGCGCGGCATGCCAGGAATGTGCCGGTGACATTGATGCGGAAGGTCTGGTTCCAGTCATCCGGATCCAGCTCTTCGACATTGCCGACGGGTCCGCCGATTGCGGCAAGGTTCGCCAGAACGTCACACCCGCCGAACGTTTCGACTGCGGCCCGTACGAGCCGCTCCGAGGTCGCGGGATCGCCAATGTCTCCGGCAACGGCTATCGCCCGCGCGCCGCGACCGGTGATTTCCTCGACCAGGGCTTCAAGATCCGACGAACTTCGTGCGCCGGCGACGACCGCCGCACCCTCCGTTGCGAATGTCTGGGCAACCGCGCGGCCGATGCCGCGCCCCGCGCCGGTGACGATCGCAACCCGACCTGCCAGCTTCCCCTTCATCATCTCGTATCATTCCGATCCGGTGCTTACCCGGCCCAGGGGCGGGCGACGGGAGCTAGCCCCTGTGCGCTTTGCGAATGCAGGTTTGCCGAGATCTCGGCAGCTGCGGATTTGAGCACCTCGATCTGACGCTCGCTCGGCCGGCTCGGCAATTCGTCGACGGATCCGAGCACCGCAAGCGTGGCGATCAGATCCCCCGAAGGATCCAGGATCGGCACGGCGATACCGTTGATGCCAGTCATCGTTTCGTCGGGCGCGACTGCCCAACCGTTGTCGCGCACGGTAGCCACCTCTCTGCGCAGATGATCGGGGTCGACGATGGTCCGGCTCGTCCGCGGTTCGAGGCCGGCGCCGATAGCAGCTTCCAGCAGGCCGGGCTGCCCGAAGGCAAGTACGATCTTACCCTGGGCGCTTGAATGCAGGCCGAGGGGTGAGCCGATCACCACGCCGACCGTGACGCCGGTCGACCCGTCGATCCTTTCGATTGCATAGATCTGGTCGGCGTCGACCTTTGACAGGACGACGGTATTCCCCAACGAGTCCCGGACACGTCGCATGGCAGGGCGGCTGACGCTGAGCAGGTCGTACTGGTTGGCGACAGCGCTGCCCAACTGCACAAGTCTGATTCCCACCTTGTAGCGCTCGGTGTCAGGATCGCGGACGACGTAGCCGAGGTTTCCGAGTGTGGCCAAGTGCCGGTAGATCCGATTCTTCGTCGTCCCGAGTTCCTCGGCGAGGTCAGTTATCCGGCCAGCTTTTCCGCCGAACGACAGGATTTCGAGAATCTTCAAGGCGACAACGACTGCCTGGACCCCCTCCGTGCTGTTGTCCTTCTGCGTGACTTTCGGCATCCGCTTCCTGTGCTCCCGCAAAAAACGAAAAGACTGCCGACGCCCGCTTGACAGCGGCGCGGCTCGGCACTCATGATATATAGAACATAACATCGTTATGATGTTCATAACAAGGCGTTTGGGAGAGCATCCGGGAAAAATGGGGCAGCACGTCTCACTCGCGGTCGATATCGGCGGCACCTTCACGGACGTCGTCCTGCGCTCCGGCGACCTCATCGTCGCCGAGAAGACGCCGACGACACCCGACGACCTGCTCGCCGGGTTCTTCACCGGGGTGGGGGCGGCGCTCGCCAGGGTCGGCGCCCGTCCCGAGGAGGTCGACGGTCCGATCGTCCACGCCACCACCGTCGTCACCAACGCGCTGATCGAGCGCAAGGGCGCCCGCGCCGCGATGGTCTTCACGCAGGGCTTTCCGGACATCCTCGAGATCCGCGACGAGCGGCGCTACGACATGTACGACCCGCAGATCGAGTTCCCCCGGCCGCTGGTCGGCCGCGACAGCGTCCTGACGGTCGACGAGCGCACCTATGCGGACGGCACCGTCGGCCGCGAGCCCTCGGCCGCCGACATCGACGCCCTCTGCGCGGAATTCGCCGCGCGCGGCATCGAGTCGGTCGGCATCTGCCTCATGCATTCCTACGTCAACCCGCACAACGAGCAGCTGCTGGCCGCCGGGCTGCGCGACCGGCTGCCCGGCGTGTTCGTGTCGACCTCCTCGGAGATCGCGCCGCAGATCCGCGAGTACCTGCGCGCCTCGACGACGGCGGTGAATACCTATTCGGTGCCGATCACCCAGCCCTATCTCGACCGGCTCGAGACGCGGCTCGCCGACGAGGGCTTCGCCAGCAGCCCGCTGATCATGCTCAGTTCCGGCGGCGTCGTCGGTCCGGCGACGGCGGGGCGGCTGCCGGTGCGGATGATCGAGAGCGGTCCGGCCGCCGGCGCGCTCGGCGCCGCCCACGCCGCGACCGCGATGGGCCTCGACACGCTGCTCGCCTTCGACATGGGTGGCACCACCGCCAAGGTTTGCCTCATCCAGGACGCCCGGCCGCGCGTCACCGGCCTGTTCGAGATCGACCGCATGTACCGCTTCCGCGAGGGCAGCGGCCTGCCGGTGACGGTGCCGAGCGTCGACCTGATCGAGATCGGCGCCGGCGGCGGCTCGATCGCCCACGTCAACGAGTTCGGCCTGCTCAACGTCGGTCCGCGCAGCGCCGGCTCGCGGCCCGGCCCCGCCTGCTACGGCCACGGCGGCACCGACGCGACCGTCACCGATGCCGACGTGGTGCTCGGCGCCATCGACGCGGCGAAGTTCCTCGGCGGCGCCATGCCGCTCGATGTCGAGGCCGCGCAGCGGGCGGTCCGCCGGCTCGCCGAGCGGCTCGGCACCGAGCCGATGGCGACCGCGCGCGGCATCTACCGGATCGTCTGCGAGGCGATGGCCTCGGCGGTGAAGACGCACGCCTCCGACCGCGGCGTCGACTATCGCGGCATCCCAATGCTCGCCTTCGGCGGCGCCGGACCGGTGCACGCCTGCGAGGTCGCCGAGCTTTTGAACAGCGAGCTCGTCATCTTCCCGCCGCTCGCCAGCGTCTACTCGGCCTTCGGTTCGCTCGTCACGCCGGCCCGTCTCGACCTGGTGCGCAGCGGCCTGCGCCGGCTCGACGACATCGACTGGCGGCAGGTCGCCGAGGTCTTCGAGGACATGGAGGACGAGGGCCGGCAGGCGCTGCGCGAGGCCGGCTGCGCGGGCGGCGAGATCGAGTTCCGCTACGGCGCCGACGTGCGCTACGTCGGCCAGCACTACGACCTGATGATCGAGCTCGACGGCCGCCCGACCGTGGCCGACGGCGCCGCGATGCTGCGCCGCTGCTTCGAGGCGGAATATGTCAGGCGCTACACGATCTGCCAGGACGAGGTCGGCGTCGAGGTCGTCAACTGGCGGCTGGTCGCCTCGGGGGTCCTCTCGACGCCGCCCGAGCTCGGCCGCGGGACGGGCCGGCAGGATGGCGCGGCGGAGACGCGGCGCGTCCACATCTGGCAGGACGACCAGGAGGTGAGGGTGCTGCCGCGCGCCGCGCTCGGCGCCGGGGATACCCTCGAAGGCCCGGTGATCCTGGAGGAGGCGGAGACCACGCTGGTGATCCCGCCGGGCTGGTCGGCCTCGCTCGGGGCGATGGGCTGCGTCATCGCGACGAGGACGTGACGGGCATGGCACGCATAGACGACCCGATCGAGCTGGAACTGATGTGGGCGACGCTGCGCAGCGTCGTCACCGAGCAGGCCAAGGCCATGCAGCGCACCGCCTTCTCGCCGGTCGTGCGCGAGGCGGGCGATCTCGCCTATGCCCTGTTCGACGCGCGTGGCAGAATCGTCGCCCAGGCCGACACCGGCACCCCCGGCCACATCAACTGCCTTGCCTTCACCGGCCAGTACCTCGCCGCCAAGTTCGCCGGCCAGCTTGAGGAGGGCGACGTCCTCGTCACCAACGATCCGTGGGAAGGCGCCGGCCACTTCTTCGACATCACCGTGCTCGCCCCGATCTTCCGCGACGGGCGGATCATCGGCTTCGTTGGCTCGACCAACCATCACACCGACATCGGCGGCCCCGGCGTCGGGGTCGGTGCCAACGACGTCCACGAGGAAGGGCTCTGGATACCGCCGGTCAAGCTGTTCGAGCGGGGCAAGCCGAGCAAGCTGCTGTTCGACATCATCCGGCGCAACGTGCGGACGCCCGACCTCATCACCGGCGACCTGATGGCGCAGGTCGCCAGTGCGCGCGGCGGCGGCGACGCGGTCAACGAGCTCTGCGACCGCTACGGGCTCGACGACATCGAGGGCCTCACCGACCGCATCGTCGACCTCTCCGAGCAGGCGATGCGCAAGGCGATTCGCGCCTGCCCGGAAGGCACGTGGACCGGCGAGACCCGCTTCGACATCACCGGCGGCACCGTCATAAGCCTGAAGGCGAGCGTCACCATCGACCGCGTGGCGGGGGAGGTGCTGATCGACTTCGCCGGCTCCTCGCCGCAGATCAACAAGGGCGTCAACGTCGTCCTCAATTACACCCACGCCTATTCGACCTTCGCCGTCCGGAGCTGCCTGACGCCGCGGCTGCCGAACAATGCCGGCAGCCTCGCGCCGATCAAGGTGACGGCGCCGCAAGGCTCGATCGTCAACTGCACCTACCCGGCGCCCGTCGCCGCACGCCACGTCGTCGGCATGTACGTGCCGATGCCGATCCTCAAGGCGTTGTATCACGTGGTGCCGGACCGGGTGCTGGCCGAGGGGCCGGGCGCGGTGTGGTCGGCCCAGGTGATCGGCACTCATCCAAACGGCGCGCCCTACACGTCCTCGCAGTTCAGCTTTTCGGGCGGCATGGGCGCGCGGGCGCGCAAGCCGGGACCTAGCGCCACCTGCTATCCGACGGGCATCGGGGCGACGCCGCTGGAGGTGCTGGAGACCGAGACGCCGATCGTCTTCCGCCGTCGTGAGCTGCGCCGCGGCTCGGGCGGACGCGGCCGCAGCCCCGGCGGCGACGGTCAGATCGTCGAGTTCGGCGTGCGCACCGAACGGCCGTGGACGCTGAACGCCGCCCCGACCGGGCGCCGGTTCTGCGCGGAGGGACTGGCCGGCGGCGAGGACGGCGCTCCGGGGCGCTTCTGCGTCAATGGCGTCGAATGGCACGGCGAGGGCAAGACGCCGATGAAGCCCGACGACATCGTCTACATGGAAACCCCGGGCGGCGGCGGGTTCGGCGCACCGGATGGCGAAGCGACCGAGCGGGCGGGGGCCGAGGTCCCCGAACCGGCCGAATAGGACAGGCAAAGGGAGAAGACGCGGAATGGCACAGACGACAGCGGGCAATGTCTACAAGTGGAAGGACCTGCCGCAGACCAAGGTTCTCGGCGGCCTGATGGACCGCGCCGGGTTCCGCAGCGACGGAGCCCTTCTTACCTTCAACTGGATCAGCCCGAAGATGCCGCGCTGGGAGCCGCACAAGCATCCATTCGACCAGATCGTGCTGACGCTTGCGGGCACCCAGATCCTCGAGATCGAGGGCGAGGGCATGGTCTGCGAGCCCGGCACCATCGTCCGCGTCCCCGGCGACAAGATGCACACCGGCTGGCCGATCAGCGACGAGCCGGTGCTGAACATCGACGTCTTCGCGCCGCCGCGCGAGGACTACCTGTTCCTGACCAATTGGCAGACCGAGTACCCGCAGCCGGTGATCGACGAAGCGAAGAAGACCTATCACCAGAATCCGGACGGCGAGCCCTTCGGCGGGACGATGATCGAGGACCCGAGCGACCTCGTCTATTGCTGGGCGGATCTGCCCCGCGAGGACGCGCTCGCCTCCGGCATGCAGCGGTCGGGAATGCGCGGCGACAATTCGCTCGTCGTGTTCAATTGGCTGCAACCGGACATGCCGCGGTTCGAGCCGCACTCCCACCCGTTCGACCAGACCGTCCTCGTCATCGAGGGCAGCATGATGCTCGAGCTCGACGGCCGGGAGACGGAGTGCGGACCGCAGTCGATCGTGCGGGTCCCCGCGGGCGTCCCGCACACCGGCTGGCCGATCGGTGACAAGCCGGTGATCAACATGGACGTCTTCGCCCCGCCTCGGGAGGACTACCTGCACATAACCAAGTACCAGAAGGACTTCCGCTAGGAAGCCGATAACAAGGGAGGACCCGAAAATGAAGCACCTGAAGCCGACATTCATTCTGGCCGCTGCCGCCCTGATCGGCGGCGTCGGTATGGCGCAGGCCGTCGACCTGCGGCTAGCCCACGGTTCGCCGCGCGGCCATCCCAACTATACGCATGCGGACATGCTGGCCGGGGCGATCAAGGAAAACTCCAACGGCGACGTCAACATCACCGTCTACGGCGACCGCCAGCTCGGCGACGACCGCGACATGATCCAGCTCGTCTCCTCGGGAACCGTCGACATGGGCTATGCCTCGTCGGTGAACTTCCCGCTGATCCTGAACAAGGTCGCCTTCGACGCCCTGCAGTTGCCGGGCTTGGTGCCGACCTACGACGATCTCGCCAAGATGCTGGTGTCGCCGCCGGCCATCAAGATGCTGGACTCGCTGGAGGACGCCAATCTCAAGGGTCTCTGCTTCTCGGAAGGCGGACAGCGCCACTTCCTCAACAGGAACGGGCCGATCAAGTCGGTCGAGGACTTCAAGGGCCTGAAGACCCGCATCGTGCCGATCCCGCTGCACAAGGAGATCTGGCAGAAGCTCGGCGCCAACCCGATCGGCGTCCCCTATGGCGAGGTCTACACCGCCATGCAGACTAAGGTGATCGACGGCGTGGAGTTCAACATCTCTTCGATCGCGGCGGACAAGGTCTACGAAAACGCCAACTACGTGACGCTCACCGGTCACTACTTCTGGCCCGGCCTGTTCTTCATGAACAAGGAGAAGTATGACTCCCTCACGCCGGAGGAGCAGAAGGCGATCGTCGACACCTGCCGTGAGCTGACGCCCGAGTTCGTCATGCAGACCAAGGGCGAGGAAGCCAAGCAGATCAAGATCCTGGAGGACGCGGGCGTCGAGATCTCCGAATTCCCCGATCGCGAGAACCTGCTCGCGGCGACAGAGCCCGTGTTCGAGGCCTGGTCTGCAAAGGATCCGCTGATCGGCGAGTACATCGAAGAAGCCAAGAAGCTCAATCCGTAAGCGCTGGCGGCACCACGCCGATAGTGGGTGGCGCGCGGGTCGACGCGGTCTGCGCGCCCCTTTCATCGAGTGTCGAATGCCGGCGGCCCGTGCTGCCGCCGGACCTGATCGAACGAGGGAACGGTGAAAGTCGGATCTACTCACGACAGGCCAGACTGGTTCGCGGCCTTCTCCCGCGCCTATGCCGGCTTCGTCATTGTGCTCTCCGTCATCCTGATGATGCTGATCGTGGTGATCATGGGCGTGCAGGTCTTCTTCCGGTATGTCCTGAACGACTCCCTGATCTGGGCGGAAGAGATCTGCCGATACCTGCTGGTGCTGATGACGTTCCTGCTCGTCGGCGCTGCCTTCGAACGCGGCGAGATGGTCTGCCTGCATTTCCTGACGGGGCGGCTGTCGGTCCGCTCCCGGCTGCTGGTGCTCCTGCCGATGCACGCGCTGATGACCGTCTTCCTGCTCACGCTCGCCTGGTACGGGATCGGCTTCGCCAGCCTGAACTCGCATTTCACCATCCCGGCGATCGACTTCATCGGCACGGCCCTGACCGGCCGGGAGATCAATCTCGCCCTGTCGATGTACTGGATGTACATGCTGGTGCCGGTGGCCTGCGTGATCCTCAGCGCGCATTTCATCTTTGCCATGATCCGGATGGTGCGCGGGCTCCTCGGGCTTGCCGACCCCGAAGCGGCTCTGCCGCCCGGCCACAACCTGATTCCCTCGGACTGGATACGCTGATGGGACCGTTCCTGGGCGGGTTTGGAGTCCTGCTGGCGCTCGGCGTGCCGATTGCCCTGGCGCTCGGGCTGGCATCGTTCGGCTACCTGTTCTTCACCGGCAACATCGGCCTGATGAAGATCTTCCCGCAGCGAATCTTCGGCAGCGTCGACCAGTTCGTGCTGCTGACCGTGCCGCTGTTCCTGCTCGCCGGCAACCTGATGAATTTCTCCGGCATCACCGAGCGGATCGTGCGCTTCGCCAACGCCTGCATCGGCCACGTTCGCGGCGGCCTGTCGCTGGTCAATGTCATCGCCTCGATGTTCTTCGCCGGCATCAGCGGCGCGGCCGCGGCTGACACGTCGGCGCTTGGCAGCGTGCTCATCCCGGCGATGGTGCGGGACGGCTATCCTAAGGCCTACGCGGCGGCGCTGACGGCAGCGAGTTCGGTGATGGGCTCGATCATTCCGCCGAGCATCATCATGGTCATCTACGGGGTCTTGACCGGTACCTCGATCGCCCAGCTTTTCGTCGCCGGGATGGTTCCCGGCGTGATGCTGTGCATCGGCCTGTCAGTGTACGCCTGGTGGATGGCGAAGACCCACAACTACCCTGTGATGGAGCGCGTCACGTTCCGCGAACGCGCCAACGCCACGGTCGCCGCCGTCCCCGTCCTCGTGCTGCCGGCGATCATCCTCGGCGGCATCCTGTTCGGCATCTTCACGCCGACGGAATCGGCGGCGGTCGCCGTCATCTATGCGCTGCTGATCGGCACGCTGTACCGCACGCTGAACTGGCGCACGATCTGGCGGCCGCTGGTCGACACGGCGCTCACCACCTCGGCGATCATGCTGATCGTCGCGATGGCCTCGATGGTCCAGTTCATCTTCTCGTTCGAGCGCCTGCCCGAGCAGATCACCCGGTTCATGCTGGGGATCACCGAGAACCGCTACCTGCTGATCCTGATGATCAACATTCTGCTGCTGATCCTCGGCACCTTCCTGGAGCCGATCGCCGCGATGATCATTTCGCTGCCGGTGCTGATCGAGGTCGCCAAGGTCATCCAGATCGACCCGGTCCACTTCGGCACCATCGTCGTCCTCAATCTGGCAATCGGGCTGACGACGCCGCCGGTCGGGATCTGCCTGTTCATCGCCTGCGCGATCGGCAAGGTGTCGCTCGAGGAGATCAGCCGGGCGATCCTGCCCATGCTGATGATCGGCATCGCCGTGCTGATGATCGTCTCCTACGCCCCGGACGTCGTCCTGTTCCTGCCTTCCCTAGCCTTCGACAGATAGGATTTTGGTGGTGAAGAACATTGGAACCCGATCCGACTGTTCCACCAGAAATCCAGACAAGATCTGGAACTATTATGTTTTTTGAATGTGATGATATTCACCCCGCAATCTACCCACAAAGGAAAAAGGCCCGACGCAGCGAGGAGTGCCGAACCTTGATCCCGTTCGGCATGTTGAACCGCACGACGCGGCAATACGGCGTATGCACCCGAACGTCGGGACAGCAACTCAGATATGGGTTCTCAGTCGGCGGTCCAGCCGCCATCGACGACAATGGATGAGCCCGTCATCAGTGATGACGCGTCGGAGGCGAGAAAAACCACCGCTCCGGTGATATCGCCTACCTGACCGACGCGGCCGAATTTGATCTTTGACAGTACATCTTCCCTGAATGCAGGGTCGCTGAGAAACTGCGTTGCGAGTGGCGTTTCTATGAACGTCGGGCAGATCGTATTGACGCGAATGCCGTGCGGCGCGAGATCGACGGAGGCGGCCTTCGTCATGCCCTCCATCGCCCATTTCGAGGCGCAGTAGACGCTGCGGGTCGCCGCCCCGACGTGGCCCATCTGCGAGGACATGTTGATGATGCTGCCGGCGACGCCCTCTTCGGCCATCCGCCGCGCCGCGATCTGGGCGACGAAGTAGGCGGCGCGCAGATTGAGCGCCATCACCGCGTCGAAATCCTCCCGCTTCACCTCAAGGAACGGGGCGGTGCGATTGAAGCCGGCATTGTTGACGAGGATGTCGAAGGCCGGCCGCGCGCCGATGAAGGCCTCGACGGCATCGAGGTCGAGCACGTCGAGGCTCACTGCGTCGGCCTTGCCGCCGCGCGCGACGATGTCGGCGGCGACGCTGTCGATGTCGGCCTGGGTGCGGGCGATCAGGCAGACCTCGGCGCCGTAGTCGGCGAGCGCCTGGGCGGCGGCCAGTCCGATCCCGCGGCCGGCGCCAGTGACCATGGCCCGCTTACCGTCGAGACGGAAGTCGGGGCTGCTGGCGCTGTGTCTTGCTTCGTTCATCTTATCAATCTCCCTTGCCGGCGGCGCGTCGGGTGAGAATACGTATGCACAGCGCCGCCGCAACTGCTACGCATGTGGGTGGAAAGGTCAACGACGATGACGGTCTGGCGGTGGGCGGTGACCGAGGACGGTCAGGTTGCGACGGGCGCCGACAGCCGGGCGGATCCACGCACCATCAGCTTGCCCGGCACCTGCACCGCCATCGGCGGGAAGTTGTCGGGATCGAACAGCAGCGACAGGGTGCGGGACACCATGGCGCGGATCGGCTGGCGGACGGTGGTCAGGTCGTAGGCCGGCCAGGAAGCCGGTGGAATGTCGTCGAAGCCGACGATCGAGATGTCGTCCGGCACCTTCATGCCGAGCTTGGAGCGGACCGCGTCCAGCGCGCCGAGCGCCATCACGTCGGCGATGCAGAAGATCGCGTCGGGCTTCCGGCGCCCCTTCATCAGGCGCAGCGCCGCCTCGTAGGCGCCGTCATAGGTGTTGCCGCCGATCTCGTCGCCGACGAGCTCCAGCCCGTGCAGGCGCAATTCCTCCTCGAACCCCGCGTAGCGCTCGCGGTGGGTCGAGGTATCCGGCCGGCCGCCGATGATCGCCAGCCTGCGGTGGCCTGAGTTGATCAGCCGGCGGGCGACCTCGATCGACGCCGCCCGGTTCTCGCAGCAGACGGAGTTCACAGAAAAGTCCTCGAGCGACCGGTTGAACAGCACCACCCGGGTCCGGCGGTTCTGCAGCAGGTCGCGCATGTGCGACGACAGCACCGCCGATGTGATGACGACCCCGTCGACCTGGTATTGCAGCATCGACGGCAGTACGTCATCGACCTCGAAGCCCGCCGGCACCGAGATCAGCATCAACTGCTTGCCCATCTGGTGGAGCTGCTGCGTCATCAGGTCCAGAACCGCCGGATAGAAGGGGTTCAGTATGTCCGCCATGATCAGCCCGACCATGTTGGTTTTGTTGGTCTGCAGGCTGCGGGCAATCTCGTTGGGCGTATAGCCCAGATCCGCTGCCGCCTTCTGGATCTTTCTCTTGGTTTCCTTGGAGATCCGGCTGTCATCGGCGAGCGCGCGGGACACCGTGGACTGCGAAACCCCGACCGCCCTGGCTACGTCGACGGAAGTGACTCGCTTCATCAAAGGCGTTTCCGGATGTCCTGATTGCAGTGCATAAACTTATGCATCGAGTTGCTTCGCCGTGGCAAGCTGGCAGGCGAGATCGAAGGCGCCGATCATGCCGGAGGGATCGGCGCGGTTCTGCCCGACGATGTCGTAGGCGGTGCCCTGTGACGCGGTGACGACCGGCAGCGGCAAGCCGCCGAGGATCGTCGACGTCGCGCCGAAGCCGAGCGCCTTCAGCGCGATCTGCCCCTGATCGTGGAACATGGTGATGACGAGGTCGATGCCCTCCGCCTCGACCCTGAGGAAGACCGTGTCGGCGGGATAGAGCCCGGCGATGTCGTACCCCTCCGCTCGCAATTCGTCGATCGCCGGTCCCAGGATGTCGATTTCCTCGCGTCCCATGGCGCCGCCCTCGCCGAGATGCGGGTTCAGACCGGCGACCGCGATTCGCGGCGGGCGGCCCTGCGCGGCGGCGAAGGTCTCCGCACCCAGTCGGGTTGCCCTGCCGACGGTCTCGATACTGATCGTCCGTGCGACCTCCGCCAGCGGAATGTGCGAGGTGACCCGTGAGGTCCAGACGCGGCCCTGCTTGTTGAGCTCGCAGGTGAAGGTGTCGACGCCGAGCCGATCGGCGAAGAAATGCAACTCGTCGATGGCCGTGTGGCCGGCGAGCCACATGGCCTGCTTGTTGAGCGGTGCGTATACGATTGCATCGATTTCGCCGCGATTTGCGGCCGCCGCTGCGGCCTCCATCGCCTCAAGCGTCGCGGCGCCGCCCTCCGCGCTCGCCGCGCCGGGCCGGATCTCCGGACCCTCGAATGTGGCCAGCAGCGCCACCCGCGCATCGGCAGACATGTCGGCGACAGCGGCGACGCCGGGCACCCGGTTTTCCCCGTATCCCGCGATTTTCATGCCGTTCTCGAGGCTGCGGCGGCTGCCGAACGCGACGATTTGCAGGTCCTCGCGATCCGTCCTGGCGGCGATCAGTTTGGCGCAGATTTCAGGACCCACGCCGGCCGGGTCGCCGAGGATCAGGCCGATTGTCGTGCGATTCATCGCATCCTCCCGTTTGACAATTCCGAAAACTGACTCCATCATAGTGCATACGTATGCTCAACTTCAAACAAAAGACGCTGGGAGGACCATACGGAATGGACAACCGGAATCCGGATACGCTCGACGCCCGCATCGCCGCGCAGGCCGCGGAGGCGCGTCGCCTGTCCGGGCAGATCGTCGTCGGCGGCAGGATGCAGCCGGCGCTCGCGACCGGAAGCTTCGAGGTCGAGAACCCCGCGACCGAGGAAATCATCGGCGAGGCCCCCCGCTGCGGCGAGGCCGACGTCGAGGCGGCGGTCGCGGCGGCGTCCGAAGCCTTCCCGAAGTGGTCGCGGACCAAGGCGCGCGAACGCGGCGCCACGCTGATCGCGGCCGCCAACCATCTCGAAAGGCATCTCGAGGACATCGCCCGGCTGTCGTCCTTCGAGACCGGCAACGCGCTGGCGACGCAGTCGCGCGGCGAAGCCCGCACCATGGTCGACATCCTGCGCTATTTCGGCGGCCTCGCCGGCGAGATCCTCGGCGACACCTATCCCGGCGATCCGGGCCGGATGCTCTACACCCGCCGCGATGCGATGGGCGTGGTCGGCGCGATCATCCCGTGGAACGCGCCGCTGATGCAGACCACCAGCAAGATCGGCCCCGCCCTGGCGGCCGGCAACACGGTGGTCCTGAAGCCGGCCGAGCAGGCGCCGCTCGCCGTCGTCCGCATCTTCGAGCTGCTTCAGGAGGTGCTGCCGCCGGGCGTCGCCAATCTGGTCACCGGGTTCGGCGACGAGGCCGGCCGGCTGATCTGCGAGCATCCGGCGGTGCGCAAGATCACCTTCACCGGCTCCAGCGCCGTCGGCGTCAGGATCATGCACTACGCCGCGGAGAAGATCGTTCCGGTGACCGCCGAACTCGGCGGCAAGAACCCGATCATCATCATGGAGGATTCCGACATCGACCGCGCGGTCGGCGGCATCCTGCAGGGATTGCGGCTGCAGCGGCAGGGGCAGTCGTGCTCCGCCGGGACGCGGATCCTGCTACACGAGGCGGTCTACGACCGGGTCATCGAGAAGGTCATCGACGGCGTCTCCGGCTTCAACATCGGCAACCCGCTCGACGAAGCCGTGCAGATCGGCTCGATCATCTCCAGGAAGCAGTTCGAGCGGGTGCTGCGCTACGTCGACATGGCGCGGGAGACGCCGGGCGCCAGGATCCTCTGCGGCGGCGACCGGCCGGCCGGGCTCGAAAAGGGCTATTTCTACACCACGACGCTGATCGAGGGGGTCCCCGAGACTTCGCCGGTGGCCTGCGACGAGATCTTCGGCCCCGTCGCCACGGTGTCGAAGTGGACCGACTTCGACGCGGTGCTCAAGCAGGCGAACGACACCCGCTACGGCCTGGCGGCGACCCTGTTCACCGAGAACCTTCCCGCCGCCTTCCGTTTCATCGAGGAGATCGAGGCCGGCTTCGTGCAGGTGAACCAGTTCGCGGTCGCGGAAGCCAACATCGAATACGGCGGCACCAAGCTGAGCGGACTAGGACGGGAACTCTCGCTGGCCAGCATGATCCAGCATTTCACCTGGCCCAAGACCGTCTTCATGAACACGTCGGCGGCTTGAGCAAAGGGCAGAGGTTCATGACGAAGATCGCATTCCTGGGGCTGGGCAACATGGGCCAGCCGATGAGCCGCAACCTCGTCGAGGCCGGCTTCGACGTCACCGGGTTCGACCTCTCCGGCGAGGCGCTCGCGGCCGCCGCCGGCAACGGCGTGACGCCCGCCGCCTCGACCGAGGAGGCGATCGCCGAGGCCGGTATCGTCATCACGATGCTGCCGACCGGCGACGACGTCCGCAACGCCTTCCTGGGCGGCTCCGGCATCGTCGAGAAGTCCCGCCCCGGCGCCCTGTTCATCGACAGCAGCACGATTTCCTCGACGGTCACCGTCGAGGTCGAGGCGGTGGCGCGGGCCGCCGGCCGGCGGATGATCGATGCCCCCGTCTCCGGCGGCACGCCGCGGGCGCAGTCGGGCGAACTGACCTTCATGGTCGGCGGCGCGGAGGCCGACCTTGACGAGGCGCGGCCGCTGCTGGAGGCGATGGGCGCGCGCATCTATCACGTCGGCGGCCCGGGCGCCGGCCACACCGCCAAGCTCTGCAACAACATTCTGTCGGGCATCTGCATGGCCGGCACCGTCGAGGCGCTGGCGCTCGGCGTCGCCAACGGGCTCGACCCGGCCATCCTCACCGAGGTGATGAAGAATTCCTCGGGCAGCAACTACGCGCTCGAACGCTACCATCCCTTCCCGGGCCTGATGGACGGGGTGCCCTCCGCCCGCAACTTCGCCGGCGGTTTCCGGTCCGATTTCCAGGTCAAGGACATGCGCCTTGCCCGGGAGCTCGCCAATACCTCCCGGACGCTGGCGCCGATGGGCAACCTCGCCACCGACCTGTTCGTGCTGCACTGCCAGAACGGTCACGCCGGAGAGGACTACTCCAGCATCATCAAGCTCGTCATCGACCTCGACGAGTACTTCCGGAACATCACAGAAGGAAAGACGACGTGATCCGCTACCTCAAGGAAGGCCGCGACCCCGGCGAGATCGCCAGCGACCAGGCCAAGGTTCGCGCGATCGTCGAGGACATCCTCGCCGACATTGCGGCGCGCGGCGACGAAGCGGTCCGCGAGCTGTCGATCAAGTTCGACAAGTGGGACCGCACTGACTTCCGCCTGACGGACGAGGAGATCCGCGGCTGCCTGTCCGAGCTGTCGGAGCAGAACCTGCGCGACATCAAGTTCGCCCAGGAGCAGGTGCGCAACTTCGCCGAGAAGCAGCGCGAGGCCCTGCAGGACATCGAGGTCGAGACGCTGCCCGGCATCGTGCTCGGCCACAAGAACATCCCGGTGCAGTCGGTCGGCTGCTACGTGCCCGGCGGCAAGTATCCGCTTCTCGCCTCAGCGCACATGTCGGTGATCACCGCCAAGGTGGCGGGCGTGCCGCGCATCATCACCGCCGCGCCGCCCTACCAGGGTAGGCCGGCTCCGGCGATCGTCGCGGCCCAGCACCTGGCCGGCGCCGACGAGATCTATTGCCTCGGCGGCGTCCAGGCGGTCGCGGCGATGGCGCTCGGCACCCAGTCCATCGATCCCGTCGACATGCTGGTCGGTCCCGGCAACGCCTTCGTCGCGGAAGCGAAGCGGCAGCTCTTCGGCAAGGTCGGCATCGACCTGTTCGCCGGCCCGACCGAGACGCTGGTGATCGCCGACGACAGCGTCGACGCCGAGATCTGCGCCACCGACCTGCTCGGGCAGGCCGAGCACGGACCGACGTCGCCGGCCGTTCTGCTGACCAATTCCGAAACGCTCGCCCGCGAGACGATGGAGGAGATCGAGAGGCTGCTGACCATCCTGCCGACCGGCGAGGTGGCGCGAACGGCCTGGAACGAGTTCGGCCAGGTCATCGTCTGCGACACCGAGGACGAGATGATCGAGACGGCCGACCGGATCGCCTCCGAACACGTGCAGGTCATGACCCGCGATCCCGACGTGTTCCTGGACGGGATGAAGAACTACGGGGCGCTGTTCTTGGGCCCGCGCACCAACGTCGCCTACGGCGACAAGGTGATCGGCACCAACCACACGCTGCCGACGGCCGGCGCCGCCCGCTACACCGGCGGCCTGTGGGTCGGCAAGTTCCTGAAGACCGTCACCTACCAGCGGGTGCTGACGGACGAGGCGTCGGCGCGGATGGGCGAATACTGCTCCCGGCTCTGCATGCTGGAGGGTTTCGCCGGTCATGCCGAGCAGGCCAACGTCCGGGTGCGCCGCTACGGCGGTCGCAACGTGCCCTACGCCCAGGCGGCCGAATAAGGGGGCATCGCGGTGGCACGGCGAGTAGCGCGTCCGGGGGGAGGGCAGGCAGGTGACTGACCTGAAGATCGTCGACCCGCACGTCCATTTCTGGGACCTGGAGCGGAACTACTATCCGTGGCTCAACGACCGGCCGCTGATACCCTTCCGCTACGGCGACTATTCGAAGATCTGCCGCACCTATCTGCCCGCCGACTACAAGCGGGACGCGGCCGGCCACGATGTGGTGAAGACCGTCTACATCGAGGCGGAATGGGACCCGTCGGACCCGATCGGCGAGATGGACTACATCGCCGGACTGAGGCGGGAAACCGGCTGGCCGAACGCCACCATCGGCCAGGCCTGGCTCGACCGCGACGACCGCGCCGAGGTCGTCGAACGGCTGGCCGGGTTCGAATTCGTCCGCGGCCTTCGCCACAAGCCGCCCCGGCCCAATGCCGGCCCCGGCCAGGCCGGCCAGAGCGCCATGGCCGACGAGCACTGGCTCGAGGGCTACGCGCTCTTGCGCGAGTTCGGCCTGCACTTCGAACTCCAGACGCCGTGGTGGCATCTCGGCGAGGCCGGCGCCATGGCCGACCGTTTCCCCGACATCCCGATCGTCCTGCTGCATTCGGGACTGCCCGCCGACCGCAGCCCCGAGGGCCTGGCCGGCTGGAAGGCTGCGATGGCCGGCTTCGCCGAACGGCCGAACGTCGCCGTCAAGATCTCGGGGATAGGCTTGCCGGGCGTCGCCTGGACTGCCGACAACAACCGCGCCGTGGTCCGCACCATTATCGAGACCTTCGGCGTCGACCGCTGCATGTTCGCCTCGAACTTCCCGGTCGACAGCGTCTGCGGCGACTTCGACACGATCTTCAGCGGCTACAAGGAGATCACCAGCGACCTCGGCATCGAGGCGCAGGCGAAGCTCTTTCACGACAACGCGGTTCGCTACTATGGCCTCGGATAAACCCGCCATCGCCTATGTGGGCGTCGGCCTGATGGGCGGCCCGATGGCGGCGCTGCTGGCGGCGCGGGGCTACCGCGTGAGTGCCTTCGACGTCGATCCCGGCCGTCTCGCCGCCGTCGCCGAAAAAGGCGTGACGGCGGCCGCGTCGGCGGCCGACGCGGCGCGCGGCGCCGACTGCGTCCTGCTCAACCTGCCGTGGGAATCCGCGGTCGAGGCTGCCGTCTTCGGAGAGGACGGGGTCGCCGGGTGGTTGACCGCTAACTCGGTCGTCGTCGACTTCTCCACCGTCTCGCCTGCCTTCTGCACGCGCATTGCCGCCGCGGTCTCCGAGAAGACCGGCGCCGTCTGGATCGACGCGCCGGTATCCGGCGGTCCGCCGGCGTCCGAAGCCGGCGAGCTGACGATCATGGCCGGCGGTCCGGAAGACGCCATCGCGCGCCTGAAACCGCTGTTCGACACCATCGGCCGGCAGTTCACCAGGGCCGGCGACACCGGCGCCGGGGCCGTCGCCAAGGCGATCGCCCAGCTCGTCGTCGCGACCAACTACGCCGTGCTCGCCGAGGCCGCCCGCCTGGCCGAGGCCGCCGGAATGGACGCCGCGCTGCTGCCGGAATGCGTCAGGTACGGCCACGCCGACGGCGAGCTGATGCGGCAGCTCTATCCGCGCATCGTCGCCCACGACTTCGCGCCGCGCGCCTACGCCCGGCAGCTGCTCAAGGACCTGGAGATGGTTCAGGACGTCGCCCGCGCCGCGGGGGCGCCGACGCCCATGTCCGGCCAGGCGACGCAGCTTTTCAAACTGCTCGTCGCCTCCGGCCTCGGCGGGATCGACGGGACGGGCGTCTACCGGCTCTACGCCGGGTCGGCGGGAAACGGGATCACCGGTCAGGAGGTTGAGAGTGTCTGACGCTGTGTATGGCTTTGTCGGGCTTGGCGCCATGGGCCGGCCCATGGTCGGCAAGGCGGTGGCCGCCGGGCTGAAGGTGGTGGTGTTCGACACCGATCCCGACGCCATGGCGAAGCTGGTGGCAAAGGGCGCGACGGCGGCGGCCAGCGCCCGCGCGGTCGCCGGCCAGGCGGAAACCGTCTTCGTCAGCCTTCCCAATGCGCCGATCGTCGAGGCCGTGGCGCTCGGCGAGGACGGGCTCGCCGGCGGCGCGAAGATGCGCGGCTACATCGACCTGTCGACGACCGGACCGAGCGTCGCGCGCAAGGTCGGCGCCGCCCTGCGCGACCGCGGGGTGTCGGTGCTCGATGCGCCGGTCAGCGGCGGTCCGATCGGCGTCGAGAACGAAACGCTTGCGGTGATGGCGGCCGGCGACGCGGACACGCTGGAGGCGGCGAGGCCGTTCCTCGACGTCTTCACCAAGACCGTCGTCTATCTCGGCGAGGAGGTCGGCAAGGCGCAGATCCTCAAGCTCGCCAACAACCTGCTGACCGCGACGAACATGGTCATCGTCGGCGAGGCGCTCGCCTTCGCGCGCAAGGGCGGCATCGATCCCGAGGATCTGTTCCGGATCATCAATGCCGGGTCCGGCCGGTCGTGGGTCTCCGAGATCGCCTATCCCAAGCACGTGGTCAGCCGCCGCTACGACCAGAACTTCCGCACCCAGCTCATGCACAAGGACGTGACGCTCTGCATGCAGGAGGCGGAGCAGATGGGCGTGCCGATGTGGCTCGGCACCAACGTCCGCCAGTTCTGGCAGTTCGCGATGACCCAGGGCATGGCCGACGAGGACTGCTCGCGCATCTCGGCGCTCATCGAAGGCTGGGCGGGGCTCGACCTGCTGGACGCAGACGCCGACTGACGGTCCGGCACTCAGGAGGAACTCGAACCGTGCTGAACGACAAGACCGCGATCGTGACCGGCGCTGCCTCCCGGAGGGGCATCGGCAAGGCGACTGCGAAGCGCTTTGCGGACGCGGGCTGCCGGGTCGCGATTTTCGACTTGGATGCCGACGCCGCCGCCGCTGCCGCCGCCGACATCGGGCCGGACCACATCGGCATGGCCTGCGACGTGCGCGACCCGGCGACGGCGAAGGACGCCGTCGCCAAGGTCGTCGAGGCGTTCGGCCACGTCGACATCCTCGTCAACAACGCCGGCGTCTCGCAGCCGGACAAGATCCTGGAGATCACCCAGGAGAACTTCGACCTGGTGATCGATTCCAATCTGCGCGGCAGCCTGAACATGTCGCAGGCGGTGATCCCGCAGATGATCGAGCGCCGGACCGGCGCGATCGTCTCGATCGGCTCGATCGCCGCCCAGATCGGCGGCGGTATCTTCGGCGGCCCGCACTATTCCGCCGCCAAGGGCGGCATCCACAGCCTGACCAAGTCGATGGCCCGCGAACTCGCGCCGCACGGCATCCGGGTCAACGCCGTCGCCCCCGGCACGATCGACACCGACATCTTCGGCGACAAGCTGACCGACGAGATGAAGACGGCGATCGTCGCCAACATCCCGATCGGCCGGCTCGGCACTGCCGACGACATCGCCAAGGGCTGCCTGTTCCTCGTCTCCGACCTCGCCGACTACGTCACCGGAGTGATCCTCGACGTGAACGGCGGCCGGTTCATGCACTAGCGACGACGGCGGCAGCGATGATCCCCCCGACGATGCCGACAGAAGACTTCAGGACCGCCCCAGATCCGGTGGCGCTCGCATCGGGCCGCTCGGTTCACGATGCGGCCTGCTCGATCTGGGACGTGCCGGAGGAGTCGTCGGCGGAGGCGCTCGTCGCGGCGGCCCACGGCACCGAGGAACGTGCCGTCTACCTCTCCGAGATGCGCCCGCTCTACGACGCGGCGAAGCGCTGCCTCACCCAGCTGTCCGGCTTCCTGCTCCTGCTGCAGACGTCGCGGCTCGATCCCGGCCGCGAGGGCCTGCTGCTCGCCTCGGCGATCGACCAGCTGAAGGCGTGTGGGGAGCGGCTGGACGCGGTCGCCGCGCCCGCCGGCGCACGCCGGCACCATGCCGCCATGAAGGGGCTGCTCGCGCGGCTTAACGCGATTGCCGCCGTGCTCGACCGGGCCGGCGATCTTATCGACCCGGCCGGCGCCGCGCTCGACGAAGCCATGAACGACCTGTTCGCGGCCCAGCGGAGGCTGCTCGCGCTGTCGGCGCCCGATGCCGGCCTGACGCCGATGGATTTCTCTGCAGCGTGCTGCAACTGCCGCCCGAAGAACCGACAAGCAAGCGGCCAATAGGGGAGGAAACCCGCACGATGTCCCTCTATTCGATCTACGTGCTGGAGTACGGGTATGTGCCCGAATACCACAAGAGCGGCGTGATCTACGGAGCCCACAACGAGGGCTACGTGAAGCTTCCCTACTGCTACGCCGTCATCAAGGGCGACGGCTGGGCGGCGATGGTCGACGTCGGCTACAACCACACCGACTACGGCCAGTATCTCGGCAATCTGTTCAACGTCCAGAAGTGGCGGCCGCCCGCCGACGTGCTTGCCGAGATCGGGCTGACGCCCGAGGACATCGACGCGGTCTTCATCACCCACGCGCATTTCGACCATTTCGGCAACGTCGAGGCGTTTCCGAACGCCACCTTCTACATGCAGAAGAAGGAGCTGCAGAGCTGGGTCTGGGCGATGACGCTGCCCGACCGGATGCGCTGGATCATGTCGGGCATCGACACCGCCGACATCCTGCGCGGCGTCCAGCTCGCCCGCGACAACAGGCTCGTCCTCGTCGACGGCGACATGGAGGACGTCTATCCCGGCATCGACCTGCACGTCGCCTACGAGACCCACACCTTCGCCAGCATGTGGGTGACGGTCCGCAACGACGGCGCCAGGCAGTCCGGCGACACCTGGGTGCTGGCCGGCGACCTGATCTACCAGTTCGAGAACCTCAACGGCGCCAACGAGCAGCTGAAGATCGACGACATGTACGTGCCGGTCGGCCTGGCCACCGGCAGCCAGATCAACCTTGTCATGGCGACCGAGGAGATGATGAAGCAGGTCGGCTACGAGTCGCTGCGCGTCATACCCGTCCATGAATCGCGGCTCGAGCAGACCTTCCCCTCGCGCATCTCCCGCAACGAGCTGCGGGTGACTGAGATCTGCCTGGCCGACGGCGCCTCCTCGGCGGTCGAGACCTAGGGATCACGTCGTTGGCCAGCGACACCGAACGCTCGACCCGAATGCCCGCAGCCGCGACGGGCTCGCCCGGCTGGATCGCCTCCCTTGGCGGGCCGACGGCGGGCATCGCCATCGCGACCTTGCTGCTGTTTGCGATCTGCATCGTCGTCGCGCCGCAGAGCCTGAGCAGCGGCGCGCTGAGCGGCACCGTGCCCTTCGCCGCCATCCTGGCGCTGGTCGCGCTCGGGCAGACGCTGGTCATCCAGCAGGGCGGCATCGACCTATCGGTGCCCGGCGTCGTGTCGCTGAGCGCGGTGATCGTCTGCTACTTCGCCAACGGCGGTCCGGGCGGGTCGCCCGATCTGGTGCCGGCCCTGGCGCTGGCGTTCGGCGCCGCCGCGCTGGCCGGCCTCATCAGCGGGATCCTGGTCAGCCGGGTCAGCGTCGCGCCGATCGTTGCCACCATCGGCATGAACGCGCTGCTCTACGGCGTCAACATCAGCATCTCCGGCGGCACGCCGGTCGCCATCCCGCTCGAGATATCGGCCTTCGTCAACGCCAAGCTGTTCGGCCTGTCGCTGCTCGCCTACCTCGCCCTGGCGGTCGCCGTCGTGCTGATCTTCATCATCAAGGCGACCAGTTTCGGCCGCGTCTTCGAGGCGGTCGGCGCCAACGAGCGGGCGGCGCGCGCCGCCGGCATCGCCACCGCCCGCTACAAGACCGCCGCCTATATCGGCGCCGCGCTGCTGTACGCCGCCGGCGGCATCTTCCTCGGCGGCCTGATGCAACTTCCAAGCCCCCAGCAGGGCGACAACTACCTGATGCCCTCGATCGCAGCGGCGGTGCTCGGCGGCACCTCGCTGTTCGGCGGACGCGGCAATCTCGCGGCCACGGTTATCGCGGCGATCTTTCTGACACAGCTTCAGCAACTGGTTCTGACGACGGGTGCGAGCGTCGGCGTCCAGTACCTGTTCCAGGGCGCGGCGATCCTCATCGGGCTCGGCGTCTATGGCGTGAAATTCAAGGATCTCTCCCGGCTCTTCAGGGTGAGAAACCGGTCGTACTGCTAGGCGGGCCGGGGCTGCAAGGCAGCAAATCGTTCCGGTGCGGAGAGCAACAGGTACCGCACCGACAGACAGTGAACCGTAAGGGAGGAATGCAAATGAACACCGTGATCAAGAGTTCAACCAGCTCCGTCTTCAGGGCGGGACTGAAACTGGGCGCTGCGGCCGTCGCCTGCGCCGCACTCGGCTATGCGCCGGGGAGCTCGCTGGTCGGCCAGGCGCAGGCCGCCGAATGGTGCGAGGACATCGCCGACGGCATCTTCTGCGCCGAGCCGGCCCAGACGCCGCCGAACTTCTGCGGCACCAAGGAAATCGAGGTCGCGCTGGCCGACGGCTTCGCCCAGAACCCGTGGCGGCAGATGACCACCGCCGCCGCGATCAACGAGGCCAGCCGCTGCCCGAACGTGGTCGGCTGGGATCACACCGACGGCCAGGGCAACACCCAGAAGGCGATTTCGGATCTGAACGGCCTCGCGGCGCGCGGCGTCCAGGCGATCGTCGTCTTCCCGGACGCCGGCCCGGCCATGCTGCCGGCCATCCGCGACGCCTTCAATCAGGGCAGCACGGTGGTTCCCTACCGCGCCCGCGTCGGCGGCGAGGAAGGCAAGGACTACAGCGTCTTCGTCGGCACCAACTTCTACCAGGACGGCGTCGACTGGGGCACCTGGATGGCCAAGGCGCTCGACGGCAAGGGCAAGATCGCCTATCTCGGCGGTCCCGCCGGCACCAGCCAGAGCCGCGAGCGGGCGCAGGGCATCGCCGATGCGCTGAAGGACTATCCCGACATCGAGCAGATCGGCGAGAAGCCCTTTGAGGTGACCAACTGGGACTCGAGCCTGGTCGCGCAGCGGCTGACGGCGCTCATCGCCCAGTACCCGGAGATCGACGGCGTCATTGCCGACCTCAGCATGGGCGTGGTTGCCTCGGGCGTGTTCGAGCGGGCCAATCGCGAGCTGCCGAAGGTCGCCGGCGAGGACGCCAACGTCTTCGGCTGCACCTGGCAGAAGCTGCACAAGGAGAACCCGGACGCCAACTTCCAGTTCTCGACCAACAGTGCCGAGCAGTGGAATGTCCGCCTCGCGGTCCGCTGGGCGATCGCTGAAGCCGCCGGCGGCACGATGGACGAGCCGCTCGTCATCACCGATCCGAACGGCACCGAGCACGTCGTCGCCAAGCCCGGCGAGAAGGAAGTGACCAACTTCCAGCTCGAGGACTCCCTGGAAGGCAAGGTGTTCTGCAATCCGAAGCTTCCGGAATCCGCTTCGAACGGCACCAGCCTGACCGACGATCAGGTCCTGGCCGCGCTCAAGGGCGGCCTCTGAGGGATCGGCCCGGGCGGAGGAGATCTTCCGCCCGGGCCGCTTGCTCCGCTCGACGCCAATCGGGAGAAGAGCGCTTGGATACCATTCCCCAGCAGGGCAAGGCAGACGACAGCATGCGCGTTGACGCAGACGGCCGCCACCGCGACCTGCGCTTGCAGGGCGTCTGGAAACAGTTCGGCCCCGTGACGGCGGTCAAGGACGTGACCTTCGAGGCGCGCAGCGGCGAGATACACGCCCTGCTCGGCGAGAACGGAGCCGGCAAGTCGACGCTGATGGCGATCGCCTCGGGCGGCGTCAGGCCGGACCGCGGCACGATCGACATCTGCGGCCACGTCTGCGACGGCCTGACCACCGCCGAAGCGCAGAAGCACGGCCTCGCCATCGTCCACCAGCACCCGGCCATCATGCCCGACATGACGGTCGCGGAAAATCTGCTGCTGGGTGTTCCGCAGGCATTCCGCGAGGGCCAGAAGCCGCGCGAGTGGGTCGACCGTCAACTGCAGCGGGTCGGGGCCACGGTCCGTCCGTCGGCCCGCCTCTCCGACGTCGACATCGCCCAGGCCCAGCTCATCGAGCTCGCCAAGGCGCTGGCGATCGACCCGAAGGTTCTGATCCTGGACGAGCCGACCGCCGCGCTGACGGCGGATCTGGTCGACATCCTGTTCGAGAACGTCCGCAAGGTCGCCAGGGGCGGCGCGGTGGTCATCTACATCTCCCACCGCCTGCAGGAAATCCGGCAGATCGCCGATGCCGTCACCGTGATGCGCGACGGCGAGGTCAAGGGGTCGGGGCTCGTCGCTGACTTCACCGACCACCAGATCCTCAATCTCATCGTCGGGCGCGACGTCGAGAAGACCTTTCCCCCGAAGAACGACACCGCGTTGGACGGGCCGGTCCTGCTCGACGTCTCCGGTCTCAGCGGCAAGGAATTCGTCGACGTGTCGATGGTGGCGCGGCGCGGCGAGATCGTCGGCATCGCCGGCATCACCGGCAACGGCCAGAGCGAGTTCCTGCGCGCGCTTGCCGGCCTCGAACGGGCCGAAGGCACGGTGACGCTGGCTGGCGATCCGATCGGTCTCGGCAACCAGCAGACGGCGCGGCGGGCGGGTATCATCTACCTGCCGCCCGATCGTCAGCAGGAGGGCGCGTTCCGCAGCCTGTCGGTGCGCGAGAACGCGACGATCTCGGCGCTGAGGTTCTTCAGCCGGCTGGGCGTGATCGATTCCGGCCTGGAACGCCGGCGGATGAACGAGCAGCGCGACAAGCTCAACATCCGAACCGCCTCGATCGACCAGCCGATGTCGACGCTATCCGGCGGCAACCAGCAGAAGACCCTGATCTCGCGCGCGCTGCTGGCAAATGCCTCGCTGCTGCTCGCCGAGGAGCCGACCGCCGGCGTCGATATCGGCGCCAGGGCGGACATCTACCACATCCTCCGCGACCTCGCGGCGAGCGGCGTGCCGATCGTCGTCGTCTCGTCCGATATCGTCGAGCTCGAAGGTCTTTGCGACCGCGTGCTGGTCTTCTCGAGGGGCCGCCTCGTCGGCGAACTCGCCGGCGCGGACGTCACCGAATCCAACATCGGCCACGCGATCATCAACGCCAAGACACACCGGGACGCGGGCGGCACCGGCGCCCGCGCCAGAGCGTCTGGCGCGCACCGGATCCGGACCCTCGCGGCCAGCGACTACGTGCCCGGCATCGTCCTGGCCGTGCTGATCGTGCTGATCGGGCTTCTGGCCTCGGGCCAGAACATGCGGTTCGTCTCGGCCTTCAACATCGAGAAGATCCTGTTCATGTCGGCGGCTCTGGCGTTCATCGCCTACGGCCAGCTGACGACGGTGCTCGCGGCGCGGATCGACCTGTCGGTCGGCCCGCTGGTCGGGCTGACGCTCGTCGCCTCGTCGTTCTTTTTCAACGAGGGCGTTCCGGCGCTGCACTGGCTGCTGGGCTTCGGCGCCGTCATCGGCATCGCGGCCCTGGTCGGCCTTGCCAACGGCACGCTGGTGACCTTCGGCAGGTTCAGCGCGGTGGCGGCGACGCTTGGCATCTTCATCATCCTGCAGGGCATATCCGTGCTGCTGCGCCCCTATCCCGATGGCCCGATCGCCCCGGCCTACATGGACATCGTCAAGTACAGCATGGGCGGCGTTCCGGCGGTCTTCGTTCTCGCCGTCCTGCTGGGGATCGGTCTCGAACTGGCGCTGCGGTTCACCCGCTGGGGCATGAGCTTGCGGGCCGTCGGCTCGAACGAGGACGCCGCCCGTCACATCGGCGTCCGCACAGGCGCGACGGTCGTCGTCGCATTCGTGCTCTGCAGCCTGTTCACCATGCTCGGCGGCCTGCTCGTCACCGCGCAGCTCGGCATCGGCGACCCGAACCAGGGCGTCGAATACACCCTGGCCAGCATCGCCGCGGTCGTGCTCGGCGGCGCCAGCCTCTACGGCGGGCGCGGCAGCTTCATCGGCGTCCTGCTCGGCGCCGTGCTGATACAGGAAGTCAATTCCTCGATGGTGTTCCTGCGCCTGTCTCAAGCGTGGCAGTACTGGTTCATCGGACTTCTCACCCTCATCGCAGTCGCAGTTTATTCGCAAGCGCGCGAAGCCTCTCAAAGATGACCCAACGTTCCTCGCGTATCCCACAAGTGTGTGAACTCGGGTGAGTGGCCTGCTGCCGGTTATTCGGAGACGCAGTAGGGCTAATATACTCGCCTTCGAACTCGACGGGGCTCCTCTATACGCAGCGGCGTCAGACGGGCATTCTATGCATCTTCATTGGGACCCTCCGTGAGACGCTGAAGTCTGGTAACTCCGGTCTCCTCGGTCCGGTCCGAATGGACGACCAGAAAGCTCGCAGCTACAGATCCTTGCAGAGCCGCAGACTGTCATACAGCGCGGCATGAATGTTGCGGCTTGCGATCGCGTCGCCCACCCTGAACAGCATGTATCGGCCTTCGGCGTTGCTGGCGACTTGCTGCGGCCTGCCGCCGACCAGCGCGTGGTAGTCCACGGCACCGCAATTGCGCGACCGCGGCTTCAGGGACAGATAGAGGTCTTCGTCGGGAAGCGTTCCGTGATCGCTGACGACCTGGTCCACCTCCCTGGTCTCCTCCTTGAGCGTGTACTCGTTTCGCAGCACCGCAATCAGACGATTTCCCCGCTGCTCGACCCGGCGCAGGCGCAGATCGGGCGAAATGATCGTCCGCCGCTCGTAGAGATGCTCCAGATAGGTGGGGAACGTCGTCACGCCGGTCTCGACGCCGAGATGGCGTTCGGGGGTGACGACCTCCAGCGCTATACCCTGCTGGGACAGGTAGTCGGCGCAGGACATGCCGGAGTCAGAGCCCTGGTCGTCAAACATCAGCACGCGCTCGCCCGGCTTGATGTGGCCGCCCAGAATATCCCAGGTGCTCAGCACATGCTCTGCACCCTCGATCTCGCCGACATTGGGATAACCGCCCGTCGCGACGACCACAACGTCCGGCTCGAACCGCTCGACCATCGCAACGTCCGCGCTGTAGCCGAGCCACATATCGACGTCGAGTTTCCGGCACTGTCCCTCGAGCCACTGCGGGATGGTCAGCAGGGCCTCCCGCCAACCGAGCTTCGTCGCGATATTGATCTGGCCGCCAACCTGGGGCTCCGCCTCGATCAGGGTAACCTTGTGACCGCGCTCCGCGCAGACGCGCGCCGCCTCCAGGCCGGCCGGCCCGCCGCCCACCACCACGATGCTCTTCTTGACGTCCGCCGGCGGGATCACGTGCGGCATCGTCGCCTCGCGGCCGGTCGCCGCATTCTGGAGGCAGAGCGCCTCGCCGCCCGTGTAGATGCGGTTGATGCAGTAGTTGGCGCCGACGCAGGGGCGGATGTCGTTCTCGCGCCGCTCGATCAGCTTGCGCACCATGTGCGGATCGGCGATCTGCGCACGCGTCATCGCAACAAGGTCTATCATGCCCTCCTCGACGGCCCGCGCGGCAGTGGCAAGGTCGAGGATACGGCCGGCATGCAGCACGGGAACGGCGACGGCCGCCCTGATGGCCGCGGCCATGGACAGGTACGGGGCAAGCGGGAAGGCCATGCTCGGCATCGAGTAGGTCGACGAGCGCCAGTCGTAGGGCTGGCTTGCCATCACGCTCAGGTAGTCTACCGCGCCGGTTGCCGCGACAACCCTCGCAATCTCGATGCACTCGTCCTGATGGAGCCCTTCGGCGAGGAATTCGTCGGCGGTGATACGGATGCCCAGCACCGGCGAATCGCCCATGCCGCGCCGCACGACGCCGATAACCTCGAGCGCGAAGCGCAGCCGGTTCTCGAGGCTGCCGCCGTATTCGTCGGTACGCAGATTGACGGCCGGCGAGAGAAACTGGAGCAGCAGGTGTCCGCCGGCGAACAACAGTTCGGCTCCGTCCAGTCCCGCTTCACGGCACCGGCGGCCGGCGGCCTCATAGTCGGCGAGGATTCGCTCGAAGTCCCAGTCCTCCATCTCCTTCGGGAAGGCCCGATGCTGAGGTTCGCGCACCCGCGAGGGACCAACAGCGGGCAGCCAGGAGCCGGCATCCCACCGGCCGCGCCTGCCCGGATGAGAGATCTGGCAGAAGCAGGCCGCACCGTGGCTGTGCACAGCGTCGACGAGTTCCCTGATGTAGGGGATCGCACGGTCTTCAGCGAGCGTGAGCTGGCCGAACGGCGCGACCGCATCCGGAGAGACTGCCGTGGAGCCGCCGATCATCGTCAGCGCGATGCCGCCTTTCGCCTTTTCCTCGTGATAGCGGCGGTAGCGCTCCTTCGGCAATGATTCCACGCCATAGCCTGGCGCGTGAGCCGTACTCACGATGCGGTTGCGCAGCGTCAACTGCCGCAGGCGAAGGGGCCGCAGAAGCGCTTCGTAGCCGGTCATCGGGAATGTCTCCTCCAGTTAAGCCGGGGGCCTGGCGATACAGGGATCAATCAGCGCGGCGCCGAGTGCTGGTAGCGCTGCAGGAAGGCGGCGAGCCGCTCGGTCTTCGGATTGGTGAACAGTTCCTCGGGAGGCCCGGATTCCGCCACGCGTCCCTGGTCGAAGAAGAAGACTTCGTCTGCAGCCTCGCGGGCAAAGGCCAGTTCGTGGGTCACGACCAGCATGGTGCGCCCCTCCCGGGCCAACCCCTTCATCACCTCCAGTACCTCTCCGACGAGTTCCGGATCGAGGGCGGAGGTGGCTTCGTCGAAGAGGAGCACGCGCGGGTTCATGGCAAGCGCGCGGGCGATTGCCACGCGCTGCGCCTGGCCGCCGGAAAGCTGCCCCGGCCGCTGGTCGGCCTTGTCCTTGAGGCCCATCATATCGAGCAGCGCGATGGCCTCGGCCTCGGCCCGCTGCCTTTCCGTGCCGTTGACCACGATGGGCGCCAGCGAGACGTTCCGCAGGGCGGTCATGTGGGGAAAGAGCTCGAAGCTCTGGAACACCATCGCCATCTGCTTGCGGTACAGGAGCGAGTCGGACTTGCCGTCCACCAGTTCGTCGCCCTCGTAGCGAAGCGTGTGCGAGCCGATCCGCATGGTTCCCGACGTGGGGCTCTCGAGCAGGTTGAGGCAGCGCAGGAATGTCGACTTGCCACAGCCGCTCGATCCGATGATTGCCGCGGTCCGGCCTTCGTCGAGGGACAGGTCGACCCCGTCGACGGCCCTGACGTTCCCATAGGTCTTCGCCAGACCTTGGACCTGTACGTAGGGTGTCGTCATATCGTGTTCTTCTGGTTCATGGCGCGCTCGAAGCGGACCGCAATTGTCGCGAGGGGCCAGATCAGCACGATGTAGAGAAGCGCGGCGAAGGTGAAAACTTCGAGCGGGCGGTAAGTTGCCGCCGTAATGCCGTTGGCCGTGTACATGATGTCGTGCACCGAGACGACGGACAGCAGCGAGGTGTTCTTGAACTGGATGATCGACTGGTTCACGATCGGCGCCGTCATGCGGCGGAACGTCTGCGGCAGGATGACGTAGTACATCGTCTTCCAGTAAGGCAGGCACAGCGACCGGCTGGCATACCACTGGCCGCGTTCGATGCTCTCGATGCCGCCGCGGAAAATTTCCGCCGAGAAAGCCGCCATGTAGAAGGTCAGTCCGCAGCCAGCCGCCAGCCATGCCGGCATGTTGACCGACAGCACCATGGGGAAGGCGTAGTAGAACCAGACGATCTGGATCAGGGCCGGCGTACACCGGAAAATGCCGATGAAGACGTTCACCGCCCAGCGGCCCGCCCGAAATCCGCTGATAAGAATTAGGCCCAGGAGCAGCCCGATGACGAGGCCGGCCAAGGTAGTGGCGATGCCGTAGGCAAGCGTCACGCCAATCGCGTTCAACCAGGCTTCCGGTCGAAGGACGACTGACCAGTCGAACGCGTAGTTCATGACGGCCCTTCCGTTGCCAGAGAAATGGTTGCGCGGCCGGGGCGGCCAGCAAGGCCGCCCCGTTTACTGGACAGGCTTCAGAACTCGATGTCGTCGGGCAGCTTGTCGGCGTCGAGGCCGGCAGCCTCAAAAGTCGTGAGGAAGATCTCGGTGACCTTTCCCGACTCCTTGGCCTGCTTCGCCCAGTCCTCGAGCCATGCCGTCAGCTTGTCTGCCGATTTGATCACGCCCGCCGACGACCCCGCCGCATGCATCGGCTTGGGGATGACGATGTCGCCGAATGCATCCGGAGCTGTGTTGACGACCGTGAGGCAGCGCAGGATGTCTGCGCCCATCACGTCGGCCCGTCCTGACTGGGTCGCCAGGATCACCTCGGCATATTCGCTCAGCGACAGATGCGTCGCCTCGGGCGCCATCTTCTTGAACAGGTCCTCGATGCTCGTGCCGGTCACGGTCGCGATGCGGACATCCGGATCATTCAGGGCGTCCCAGGTGTCGCCCGCTTCGTAACCGCGGCGCTCGACGCCGCAGAAGGCGAGATTGTAGATCGGTCCGATCATCGACAGCGCCTGCTTGCGCTGTTCGGTGGCACTCATGCCGGGCCACAAGTCGATCTTCTCGGACTGCAGATCGAGGACGATCGTCTTCCAGCTCGTTTCCCTGTAGGTCGGCTTGATCTCCTTGCCCATTGTCTCGGAGAGGCCGGCCGCAATATTCTTGCAAAGCTCGATCTCGTACCCGAGCCACTCGCCGCTGTCGGGATCCGTCCAGGACCCGATCTTGTCGTTCGGGATCGCGCCGCAAACGATTTCCCCGGAGCTTTCGATCCGATCCCAGACCGGATCCGCCTGTGCCAATTGCGGGGCAAGAAGGGCAAGGGTGAAGAGCAACGATTTTGTTGCAAAAGTTGTGTTCATTGGAGTTCTCCTTCTCTAGAGACGTATCGATTTCTTATTTTTGGTTTTCGAGAGGGACGCCGGCGTCCCGGTAAATCTTCGCGATCGCATCCTTCAGTTCGGCCACCTGAGCCTCCCCCGCCATGCGGTGCGGCGCGCGGGTTACGCCGCCGGGCCGGCCCAGCGCCGCCATGGCGCTCTTGACGAACGCAAAGTTGGAGAGACCGGCTCGGCTGAGCAGGTGGTAGAGTTGGTCGATCACCTGCTGGTTGCCGGCGAGAGCAGCCGCGTCGCCGCTCCTGAAGGCATTGTAGTAGGCGACCACCTGTGCGGCGCAGACGTTGGAGATCGTCGAAACGATACCTGCGGCACCGCGCGACAGCAGGGCCGCCCCATAGGGTTCCAGCCCCGCGAAGTGGAGGAGCTTGCCGCGCGTCGCGTAATAGGTCTCGGAAATCGCGTAGAGATCCCGACCGCTTTCCTTGTAGGCGACGACGTTGGGTATCTCGGCGAGCTTTGCAGTCAACCCCGGAGTGAGCCCGAGACCCACCCGGGCCGGATTGTTGTAGATCATCACCGGCAGGCCGATGTCGGCCACCTCCTGGAAGTAGGCCTCAATTTCCTGCGGCGTCGGGAGGCAGTAGACCGGAGGCAGGATCATGCATCCGTCGAACCCGATTTTCCTCGCAGCGCCAGTCAACGCGATGGTGTTCGCATGTTCGATCGCCGAGGTGCCGGCGATCACGGTGACCCGGCCGGCAACGTGCTTGTAAGCCCGCTGGAACAGCTCGATCCGCTCGCTCTCGACCTGCGAGTAGTACTCTCCGGTGCTGCCGGCAACGATGACGCCTGTGACGCCTTCCGAGATCAGCAGATCCAGCAAGGCCTCGAACCGGGGCCAATCCACAGATCCGTCGGCCGCAAACGGCGTAGCCACCGCCGAAAACACCCCATTCCAATTCACTGACGGCATAAACCTGCAGGTCCTTCCACTTGACTTTGCCACAATTTGATATATCGTATTTGCAATTTCAAATAGCTGTCAAGGGGCGCCTCAAGAAAGGTCGATGGCTGTGAGACATCAGGGATACGAAACGCCGACCCGGGGGGACTCGCTTGCCGAGCAGGTCTACCGCCAGCTGAGCAATGCCCTGCTGTCCGGGGCATTCGCACCGCGCGAGCGGATCAACATCCGGCGACTGGCGGAAGAGATCGGGGTCAGCGTCACGCCGGTACGGGAGTCCGTGCTAAGGCTCATCGCCGACGGCGTATTGCAGACGAACGAGAAGAACGCGATTTTCGTCCCCGAGCTGGCGGAAGCGGAGATCCAGGAGATCTTCGCGATCCGGCGGTTTCTGGAGGGGGACTTGGCCGAGGCCGCGGCCCGTCACCTCACCGCGGAGGACACCGAGTTCCTTGCCACCACGCAGAACGAGTTTCTCGCCGCCATGGCGCAGGAGGATTACAGGGAAGTGTTGCGCTGCAACTCCCTGTTTCACTTTCGCATCTACGAGAGAGCCGATCTTCCCGTCCACCTGAGGATCGTGGAGAGCCTCTGGCTCCGGATCGGACCCACCCTTCATCATATGTATCCGATCCTCCAGCGCGACAGGACCGGCCATCAGAGCCATGAGAACATCATCGACCAGGTACGCAAGCGCGATCCGCAGGCATTGCGGGCGGCCATCGTGACCGACCTCGATTTTTCCGAAGGCGCCCTCCGGCAGTATCTTGAGCAGGTCGTTCAGCAGCCCCGGCGACGGCCCGTCAGCAAGGTGCGATGACGGGGCAGCGATCGATGTCAGCCACTGCCAGCGGGAACGCCGACGTGCTCGTGATCGGAGGCGGCACATTCGGCTTGTTTACGGCTCTCACCCTCGCCGACAGAGGGGCGGAAGTAATCCTGATCGACCGTGGCGGCGTCTGGCGCGAGGCTTCCTCCGTTAATGCCGGCTCTCTCGGCGTGCAGAACAAGCTGCCCGCGCTCGTCCCCTACACGCTGTGGGCCTGGGAGCTCTGGCTCGGCCTGGAGGCGCGCCTGGGATGCAATCTCGATGTCCGGCGCAACGGCGGCTACAAGGTCGCCACTACCGAGGACGAGGCCCAGCGACTGAAAACCGTGGCGGCGGAGCAGGAAGCACGCGGCCTGACGGTCAGCCATCTCTGTGGCGACGATATCCGTCGCGAGGCGCCTTGGCTTGGGGACTGCGTGGTCGCCGCGACATATTCTCCGGACGACGGCTACGCCAGTCCGACCCTGCTCGGCCCCGCCTTGCGGCGAGCGGTCGAGGATGGCGGAGTCACCGTCGTCGAGCACGGCGACGTCGTGTCCCTGTCCGCGGGCAGCAGGCCTCGCGTGGAGACGTCCGCAGGCGCCTTCGAGGCAGACGCCGTGGCGATCACCGCCGGGGCATGGTCGGGCCAACTCGCAATGATGGTCGGCGCCATCCTGCCCGTCACCCTCGACGTGAACATGGTGTCGGTCACCGAGCGGGCGCCGACCACCATTCCGAAGATCGTGACCCACGCCCGCGGAATTCTCACCCTGAAGCAGGTCGCCAACATGAGCTGCCTGATCGGCGGCGGCTGGCAGGGCATCGGCACGCTTTCAGACAGCCGCAAGGAAATCGACTACGACCAGCTCGTCCACAACCTCCGCCTTGCGCAGCGCGTGATCCCCGGACTAGCCCGGCTCAACGTCGTCCGAAGCTGGGCAGGCTACGAGGGCGTGACGCCGGATTCCCTGCCGTACCTCGGACGGCTTCCCGGCCAGCCGAACGTCTACTGCGGGGCCTGCGCGCGCGGCGGCTTCACTCTGGGGCCGCTGATGGGCCGGCTGCTCGGCGAACTGATCGCCGACGGCATCACATCGCGCCCGATCGATCTGTTCGACCCAGGCCGGTTCATGAGCGGACATTAGCGGCATGCGGTTCATCGATGGCATCAGGCCGGCGGGCGCGTCGGTACGCTTCACCTTCGAGGGGCGGCAGATGACCGGCTTCGAGGGCGAGAGCATCGCCTCGGCGCTCATGCGTGCCGGCGTGCAGGATCTCCGTGTGACCGCCAGGCTCCAGGAGGCGCGCGGCTACTACTGCGGGATGGGGATCTGCTGGGAGTGCGCCGTCCGCGTCGAAGGGCACGGCGTGGTGCGCAGCTGCGCCTTCCCGTTGAGCGAGGGAATCGCCATCGAGCTGGCAGACGGAGAGGGCCGATGAGCCGCCCAGTCGTCATCGTCGGGGCCGGCCCCGCCGGTCTCGCCTGCGCCGGCCGCCTCTCCGCGGCGGGCCGCGAGGTCGTGCTGATCGACGACAACGCGCAGGCCGGCGGCCAGTATTTCAGGCAGTTGCCGCCAGGCTACGAGGTGGCGCCGGATGCCGGGCTGCTGCGCGACAAGGCCCGCCACGATCGCCTTGCGGGCGTGCTGTCGCAGCCCGGCGTCCGCCATCTCGCCGGCACCATCGCGTGGGGCGCGCCCGCACCGCTGACCATCGCCTATGCAGGCCCGCACCGCAGCGGCCGCATCGAGGCCTCCGCCGTGGTGCTCGCAAACGGGGCCCAGGACAGGCCGTTTCCGTTCAAGGGCTGGACCCTGCCGGGGGTGATCTCCGCAGGCGGCTGCCTCAATCTCGCCAAGGCCGATGGCCTAGTGCCGACTGGCAGGCTGCTCGTGGCGGGAAACGGCCCGCTCGTCCTCGTGGCGGCAGCGACCATGATCGCGGCCGGCGCAGACGTGGTCGGCGTCATCGAGGCCCGCCGCACGCGCCACCTTGCCGGGACGGCCCTCAGAGGCATCGGGGCTGCTCCCGCAATACTGCGCACCGCGATCGGCTACCAGCGACGCATACTGCTTTCCGGCATTCGCATCCGCACCGGCTGGATGGTTTGCGAGGCGGAGGGAGGGAACTCGATCCGGCGCGCCGCGATCGCGCCGGTGGGCCCGGACGGGCGACCGGTCCGCGAACGGCGGGAATGGCTGGACGTGGACACGCTGGTCGTAGGCTACGGCCTCATGCCTTCCGCCGAATTCGCGCGAATTCTCGGCTGCAGGACGGAGAGCCGCCCGGATCTTGCCGGGGTCGTTCCGGTAAGGTCCGCACAGCTCGAGACCAGCGTTCCCGGCGTCTACGCGGTCGGGGACGGGGCCGGCATCGGGGGCGTCGAGGTGGCGCTCCTGGAAGGCGAGATCGCCGCCAGCGCTATCCTCCGACAGGTCCCCCAGCCGGCGCTGCTCTCCAGGTACCGGCGCCTCGACGGGTTTCGACGAGACCTCAACCGCGCCTACTCCCCTTCCGTGCCCCTCCGCGCGGCCGGCGAGGACACCATCGTCTGCCGCTGCGAGGAACTGCGACTCGGCGATATCGCCGGCGACGCCAACGTGGCAACCGGAAGCCTGGACCGCGTCAAGACGTCGAGCCGCCTCGGCATGGGCCGCTGCCAGGGGCGCAATTGCCTTCCGGCCGCGGCGGCCGCCCTCGGCCTCTCCGATGACGACGCCGTCTCGACATACCCGCGCAGCCGGCCGCCAGTCCGGCCGGTACAGCTCCGACACCTCGCCTCCGACGCCAATGCCGGTCCGGCGCGCGAACCCGATGAAGCCAATGCACAGCAATAAGAGCAGGAGTATTCGATGACGCAGCATGCAGAGATCGCCCGCCTCTCCCTGGATCCCTTCATAGACGGGAAGCGGCGGCCGGTCGCCGGCACCGCGGTCCATCCGACCTACGATGCGGCTTCCGGCACCGTGCTGTGCGACGTTCCGGTCTGCGACGAGGCGGTCGTCGATGAGGCCGTCGCCGCAGCGAAAGCGGCTCTCAAGGGAACCTGGGCGGCAGTTCCGCCCGCCGAACGCGGGCGTATGCTGTTGCGGGTGGCGCAGTTCATCCGGCGCGACGCCGGCCGCCTGGCGCTGCTGGAATCCCTCGACAGCGGCAAGCCGATGCGCGAGGCCAGGGGCGATATCGAAACGTCGGCGCGGTACTTCGAGTACTACGCGGGGATGGCCGACAAGCTGCAGGGAGACACGATCCCGCTCGGCCAGGACCACATCTCGTTCACCCTGCACGAGCCGATCGGCGTCACCGCGCACATCATCCCGTGGAACTTCCCGCTGGTGACCACGGCACGCGGCCTCGCCCCGGCGCTCGCCGCCGGCGCCACCGCGATCGTCAAGCCAGCCGAGCAGACCCCGCTTACCGCACTCGCACTGCCGGACTACCTGACCGAAGCCGGAATTCCCGCCGGTGTTGTCAACATCGTCTGCGGCCCAGGGGCGGTGACCGGGGCCGCACTGGTGTCGCATCCCGACGTCGCCCATGTGACGTTCACTGGCTCGGTCGCAACGGGCAAGTCGGTCATGAAGGCGGCTGCCGAGCATGTGGCGTCGGTGACGATGGAGCTTGGCGGCAAGTCGCCGGTCGTGGTGCTCGCAGACGCGGACCGGGACCAGGCCCTCGACGGCGTGTTGAAAGCGATCTTCACCAATGCCGGCCAGGTCTGTTCCGCCGGCTCCCGGCTGATCGTCGAGCGCAGCGTCGCCGACGACTTCCTTAAGGATCTCATCGACAGGATCGCGGGCTTCGGCTTCGGGCGCGGCGTCGACAATCCAGACATCGGGCCGGTCGTGTCGCGCGAGCAACTCGACAAGATCGACGGCATAGTCAGGAGAAGCGTCGAGGCCGGCGCGAGGGTTTTATGCGGCGGCAGCGTCAAGAAACCGGACGGACTGGACGGCTGGTTCTACTCGCCCACCCTGCTGCTCGCCGAGGATGCCGGCAACATAGCGGTGCAGGACGAGATATTCGGGCCGGTACTCACCGTGCAGATCGCCGACGATTTCGCCCACGCGTGCGACCTTGCCGAGTGCACCGACTTCGGGCTGGTCGCGGGAATCTACACGAAGGACACTTCCAACGCATTGCGCTTCGCGCGCTCGGTCAGCAGCGGCCAGGTGTTTATCAATCAATATTTCGCCGGAGGCGTGGAAACGCCGTTCGGCGGCACCAAGAACAGCGGGTTCGGGCGTGAGAAGGGACTGGAAGGGCTGAAGGCCTACTACACTGTCAAGACAGTGACGGCACGCATATGAGGCTCTTGGCCCGAGCCGCGCAGCATCTGCGACGGGCCGGCTTTTCGGACACGCAGTTAAGCCAGCATAGCTTGCTCCTCGAACTCGACGGGTTCACATAGCCCAGTGTCGAGTGTCGCTGAGGGTTGTAAAAGCGCTCGATGCAATCGAGCACGTCCGTCCTCGCGTCATCCCTCGTCCTGTTCATCTGACCATAGCCGGCGAAGAGATGCTGCCAATCGAACGGGATTTCCTGATCCATTTATTTCCAGGTCCGTTAAATACCTTCTCTCGACGTTAACGAAACCGGCAACAGGTCAAACGACGTGAGCTACTGTGAGGTGGTACGACCATTTCTTGTAAGGTCAGGTGGGGTGCGCTCGGGCGGTCGTAACTGTGGAATTGCTGTCTTATGTCGACTTCCAGCCGACACTCCCGTGCGGCCCGCGCCGGGAGTGTTCTTTTTTGTAGCCTTCCCATCCACTTACGCTCGTTCCCACGATCGTGCTGAGGTCCCATAGCGAGAGTCGAGTCAAGCTCCCCGCGGTCGGGCCGGGCTTCAGCTCTGTTTTCTCGTCTTGGCGGCAAGCCCACTCAGCACGGCGGTGGCTCGACCATGGTTGGTCTGAGGCCGCGACGGCACAGGAAGACTTCGCGCTCCGGATTCTGCTCGATCGTGAAGCCGGCACTGCGCAGCATCGCCTCTACTGCGGCCTTGTTCGGAATGAACCAGTTGGTCGGGTCGTCGGCGTACCTGTCCTCAACGAAAAACAGCTTCGGATACGCCTCCGTATCGAACACGCTCCACTCCGAAAAGGGATAGTTCTCGGCCAGTTGCGGTGCGAGATCGGAGCCGCGCTGCAACGACTGAAAGAGCATCAGGTCGTCGACGGCGTGCTCGTACAGGAGGTCGAGCGCGAGGAGAGGGTGTCGGAGATGGTAGAACACCCCCATGAAGATCACGAGGTCGAACCGCTCCCCCAGTCGACCCAGATCGTAAACCGACATCTGGCGAAACTCGATGTCGAAACCGGCCTGGTCGGCAACGAACCGTGCCTGTCGAAGATAATGGGGATCGGAGTCGATTCCGACGACGCGACCCGCGCCCCGCCGTTTCATTTCCAGCGAGTAGAAGCCCGCGTTGCAGCCGATGTCGAGCACGCTGCGGCCCTCGAGGTCCTCCGGCACGACGTGCTTGAACCCGTCCCACTTGAAGGCCGGGTAGTCGCCCAGGAAATGGTCCGGCGCCGTCGGGATGCCGCCGATCTCCATGTTGTGGAACCAGGGACCGAGCGCGCGAATCTGCGCCTCAAGATCTTCCTTCACGTCGATGCCGCGCGTCACTCCGCCGCCTCCTTCGGCGCCGTCAGGCCGGCCGGGCGTTCGGAAGCCGAGTCGACGGTCTCTGCCAGTTCCCGCGAGAACCAGTCGATCGTCGGGGGCAGGCCATCTGCGAGCGGTACCACCGGCGCCCAGCCGAGGATGTCGCGCGCCCGCGTGATGTCGGGCCGGCGCCGCTGGGGATCGTCGGGGGGCAGCGGCCTGTGCTCGATCGTCGACGAGGTCGGGACGAGGGAGCACACGAAGCTCGCCAGTTCGCGGACGGTGAACTCCCCTGGGTTGCCGATGTTGACGGCCAGCCGCGGATTCGGCGTCTTCGACATCATGGCGATCAGGCCGCCGACGAGGTCGCTGACGTAGCAGAAGCTTCGCGTCTGCTCGCCGCTGCCATAGATGGTCAGCGGCCTGTTCTGAAGCGCCTGGACGATGAAGTTGGAGATGATCCGGCCATCGTCGGGGCGCATTCGCGGCCCGTAGGTGTTGAAGATGCGCACGACGCGCGCGTCGACCCTGCCGCTGCGGAGCATGTCGAAGCACATGGCTTCCGCCGCTCTCTTGCCTTCGTCGTAGCAGGCGCGCGGCCCGGTGCAGTTGACGTTGCCGAGATAGTCTTCCCGCTGGGGATGCTGCAGGGGATCGCCGTAGATCTCGCTGGTGGACGCCTGGAGAAAGCGCGCCTCGTGCTTACGGGCAAGCTCGAGCATCCGCCGGGTACCCTCCACGCTGGTCATCATCGTGTGCATGGGGTCCGCCTGATAGTGCGGCGGCGAGGCAGGGCAGGCGAGATTGTAGATCTGGTCCAGCGGCTCGTCGATTTCGACCGTATCGCAAATATCCTGGGTGATGAGCGAGAATTCCGGATGATTCTGCAGCGGCGCGATGTTCTTGAGCCGACCTGTCAGGAAGCTGTCCAGGCAAATGACACGGTGTCCGAGTGCAAGCAGCTCGTCGCAAAGATGGGAACCGACGAAGCCTGCTCCGCCGGCGACGAGGATCGTCTGACGCGGCAACCTCTGCCGGGATGTATTCACCATGCCAACTCCCTCGTGTTGCCCCTCGTCGGGCTCCTTTCGGGAAATTTCCGGCGATTGAGAAGGTTCCGGAGTGCGGCGATCATCTCTGCGGCCCGCGCCCTGCCCGTGTGAGCGGCCAGGACTATTTCGGAGGCAGTGTCCGCGATGCGGCGCCGACGGTCCTCGTCCATTGCCAGGGCGGAGGTCACGTCGTCGCTTGAGTCGGCGATCACCACGGCCTCCTGCTCCGGCAGAAGCTCGCCCAGGCCTTCCCAGCGGTCGCTGATGATCGGCGTGCGGCACGCTGCGGCTTCGAACAACCGCACGCTGGGAGACCAGCCGGCAGCGATCATGTCTGCGCGGGTCACGTTCAGCGTGAAACGCTGGCGGCTGTAGAAGGAAGGATGTTCAGGCGGCGGAAGATGGTCGATCCGCTCGACGTTCGCCGGCCACTCGATGTCGTCGGGATATTGCGGTCCGGCCACCACGAATCGCTTCTCGGGCAGGCGGCGGGCCGGTTCGATCAGCAACCTCTCGAGCGTCGGCTGCCGGTCCGGACTGTAGGTGCCGAGATAGCCTAGGTCCCATTTGGCAGGCTCGCCCGTGCAGCGGTAGTACGCCTCGTCGACGGAGCAGTGCAGCGCGACAGCGTTGCGGGCCGCGAAGTCGCGTTCCAGCCGGTCGAGAACCCTTCCGCCCGAGAACGAAAAGTAGATGTCGAACAAGGGAAACTGCCGGGCCGCCAGGAACTCTTCCTTGCCGCCTGTGACGTTGGCCAGGGTAACCGGAGTATCGATATCGTAGAAGCAGAGGAGTCGCGGCCGCAGTTCGGCCACACGGTCGATCACGCCGACTCCCTCGGGAACGTAGGATCCTATGATCACCGCATCGGCCTCGACGACAGCCCGGCCGAAACGGGCGACGAGATCGTCGATGCCGGTGTAGTAGGCGAGTTCGCAGAAGTCGGGCGCCGGCATGTCGCGGTGCGCCGCGTACCATGGAACGTCGCGCTCCAGGAAAAGTGTCGAATGGCCCGCATCGGCCACGCCGCGAAGGAGGCTTCGGAACGTCGTGGCGTGCCCGTTCCCCCAGGACGATGACAAGGACAGGCCGATCACGACTATTTTCAGGGGATCGCTCATTCCGCAGCCTCCACGGCGCCGAAGCTCCTGAACTCGCGAAACAGCCGATCGGCCTCCTTGGCCCGATGCGTATAGGTGTGCGCGGAGAGAACGCGCCTCAGTGCGTTGCGGCCGATGCGGCTGGCATCGTCTCGCGACAGGCTGCGCAGAATCTCGCTCACGTCGCGCCCGTCGCGCGCGACCAGCACTTCCTCGTCGGGCTGGAGAAACAGTTCGATCCCCTCCCAGTAGTCGGTGATCAGGCAGGCCCCGGCGCCGGCGGCTTCGAACACCCGGGTGGCAGGAGAGAACCCGGTTTCGGCCATGCTGGTGCGTGAAATGTTCAGGACGGCCTTCGGCGTGGCGTTGAAGGCGTTGTGCTGTCCGGTCGGCACGTGCCCGAGGTATCGCACATTGGCCGGCACCGCCTTGTCGTGCCAGCCCGATCCGCCGAGCAGAAACCGTTGTTCCGTGCACTGGGCTGCAGGCTCGAGAAAGAACGCTTCCACCCGGGATTCGCGGTCCGGCAACCGATTGCCGAGGAACGCCAGATCGCACGCGAAGGCGGGGTCGGGCGCCACTGGAAAATGGGTGGTCGGATCGAGCGCGTTGTAGATCGGGATGCAGCGTCGGGCGCCGAAGTCGCGATAGGCTGCGACGACCGGATCTCCGCCGCCGTAGGTCAGCACCAGGTCGAGGGCGCCGAGGGCCTGGCGCAACGGGTGGTCCGGTTCCTCTTTCAGTTGCGCCAGTGTCGCCGGCGCATCGACGTCCCAGAACACCTTGATTGCGTCGGGTCCTGCCGCAGCCATGACTTCCTTTAGAAGCCGGTCGTCCTCGAAGCCGACGCCGCTTGCCTTCACGACGATGTCGGCCCGAGCCGCTTCGGCCGCGATCTCCTTCAACGCTTCGACCGTTGCCTCGTACACGACAACCCGGCACCACGGGGGCGGGGCCATGTCCGGATGCTTCTGGCGGTCGTAGACATCCGGTTCGTAGAAGGTGATCTCGTAGTCCAGTGCGGCGAGCGCGCGCAGAAGACCACGGTAGTATGTGGCGGCTCCGTTCCAGTAGGACGAAAGAAGACTGGATCCGTAAAAGGCGATCTTCATTGCGCAGCCTCTATCTGGAGCCGGTGGTCGGCGGGACGGTCGGGGAGGCGAAGGGCGCGGACTATGCTCAGCAGCTCCTCGACGCGGTGGCTGCAGGTGTGCCGGGTGCGGATGGTTTCGAGGCCGGCGGTGATCATCGACGACCGAAGCGCCTCGTCGTGCAGCACGTCGTGCAGGAGGTGCACCATTTCGTCGCCGTTGTGGGCGAGCAGGAAATCGCGACCTGGACGGAACAGGCCTTCACAGTCGTTCCAGGGAGCGGAGATGAGAGGAATCCCGCAGGCGAGCGCCTCGAAAACCCGGATTGTGGGAATCCCCGGCAGTGCTTCGACATAGGGTCGTCTCGGCACGTGAATGGTCGCCCGGTGACGGCTGAAGGCCCGCGGAACCTCGGCATTGGCGATCCAGCCTCCATAGTGGAACCCGGCGCCATTCAAGGCTTCGAGGGCCTTGCCCGGATAGCGGACGCCCCGCACCGTGCCCCTGAGATTCAGGTGCCGCACCGGGTCGATCAGGTACTCCCTTAGCTCCTCGGCCCGTTCTCCATCACCCCAGTTGCCGATCCAGATGACATCGCCGTCCAGCCTGTCGTTCGGGAGAGGACGGAACAGTTCGACGTCGGCCGCTTCGTGCCAGACATGGGCCGGGGGAGTGGAGCCGGCCCTTTGGTAGCGTTCCCGCAGTGCATCCCCGAACACCAGGATCGCGTCGTAGTCGTCGAGGAACAGCGACGCGATCTCGCCCTCGGCCGACACGGCACGATGGTGGGTGTCGTGAAAGAGCAGCTTGAACCGACCGCCGTCACGTCTGATCCGGCCGATGTCCGCCACGAGCTGAGGGTCGGTCCATTCGTGCACGATCACCACGTCGGCCCCGTCCAGGACTGCCGCATGATCGAAGTTTTCGCCGTAGACCTCGGAATGCAGGTCCGGAAACGCCGCCTCGAAATTCTCCAGACCGTCGTGTCCCTGATCGATGAGCAGATTGGTTCGGCTCCAGCCGCCGCTCGGTTCGAGCGCCGTCGCCGAGTGCCCGCGCCGGATCAGGTCCCGCATGACGCCGCGCAAGAAATGCGCGTTGCCATGGTTCCAGTCGGAGACCAGGGAATGGGTGTAGAATACGAAGCGCATCAGGAAGCCATTGCCTTGTTTGACGAGCGCTGACGTGCAACTGCTGACGCCGCCGCTGCCGCGAACACCTGCCGCATTGCCTTCAGTTGCCTGGACAATGTGAACGCTCTCGATCGCGCGAGCGCCTGTCGGCCGAGATCGGCTCGCAAGACCGGGTCGCTTGCAACGCTATTTATTGCGGCGGCAAATTCCTCCGGACTTGCTGGATCGCAGAAGAGGCCGCAGCCATCCCACAGCTCTCGGTAGGTGGGATTGTCGGCAAGAACCAGGGCAGCACCGGCGCTGGCTGCTTCCAGGACCGTCAAGCCGAACGGCTCGTAGATCGAGGGCGAAGCGAAGATCGCCGCCCGGGCCAGATGCCGCCTGGCGTCAATGTTGGAGATCTCTCCGAGCGCGCGCGCGTGCCGTATGTCGATGTACTGACCGTCGGGCCCCCGCGTTGCCCCTGCCATCACTACCGGTGGGCCGGCCAACGCCGCGGCGGCGTCGAGCACCGCTCCGTTCTTGCCCTCGTCCCACCACCGACCCGCAGCGAAGACGTAACTTTCTTTGGGGTGGTCGACCGACAGCGGATGCACCGCATTGTGCACGACGTGAAGACCGTCCAAGGCTCCGTATGCGGCTGCAACCATATCGGCGTGACTGCTGCTCGGGGCCACCACCGCGTCTGCGCAGCGAAGACCCACGCGGGTGCGGTTCTCGTGCCATTGCATCGGCGGGGGAGGCGGCAAGCCGCGAACCGCGCGAAACCATGTCACGACACAGGAATGGGCCATTGCGACGACCGGGACCGGGAGCTCCAGTCCAAAGGCCTGCGAGGGAACGTTGAGCTGGACCAGGTCGACGCGCCGTTCCTCCACCACGCGACGGAGGAGGGATGGAATGACGGCAAGATCACTCTCGTCGAGAGTAGTCCAGTCGAGAGGCGCGTCTGCCCACAACAGGTCGCCGATGCGGCGCGCCTCGCGCCGCTTCTCCTCGTCCGGTGGCGGGCCGAAACCCTGGAACGTGACCTGCATTCCGGCGTCGCGCAGCGAGGAGCCGAGGTCCATTGCGTACCGCCATACGCCGCCGACGGCGTCTACCGTCATGAGGATGCTGCGCGGATCGCCGGGTTGGCGGTCCCGCGTATTGTTCAAACGGGTGCCGGCGTGATGATCGTGGGACTGCCGCAACATCACGCGATCACCTTGCGAGGGTCGGGCTGCTGCAACCGATGTCGGGCGAGCCAGTCGCAGAGACTGGCGAGGCCTTCGCGCCAGGAGACGCGCGGGCGCCATCCTGTCAACGCAGAGAGCTTGCGCGTGTCGGCAACGAAGTAGAGCTGGTCGCCCTGTCGCCAATCACCATAGGAATACGCAGTGCGGTGGCCGACCAGACGATCGATCTGGCGCAGGACCGTATTGATGCTGACCGCGTTGTGCGGGCCGCCGCCGAGGTTGAACGCCTGTCCGCTCGCCTGGTCGATAGAGGCATGGAGCCCGCGATATGCGGCGATTGCGTCTGCGACGTGCAGGACGTCGCGGACCTGCTTGCCGTCACCGTAGACGGATATCTGCTCGCCCTTGAGCGCCTTGAGAAGGAAGTGCGCGACCCATCCCTGATCTTCCGTTCCGAACTGATGGGGCCCGTAGATGCAACTCATCCGAAGGACGCAGCTGCGGAGACCGAAGTGCTTGGCGTAGTCCAGCACATACTGGTCTGCGACGCCCTTGGAGCATCCGTAGGGCGTGCACAGGTCGAGGCCCTGACCTTCGCCGATGCCGTGGCTTCGCAATTCCTCGTCGGCGGGAATGTACCTGTCGTCGAGCTCGATCATCTCCAGGTCTTCCAGGCCGCCGTACACCTTGTTGGTGCTTGCGAAGACGACCGGGATGTCCCGACCGGCCTTGCGAACGGCCTCGAGCACGTTGATGCTGCCGCGAGCGTTCACCTCGAAGTCCTGCAGGGGATCTTCCAGGCTGGAGGTTACCGCCGTCTGCGCCGCCAGGTGAAAGACGGCCTTGGCGTCCGCGATGGCGTCCTCGAAACCTGCCGGATCACGAACGTCCGCCAGCACGGCGTGGACCTGCGATCCGTGTTCGTCGCGCAGCCAGTTCAGATTCTGCTCGACCCCTTTGCGGCTCAGGTTGTCGATGACGACGACGTCCTCTCCGTCGCGCAGAAAACTGTCAGCGAGATTGCAGCCGATGAAGCCGCTGCCGCCGGTAATGGCGATCGGCCTAGCCCGGCCCGTGACGGAGGGCGCGGCAAGTTCGGTGATCGTCCGCACGTGCGAAACGCCGCCGTCCATCAGAAGGCGCGCAAGCAGCTTCGGCCGGTTGGCGTGATCGACGGCACCTAGATGATAGTGACGCGGGTCGAACCAGTGACCTTCCTGGACCGCAACGTCGCTCGGTACATCGCGCCAGCTATACCAGTACATCCGCTGTACCGGCGCCTCGAGCGCATCGAGGAAGCGCTGCGCCTGCTCTGCTTCGTCCCGGCGCCAGGTAGAATATCCGGTCTCGGTAATCCATATCTCCGCGTCGCGGTTGTAGCGGTCGGCAATCTGTCGCGTTTCCTCGATGTACCGGTCCCACCCAAGCCAGCTTCCTTCTTCGCTGTCCCAGGTGCCGGGGAAGCCGTGCAGTCCCACGGCGTATACCTGCTCGAGGACGCCCCGCTCACCCATAAGGTCGATCCAGTGGGCGTCAAACGGGCAGGGCCCGCCGAGCACCGGACGCCACCCGCGCCGCTTTGCCCAGTAGGCCGCGCCGCCCACCATCTCGCAGAACAGCGTGTAGTCGATGTCCTCGCGCCAGTCCCAATCGAGCAGGTTGTTCGGCTCGTTCCACAGCTCGATGTAGCGGAAATGCTTTCCGTAGCGGGTCAGGACATGGTCGATGAAGTCGGCATAGTCCTTCAGTACACGGGGCGCGCCGGTGGTCTGTCCGTTCCGAGACAGGGAGGGCGGGGTGTAGTGGATGCAGGGTAGGACGTCGATGTGACGGCCGAGCTTTGGAAGGAGCCAATCGTACCAGTCCTCCCCGCCCGGCGCGAGGTACTCGGCCCACGACAGGTGGGTCCGCACATAGGATGCGCCGGAAGACAACAGGTCCGGCAGGGTTTCCTCGGTTCTCTCGTACTCTCCCGGGCGGAACCATTCGACGAAGCCATACGTGCGCTCCGAACGGGAGGGCGGAGCGGCATTCATGACACCAGACCCCGCTCTTCGAGCTGGCGCTTCATCTCGGCCCCGCGATCGGTCGCGCTCGTGCTCTGAACCCACTCCGCGAACTCGCCGACCGTCTGTTCGAGGCGATGGCGGGGCTCGAATCCGAGCAATTCCCGCGCCTTCGATATGTCGGCGAAGCAGTGGCGGATATCGCCGGTACGCGCGCGATCAAGGATCTCCGGTGCGATCTCCGGGACGCCGAGCGCACCGGCCAGGAGGTTCGCCACCGAGGTGATCGTGTAGGCGCTGCCGCTGCCGATATTGATGACGTGCCCTGGAGCGTGCGGCTTTTCGTAGGCCAGTCGGAAGGCGCGGGCAACGTCGTCCACGTGGATGAAATCGCGGCGCTGTTCACCGTCCTCGAAGATCATCGGCGCCTGGCCGTTCGTAAGGCGGGACGCGAAGTTCGCAAGCACGCCGGTATACGGATTGGACAGGGCCTGCCCCGGCCCGAAGACGTTGAACAGTCGGAGCGCGACCGCTTCCACGCCATAGGCATCGCCGAACAGCAGGACCGCCCGCTCCTGCATGTATTTGGTGAGTGCGTAGATCGAGGCGAGATCTACCGGCTTCTGCTCGTCGGTAGGGACGGGAGTGAGTTCGTGTCCCTGCTCATCCACCGGATTCCAGCCGCCGGTCTTGAGGTGCTCGCGCCGCCGCCGGACGTTCTGGCGGCGGTGCCCGTCGCGGTCGGCATAGAGCCCCTCGCCGTACACGCTCATGGAGGAGGCAACGACGATCCGCTTGATGTTGCTGTCGATCATCTTTTCCAGCAGCACGGCGGTCCCGAGATCGTTGGCGCCGACATAGCGGGCGATCTCGTACATCGACTGCCCGACGCCGACCTCGGCGGCGAGGTGTATTACCCCGTCGGTGTCTCTCAGAGCATCGGCCACGAGGTCCGCATCCCGGACGTCGCCATGAATGACCTCCGCTCCGCCCGGAACGCTTGCCGCGGCGCCGTCGTGCACCTGTTCGACGAGACTGTCGAGAATTCGCACGGCGTAGCCGTGCGCGAGCAGTTCGTGCGTCACCCTCCGGCCAACGAAGCCGCATCCTCCGGTTACCAAGAGTCTCTGCACTGAAACACCCGCTGGCTGGATTGAACTGCTTCACCAATGCAGTGATGAGCCAGAGGTTCCCTCACATGTCTCTGATGAATCCGGGGATATACCTAGGACCTTTGATAGCTTGGCTTCACTTCCGGTGATTTCCGCAAGTGCAATGACATCTTGATCAGCAGGAACCCAGCCGATGCGGGTGCGTTACGGACTCAGCCGCTGGGGGCGGATCAACGCGTATCCAGGTACGCAATACGGGACAAATCGATATGAAGTTGGCGGTAGTCGGTGCCGGTTATGTTGGTTTGACCACCAGCGCATGTCTTGCGGAGCTGGGCCACTCGGTGACCTGCGTCGATTCCGATGCAAGCAGGATTGCGATCCTGCAGGGTGGGGGCGTGCCCATCTACGAAGAGGGTCTGCACGAGCTCATGCAAAAGAACCGGGCGGCGGGACGTTTGACGTTCTCCGCCGACCTCCGCCCGGCTGCCGGTCACGCGGATGCGATCTTCCTTGCCGTCGGCACCCCTTCGCGACCCGACGGTGATATCGATCTCAGCCATATCGAGACGGCCGCCAGACAGCTAGCCCGCGACATCAGGCACGATGCGGTGCTGATCATCAAATCGACCGTCGTGGCCGGAACCGCCCGCAACCTCGGCCGCCTCGTCGCGCGCGAGCGGGGAGGGGACGCGGTCTCCGTCGCCTCCAATCCGGAATTTCTTCGGGAGGGGACCGCGATTGCCGACTTCATGACCGCCGATCGGATAGTTGCGGGTGCCGACGACGATCTCGGGGCGGACCGGCTCAGGCGGATCTACGCGCCGCTGCGCGCTCGCGACATCCCCTACCTGGAAATGTCCACCGCCGATGCCGAGATGGTGAAATACGCCGCCAACGCCTTCCTCGCACTGAAATTGGGTTTCATCAACAACGTCGCCGATCTGTGCGAGTCGACCGGTGGCGACATCCGAAACGTTGTAAGCGGAATTGGCCTCGATCGCCGCATCGGGCCATCGTTCCTGTCTCCCGGGCCGGGCTACGGCGGCTCCTGCTTTCCCAAGGATACGCGCGCCTTTGCTGCGTTGGGAAAGCGAGCCGGCGCAAGGCAGTGGCTGGTGGAGCGCCTGATCGAAGACAACGAAGCCCGGAAGAGGAAACTGGCTCAGCGGATCATCGACGATATGGGCAAGGGGGGGCGGCCCCGCCGCGTCGCGGTTCTCGGCCTCGCCTTCAAGTCAGGTACCGACGACGTACGCGAATCCGCGGCGCTGACGATCATCCCGCTGTTGCAGGCCTCAGGTGCCATTGTTCATGCACACGATCCGAGAGCATCGCGCGCCGCGGCAGAATTCCTGCCCGGTGTGCGCTTCTCTGACGATTGCTATCACGCCTGCGGCGACGTGGATGCCGCTGTTGTGCTCACCGAATGGGACGAGTACCGCCATTTGGATCTGAGGCGCCTGGCTTCGGTCATGCGCGGCCGATTGCTGTTCGACTTCCGCAACATTCTCGATCCCGCAGAAGTGTCTCGCCACGGTTTCCGGTATCGCCCGATCGGCCACTCCACCGGCCCGTTCGGGAAGACGGCCGAAGGCCAGGGCGTGGCGGATATCTACGGCCGCGCCGCCGCTTATCCAGTGTGAACCATGCAGCGACGATCCGCACGGGTCGCAGCATCAGGTCGAGCTGAAAGGCAGAGCAGATAAATGAACATTTCGACGCAAGTGTCGGCGCCTCCCGGCCGGATTCGGACGATGCGCGCGGCGGTCCTCACCGGCCCTGGTCAGCTCGAGGTTGTCGACGTTCCGCTCCCGGAGCCGGGACCAGGGCAGGTGCGCGTGCGACTTGAAGGATGCGGCGTGTGTGCCTCCAACCTCACGCCGTGGGCCGGACCGGACTGGATGGAATTTCCCACCGCGCCTGGAGACCTCGGCCACGAGGGATGGGGCTGTGTGGACGCCGTCGGGCCGGATGTGACGGACGTCGTTCCAGGCGACCGCGTTGCGGCACTGTCCTACCGGGCCTATGCCGGTTTCGATGTTTGCAACGCGGATTGTGTGGTGCCGCTGCCGGAGAACCTCGCCGGCCAGCCGTTCCCGGGAGAGCCGTTGGGATGCGCCATGAACATATTCGACCGCAGTGCGATCGAAACGGGCCAGACCGTTGCCATCATTGGAGTCGGATTTCTCGGCGCTCTTTTGACCTCCCTTGCTTCCGCCGCCGGCGCGCGCGTCATCGCCATTTCCCGGCGCCCGTTCTCCCTTGATGCAGCGCGGCGGATGGGTGCCGACGAACTGATTGCGCTCGATGACCACTGGCGCATCATCGAGGAGGTCCGCGACCTCACCGGCGGAACGATGTGCGACCGTGTGATCGAGGCGACCGGCAAGCAGTGGCCGCTTGATCTCGGCGGCGAACTCACGCGCGAGCGCGGTCGGTTGATCATCGCTGGTTACCATCAGGACGGTCCCCGTGCGGTGAACATGCAGCTCTGGAACTGGCGCGGGATCGACGTCGTGAACGCGCACGAGCGGGATCCCCGGGCATATATCCGTGGAATGCGAGCCGCCGTGGAGGCCGTCGCTTCGGGCAGGCTGGACCCGTTCCCTCTGATCACCCACAGCTATCCTCTGGAGCGGCTCGATGAGGCGCTCGACGCGACGCGTGACCGCCCCGACGGTTTTCTCAAGGCATGGGTGCGGATGTGATGCTGGATCGCACCGAACAAGGTCGCTCGACCGGCACGCTCAAGCCTAGGATTGCGTTTCTGGGAACCGGGTGGATCGGCTTGAACCGCATGGAGGCCATGGTCGCCGCGGGAAGTGCGGAGGTCGTGGCCGTCTGCGATCCTTCAGAAGAGATGCGCTCGAAAGCCTGTGAACTTGCATCCGAAGCCGAGGCGGTGGGTTCGCTGGAGGAAGTGCTCGACATCGCACCGGACGGCATCGTGATTGCGACTCCGAGTGCGCTCCATGCCGGGCAAGCCATCGCCGCGCTCGAGCGAGGCATCGCCGTCTTTTGCCAGAAGCCGCTCGGACGAACCGCCGCGGAGGTGGAAGAGGTCGTCGCGGCCGCCGCGAAGGCCGACCGTCTGCTGGGTGTGGATCTTTCCTATCGCTGTACCGAAGGGATGACGCGCATCCGGGATCTCGTCCGCGCGCAGGAGTTCGGGCACATCTTTGCGGTGGAGCTTGAATTCCACAACGCCTACGGACCCGACAAGGACTGGTTCTACAACAGGACGCTGTCGGGCGGCGGGTGCCTGATCGACCTGGGCGTTCATCTGGCAGACCTCGCACTGTGGACGTTGGACTTCCCGCAGGTGGAGACCGTGCAGGGTGGACTGTTCAGAGGAGGGCGTCGATTGGGCGGCGGTTCGGAAGAGGTCGAGGACTACGCTGCCGCCTCGATAAGGCTGCAGACCGGCACGTCTGTCAGGTTGAGTTGCTCGTGGAACCTCCATGCCGGGCAGGATGCCGTCATTTCGGCCAGGTTCTTCGGCACCGAAGGATCCGCCCAGTGGCGCAACGTCGGAGGCTCGTTTTTCGACTTCACGGCCGAGCGCTACCGCGGGACGGCTGCCGAGGTGCTGGCCTGCCCGCCCGATGACTGGGGGCCGCGGGCCGCATGCGCCTGGCTTCGCCAACTCTCTCTCGATCCCGGCTTCGATCCAGGCGCTTGCTCATATCTTCATTCGGCGCAAATCATAGATCGGATCTACGGCCGCTAGCACTTGCCCACCTGCGCCCGGCGGCAAGTGCTGGGAGGCTTGCCGGGCCCGCTCCGGCGGCAGGCACATTACTTGCGGCTGTTCCCCACCGGGACGTTTTGGCGCGGACCTCCCGGTATGGTCGTATGCACCCCTTTGCGACCTTCTTTACTGGCGCCGCCCAGATCTGCTCCTGGACGGTCGACCTCGTCCTTGCCTTCCGGCTTTTGTCCCGCAACCTTCCTGCGTTCGGCCAGGGGCTTGATGCCATACCGCTCTTCTTTGCCTTCAGGCTCTGTCGGATGATTGGTACCGCTGGATTTTCTGCTGGTTGTCATCGGGCGATCCTTTCTGTTTGTGTGGCCATCGACCACCTGCAGCCGCCTGTCAAAAAGCGGAAGGGGAAACCCAGATCACATAGGCGCTGAGCGCCGCGAGGCTGAGCACGGCAATGGCTATGGCAAGCGCCGGTACCCTCCGCTTTGGGGTCTCCGGTTGTCTGTCTCCGAGTCCACCCTCACCCAGTGCTCTCTCGCGCTTCCGTGTCTGGGCAACCCACGCGGGATCCGGCGGCGTGCCCGCGGCCTCATCGTCGGCGCCAAGCGGCGCGGCTGCTGGGTCGGATCCAGGTACCTTGTCACCGGTGCGACCGCTGTCGATGTCCGCTCGCAACTGTTCGGTGGTTGCGCTGTTGTCGGCTCTCACGTTGCTGTCCGCCTGCTGTTTCGCAGCCGCCGCCGTCAAGCGGAAGCCTTGTCAACGAACTTGAAAAAGCGGCTGGTCGATCCGTCGCTGGTCTTGTCCTGATAGAGGAAGGCGAGGTTGCTTTGCTCGAACTTTTCGAAGAACTCGGCCCATTCGATCTGCTCCAGATCTTCCTCCGGCTCGCCGAAATCGATGCGCAGTATGCCGGGATCCTCCTCGGTGCGGGTCGCCGACACTGCCGCCGGCTTGCCGCCCCGTTCCTCGACCCAGCGCCTGATCACGTGATGATCGGTGGTCGTCTTTGACGACCCGTTGCTCTGCGAATTCATGGTCTTGCTCCTGTGCCGTGTGAACCTAGCTGCTGCTTTTCCTGCTCGGCCCGGCTTGCCCCTCTCCCTGATCGGTAAGGGTCGGGAACTCGCCCTGGTTCTCCACTGCTTCTATGGGCTCAACGTCTCGCTGCCGCGCCTCCGCACCGGAACGGGGAAGCGGCTTCTTCGCCGCGTGGGGATTGTCTTCTATGGCTATAAGCTCCCGCGCCATGTCCCGGAATTCGTCCTGCCGTCCAGCCGGCGCGCCCTCCTGCTCCCATAGGTGCCTGGCGCGGGCATCAATCCGCTTCTCGAGGTCACTGTCTTCCGCCATGTCACGTCTCGCGCCGCTGTTTCGTTGAATGTCCCGTGACCGATCAACCCGTCCGGCGGGTGGGCGGTTCCGTGACCGCAGTCAAAAAAGGCTTGAGCCGTGGCCGCCGTGGCCGGCTCCGGAACTGGTCTCAGTGCTCACGGGTTCACCTGTCAGCAACTGTTGGAGCACGACATGACGCAGAAAATCCATCCGACCCGACGCACGCCCGAGTCCGAACAGGCGCTTCACACAGAGGTCATCGCCGCCGACCGTCCCGTCACGACGACGACAGGACGCCAGGATGAGCCCGCCGATGTTCGCTCCCCCGATGAAATGCCGGAGCCCGACGAGATGCCTGACGAAACCGAGCCCGGGGAGTACGAGCCGGACGATCTGTGGAAAGCCACACGGTCCCGGCCGGTAAGCGAGACAACGGCCCGCCGCGGTGAGACTGTCGACGGGCTGGATGATACGGAAGAGGCGGTGCGCCGCGAGGCAGAAGACCGGAAATTGCCGGACAGTGACTGATCCCGGATACCGGCGTCGCTCCGCCTCGTTTCCGTTCGTTCCTTCTCGAGCGGTTCGGATATTCTCCCGCGCGGTTTCGGCCGAGATGCTGTGAAGGAATAGGGCCGAGGGCCCGTTTCGTTTGAAGGGATTTGCGATGCCAGGACGTCTGGCGCGGGACCATTGGCTGATGCCGGCACGGCCCCGTCCAGAACTCGCCGCCACATTCCCGCCGATCGTCCACGGAGGATGCCGGCAAGGCTCTGGTCCGCGCTAGGAGCTGCCGGTTCCCGGCTCGGCCATCTTGCGATGCTGCTCGGCTAGCTGGTCTGCGGGCATGACGTGCGCCATTGCCGCCTGCATCTTATTCTTCCATCCGGCAACGACATCGCCTTCGCCCTTGAGCATGGCGTCATACCCGACTTTCGCCACATGGGCGGGATCGTCCTTGTCCTGGGTGCCCACCTTCGTGTCGAGCATGTCGGCCCGCCGGAAGAAGTCAGTGTCTGTGGGTCCCGGCATCAGGCACGTCACGGTCACTGCGCTGTCCTTCAGCTCGTTGCGCAGGGCGAACGAGAACGAATCCAGGAATGCCTTCGTGCCATTGTAGACGGCCTGAAAGCTTCCCGGCATGAAGCCCGCAATCGAGCCCACGATGAGGATGCGGCCTTGATCGCGATCGCGCATCTGCCGTCCAATGACGTGGATGAGGTCCAGGGTGCCTGTGACGTTGGTGTCGACGACCCGATGGATGTCGTTCAGATCCTGGTCCAGGAAGGCATGCCCGAGACCGACGCCCGCGTTGGCGAGCAGTGCATCGACGGGCCTGCCCTTCAGGGCGGCAACGAGCTGATCCACGCCCTCTTTTCCGGACAGATCGGCGACAAGGTGTTCGACGCGGGCACCGCTGCTTTGCAGGTCCCGCGCAGCCTTTTCGATCTGCGGTTCGTCGGCGACGATGAGAAGGTCGAAACCATCCTCCGCGCAGCAGCGCGCGAGTTCGTAGCCGATGCCGGTGGATGCCCCCGTGACCACGGCAAGCTTGCCGCGTGCATCATTCATGGCGGTTCTCCTGGCTAGTGTGGCTTGAGCACGACTTTGGTGCATTCGTTCTGCTGTTCCTTGAACAGCCTGTAGCCTTCGGCGGCCTCCTCGAGCGGCATCCTGTGACTGATCATCGAGGTCGTATCGACCTTGTCCTCGAGGACGAGTTCGAGAAGCTTCGGCAGGTATTTCTGTACGTGCGTCTGCCCCGATCTGATGGTAAGTCCCTTTTCCATCAGTGCGCCGATCGGAAACTTGTCGGCAAACCCGCCGTAGACTCCGGGTATCGAGACCCGGCCGCCCTTCCGGCAGGCGAGGATGACCTGTCGGAGCGCGTGAATGCGATCCGTGGCCAGCATGGTCGTCGTCTTGACGTGGTCGTAGACGTTGTCGATGGCCATGCCGTGCGATTCCAGTCCGACGGCATCGATGCACGCGTCTGGCCCGATGCCCCCCGTCATGTCCTTGACCGCGTCGTGTACGTCGCACTCTTCGTAATTCAGCACCTCCGCCCCGAAATCGGCCGCCAGATCCAGCCGACGCGGATGGTGATCGACGGCTATGACCCGTTCGGCGCCAAGCAGGAAGGCGCTCTGCACAGCGAACAGTCCGACGGGGCCGCAACCCCATACCGCTACCGTGTCTCCCGTCTCGATCTCGCAGTTCTCCGCGGCCATCCAGCCGGTCGGCAGGATGTCGGAGAGGAACAGCACCTTGTCGTCGTCGACGCCATCGGGAACCCGGATCGGGCCGACATCCGAGTACGGAACACGGACATATTCGGCCTGGCCGCCGGCATAGCCACCCGTCAGGTGCGAATAGCCGAACAATCCGGACATGGGGTAGCCGTACAGCTTCTCCGACATGTCGGCCTTGTCGGCCGGATTGGAGTTGTCGCAGGCTGAGAATTGCTGGCGATCGCAGAAGAAGCACTTGCCGCAGGCTATGACGAACGGCACCACGACCCTGTCGCCGACCTTCAGCGATTCGTTGGCGGGTCCGACTTCCACAACCTCGCCCATGAATTCGTGGCCCAGGACGTCCCCAGCCTGGAGCGTCGGAATGACCTTGTCGTAGAGATGGAGATCGGAGCCGCAGATGGCGGTCGAGGTGACCTTGAGGATGGCGTCCCGCGGATTGACGATCCGGGGATCCGGGACGGTCTCGACCCGCACGTCGTGTTTTCCTTGCCAGGTAAGGGCGCGCATGTTCGATCCTTCTGATCTGGTCAGTCGCGGGGCGCCGCGTCAGGCGGCTCCGCGGTGCTGATCTCGCCGGTTTCCATGAGTTGCTTGAAGCGCCGCAATTCGCGGCGCGTCTGGATGGCCGGTTCCCTCTGGAACAGCTTCGCCACCAGCTTTCCGATTGCCCCGGAGGGCGGGTCGTAGGAGATCTCGGCCCGTATCTGCGTGCCCCGACCGCCCGGGGCCGCGAGAAACTCGATCCGGCCGGCGTTGTCGATATCGGCGCCTTCTTCCGAGCGCCACGCGATCAGGCGATCGGGCTCGTCCTCCACGATCACCGACGTCCAGGTGACCTCCGTGCCGCCCGGTGCGGCGACCGTCCAGCGCGACCGCCGCTCGTCCAGCACCTCTATCGACTGTATGTTCTCCATGAATTTCGGCAGGTTCCCCACATCCCTCCAGAAGGCATACAGTTCCTCCAGGGGGCGGTTGACGGTGATCGCCCGTGTGGTGGTCGTGGTGCCTTCAGAGTCGCTGTCGCTTGCCGGGGTGGAATGCTCCGCAGTTGCCATGCTCGGCCTCGCACTTCCTTGCTGTGATGATTTCGCCCGGTGCCCTTCGTCGCGTAGCGGCTCACCGTCGGCCATGCCTATTCAACCAACGGGAGGCTGCGGAGTTCCCTGGTGCGACCGAAGTTCAGGCGGGCGTCGGCTTGCATTCGGCTAGCCTCCTGAAACGCTTGAACCCTGTCGGCGTTGACCCGGAGACGCGGAATGCGGAGCCCCATGGCCGAAAGGAAATGACGATGAACAAGCCCACCGACACGAAGACCAAAGCGGTCGATAACCCGGACGACGAACCGGTCCCCCAGTCGGTTCTCGAGGAGATCGAGGCCGGCGGACACCCGATCAAGGTATGCCGCGAATACCGGGGACTGTCGCGAGAGCAGCTCGCGCGGGCGGTGGATATTTCGGAGGAGTATCTGGCACGGCTCGAGGCGGGCGAGGTGCGAGGGGCGTTCGACGCCATCAGCAAGATCGCCCACAGGCTGAGGATGCCTACGGATATTCTGATCGAACAATAGGGTTGGCCGCCATGCGGGCGGTGGCGCAGCGACAGAGTGCGCCGTCCGTGCTAGCGGCCCTGCGTACACGCAGCGACGAACACGATGCTGCTTCCGGTCCACAACACGGCAACCATCGCAATCAGGGTGGCGAGGCGGGCTGTCCGGACCAAACCTGTCTTTACTGCAGTTTCAGTCGGCACGCCGAGCAGCGGCGCGATCCGCGCCGCCAGCAGCAAATGGACCGCCAGCATGGCCGCTGCCGCGGTCGTCGCGGCGGCGACGGCGAAATCCGCCCACCACGGCGCCAGCAGAACCGCACAGGCAAACGTCGTGACCGCGTACGCGACAGCGAACTGCGCGACCCAGATCAGCGGGCCGGCCGAGATCAACACCAGCGCGCCGACGCCCGACGCGGTGAGACGTTCGGGACGTCCGGTGTTCATTGGGCCACCCTCGGAAACCCGTGAATCAGGACGAGACCGAAGAGAACCTGGCCCACGGCATAGTGATAGAGTATGGCGCAGTTGTCGAAGCTGACACGCCGCACCGCATCCAGCCTGCCGGCCGCGAGCCGCGCAACGACGAAGCCCGCCATGACGGCGACGGCCGCGGCCACCTGTCCGTTGATGACGGTCTGCATGTAGACCATGGCCGAGTAGGAATTCTGCGTCGGCTCCAACCCGCTCCGATAGTGGCCGAACAACTCGGTGCCGACGGCGCCGAGCAGCAGCAGAGCGCCCGATCCCGCGAGAACCGGCCCGGCGATATTGCGGGATCCGGCCGGCGGCAGGTTCCGCGCTGCCAACCACATGACCGCCGATCCGCAGACAGCCATCGAGGCGGAGACGAGCGGGTAGGGCAGGGCGGGCAGTTCCGGCGATCCGGTCGGCGCCCACACGTCGGGCGAAACCACCCACAGATAGAGGTAGGAGAAGACATAGGACAGGTAGAGCGAGCCGGCGACGAGCAGCAGAACGATCATCGCCCACCAGGAATGTGAGGTCGGCCCGGTCATGTAGGTGGGCAGGGATATGCCGCCGCCGATGTCGACCTTGTCTCCCCGGGGTCCGTTGCCCGGGCCGTGGTCGAGTCCCCAGACCCAATGGAGCATGGCGGCGATGGCGATGGCTCCGCCGATGAGCGCGGGGATGACCAGCTTGATCGTCAGCAGCAGGAACAGCGACGCAGTTCCGACCGCGGCGATCACCGGCGCCCATCCGGCGCCTGGCATGCGGATGATGTATTCCGGCCTTGCTTCAACGGGTGAAGTCACGAGGGTCTCACGCCCACCGGTCGGGGCATTCGGGAGATAGTAGTGACCGTTTCGCACGTCCTCGGGCATATCCGGTGTGTCCCAGAGCGGCTCGCGGCTCGTCACGTGCGGGATGCTGCGCGTGGAATAGACGTCGTTCGGCAGCCATTCGAGGGTTCCGGCGTTCCAGGGATTTGCCACGTCGCCTTCGCCGGGGCGAAACGATCGAACCAGATCGATGACGAAGATCAGGACGCCGGCCGCCAGAATATAGGCCCCGGCGGTGGAGACCATGTTGAGCCAATCCCAGCCAATCTCGCCCGGATAGGTCCAGATGCGCCGCGGCATGCCGCGCAGGCCGGCGATGTGCAGGGGGAAGAAGGCGACGTTGAAGCCGACGAACATCAGCCCGAATACCCACTTGCCGAGGCGCTCGGAGAGCTGTTTGCGGCTCACCATCGGGAACCAGTAGTAGAACGTGGCGAACAGCGGGAAGACCATGCCGCCGATCAGCACGTAGTGCATGTGGGCGACGACGAAGTAGCTGTCGTGGACCTGAAAATCCACCGGCACGAGCGCGACCATGATGCCGGTCAGGCCGCCGAGCGTGAATATGAAGAGGAAGCCGAGGATAAACAGTGACGGCGTATTGATCCGGAATCGGCCCTTGCTCGAGGCGATCGTGGCAATCCACGAAAACACCTGGATGCCGGAGGGGACGGCTACCGCCATGCTCGCCGCCGAAAAGAAGGCAAGGCTCAGTGACGGAATGCCCGTCGTGAACATGTGGTGGACCCAGAGGCCGAACGAGAAGAAGCCGGTCCCGATCAGGGCGATGACGATCAGCCGGTAGCCGATCAGGGGCCGTTGCGCGAAGGTTGGCACCATCATCGAGACGAGGCCGGCCGCCGGTAGGAAGATGATGTAGACCTCCGGATGTCCGAAGAACCAGAACAGGTGCTGCCACAACAGCGGGTCCCCGCCGGATGCCGCCGTGAAGAACGGCCAGCCGAAGGCCCGTTCGATCTCCAGCAACATGGTGGCGAGGATCACCGCCGGGAACGCGAACATGATCATTGCCGCGAATATCAGCATCGCCCAGGCGAAGAGCGGCATCTTCATGAGCGACATGCCGGGGGGACGGGTCTTCAGGACTCCGACGACGATTTCCACGGCGCCTGCGATCGCGGAAATCTCGATGAAGCCTATGCCGAGCAGCCAGAAGTCGGCATTGTCCCCGGGCGAGAACTGCATCAGCGTCAGCGGCGTGTACATGAACCACCCGCCGTCGGGGGCGAGGTCGTAGAGGATGGTCGAAAAGAAGACGAGGCCGCCCACGACGTACGCCCAGATCGCGAAGGCGCTGAGCCGGGGGAAGGGCAGGTCGCGTGCGGCGAGCATCTGCGGCAACAGCATGACGCCCAGCGCCTCGACCGCCGGCACGGCGAAGAGGAACATCATCGTGGTGCCGTGCATGGTGAAGAGCTGGTTGTAGAAGCCCTGGCTGACGAGGTCGTTCTGCGGCACTGCGAGCTGCGTGCGCATGATCAGCGCCAACACGCCGGCCATCAGAAAGAACAGGAAAGCCACGCCCAGGTAGAGCACGCCGATGACGGTGTTGTTCACCGCAGTGACGATCCGGAAGCCGCGAGGCGTTGCCCAGATGCGCTTCAGCTCGGCCTCTTCACCTGCCGGACGACGGCCGGGATTCGGCAGGTCGCGCGCATCGACATCGGTGGATTTCCGGGGGCTTGCAGGCAAGCTGGTCATCAAACGGGCCTCATCGTATAGAGCAGCGCGATGCCCGCCACATAGAGCACGGCGACGATGATCGAATCGTAGCCCATGCGCATCCATGCCTTGTCGCGACGCTCGCTCAGCCCTGCCATGAAGACACCCGTCAGCATGACGCACAGCAGCGCGCCGGCGGCGGCGAAGCGGTCGACGCGGTTGAAGATCGGCTCCCCGGAATCGAGAATGTCGGCGAGGAAGACCAGCCCGACATTGATCAGGTTGGTGCCGAGAATATCCGAGATCGCCATGGCGTAGAGGCGCTGCCGCGCCGCGCCGATGGCCGCGCTCAGCTCCGGCAGCGACGTGGCAAGAGCGACGAGCACGAACCCGACCAGGCTCTGGCCGAGGCCGCTCTTCTCGGCGATGGCGCCGCCGGTGCGCGCGAGTACGAAGCCGGCAACCAGGATGGCGGCGGCGACACCCGCCGTCTTGACGGCCAGCATGAGGTTGCTTGCTGGATCGGCGGCGCTGTCCTCCCGCTCCATCTGCTGCCGGATAAGCCGGCTGTCTACTTTGCCGTCATAGGCGGCGAGCCACGACCGGTGGCCGTCGGACCGGGAGAGGATCCAGACGCATCCGAGATAGCCCGCAAGACAACTCCACGACCACAATCCGGCGCCCAGGAACGCGATGTCTCCGACCGTCATCGCCATCGCCGCGAAGGTGATGAGGATCATGTTGAGGTTGCCCTCCAGCATCACGATCGGGTCGGGCACGACCGAGGTCAGCGCATCGCGGCCGACAACGGCATCGACGATCGCCAGCAGCGCCACCTGCATCGCAATCGAGCCGAAGATGTTGTTGACCGCCAGGACTGAGTCGCCGGCAAGGGATGCGGTCGCGGTGACTGCGATCTCGGGAAGCGAAGTCACGCCGGCCAGCACGACAATGCCGACGATGGCCTGTCCGAGGCCGGTGACCTTGCTGATCTGGTGGGCATATTCCGCGAGCCTAGTGCCGGCGAACCAGACGACGACAGCGGCAACGGCAAACAGGCCGAGATTCGAGAAGAGGCCGAGACCGGCAAAGTCGACCATGGCCTACTCCAGGCTCGCGAGATAGGAGGAGATCGAAGCCAACTCGTCCGCGCCCAGATAGTCGTATTCCGGCATCAGATTCGCGGGCTTGATGTGCTGGTTGTCCGCAATCCAGTTGGCGATCGCCTCGGCATTGTTCGGCAACGTGGCCGCGGCAAGCGAATGCCGGCTGCCGAGGTGGGTGAGGTCGGGACCCACGACGCCTGCCGCCGGCGTTCCGCGTATCGTGTGGCAGGCCCCGCATCCGTTGGAGAGGAAGAGATCGAGTCCGGCGGCAAGCGACTCATCCCGCGGCTCGCGCGCTGGCTGCGCCTCGGCCTCGAGCCAGGCGTCGTACTCCTCCGCCGGCATGGCGATCACGAAGAACGACATCAGCGCATGCGCGCCGCCGCAGTATTCGGCACACTGGCCGCGGGAGATGCCGGCCTCAGTCGGTTCTACGGTGAGCACGTTGGTGCGGCCGGGAATCATGTCGAGCTTGCCCGCGAGCCTCGGCGCCCAGAAGCTGTGTATGACGTCGGTCGTTATCAGCCGCAACGGCGTGGCGCGACCGACCGGGATGCGCAGTTCGTTGGCGCTGACGATTTCGCGGCCATCGGGTGTCTCGTAGACGACTTTCCACCACCAGCGCTTGCCGACGATGGTCGTGCCCGGGCCTTCCGCGAGTGCCGCGCGCGTTGCGCCCGCCTGCATGACGACGAAGCCGTAGACGAGCAGTAGGGTCAGTACGACGACGGGGAACACGATGCCGCCGCCGACGATGATCCAGTCGCCGCTGAGCCTCTCGCGCCAGCTCCTCGGCCCATAGATGGCAAGTCCGACGAGGACGGTGACCAGCAATGTGACCGCCGCGGCGATGGCGGTCACCGTCCAGAACAGCGGATCGATATCGAGCGCCTCGCGACCCGAGGGCGACAGCGCCGACTGGACGCCGCTGCAGCCCGGGAGCGCCACGGCAAGTGCGAAGACCTGTCCAACGCGCCTCGGAGTCATTGCGCCCTCGCCGATGCAGCCGCCAGGTCCTCCTGGCGATTAAGTCTGCCGATATACTCGGCAACCGCCTCCATATCGTCGTCCGACAGGCGCCCGGCGACATGCGCCATGACCCGCCCCTGTGCCGAGAGGCCACGGACACCGTTGCGGAACAGCTCCAGCTGGTTTGCCACGTAGCGCCCTGAAAGACCTTGCAGGCGCGGGAAGTCCGGTCCGGCGCGCTCGCCGTGGCAGCCGAAGCAGGACGGCAAGTCGCGGGCCGGATCGCCGCGCCAGGCAAGCTCGGCGCCAGGCGAAAGCCGACCCGCGGGGATAGGCGGTGGCTTCACCGCGCCAGGCGGGCCGCCGAGACGCATGGCGAGCGCGCGCATCTGGTCGTCCGACAGTTCCGCCGCGATGGGCTCCATCATGCCGCTCTGGCGCAGGCCGGCCCGATACTCCTCGAGCGAGCGGTAGAGGTATTCGGGCGATTGGTTCGTCAGCGGCGGCGCAAGCGCGCTCGCGGGCGGGGACTCCGCGCTGCCGTGACAGGCCTCGCAGAACTCCGCCATGGTTTCCGGGTCTCGTATCGGCAGTGATTTCCCGTGCGCGACGGGGCCTGTGAGCGTGTCATATTCCGCCGCATCGATTTCCGGGATCGCCATGATGAAGGCGACCACCGGCCAGACTTCGTCTTCGCGACCCTTTCCCGGCCAGGCCGGCATCCCGGTCATCTTCAATCCGTTGTGGACGATCCAGCCCAGTTCCGGAACGCTCCACTCCCGGGCCGCACCATCGAGCGGTGGCGGAGAGGGATACATCCCCTGCACGATGGGCGATGCCGGCCTGCCGGGCCGGCCGTGACAGGCGGCGCAGCCGTTCTCGAAGTGCAAAGCGCCAAGCCGCACCAGGCCAGGGTCATCGAGATCTGGAACCGAGCGCCGCTCGCCCCGCACGGAGACGGACCGGTCGAGGGCGAAGGTGATGAGAGATTCCGTTATGTTGAAGTGTCGCTCGTTCGCGGCAACGTTGTAGGCCCCGCTTGCAATGAAAACGACCCCGGCGAGGACGCCGAACGAGACGAAGATCGCAAGCCAGACCGCGCCACGCGCCAAACGGAGCTGTCGCAAATGCGGCATCGCTCAGGCCGCCCCGGTGCCGGTGCGCGGCGCCAGGTCAGGGCGGTCCATGCGCAGCAGCCATCGGGACGCTACAATCGTCGCGCCGAAAACGTAAGTCAGGGGGCAGCCGATCAGCATGAGCAGCCCGGCGAGCTGCTGGTCGGCGAGACCGGAGAGCTCCGGACCCTGAGCATGGGGCAGGGCGTAGAGCGGCCGTCCGGCGAACAACAGCAGCACCCCGAGCAGGCAGACGATCTTGCCGGTGATCAGCAGCGCTCCGATCGGCCGCCACGGAGAGGTCGGAGCCAGGCGGATCACTTCTCGCCAGAAGACGAAGGCGCTCGCCAGCAGGGCGACATGCGTGGTGGCGGAGATCGCCGGTGAACGGGAAATCTGTTCAAACACTGCGGGAACATGCATGAGCCACAGCAGCGCCAACTGGAAGACTGCGGCAGGGGCGAGCCAGCCGGCGAGCATGTCCAAAGGTCTGATCTGGATATTGCGAAGGAAAAGCGCGGCAAGCGGCGCGGCGACATTCATCGTCACGATGTGCAAAGCCATGTGCTGGGTCACGTGGCCAAACGCGTCCGACATTGGATCTCAACGGGAAACGACGGAAGAAGTTCCCCCGCTCTCCTGCTGGTCACTCAGCGTCCGTCTCCTCCAGCCACGCCGACACCGGTTGACTTCCGGATACAGGAGACAACGGAGACGCAGATCGCGCGGCCGCGATCGCGCTCGGCGCGTGAGCAGCACGGTCGACGCCGAGACACTGCCATATGCGGGTGAACCGGGTCGCGCGCCGGTCTTGTCGCACCGGGCGTTCCTGCCGTAAGGCTGTGCCGGCATACAACACAAGGGGAGACGCAGGGGCCATGAAACTGATCAGTTATTCGCGCGGGACGGCGAACGGATGGGGCGTGCTCGGCGACGACGGCGTCGTCGACATGACGGGGACGTTTCCAAGCCTGCGGGCCGCGCTGGAAGCCGGCGGCCTTGCGGACATCGCCGCCGCCGCCGGAGACCGAGGCGCGGATTTCCCGCTCGACGACGTTCGATTGCTGCCGCCGGTTCCGGACCCCGGCAAGATCATCTGCATCGGCCTCAACTACGGCAAGCACCTGGCCGAGAGCGGGGCGCCGATGCCGGAGTATCCCACGCTGTTCGTCCGGGTCACCGACACGCTCGTCGCGCACGACGAGCCGATGGTCGTCCCGAGCGTATCATCGGAGCTGGACTACGAGTGCGAGCTCGCCCTCGTCATCGGGAAGGGCGGGCGTCACATCGCCCGCGAGGATGCGTTGGCCCACGTTGCCGGCTACGCCTGCTTCAACGACGGCTCGGTGCGGGACTACCAGATGAAGCACTCGCTCGCCGCCGGAAAGAACTTCCACGCGACCGGCGGTTTCGGCCCCTGGCTGGTGACCGCCGACGCCATCCCCGATCCCGGCAGGCTGCAGCTGCGCACCCTCATCAACGGGCAGGAGCTTCAGAACGGCAACACCTCCGATCTCATCTTCGACATCCCGGAGATCATTTCCTACATTTCCGCTTTCACGCCGCTGTCGCCCGGTGATGTCATCTCGACGGGGACCCCGGAAGGCGTCGGGTTCGTCCGCAAGCCTCCGATCTTCCTGAAGCCCGGAGACACCGTCGAGATCGAGGTCGAGGGTATCGGCAAGTTGCGCAATCCGGTGATCGCGGAACCGTCGTGAGTATCTGACGGATCACCTGCCGCCCTTCGCCAGGTAGCCGGACAGGCGGTCCGCGACCCGGGCCGTGTCCGCATCCCCGTCATGGACGAGTACGCGGTAGCGGAGCGTCGTCGTTTCGCCGCGCCGGATTTCACGGCGCTCGTTGCGGAACGGCCCGACGGTCACCACGCCCCAGTCGGTGACGAACCAGGCCAGGTCGGCATGGTCGGCCGGATGCGGGCAGACGCTGACCCCGGCGACATGGCCGCCGCCCACGGGCCCCGAATAGTCGACCCAGGCAGCGTTGCTGCCGGTGATCGCGCCGCCGCCGTCGCGCCCGCGATCGTCGCTCAGGCGGCCACCGGACGTGACGGCGATCGATTCGGCGACGCGCAGATTGAAATATGAATGCCGGGTCGGACCCAACCGGACGTCCCAGTCGGCGGCTGCGAGGCGGGAGGTGACGTCGACCACCATTGTGTCGGTTTCGACCGAGACGTCGAGGAGTCGGGTCTCGGTCGCCGCGACGCGTCCCTCCGGTGCCGCCCACTCCGGGGGGCCGCGCCACTCCAGCGACTGCGTCAGCCGGTAGCCGGAGCGTCCGGTGGGTTCGCCTCGGGCGGCGGTCATGAGGATGCGCCCGGGCGCGCGACCCTGGAACGTCTCGTTGACGTAGAAGCCGTAGGTGTATTCCTCGAGCAGGCCGTCGGCGGCCGGCATCATGCAGGTGACGTGATCCGAGGCGATCCAGAGCGAGTTGTGATGCGGATGGTCGGCCGGCGCTTCCGAAGTGACGGGGAAGCCGAGCGGCGTGTAGAGGGGATACACGTAAGCGCGCTGCCGTCCCTGGCTCAGGGCCAGCACGGGCCGGCCCCGATGCCGCAGGACCTGACGCTCCCCGCTTGCCCATGCGCCGCGGGGCAGGGCGAGCCGGTCGGCTGAAAACGTGAACGGGCCGGCCGTCACGGCCCGACCTTCGCCGCGCCACGCGAATGTTGAGGTCGGAAGGCGTTTGTCGCTGGCGCCGCGCGGAGCAGACGGGATGCGTCGATCGTCAAGGGCGTGCTCCTCCTGATCCTGCCGTCGCCTTGTTGTCTTGGGACCGGGCCCTGTGCCGGCGATGTCGCGTCATGATCCCCGCTCGGATGGCGGCTTGCAAGGCGGCCGTCGACGTGGCCGCCCGGATCCCTCGATCCGCATTCCGCTGTGCCGAGGGAGGGCTTCGCGCGCCCGCAGGGGCACGGACGTGTCGAATGCTTCGTCCCGCTCGAGTTCAAGGGCGCGCAGTAGATGGAAGATGCGTTTGTCGGACAAACGGGCAAGACGGAAGAAGTGTGGAAATCCCTCCCGAAGAACTCGGTAACCTGTTGAATTGAAACGCCGGGATTTAGAAATTGACTCTACCGGGCGACGTAATATGGTTTGTCGGGAAAACCAATAAGACCTGCCTTGCGGATGCGCGTGCTGGTGATCGCATGTCTTCGCAGGAAAGAAGGGGTTTGGGAGGGATGTGGCGATGGACGCCGCGAATTGACCGCGACCGACGGGCCTGTGCCGGTTGCGGCGGGCGCTGCCGATGATGCTCCAGACGGACCGTCATCCCGCGAAGCGCATTTTCGACAAGCTCGATATCCTGCCGGCCTACCGGGTGGTTTCCAACGCCATCGAACAGCGCATCATGGACGGCCAGTTGCAGTTCGGCGACAAGCTGCCGACAGAAACCCAGATGGCCGAGGACTTCGGGGTCAATCGCTCGACGGTGCGGGAGGGCATCCGCCTGCTCGAGCAGCGCGGGCTGGTCAAGCGCAAGGCGGGACGGCGGCTCTTCGTCGCGCTGCCTCGCTACGATGAACTGGGCTCACGCGAGCAGCGGGCCCTGATCCTGCGCCGCGTCTCCTTCCGCGAGCTATGGGAAATCTCGATGACCCTCGAACCCGCCATCGCCCGCATGGCGGCCGAACGCATCGGCGAGGAAGACCTGGCCGGCGTCGACCGGAATGTCAGGCAGACCCGGCAGGCGATCGACAGCGGCAGGAGCCTGGTCGACGAGGATATCGAGTTTCACATCCTCGTGGCGCGAGCGACCGGGAACGAAGCGATGCTGCTGACGCAGGAGCCGACCATCCTGCTGTGCCGCTCCGCCATGAGCGCCATTGTCGACGCCTTGCCGCAGGCGCCCGGCCGGTTGCTGGAGGCGCATGCGGGGGTGTTCGACGCCCTCTGCGCCCGCGACGGTGATGCCGCCGAACGCTGGATGCGCAAGCACTTCACCGATTTCAAACGCGGATTTGACCTAGCGGGCCTGGATGACGAGCAGCCGATCGACGCGGTTGTCGCGTCGGTAAAGCCCGGCGGCCGCTAGGCCCGAGCAGGCAGGAGAAGCCTGGAGCCAGCCAACAAGAAGCACAAGAACGCAAGAACACCCGCCAACAGACGTAACAAACGGAGGAAATCAGAATGAGACGAACCTTGCGCAATGCGATATTCGGAACTGCTCTGGCGGCCGTCGCGTCGGCGCTCGTGCCGGGAATGGCTTCCGCGGAACCGGTCAAGATCGCCTATATCGACCCGCTGAGCGGCGGCTTCGCCAATATCGGCAATGCGGGCCTTGCCCACTTCCGGTTCATGGCCGAGCAACTGAATGCCGAAAACGCCCTGCCGGACGGGCTCACCTACGAGATCGTCCCTTTCGACAACAAGATCAACGCCGCGGAAAGCCTCACCGTCCTGCAGAGCGCAATCGATCAGGGGATCCGCTACGTGGTCCAGGGCAACGGGTCGTCGGTGGCCCATGCGCTGGTCGACGCGATCAACAAGTACAACCAGCGCAATCCGGGAGAGGAGCTTCTGTTCCTCAACTATGCGGCCATCGATCCGGCGCTGACCAACGAGAAATGCAGCTTCTGGCATTTCCGCTTCGACGCCCATGTCGACATGAAGATCGCGGCGATGACCGACTACCTGGTCGACCGTCCGGAGATCAAGAAGATCTACCTGATCAACCAGGACTACTCCTTCGGGCACGCGGTCGCCGCGGCGGCGGAGAAGATGATCGCCGAGAAGCGGCCCGACATCGAGATCGTGGGCAACGACCTCCACCCGCTGGTCAAGGTCAAGGATTTCTCGCCCTATGTCGCGAAGATCCAGCAGTCCGGCGCCGATGCGGTGATCACCGGCAACTGGGGCAACGACCTGTCGCTTCTGGTCAACGCGGGCAAGGACTCCGGCCTCGACGTCGAATGGCTGACGTTCTACGCGGGCCTGCTGGGTGGCGTCTCGGCGCTCGGCGATGCCGGCGTGGATCATGTCCGGCAGATCTCCGAATGGCATTCCAACGTGCCGAACGAGGAGACGGACGCGATCGTCACCGAATTCAAGGCACAGTATCCGGAGTTCGACTGGGCCTACTACCGCGTCGGAGTGCTGATGGACATGCTGACCAAGGCCATCAACGAGGCGGGAAGCGCCGATCCGAAGGCGGTGGCGTTCGCGCTGGAGGACATGCGCATCGACACGCCGGTCGGCGAGGTCTGGATGCGCAAGGACGACCACCAGTCGCAGCAGAAGCTGTATCTGGCGACGCTTGCAAAAGGCCAGAAGTTCGACCTCGAAAACAGCGGCATCGGCTTCAAGACCGACCAGGAGTTCGCGCTTGAGGACACCGTGCTTCCGACGACCTGCGAGATGCAGCGTCCCGAATAGCCCCTGAGCCCAACAGGTCCGGTCCGAACCGGCCCGGTCCGAACTGGCGGCCGGCCCGTGCGAACTTTCCCGCGCACGGCCGGTCCGCCGCTTCACTGACACTTGCGAGGCGGTCGTGGAAGGTTGGATATTCTTCCTGTTCAACGGAATCGTCTACGGATTGCTGTTGTTCATGATGTCGAGCGGCTTGACGCTCATCTTCAGCATGATGGGCGTGCTCAACTTCGCCCATGCCTCGTTCTATATGCTGGGCGCCTACTTCGCCTATCAGATCAGCACGATCGTCGGGTTCTGGCCCGGGCTCGTGGTCGCGCCGATCCTGGTCGGCTGCATCGGCGCATTGGTAGAGCGCTACTTTCTCAGGACCGTGCACCGTCACGGCCACGTGGCAGAACTGTTGTTCACCTTCGGTCTGGCACTGCTGATCGAGGAAACGGTGGTCCTGATCTGGGGACGGAACCCGGTCCCGTATTCCGTGCCGCTCGATCTCGACTTCGCCCTCTTCCAGATCGGCGGCACGTCCTACTCCGCCTACAAGATCTTCATGATGGCGGTCTCCATCGCCATGTTCGTGTTCCTCTACGGCATCATTGCCAGGACGCGGACGGGCCAGATCATCCAGGCCGCGCTGACCCATCCGGAAACCGTCGGTACGCTCGGCCACAACGTGCCGCGCATCTTCATGCTGGTGTTCGGAGCCGGCACCGGCCTTGCCGGCCTTGCCGGGGTCATCGGCGGCAACGCCTTCGTTACGGAACCCGGCATGGCGCGGGCACTGGGGACGATCGTGTTCGTCGTCATCATCGTCGGCGGGCTCGGATCGCTGACCGGCGCCTTCATCGCCTCGCTCCTCATCGGCGTCATCCAGACGACCGCGGTCGCGATCGACGTGTCGCTGACGGACGTCTTTGCGACGGTCGGCGTGAACCTTCAGGAGGTTCCGCTGCACGAGCTGTGGTCGAAACGGATCTCGGACGTCGCCCCGATCCTTCCCTACCTTCTCATGGTCCTGATCCTGGTGCTGCGACCGCGCGGGCTCTTGGGGACACGTGATTCATGATCGTCGCGTTCAAGGAGGTCCGACGGCGATGACCCTCGGTAGCCGCTTCGCGCCGCTGGCGCTCGTCCTCGGGACGGTCGTCCTGCTGGCATTGCTTCCTCACATGTTCGACAGCCGCTACGCGCTGACCCTCCTCAACCAGCTGGGCATCGGCATCGTCTTCGCGCTGTCCTACAACATGCTGCTCGGCCAGAGCGGCCTGCTGTCGTTCGGGCATGCGGTGTATTTCGGCCTCGGCGGCTTCACCGCCCTTCACGCCCTCAACGCCATCACCGACGGCGACCTGCCGTTGCCGGTTCCGCTCCTGCCGATCGTCGGCGGCCTGATGGGGCTTGCCGTCGGAATCATTCTCGGCTGGGTCTCGACGCGTCGCTCCGGCACGATCTTCGCGATGATCTCGCTGGGCTTCGCGGAACTGGTGGCGGCCTGTTCCAACATCATCCGCGGCTATTTCGGCGGCGAGGAGGGCATCTCGGGGGACAGGATGAGCGGGCCTGTCCTGTTCGACCTGACGATGGGGCCGCAACGCGACGTCTACTATGTCATCGCCGCCTGGATGCTGGTCTCGGCCCTGCTGATGTATCTGATCACCCAGACCCCGCTCGGACGCATGGCCAACGCCGTGCGCGACAATCCGCAGCGCGTCGCCTTCGTCGGCTACAATCCGCAGACGGTCCGGTTCCTGATGTTTGCGCTGTCCGGGTTCTTCGCGGGGATCGCCGGCAGCCTGTTTGCGATCAACTTCGAGATCATCACCGCGCAGGCCGTCGGAATCGAGTATTCGGCAAGCGTCCTGATGATGGCCTATATCGGCGGGACCGGGTACTTCCTCGGCCCGGTGCTCGGCGCCATCATCTACACGGCCCTGTCGATCGTCCTGAGCGCCTACACCGAAGCCTGGATGTTCTACCTGGGCGTCTTCTTCATCATCGTCGTCGTGTACGCTCCCAATGGGGTGTCGGGCATCCTGGCGGTCCACGAACCGGTGCTGCGGGCCCGGCTCATGCACCGACTGCTGCCCGCCTACGCCCTGGCGTTCGTGACCGGGGCGATCCTGCTTATCGGGGCCGTCGTGGTGATCGAGTCCAGCTACCACCTGTCGCAGCCGGGCGCGCTGACGACGACCATGAGCCTGGGCGGCATCGAGTACGACGCCGACGCCTGGCGGGCCTGGGCGTTCGGGCTCGGCGCCCTGGCTGTCGGCGCGTTCCTTCTGCGGGAAACGATCCGCAGCGTCGGCGGCGCCTGGGCCGACGTGCGGACCCGCATGGGCGGGGAGGCGGCAGCATGAGCGCCACCCCCGCAATCAGCCTGCAGGACGTGGAGAAATCCTTCGGCTCGACCCGGATCATACAGGGCGCCACGCTGGACGTCCTGGACGGAGAGCGGCACGCCATCATCGGCCCCAACGGCGCCGGCAAGTCGACGCTGTTTCACCTGATCAGCGGACATCTCGTGCCGACCTCCGGCCGTATCGAACTGCGCGGCCGCGACATCACCGGGATGGCGCCCTACAGGATCAACCGCCTCGGCCTCAGCCGCAGTTTCCAGATCACCACCCTGTTCCACCGCATGAGCGTGGTCGAGAACATCCGCTGCGCCCTCTACTATCCGCTCGGGTATCGATACTCGTTCTGGCGGCTGTGTCCGCGGCTGAAGGACGTCCACGAACGCGCCGACGAGATACTGGAGCGCCTCGGCCTCACCGGCCGGCGCGACGTCATGGCCGGGATGCTGTCCTACGCGGAACAACGCGCGCTCGAGATCGGCCTGACTGTCGCCGGCGGGGCCGACGTCATTCTCCTCGACGAACCGACCGCGGGCATGAGCCGCAGCGAGACGGCCCGGGCGGTCGATCTGATCCGGGCGCTGACCGAGAACAAGACGCTGGTCATGGTGGAGCACGACATGAGCGTGGTCTTCGAACTGGCCGACCGCGTCTCGGTCCTGCTCTACGGCGAGGTCATCGCCACCGGCACGCCCAACGAGATCAAGTCGAGCCGCCAGGTCCAGGAAGCCTATCTCGGCGTGGAGGTGGCGTGATGCTCCAGGTTCGCAACCTGAACGCCTACTACGGCAAGAGCCACGTGATCGACGGCATCGACCTCGACGTCGAAGCAGGACAGATCGTCAGCCTGATGGGTCGCAACGGCGCCGGCCGGTCGACGACGATCAAGGCGATCATGGGCCTCGTCCAGGCCGACGGCAGCATCCGCTTCGGCGACATGGAACTGCTCGGCCTGGAGCCGCACCAGATCGCCCATTGCGGCGTCGGCTACGTACCGGAGAACCGCGACATCTTTCCCAGCCTCAGCGTCCGCAACAACCTGCTGCTCGGCGTCAAGTCGGGACGCGGCAAGGGGCGCTGGAGCCCGGAGGACGCCTACGACCTGTTTCCCGTGCTGCGCGAGCGCGCCGACACCGCCGCGGGGTTCCTGTCCGGCGGCGAGCAGCAGATGCTCGCCATGTGCCGGACGCTGATGGGCGACCCGGATCTGGTCATGGTCGACGAGCCGACCGAGGGACTGGCGCCGCTGATGGTCGCGAAGGTCAAGGAACTGCTGCTGGAGATTGCCCGGCGCGGCGCCTCGATCCTGCTGGTCGAACAGAAGCTGACGATCGCCCCGGAGATATCCGAGCGGCTGTACGTCATGGGGCACGGCCGCATCGTCTTCTCGGGAACGCCGGCCGAACTCGAGGCCGACCACGCGCTGCGCAGGGAGTGGATGGAAGTCTAGTTCAGCTTGGACGGGTGGAGGCCATCGAGTCCCTGGCGTCCATTTCGGAAAACCATCTCGACAGGCCCGGCCGGCCCGCCCGCACGTCGACCTCCGGGTGACGGAAATCCAGCCACGCCACCGTGCAGGCGACTGCGATATCGGCGATGTCCGGCGTATCGACCGCCGCGGGCGCAATCGACTCCAGGGCATCCGCAGCGCGCCGGATCGCGGCGAAATGCGTCTCCACGAACGCCGCCTGGTCCGGCCCGCCCGGGCGCATCCTTTCGGTGCGGGCCGCGACGCCGCGATCCAGCATTCCCTGCGCGATGCCGAGAATTGCCAGCCGCGAGGCATTGTCGCGCAGCGGCGCGTAGAGCGCTCCTCCGGCCATGTCGTCGAGATGTCGGCATATCAGGTCGGACTCCGCGATCACCGTCCCGTCGTCCAGTTCCAGTGTCGGGATGCGGGCGATCGGGTTCACCGACCAGAAGCCCGTCGCAGGATCCCGCGGGTCGATTTCCAGCTCCGTCACATCGGCGACCTTCGGGTTTTCCCGCAGAACCACGCGCACGATGCGCACGTAGGGTGAGTTCTTCGACATGTAGAGTTTCATGGGCGCCTCCTTGCAGCCGCTGCCTGTCCGTCCGGCCGTTGTCCGCCTGACCCATCCGGAAATCCGATGCCGATGGCCCCTGCGGAGACACCGCCTGCCGCCCCAGCCGGCCATCGGGGCGTCGCCGCCGAGGGCATTCGGCCAGCCTGCGCCAAACCATTGGCGCGGGAGCGCTTTTTGATTTCCAGCAGCCTGTGTTGGGCCTTGAGGTCGAACGCCGGTGAGCCTAATGTTCACGTTAACACCGACGGAGCATAGCGTAGCGCCGCTGCCGCGAACAGAGGTAGTCGATCGAAATGACTGATACCGTGGCGAAGCCCGACTCCAGCGGCAATACGGCCCCGCCGTCCGCATTCCCCTGGCACCGCTCGAGGGCCAGCAAGGCGCGCAATATCGCGAACCTGCGCGAGGCGGCGAGAAAGCGGCTGCCGCGAGGCATATTCGATTTCATCGACGGCGGCGCCGAGGACGAGGTGACGTTGCAGGCCAACTCGGCCGCCTTCGGCCGGCATCGGCTGATGCCGCGCGTCCTGGTCGACGTCTCCAAGCCGGATCTGAGGTCCACGATATTGGGCTCCGGGCGCGGCCTGCCGTTTGCGATCGGGCCGACCGGCGGCATGGGCTTCGTCTGGCCCAGGGGAGATCTTGCGCTTGCCAGGGCGGCGGCGGACGCCGACATCCCCTTCGCGCTTTCGACGACGTCCAGCGTGTCGATCGAGGACCTGCGGGAACGCATCGACGGGCCGCTGTGGTTCCAGTCCTACATCTTCAGGCAGTGCGACTTCACGGAGAAGCTGATCCGCCGCGCCGACGCGGCCGACTACGAGGCGCTGATCATCACGGTCGACCTGCCGGTCGGCGGCAACCGGGAGCGCGACTACAGGAACGACTTCGCGGTCCCGTTCAGGCTGACCGGCCGGAACGTTCTCGACTTCGCGCTGCACCCCGAGTGGGTCTACACGACGCTTCGGCGCGGGTACCCCCGCTTCGGGAATATGGAGGATTTCGTGCCCTCGCACGACTCCTCCACGGTCGCCTCGACGGTCGGCAGGAACTACGATCCTTCGTTCAGCTGGGACGGACTCAAGCGCATCCGGGACCTGTGGCCGCGCAAGCTGGTGGTGAAGGGCGTCGTGCATCCCGGGGATGCGGCGGCGCTGGCCGACCTGGGGGCCGATGCGATCGTCGTCTCCAATCACGGCGGCCGCCAGCTTGACGGCGCACCCGCCACGCTGGATGCGTTGGCCGCGGTCAAGGCGGCCGTGTCGGGGCGCGCCGATGTCCTGCTCGACGGCGGCGTGCGTCGCGGCAGCGACGTGTTCAAGGCGCTTGCGCTCGGTGCGGATGCGGTGATGATCGGCCGCGCCACGCTCTACGGGCTTGCGGCCGCCGGCCAGTTCGGTGCGGAGCGCGCCGTCTCGATCCTGCGTCAGGAACTGACCCGGACCATGCAGCTGTGCGGCGCGACGAGCATAGACTCAATCGACGCGCAATACCTCATGCCGTGAACGGGCGCGCTATCGCATGTACTGAACGAGGAAGGTGGCGATATCCGGCACCGCGATCAGAAGCAGCAACAGCAGCACCAGCGCGGCGTTGAACGGCCAGGTGCCGCGGAACGCGTCCCGTATCGACAGACCGTCCATCATCGACTTCACCACGAAGATGTTGATTCCGATCGGCGGGGTGGTCAGGCCGATCTGGCAGACGATCACCACCGCCACGCCGAACCAGATGCCGGAATAGCCGACTTCCGTCACGATCGGATAGAACAGAGGAACGGTGAGGGCGATCATCGACAGCTCCTCCATCGCCGTTCCGAGCAGGATGTAGATCGCGCAGATCATCAGCACCACGACGCCGGCTGGCATGTTCGCGGCCTGGATGAAGCTCACGAGATCGCGGGGCATGGTGGTGAGATTGACGAAATTGGCGAAGATCAGCGCCCCGATCAGGATCATGAAGAGCACCGCCGTGGCGGTGGCCGTCTGGACGAGCACGTCGACCAGTTCCCTAAATGTCAGATTGCCGAGGAATATCGCGAACAGCAACGCGCCGAAGGCGCCGATGCCGGCACCTTCGGTCGCCGTGAAGACACCGGCATAGATGCCGCCGAGAATGACCACGAACAGCACGATGACGGCCCAGATCCGCCGCAGCGAACGCAGTCGGGTGTCCCAGTTCTCGCGGTTGCCCTTCGGTCCGGCAGCAGGGTTGCGCGTGACGATGAACAACACGGCCCCGCAAAGGAAGAGCACCGCCAGTATGCCCGGCACGATGCCGGCGACGAAGAGGCGGCCGATGTTCTCGTCCGTCATGATCCCGTAGAGGACGAGAATGAGGGACGGCGGGATGAGGATGCCGAGCGTTCCGCCGGTCGCGATGGTTCCCGCGATCAGATGCGGCTGGTAGTTGAACTTCGTCATCGACGGCGCCGCGATCTTGCAGAAGGTCGCGGTGGTGGCGAGCGCGGATCCGCAGATCGAACCGAAACCGCCGCAGGCCACGATGGTCGACATGGCGAGGCCGCCCGGTCTGTGGCCAATGAAGGCATAGGCCGCGCGGTAGATTTCCTCCGCCAGTTTCGACTGGACGATCAGGTTGCCCATCAGGATGAACAGCGGAATGACCGAGAGGGTATAGGCAAGTCCGGTTTCATAGACCACCTGACCAACCATCGCCAGGGAGGCGTTCAGGTTGACCTGGATGGCGAAGCCGATGAAACCGACGAGGCCCATGGCGATCGACAGCGGCACGCGCAGGAACGCGAGTGCGAGGAAGGCGGCAAACCCCAGGATGCTCTCGATCATGTGTCCGGCTCGCCCCGAGTGATCTCGCCTCTGTCGTTCGGGGAGGTCTCCGGACAGAAAGCCCGTATGAGAAACGCGATCGCCGTCAGTGCCAGGAGGCCGCTGATCGTGTAGGCGACGATGTCTATCGGGATCTTGATCTGGATAGTCGTCTCGCCCGCCCGCTCGAGCCGCTCGGCGCGCAGCCACAATTGGCGCGACAGCACCGCGACGACGAGGGCGCCCATCAGGTTGGTGACCACGTGCTGCGCCCTGCGCAGCGCGGGGGCTCTCGGCTCGAACAGGTCGACGACGATGTGCTCGCCCTTGTAGGTGACGAGCGGTAGCGCGGAAAAGATCATTCCCGCCAGGATGATCTCGGTCAGCTCCAGGCCGCCGTAGACGGGACGGTTGAAGAAATACCGCCCGAGAACGTCGGTGAGGGTCAGCAACATCAGCGCAAACAGCATGAATGCCGTCACGTAGCGAAAGAAACCCGTGCTCCAGGTTTCCAGCTTGTGGGTGATGCTACTGGTCATCGGGCCGCCGGAGTGCGGGGCGCGAGATTGCCTCGCGCCCCGGCTGCATCAATCCGCTGGGTGTGCGGTCAATCGGTCTTGACCGCCGCGGCCTCGTCCTGAAGCGCCTGGAGAACCGCTGCACCATCGACACCCATTTCCTTGGCTTGCGCAATCCAGGCCTCGCGCAGGGGCTTGGTCGTTTCGGCCAGTTCGGCAACGAATTCTTCGTTTGCCTCGTTCATCGGAATTCCGGCGTCCGAGAGCGCCTTGACGGCAACCTCGTCTGCCTGGTCGAAGGCCTTGCCCATCCGGCGTGCCAGACCTTCGCCGATCAGCGGCTCGATGAGGGCCCGGTCCGCCTCGGGGATCGATTCCCATTTGTCGGGGTTGGCGAGCCAGCCGAAGGAGATGTTGTACATGCCGCCGGGGACGAAGGTAGCATACTTGACCACGTCCGGCAGGTTGTAGGGCACGACGCCATCCTTGGCGAAGAAGACGCCGTCGACGACGCCGGTGGAGAGCAGTTCGTAGACCTCCGTCGCCGGCTTCAGGATCGGCACCACCCCGATGGCTTCCGACACGTCGTTGATGACGCCGCCGCCGACGCGCATTTTCAGGCCTTCGAGATCGGCGAGCGTATTGACCTCGTGGCGGATGTTGAACACCTGTCCCGGTCCGTGGGTATGAACCGCCAGGACCTTGACCCCGTCATGCTCGTTTGCCGATGCGAGCATATCGTCGTAGACGCGCTGGTAGGCGACCGACATCGCCTCCGCGGTGTCTCCGAAGAGCGGGAACTCGGGCGCCTTCGTCAGCACGAAACGGCCGGCGGTGTAGCCGTGCACGATGTAGCCGATATCGACGATGCCGCTTGCGACCGCATCGAACGTCTGGGTGGGACTTGCCACCGCCTTCGGCAGGATGTTGCAGACGACGCGGCCCTCCGTGACTTTCTCAATGTCGTCGCACAGCGCCACCGCCTGCGAGGCGAGCGGATAGCTCGGGCCGGCCCACGAATTGACGTTCAGCGTGACCTGCGCGGCTGCCGGTGCGACGGCGGATGCGATGCCGAGCATCGACAGCGCCGCGATCGCTCCGGTCCTCGCGCCGAAGAAGACGGCTCCTGCTTGCTGTAGCTTTGTTCTGCGCATTGTTTCCTCCCTGGAACAGTTGATGCGGATCGATGATCGTCCCCGTCACTCTTCGACGAGGTCGTGGATTGGAATGCCGTTCGGGTAGGTTTCGGTCTTTTCTTCCGACACCCGGAAATTCAGGACGGCGCCGGGGGTCTTGGCCAGGACGATGGTGAAGTGCGACCGGGGGTGCAGAGAGCGCACCAGGCATCCCTGCAGCAGGTGGCCCATGTAGCTCTTGCCTTCATGGGTCACGGTCATGTGGATGTGCAGGTTCGGCTCGCCGGCGTGGTAGACGATTCCGCTCTTCTTGGAAGAGTCGTAGGTATCGACGGTGTAGCCGATCGTTCCGATGCCCTGCGCCTCCATCATGCCTTCGAGCTCGAGAATTCCCGGCTGCGCCTCGAAGCTGGTCGAGACGATCGGCAGGCTGAGACGGGCCTTGTAGAGGCCGCCCACGATGTTGAGCACGACGCCCGAGCGAATCTCCTCCCGCCTGCAGATCTCGATAATCTCGTCGTAGAGATCGGCGTCGCGATCGAGCTGTGCCCAGACGACTTCGCCCATCTGAGCTTTCGCGATTACGTCGACCATTTCATTCTCCCTTTCCGGCGCCCGATGATTCCTGTCGACCTGGCGGCTCTTCCGACAGCTTGCGGGCTTGTCAAGTTAACGTTAACATGGCGCGGCGTAGAGGCGTCCAGTTCCGGGAGGACGGTGCAGCCAAACTTCGGGGCTGTCAATATGTGAACGATAACATTTGCCGTGCGGCGGGTCTGTAGCAGGGAAATTCGCGAGTAATCACTTTAGGTTAGGGTAGTGTTGGTGGCCCGCCGGCGCACGGGAGATGCCGCGGCCGCGTAGTCTCGGTTGTATCGCCGATGTCGAACGGCAAGCGGAATGCGGTAGGGGATATGTCGAAGCAGTCGAAGCCGGACATGCCGGAGACAGACCAGGCAACCCGCCGGATTGCCAGGATGTCCGATGTCGCCCGTCTGGCGGGCGTGACGACGATGACGGTGTCGCGCGCGTTGCGCACGCCCGAAGCGGTCTCGCCGCAGACCCTCGAGAAGATCGAGGAGGCGGTGCGCAGCACCGGCTTCATCCCGAACTATGCCGCCCGCAGCCTCGTCTCCCAGCGCAGCCAGATCATCGTCGCGCTGTTTCCCACGATGATGAATTCGGTGTTCTCCGGCACGATCGAGGAACTGTCGCGGCAGTTCCTCGCCAACGGCTACCACCTGCTTCTGGGCGAAACGAGCTTCGACGTGGAGGTGGAGGAGAAGCTGCTGTCCGGATTCATCGGCTGGCGCCCGGCCGGACTGGTGCTCACCGGTTCCGAGCACACGGACTACAGCCGCAAGATGCTCGAGAACAGCGCGGCGCCGGTGGTGGAGCTCTGGAACCTGCCGGACAACCCCTTCGACGTCGCCGTCGGCTTCTCCAACCGTGAGGCCGCCTACCGGATGACCATGTCACTGTACGAGTGGGGCTATCGCCGCATCGCGTTCATGAACCTGCACTATCCCCTCAACGACCGCTCCGTCGACCGCAGCGCCGGATACCGTCAGGCGATGGCCGAACTCGGGGTGCCGGTGACGGAGGACATGGAGATCTGGGTTCCGTTCGGCGTGGAGTCCGGCCGTGCCGCGATCGACAGGCTGACGACGGCATCCCCCAGGATCGACGCCCTTTTCTGCTCGTCGGATACCCTGGCGCTCGGCGCCCTGATGGGCGCCACGCGGGCCGGGCTGCGGGTGCCGGAAGATCTTGCCATCGCCGGCTTCGGCGATGTCGAGCTGGCCTCCTCCGTGGTCCCCGCGCTGACCACGGTCGGGGTCCCGCGGGCGGCAATCGGCCGCGAAAGCGCCCGCATCATCATGGAGCGCCTCAATGGCAGCTACGACGGCCCCCCGGTGGTCGACTGCGGCTTCACGATCGTGCGCCGGGAGAGCGCATGAGGCGGCCCATGCACCTCGGCGTCACCCGCCCGTCGGGCAAGGGCACCGTCATCATCCAACCCACAACGAGACCAGATTCATGAACGTGATCCCAGACGCGCAGGTGCCCGGCATCTATCACCGCCGCATCGGCGACATCCTCGTCACCGCCCTGACCGACGGCTACTACGACACGCCGCTCGCCTCCTTCAACGCGGTGACGGAGGAGGAGGCGGCAGCCATCCTTGCGGAAAACTTCCAGCCGGCGCCGCCACGGGTCTCCATCAACTGCTTCCTCATCAGGTCGGGCGGGCGCACGGCCATCGTCGATACCGGCGCCGGGGGGTCGATGGGGCCGACCCTCGGCGTCCTTCCCCGGAGCCTGGCGGCACTCGGTGTCTCGGAGGGCGAGATTGACACGGTGCTTCTCACCCACCTGCATCCCGACCATTCCAACGGGCTCACCGATCCCGACGGCAATGCGCTGTTCGCCTCGGCGGAGGTCGTGGTCTCGTCGGCCGACCTGCTCTACAGGAGCGACGACGCCGAACGGTCCCGCTTCAACGCGGTGCAGCAGCGGCGCTATTTCGACGACGCCCGCTTCCAGATGGCCCCGTACATGGACAGGGTCCGCGACGCGAGCGGCGAGGTGCTTCCGGGGGTCACGGCAACGCCGCTCGCCGGTCACACGCCGGGCCACACCGGCTACGTCGTCTCGTCGGGCAACGATGCGCTTCTGATCTGGGGCGACACCTGCCACGTGCCGGAACTGCAACTGCCCAACCCGGACGTGACGGTCGCCTTCGACGTCGACAGCGCGGCGGCCGCGCGCACCCGCCGCCGGGTGCTCGATTGGGCCGCCAGCGACCGCCTGCTGGTCGCCGGCATGCATCTGCATTTCCCGGGTTTCATCCATGTCGTCCGCCGCAACGGCGGCTACCAGGCCCTGCCGGAGAGCTGGCGCTACGAACTGGCGCCGACGCCCGGCGGCGCCGAGCGAACGGTCTGAGCGGTGCTCAGGTTGCCGCCAGCCGGTTGAGACGCGGCACCAGGGCCTTCAGGAGCAGCGCCGCGAAGAGCGTATAGGCGACCATCGCCAGGTACTGGCTCTCCAGGCGGACGCCGAGGTCGAGGAGGATGCCGACCAGGCCGGGGGCGAGCGCCGAAGCGAAGACCTGCGCGGCGAACGCCACCGATCGGATCGCGCCGAGGTGGCGCGTGCCGAACAGTTCGGCCCACAGCGCCCCGAGCAGCGTCTGGGCGCTGCCGTTGGTCATCGCCCCGAGCACCATGAAGACGGGCACCGCGTAGGCCGATCGCGACACTGCCAGGACGGTGACGCCGACGGCCATCGGCACCAGGAACAACGGCAGCAGCCGGCGGGCGCCGAGGCGGTCCACCAGCCAGCCGGTCGCCAGCGCCGTCAGCACGCTGACGCCGGCGAAGACGGGAAACCAGGCGGCGAGCCATGCCAGCGTCCAGCCCTTGGTCTCCACCAGGTACGCCTGATGGAAGAATATCGCCGTCATGACGAAGGCCGGCGTCACGGTGGCCGCCAGCACGCCGAAGAATGCCGGGGTGCGCAGCACTTCCGCCCGCGTCCATTCGCGTCGCGGCGCGACCGGCTCCTCGGAGGTCTCGGCCGACTGGTCGTGCGCCGGCTCGTTGCGCAGGAAGAGCAGCACTAGCGGCACGGAGACGAGGCAGAGCCCCGCTGCGGCGGCCAGCCACGTCTCGCGCCAGCCGACGGCCGCAATCAGCGTTACCGCCGCCATCGGCATGACCGCCTCGCTGGCGGGAAAGCCGAGCACGGCAATCGACATCATCCGGCCGCGGCGGCGCAGGTACCAGCGGCCGACGCCGGTGATCGCGAGCTGGGCCGGGAAGCCCTGCCCGAACAGGCGCAGCCCGAACAGGATGGGCAGCAGCAGCCAGGCCGACGCGACGCTCGCCATCGCCGCGCAGGAGAGGGCGAGCGACACCAGCACGGCGACGGCGAGCCAGCGGATCCTGAAGCTGTCGACGATCCTGCCGGCCCAGAGCAGGACCGCGGCGCTGGCGATGTTGGCGACCGTGTAGAAGCTGCCGAAGCTGCCGTCGGTAAGGCCGAGCTCGGCCTTCAGCCAGGGTGCGAAGATGGCGATGAAGTAGGTCTGGCCGAAGGCGGAGGAGAACATCAGCACGAAGGCGGCGACCACCGGACCGGTGGGCGCGCGCCGGTGGGTCGCGACCGTGGCGGTCGGCGCCGGATCCGATTCGCGTCTCGCCGATCCCGGGGCGTTCCACCACCGGGCCTGGCGCGCGCGCCTGTTGGGATATCCGGGCAATTCGTTCAGCCTGTCTGCGTCGATGTCGGCTGCGGAAACATGCCTGCGGACGCGTCCCGCATCAACCGACCCTGATCAGGTCGATCGGCCGGTTCTGGAAGATCGTTTCCATCGGGAAATAGCCGCTCACCGTCTCGAGGTCCTGGTCGGAGATCAGTTTCTGGTAGAACCGGTCGTAGCCGGCCATACCGTCCGTGACCACCCTGAGCAGGTAGTCCCAGTCTCCACCCATCCGGTAGAAATCGGTGACTTCCGGCAGGCTCTCGACATGCCGGCAGAACTGCCGCGCCCATTCCATCGAGTGGTGCCGCGTCCTGATCATCACGAAGACGGTGAGGTCGAGCCCCAGCCGGGCAAGGTCGATGCGGGCCTGCGGCGGGTCGACCAGGCCCGACTTGTGAAGGCGCTGCAGGCGGCGCCAGCAGGCGTTCTGCGACAGCCCGACCCGCTCGGCCAGCTCGCGCTGGGCGATGCCGCCGTCGCGCTGCAGCTCGGTCAGGATTCTTCGATCAAAATCGTCAATCTTCTCGGCCATTCAGATCAGATACACCTGAATCGGCGGAAATGCAGGTGAAAACTGTGAAGAAATCACCGCGTCCGGAAGGGTAGCTTCGTAGGACACTAACCGAAGGCCTGCAAACCCGTGCCATGTCCCGATTCCCTTCTCGACCGGTTCCGCGCCAGCCTCGGCGGTGACGACGTCATCGCCCGTCTGTCCGCGGGTCTGATCGGCGCCGATGCGGAGTTCGACGGGCCGTTCGGGCGCAGGAAGATCGTCTATGCCGACTATGTCGCCTCGGGGCGATCGCTCATGCAGGTCGAGCAGTTCGTTCTGGGAGAGGTGCTGCCCTTCTACGCCAACAGCCACACCGAGGCGTCCTATTGCGGCGGCTTCATCACCCGCCTGCGGCGCCAGGCCCGCGCGGTCGTCGCCTCGGCGTGCGGCGCCGACCACAGGCATGCGGTGATCTTCACGGGATCGGGCGCCACGGCCGGGCTCAACCGTCTGGTGCACCTGCTTGGCGTCTCGCCGGGGGCCGGCCGGGGTGCGAGGCCGTGCGTGATCGTCGGCCCCTACGAGCATCACTCCAACATCCTCGCCTGGCGGGAAAGCGGCGCCGAGGTGATCGAGATCGGCGAGGCGCCGTCGGGCGGGCCGGATCTCGATGCCCTCGATGCCGCCCTTGAGGCGCACAGGGAACGCCGCCCGCTCGTCGGGGCGTTCTCCGCGGCTTCCAACGTCACCGGCATTCTCACCGACGTCGCCGGGGTGACGCGGCGGCTGAAGGCGGCCGGCGCCTTGGCCGTCTGGGACTATGCCGGCGCCGGCCCCTATCTGCCGGTCTCGATGACGCCGGGAGACGGCGCCGACATCGATGCGATCGTGCTGTCGCCGCACAAGTTCATCGGCGGGCCGGGCGCGTCCGGCGTTCTCGTGGTCCGCCGCGATGCCGTCCGGACCGGGCGTCCGACCTGGCCGGGCGGGGGAACGGTCCGTTTCGTCTCGCCCGGCTCGCATGTCTACAGCGAATCGCTGGAGGTGCGGGAGGAGGCCGGCACGCCCAACGTCATCGGCGACATCCGCGCCGCGCTCGCGTTCATCGTCAAGGCGGCGATCGGCGAGGCCCGCATGGCCGGGCGCAACCGCGAGCTCGTGCGGCGGGCGTTTGCGGCATGGTCGGGCGCGCCCGATCTGGAATTGCTGGGCAACAGCCGGGCCGAGCGCCTGCCGATCTTCTCGTTTCGCATCGGGACCCGGGGCGACCATGTCCACCACCAGCTCGTCACCCGGCTGCTGAGCGACCGGTTCGGCATCCAGGCGCGCGGTGGCTGCGCCTGCGCGGGCCCGTACGTGCACCGGCTGCTGGATATCGACGAGGCGGAATCGGAGCGGCTGAGCCGCGCCATCCTGGCCGGCGACGAGGTCGCCAAGCCGGGCTTCGTGCGCCTCAACTTCAGCGTCCTGATGTCCGACCAGACGGTGGACTTCATCCTGGAGTCCGTACGGACCCTCGCGCGGGACGCGGCATCCTGCGTCGGCGGCTACGCGCCGGACAGGCGAACCGCCATCTTCTCGCCGAGGGGAATGCCGGTCGACGCCGGGGCGCCGTAGCCGGCCGGTGCCGCCTTACAGCGTCACGTCGATCCTGGCGCCCGAGAGGACGGTCCGACCCGCGGGCCCGTCGAGCGTTGCCCTGCTGTAGGGCTTGTCGGATGCAACGACCTCGATCTCCGCATCGATTTGCGTGCACAGCGACTTCAGCCCGGCGCCGTCGGGATGCCCGACCTCGTACCCGACCAGGCTGCAGCCTCCGGGCGCGGCGGTCGCCGGGTTCGGCGTCTGGCCCCAGTCGATCAGCATCGGCGAGAGGTTGCCCCAGGGCGGATCGATCGGCAGCAGCAGCCGCCAGTGCAGCGTGTCCCCGTCCGACGTCTTCCGTTCGGCCTCAAAGGGGCCGGTGCAGTCGACACCGTGAGCGGCATAGGCGGCCTTGGCCCCCTCCAGGTCGGCCGATGCCAGCATGACGCCGACGATCTCCGGCTCGTCGAGATCGAGCAGACGGGCGCCGACCGTGCCGGACAGCGTTTGCCCCGGGTCGGGCGCGAGTATTTCCAGATAGCACGCCGGGCCGAGCGCGATGATGGCATTGCGGGTGCCGCGGCCGGGATGAACGCCACCCCGCTTCGCCTCGATGCCGGTCAGTGCGTGCAGTCTTGCGATTGCCTCGTCAAGGTCCCAGTGGGCCCAGACGATGTGGTCGACCGGACGGCTCATCGCGCGCACTCTGTCGCGGGCCCGTCGAAGTCCGCCGGGCGGCGGAGGGCTACCACGCCGCCACTCCGGCCAGAGCCTGCGCCTGGATCGTTTCGGCATGGGTCAGCACGCTGCGTCGCCACTCGGGATCGGTCGGGAACAGCGCGTCCCTGACCCCCTTCCGGAACCGGGTCCGCATCTCCGCGTCGTCCGGTCCGGTGCCGAACCGCAGCCAGCGGTCGCGGCGGTGCCAGTCGAAGATTTCGAGGATGGGCCCCGTGCCGAATTCGATGACGGCGCCGGTCATCTCCGCCGGGGCCACGAATTTCTGGACGCCCTGGAACACCAGCCCGGAATATTGCGGACGGGGCGCGCCATCGAAGCCGCTCTGCGTGTCGACCCGTTCGCGGCCCCACCACTGGCAGGCGCGCTCCCAGTCGGGACCGCCCTGTTCATTGAAGCACAGGAAGAAGGGCTCGCCGTAGCCGCCGAGCCCCGTATGCCAGTCGATGAAGCCCAGTTTTCGGATTCCCGACAGTTCTGCCGCGAGAATCGCCTCCAGGGTCTCGTTGGACCATTCGCGTTGGGTGCCGCCGAAGCCGAAGCCGGTTGGCTCCTGGTATTGTCCGGCATTGATCGCGTTCATCCATTCGGTGAAGCGGTCGCCGTTTATCCGGTCGCGAAATATCGTCTCGGACCGGCACTCCTCCGTCCATTCGTCCGGACAGATGAGGGAGTGGATCTCCGCGTAGCCCTCGTTGCGGGGCAGCGCGGCGGAAAAGTCGACGAAGTTGCGATTGAGGTCGACGTTGTTTTCGTTGACGCGGGTGTCGTAGGCGAAGCCATAGGGATTAAGGGCATGGATCAGCAGGATCCGGATCGACGGGTCGCGGTCGGCGAATGCCTGCGAGCCCATGAATGCCAGTTGTCCTGCCGATCCGGTATAGCCTTCCTGGCCGTGGGTGCCGCTCAGGATCAGAAGCGCCTTTTCGGCGTCCGGCGGGCCGAATACCGCCGTTTCCATGCACAGGCTGCCGCCGCGCGGCCCGTGCGCTTTGGGATTCACGTAGCTTTTCACCGATCCTCCGGCGCGGGATGCGGCAGCGATGAAACGCCCGCGCGCTTCACCATAGGAGTCGGAGAATGGGTCAGTCATATTCCGGTTGTCTGCGGCGGACGTCAGGTTTCGAGTTTTGAAGATGACCGATCCGAACTATAAACATGTTTATAGCGGCTGCAAACCTTTTTGACTCCGTTGACGTGGGCCCATAAACATGTTTCATGAAGAATGGTACATTTTTCAACGGGAGCCCGTTCGCGAATGTCGCTTGAAGGGGTCGGCCAGGAACTCCCCGGCGAGACGGCGCCGAATGCGCCGGGCCGGCAGAGCGACCAGGCCTTTTCCCAGATCCACCATGCGATCGTCCGCTGCGAGCTTGCCCCGGGCGAGACCATCACAGAGGCAAGCCTTGCCGAGCGCTTCGGTCTGAAGCGTGCCGCCGCCCGGGCGGCCGTCGACCGTCTCTCGGTGATGGGACTGCTGGCGCCGGTTCGCCGCCGCGGCTACCTCGTCAAGCCGATCACGCTGCGCGACGTCAATGACCTCTACCAGCTCCGTGAGGTCATTGAGTCGGCCGCTGTGCGGCTGGCGGCCGGGCATGTCAACGAGGACCACCTGCGGCGGCTGGCCCGCGTCTGCACGGCCGGCTACGAGCCGGGCGACCCGGAAAGCATTGCCCGTTTCCTGCAGGCCAACACCGAGTTCCACCTCGTGATCGCTTCGGCGGCCGGCAACGAGCGGATGGTGAACGTGCTGGCCCAGATCCTCAACGAAATGGAGCGGCTGTTCCATTTCGGCCTGCCCAGGCGCGACCGCACCGCCGAGCTTCGCGAGCGCCACCAGGCGATGATCGACGCACTCGCAGCCGGCGATGCCGACACCGCCGAGCGCATCAATCGCGAAGGTCTCGCCAGGTCCAAGGCGATGGTCGTGGACGCGCTGATGTCGACCGACGCGATGCTTGACGTCAGCATCGGCGGCGAGGCGGTACGGCGGTGAGGCGGCGATGACGACCTTCACTCCCGTCGCGGGACCAGAAGCCCTTTGGAGCATTGCATGACGCAGACGTTTACCGTCGAGGAGGTCCAGAAGCTGCTGGACAGCTCGCCCTACAACCGGTTTCTCGGCCTGGAGGTGGAATCGCTCGACGTCTCGACCGGCGCGATCGCCATGCGCATGCCGATCCGTCCGGAGCTGGAGCGCGGCGGCCCGGTCTCGGGCCAGTTCCATGGCGGCCCGGTCGCGTCCCTCATCGATACGGTCGGCGACTTTGCCGTCGCCATCATGGTCGGCGGCGGGGTGCCGACTATCAATTTCCGGGTCGACTATCTGCGGCCGTCGACCGGCGCTTCGCTCTTGGGGACGGCGACCGTCCGGCGGGTCGGCCGCAGCGTCGGGGTCGTCGACATCGACGTCACCGACGAGCAGGGCCGCCTGACCGCGGTCGGCCGCGGCTGCTACGGCACGCAGGTCGGGTGACGGGATGAGCGCACCTCACAATTTCGGCGAGCTGATCCCGCGCGACGCACCGGCGGACCGCATCTGGCAGGTCGAGGTCGCCGGGGACGATTCGCACCGGGAGATCACGCTCGGCGCGTTCCATCCGGCGGCCGACGCGGTCGCCCGCGGCCTGGTCGCGCAGGGACTGACGCGCGGCGAGCGGGTCGGGATCCTGGCCGCCAACAGCGCCGAGTACCTGATCGCCTTCTTCGGCATCGTCCGCGCCGGACTGGTCGCCGTGCCGATCAACTACAAGCTGCCCGCCGCGACCGTCGCCGAAATCCTGGACGACGCCGACGTCCGGTTCGTCTTTGCCGATGCCGAGCGCGCCGGGCAGGCTGCCGGCTGGCCTGTCGTCCGCCTCGACGACGAGGCGTCGTGGTCGGCGTTCGCCGATCCCGGATCGTTCGACAGCCCCGAGATGGGCGACGACGAGACGGCGCTGATCCTCTACACCTCCGGGTCGTCCGGCCGGCCGAAGGGCGTGCCGCTCACCCATGGCGGCTACGTCTGGGCGGCGCACGTGCTCAGCGGCTCGATGCCGCCGATGGAGGGCAAGCGGATGCTGGTCGCAGCCCCGCTCTACCACATGAACGGCCTGCTCCAGAGCACGCTGATGAGCATGTCCGGCGGGACCGTGGTGCTGATGCGCCGCTTCGACCCGCGCGGCTACCTGGAGGCGGCCGCCCGTCACCGCTGCGACATCGTCACCGCCGTGCCCACCATGCTGGCGCTGGCGGTCCGCGAGAAGGAGGCGCTGGCGACGCTCGACCTATCGCCGGTGAAGCTGGTGATCATGGGATCGGCGCCGGTCAGCGAGGCGCTGTTTGCCGAAGCAGGCCGGGTATTTCCCGCCGCGATGATCTCCAACACCTGGGGCACCACGGAGGGCAGCCCCGTCGTCTTCGGCCCGCATCCCGAGGGCAAGCCGAAGCCGCGCCTGGCGGTCGGCTATCCGCTGCCCGAGGCCGAGATAAGGCTGGTCGGCGGCAACTCCGAGGACGAGGGCGTCATCTGGGTGCGCAGCCGGGCGGTGATGCCGGGCTATCTCAATCTGCCGGAAGAAAGCGCCAGACGCCTGCACGACGGCTGGTACGACACCGGCGACATCATGCGGCGCGACGCCGACGGCTTCTACTATTTCGTCGGCCGCGCCGACGACATGTTCGTGTGCGGCGGCGAGAACGTCTATCCGACCGAGGTGGAACGGCTGCTGGAATCGCACCCCGGCATCGCCCAGGCATCTGTGGTGCCGCTGGAGGACGAGATCAAGGGCATGGTGCCCGTCGCCTACGTGGTACCGGCATCCGGCGCCGGCCTGACCGAAGACGAGGTCAAGGCATTCGCGCTGAAGGAGGGGCCCGCCTACCGCCATCCGCGCCACGTGGCCTTCGTCGACGCGCTGCCGCTGGCCGGCACCAACAAGGTCGACCGCCAGAGCCTGACCATCCGCGCGGCAGAGGAATTCGGCGCGGCCCAAAGGGCCCGCCGCGCATCAACGTGAACGATCGGGGACGGAATTCATGAGAGCAATGGTGATCCGCGCGCATGGCGAGATCGACGACATCGTCTTCGAACCGGACTGGCGCGATCCCGAGGCCGGTGCCGGCGAGGTCGTCCTCAAGGTCGGCGCCTGCACCCTGAACTACCACGACCTGTTCACCCTGAAGGGCATGCCCGGCATCAAGGTGCCGATGCCGATCATCATGGGCATCGATGTCGCCGGCGAGATTGCCGAGATCGGCGAGGGCGTCGAGGGCTGGTCGGTCGGCGACCGGGTGCTGGTCGACCCGGTCAACCGCGAGGAAGGCAAGCTGCTGGGCGAGGTCGTCGACGGCGGCCTCGCCGAATACGTGAAGGTCGCCGCGCACCAGCTCCTGCGGCTGCCCGACACCGTCAGCTTCGAGGCCGCCGCCGCGCTGCCGGTCGCCTACGGTACCGCCTACCGGATGATGGTGACGCGCGGCCGGGTGCGGTCGGGTGAGACGGTGTTCATCCTCGGCGCCTCGGGCGGCGTCGGCACCGGTTGCGTGCAACTGGCCAAGCTCGCCGGCGCCCACGTCGCGGTCGCCGCCTCCAGCCAGGAGAAGCTCGACCTGCTCGCCGGGCTCGGGGCCGACTTCGGCGTCAACTACGCCGACCAGGATTTCATGCGCGCGATCGTCGCCGAATACGGCAAGCCGCGCTTCTGGGGCGAGAGCGGCGGCGTCGACGTCGTCGTCAACTTCACCGGCGGGGACACCTGGGTGCCGTCGCTGCGCTGCGTCAAGCGCGGCGGTCGCGTGCTGACCTGCGGCGCCACGGCGGGATACGATCCCAAGGAGGATCTCCGATTCATCTGGACGTTCGAAATCGATATCGTCGGGTCGAACGGGTGGAACCGGGAGGAACTGCAGGAATTGCTCCACCTCGTGGAAGCTGGCCGGCTGACGCCTGTCGTCGGGGAGACGGTTCCGCTGGAGGAGACACGGGAGGCTTTCCGCATGCTCGCCGAGCGGCGGATCTTCGGCAAGGTTGCGATCAAGCCTTGACGCAAGCGTGTGTGACAGGGCGGCGCCCCGCGCAGCCGTCCAGAACAGAGGGATACTGGGCATGAATCGACATCTCACGGCAATCTCGGCGGCGCTGGCTCTGGGCCTGTGCGCATCGGCCGGCCACGCGCAGACCGAGACGGTCAGGTTCGCGTGCTACATTCCGATTACCGGGCCGCTGGCGCAGTTCGGCGCCAACATGCAGCACGGCTTCGAGATGGCGCTCGAGGACTTCGAGAAGAGCGGCAAGCTCAAGGACGCCACCGTCACGATCGACTGCGAGGACGACCAGAACCGCGCCGACGACGCCATCAACCTGGCGCGGAAGTTCATCGAGGACGACAGCTACGTCGCCTCGATCGGCAGCTGGGGCAGCACCGTCACGCTTGCCGCCGGACCGCTCTACGACAAGGCGAAGATGGTCAACATCACGCCGATCTCCTCGCACCCGGACGTGACCAAGGTCGGACCCTACGTGTTCCGCCAGAGCATCATCCAGTCGAAGGAGGGGCCGGCCAACGCCGAATACCTCAACAAGCTCGGCGTCAAGAAGCTGGCGATGATCGGCCTGCCCAACGACTACGGCAAGGCCAACATGGCGCTGACCAGGATGGCCTTCGAGAAGTCCGGCGGCGAGGTGGTGTTCGAGGAGTTCATTCGCCCCGACGCGCAGGATTTCCGCCAGGTGATCCAGAAGGCCGCGCGCACCGAGCCGGACATGATCTATCTCGGCCTGTTCGCGCCACAGGCCGCCCTGATCGCCAAGCAGACGCGGCAGCTCGGCATCGAGATTCCCTTCTACGGCTCGGCGGCGCTGGGCACTTACGACTTCCCCCGCCTGGCCGGTGAGGCCGCCAACGGCACCCGGCTGCTGCTGGTGTTCAATCCGGCGACCGGCGATGAGATGGCGGACTTCTTCAAGCGCTACGAGGAAAAGTACGGTTCCAAGCCCGACGCGTTCGCCGCCAACTCCTACATCACGGCGACGACGCTGCTGGACATCGTTGCCGAGCAGTATCCGGACGTGACGCGCGAATCGATCCGCGAGGGCCTCGACTCGCAGACGACGATCGACACCATCGCGGGCCCGACCACCTACGATCCCCAGACGCGCGAGTGGACGTTCCGCTTCCGCGACGGCGTCATCGAGGACGGCGAGTTCAAGATCGTCGAATGATCGCTGTCCTGGCGCGGCACCCTTCTGCCCGGGCGGCGGGCTGAGCGATGATCGACCACTTCATCCTCGGCCAGCTCGCCATCGGCGTCAGCGTGGGGATGACCTATGCGGTCATCGCCATCGGCCTGACGCTGATCTTCCGCGTGCTGTCGGCGGTGAACTTCGCGCATGGCGACGTGTATACGATCGGCGCCTTCGCGACGCTGATCGGCGCGACCACCCTGGCGCTGCCGCTCTGGGCGATCGTGCCGCTGGTGTTGGCCGTCGGCGGGCTCTCCGGCTGGACGGTCGAACGCCTCGCCTTCCGTCCGGTCCGGCGGTTCACCGACGAGGCCTCGCTGCGCTCGCGCGCCGTGCGTGAAGCCACGCTCCTGTCGTCGCTGGCGCTCGGCATCGTCGTGCGCGAGGCCCTCGACCAGGTCTACAAGGGGGAATGGCTGGTGATCCCGGCGAGCCACCAGCTGACCCAGCCGGTCAACCTGGGCGGGGTCATCGTGTCGACCGGCGAGATCGCCATCGCCGGCTCGTCGATCCTGCTGCTCATCGGCCTGCAGTACCTGCTGCACCGCACCCGCATCGGCATCGCCATCCGCGCGGTCTCCTCGAACCTCCTCGGCGCGCAGTTCTCCGGCATCGACATCAACCGCGTCATCGTCGCGGTGTTCATCGTCGCCTCGATCCTCGGTGCGGCAGCCGGCATGGTCGTGTCGCTGACCTACGGCTCGGTGCAGTCCTTCATGGGGCTGACGATGATCGTGAAGGGCTTCGTGGTCATGGTCGTCGGCGGCCTGACGAGCATTCCCGGCGCCGTGGTCGCCGGCCTGCTGGTCGGCGTCGCCGAAGCCGCCGCCGGCATCTTCGTGCCCAGCGCCTGGACCGAAATGGTCGGCTACGGCCTTCTGCTGATGACGCTGCTGTTCATGCCGCGCGGTCTGTTCGGGCGCCGACAGGCATGAAGGGCTCGGCAGGGGGAATCCTGTTCGTTGTGGCTGCGCTGCTCGTCGTCGGCGTCGCGCTTCCGCTGGTCTTCTGGGTCACCGGAAGCCCGTTCATCGCGCGTCTCGGCCAGCTCGTGCTGCTGACCGTTGTGCTGACCATCGCGCTCAACCTGCTGACCGGCACCGCCGGCCTGCTGGCGCTCGACTCGGTCGTGTTCCTCGGCTTCGGCGCCTACACCGGCGCCATCCTGTCGACCCGCTTCGGCACGTCGTTTCCGGTCGAGCTTCTGGTCGCCGTCGCCGGCACGGCCGTCATCGCCTTCCTGCTCGGGCTGCTGCTGGTGCGGCTGCACAGCGTGTTCTTCGCCGTCGCCACGGTCGGCCTTGCCGTCAGCTTCTACACGACCGTGCTGAACTGGGGCGACCTGACCCGCGGTGCGATGGGGATTCCCGCGATTCCGCCGGTGCGGATCGCCGGATACGAGCTCGACGGCTGGCTCGCCACCTACATGCTGGCCGCGCTGATGGCGCTGGTCGCCGTCTTCGTCGGCCACCGCATGACCCACTCCTTCTATGGCAATGCCGCCCGCGCCATTCGCGAGGATGAGGATGCGGCCCGGTCGATGGGCCTGACGCCGCGCTTCATCAAGGCGCAGATCTACGCCGTCCACGGTGCCCTGATGGCGATGGCCGGCGTCCTCTACGCCCACGTCAACAGCTTTGTCGGCCCCGACAACTTCCTGCTTCTCGAAAGTGCGCTGATCCTCACCGCCATTGTCATCGGCGGCCTCGGAAGCCTGCCGGGCGCGGTGCTCGGGGCCGTTCTCGTCGTTCTCGCCCCGGAGATGCTGCGACAGTTCGGCGACCTGCGCGCGATCATATTCGGCGTCATCCTGTTCCTCGCCATCCTGTTCCTGCCGCGCGGCCTGCTCAGCGAGGTCAGGAGTCTTGCCTGGGTCCGCCGGCTCGATCCGGCAAGCCCCTGGGCGCGCCGGAAGCGCCGGTCATGACTGTGCGGGGGGAGGGCACGGGCCCGGCACCCGTCCTGGAGGTCGAGGGTCTGACCCGAGACTTCGACGCCCTGCGGGCCGTCGACGACGTCTCGTTTGCGGTCATGCCATCCGAGCTTCTCGGCCTGATCGGTCCGAACGGTGCGGGCAAGACGACCCTGTTCAACATGCTGGCGGGCGCACTGCCGCCGACGGCCGGGCGGATCCGCCTGCAGGGCCGCGACATCACCGGCCTCGCCCCGAACCGCATCGCCACGCTCGGCATCGCCAGGACCTACCAGAACCTTCGCGTCTTTCCCGACATGACGGTGTTCGACAACGTTTCGGTCGGCGCGATCGGTCGGTTCGGGGTGTCGCTGTGGGGCACGCTGGTTCCGGGTCTGGAGCGGCGGCGCTCCGACCGGATCGCCGATGCGACGATCGCCGCGCTGGAGCGTCTGGGCCTGATCGATCATGCCGACGCGCCCGCCGGCAATCTCTCCTACGGCCAGAAGAAGCTCCTCGAGGTGGCGCGCGCGCTGACGCTGGCGCCGACGCTGCTGCTGCTCGACGAGCCGGCCGCCGGCCTCAACCCCAACGAGACCGAGGCGCTGTCGCTGCTGGTGCGGACGCTTGCCGACGAGGGACTGACGATCCTCCTGGTCGAGCACGACATGCCGATGGTGATGCGTGTCTGCGACCGCATCGTCGTGCTCGATTCCGGCCGGAAGATCGCCGACGGCGCGCCGCGCGCCGTCCGGTCCGATCCCGCCGTGCGGGCCGCCTATCTCGGGGATCCGGAATGACCATCCTCACCACCGAGAACCTGGAGGTGCGGCTCGGCGGCCGGCCGGTGCTCGAGGAGATATCCATCCAGGTGCCGAAGGGCGGGCTGGTCACGGTGCTCGGCCGCAACGGCGTCGGCAAGACCACGCTGCTGCGCTGCATCACCGGATTCTACCGCCCGAGCGGCGGTGACATCCGCTTCGACGGCGAGTCGATCGCGCGGCTCAAGTCGCACCAGGTGATCCGGCGCGGCATCAGCCACGCGCCGGAGGGCCGGCAGCTGTTCGCCGACATGCCGGTCCATGAGAACCTTCGCGCCGGGGCCCTGCACCTTTCGGACGCGGAGTTCGCCGCCAGGCTCGGCGAGGTCATCGAGCTGTTTCCGATCCTCGGCGAGCGCCGCACGCAGCTCGCCGGGTCGCTGTCGGGCGGCGAGCAGCAGATGCTGTGCATCGGCCGCGCCCTGATGTCGTCGCCGAGGCTGCTGCTGCTCGACGAGCCTTCGCTCGGTCTGGCGCCGAAGATCATCGCGCGGATCTTCGAACTGATAATGTCGGTGCGCTCGACCGGCGTCGCCGTCCTGCTGGTCGAGCAGAACGCCCGCCTGGCGCTGAAGGTGGCGGATTACGCCTACGTCATCGATCAGGGGCGCGTCGCCGTCGAGGGCACGAGCGCCGAACTGGCGCATGACGACGGAATCATCTCGGCCTATCTGGGAACCGAGCCGGACGAGTGACCGGCGAGCCGGCAATTCACGGGAGCAAGGCATGACGAACGAACTCGAAGGCAAGGTCGCGCTGGTCACCGGCGCGAGCCGCGGAATAGGGCGCGCCATCGCCCTGCGGCTAGGCGGGATGGGGGCAACCGTCGCCGTCCACTACAACAGCGCCGAGGTGAAGGCCCGCGAGGTGGTCGAGGCCATAGAAGCGGGAGGTGCGAAGGCCTTCGCCGTGCGCGCCGACCTGGGCGACAGGGGGGGCGCCGACGAACTCGTCGCGCAGCTCGACAAGGAGCTCGAGGCGGCCACCGGCTCGAACGGGCTGGACATTCTCGTCAACAATGCCGGCACCGGCACCCGCAACACGATCGAGCAGGTCACGGAAGAGGAGTTCGACCACGTCATCCAGGTCGACCTGCGCTCGCCGTTCTTCCTGATCCAGAAGTGCCTGGCGCGCATGCGCGACGGCGGCCGGATCGTCAACGTGTCGTCGATGGGAACCCGCGCCGCCTACCCGGCGATGGCGGCCTATGCCCCCGCCAAGGCCGGTCTCGAGGCGCTGACGCTGCTGCTCGCCGCCCATCTCGGCCCGCGGAACATCACCGTCAACGCGGTGCTCCCCGGCGCGACGGCCACCGACTTCCATCCCGGCGCCCAGGACCCGGTGATGAGCAAGCAGATCGCCCAGACCATCGCGCTCGGCCGGGTCGGGCAGCCGGAAGACATCGCCGACATCGTCGCCTTCCTGGCCTCCGACAAGGGCCGATGGGTCACCGCCCAGAAGATCGACGCCAGCGGCGGCCAGCGCATCTAGCAGGCGCGCGCAGGCCTCCCCGCTGCGGCTTTGACATTGCCCCCCGGACGCGCTGCAATGGTCATCGACCGACAGGCGAGGGCGTCCGAGCCGGTGTCGGTCCGCATTGCGCCGGCGCCCTGCCGGCGCCGTGCCCTTGCCGCCTCGCACTCATCCTGGATACCGGCTTGACGATACGAACCATTCTCGTTGCCAACCGCTCGGAGATCGCGATCCGGATATTCCGGGCCGCCAACGAGCTCGGGCTGAAGACCGTCGCGATCTGGTCCGAGGAGGACAAGTACGCGCTGCACCGGTTCAAGGCCGACCAGAGCTACCAGATCGGCCGCGGACCGCATCTCGACCGCGATCTCGGACCGATCGAGGCGTATCTGTCGATCGAGGAGGTGATCCGCGTCGCCAGGCTTTCCGGCGCCGACGCTATCCACCCGGGCTACGGGCTGCTCTCCGAGAGCCCGGAATTCGCCGAGGCCTGCGCCGACGCCGGCATCGCCTTCATCGGGCCGCGGCCGGACACCATGCGACGCCTCGGCAACAAGGTCGCCGCCCGCGACCTGGCGACCGAGATCGGCGTGCCCGTCGTGCCGGCGACGCCGCCGTTGCCGGACGATCTGGACGAGGTCGCCAGGCTCGCCGGGGAGATCGGCTTCCCGGTCATGCTGAAGGCCTCGTGGGGCGGCGGCGGTCGCGGCATGCGGGCGATCGGCGGCAGGGAGGACCTGGCCCACGACGTCGTCGAGGCGCGCCGCGAGGCGAAGGCGGCGTTCGGCAAGGACGAGGTCTATCTCGAGAAGCTGGTCGCGCGCGCCCGCCACGTCGAGGTGCAGATCCTCGGCGACACGCACGGCAATGCCGTCCACCTGTTCGAGCGCGACTGCTCGATCCAGCGCCGCAACCAGAAGGTTGTCGAACGCGCGCCCGCGCCCTATCTGGACGCAGCCCAGCGCGAGGAGATCTGCGGCTACGCCCTGAAGATCGCCCGCGCCGTGAACTACGTCGGGGCCGGCACGGTCGAGTTCCTGCAGGACATGGACACCGGCGCCTTCTACTTCATCGAGGTCAATCCGCGCATCCAGGTCGAGCACACGGTGACCGAGGAGGTCACCGGCATCGACATCGTCAAGGCGCAGATCTGCATCCAGGACGGCGCCGAGATCGGCACACCGGGCTCCGGCGTCCCCGCCCAGGACGACATCCGCCTCAACGGCCACGCCATGCAGTGCCGGATCACCACCGAGGATCCGGAACAGAACTTCATCCCCGACTACGGCCGCATCACCGCCTATCGCGGCGCCACCGGCTTCGGCATCCGTCTCGACGGCGGCACCGCCTATTCCGGTGCGGTGATCACCCGCTACTACGACCCGCTGCTGGAAAAGGTCACCGCCTGGGCGCCGACGCCGCAGGAGGTGATCCGGCGCATGGACCGGGCGCTGCGCGAGTTCCGCATCCGCGGCGTGGCGACGAACCTGACCTTCCTGGAGGCCGTCATCGGTCATCCGAGATTTGCGGCGAACGACTACTCGACGAAGTTCATCGACACCACGCCCGAGCTGTTCGAGCAGGTCCGCCGCCAGGACCGCGCCACCAAGCTCCTCAACTACCTCGCCGACGTCACCGTCAACGGCCATCCCGAGACGCGCGGCCGGCCGCGGCCGAAGTCGGACGCGCTCGACCCGGTCGTGCCGTTCGTCGACGGCGCGGTTCCCGACGGCACGAAGCAGTTGCTCGACAGTCTTGGCCCGGAGAAGTTCGCCGGCTGGATGCGTCAGCAGGAACGGGTGCTCGTCACCGACACGACGATGCGCGACGCCCACCAGTCGCTGCTCGCCACCCGCATGCGCACCCACGACATCGCCCGCATCGCCGGGGTCTACGCGCGGGCGCTGCCGCAGCTTCTGAGCCTGGAATGCTGGGGCGGGGCGACCTTCGACGTGGCGATGCGGTTCCTCACCGAGGATCCGTGGGAGCGGCTGGCGCTGGTCCGCGAGGGTGCCCCGAACCTGCTCCTGCAGATGCTGCTGCGCGGCGCCAACGGCGTCGGCTACACCAACTATCCCGACAACGTCGTGCGCCACTTCGTCCGGCAGGCTGCCGCCGGCGGCGTCGACCTGTTCCGCGTCTTCGACTGCCTCAACTGGGTCGAGAACATGCGCGTGGCGATGGACGCCGTCCGCGAGGAGAACAGACTCTGCGAGGCGGTGATCTGCTACACCGGCGACCTCCTCGACCCCGACCGGGCCAAGTTCGACCTCGACTACTATGTCGGGCTGACCCGCGAACTGGAGAAGGCCGGCGCCCACATCATCGCCATCAAGGACATGGCTGGCCTCCTGAAGCCGGCGGGCGCCAGGGTGCTGTTCAGGGCGCTGCGCGAGGAGACCGACCTGCCGATCCACTTCCACACGCACGACACCTCCGGTATTTCGGCGGCGACCGTCCTGGCCGCCGTGGAAGCCGGCGTCGACGCCGTCGACGCGGCGATGGATCCGCTGTCGGGCAATACCTCGCAGCCCTGCCTCGGCTCGATCGTCGAGGCGCTGCGCGGCAGCGACCGGGACACCGGCCTCGACACCGACTGGATCCGCCGCATCTCCTTCTACTGGGAGGCCGTGCGCAACCAGTACGCCGCCTTCGAGAGCGACCTGAAGGGGCCGGCATCCGAGGTCTATCTGCACGAGATGCCGGGCGGCCAGTTCACCAACCTGAAGGAGCAGGCGCGCTCGCTCGGCCTCGAGGCGCGCTGGCACGAGGTGGCGCAGGCCTACCACGACGTCAACATGCTGTTCGGCGACATCGTCAAGGTGACGCCGTCGTCCAAGGTGGTCGGCGACATGGCGCTGATGATGGTGTCGCAGGACATCTCGCCGGAAGACGTCGCCGCGCCGGACAAGGACATCGCCTTCCCGGACTCCGTCGTCTCGATGCTGAAGGGCGATCTCGGCCAGCCCCCCGGCGGCTGGCCCGCGACCCTGCAGAAGAAGGCGCTGAAGGAGGGGGCCGCCTATACCGACCGGCCCGGCTCGCTGCTCGCCGACGCCGATCTCGCGGCCGACCGCGCCAGGGCGCAGGAGGAGGCGGGCCGCGACCTGTCGGAGTTCGAGTTCGCCTCCTGGCTGATGTACCCGAAGGTGTTCTCCGAATTCGCCGCCGTCGCCGAGGAATACGGTCCGGTCAGCGCCCTGCCGACCCCGGTCTACTTCTACGGGATGCAGCCGGAGGACGAGATCTTCGTCGAGATCGAGAAGGGCAAGACGCTCGTCATCCGCTGCCTTGCGATCGGCGAGACCGACGAGCGCGGCATGGTGACGGTGTTCTTCGAACTGAACGGCCAGCCGCGCCGCGTCAAGGTTCCCGACCGCCCCCATGGCGCCGCCGGGCCGAAGGCGCGCGCCAAGGTCGAGCCCGGCAACGAGGCCCAGCTCGGCGCGCCGATGCCTGGCGTCGTGTCGTCGGTCGCCGTCTCCGCCGGCCAGCAGGTGAAGGCCGGCGACGTGCTGATCTCGCTGGAGGCGATGAAGATGGAAACCGCCCTGCACGCCGAGCGCGACGGCACCGTCGCCGAGGTGCTGGTCGCCGTCGGCGACCAGATCGACGCCAAGGACCTGCTGCTCACCTGGGAGCAGTAGCGGCGGAGACCGCCCGCCGCTATTGCCGCCGCCGCCGCGACAGCCCCTGGTCGGCGAGCACGCCGAGCAGGATCACCGAGCCCATCACCGCGAAGTTGAGAGAGCTCGGGATGCCCAGCAGGTTGACGAGATTCTGCAGGACCTGCAGCAGGATCGTGCCCAGCACCACCCCCAGTATCGAGCCCTCGCCGCCGCGCAGCGAGCAGCCGCCGAGCACGGCGGCGGCGATCGCGTAGAGCTCGTAGAAGTTGCCGTGCGAGGACGGCGAGATCGACCGCGTGTACATCGCGATGAACACCGCCGCCACGGCGGTCAGCGCGATGCAGATCACATAGGCCGCGATCACCACCCGATCGGTGTTGATGCCGCTGTAGCGGGCCGCCTCCTCGTTCTTGCCCACCGCGTAGAGATAGCGCCCGTAGACGGAGCGGTGCAGCACGACGCCCATCACGATCGCCACGACGGCGAAGGCGATGATCGAATGGGGAACGCCGTAGAAGCGGCCGGCCACGAGCCATTCGAGGGTTGGAAAGCTCGCGCCGAAGGGAAATCCCGCGGTTGCGTCCTCGGTGTAGTAGCGGGCGATGCCCCGGTAGATCAGCAGGCCGCACAGCGTCACGATGAACGGCTGGATGCCGACCTTCGCCACCAGGAACCCGTGCATGAAGCCGATCAGGCAGCCAAGGCCAAGCACGATGAGGAAGGCGAGCCCGGGGCTGACCGTCTCGCCCGCCACGAGATCGACGAACACCACTCCCAGCAGCGCGATCACGGAGCCGACGGACAGCTCGATGCCGCCCGAGATGATCACGAACGCCTGCGCGACAGCGAAGATGCCGAACAGCCCGATCAGGTTCGCGGTATTCGACAGGTTTATCGGGGAGAGGAACCTCGGGTTTATGATCGCCACCACCGCGCTTATGACGATGATGAGAACGAGCAGGCCCAGGTCCTTGCGGCTTGTCATTGGCGGCTTTCAGTCCGGCGTGGGGTGGTCGTGCGCGGTGCGCCCGATCGCCAGCGACAGGATGGCCTGCTCGCTCAGGTCGGCGCGCTCCAGGAAGCCCGCGATCCGCCCCTCGTGCATCACCGCGACGCGGTCGCTGACGCCGATCACCTCTTCCATGTCCGAGGATATCATCAGGATTGCCACTCCGCGATCCGCCAGCTCGCGCATCAAGGCGTAGATCTCGTTCTTGGCGCCGACGTCGACGCCGCGCGTCGGCTCGTCGAAGATCAGCACCCGCGGCGACATCGACAGCCACTTGGCCAGCGCCACCTTCTGCTGGTTGCCGCCCGACAGCGCGTTCGCCGGCACCGTGACGGAGGCCGTGCGGATGTCGAGGCGCCGCTGTTGCCTCAGGGCGGTCTCGTGCTCCGCCGCGACGTTCACCATGCCGCGCCGCGAATGAGCCGGCAGGCTCGACAGCGTGATGTTGCGGCGGATCGGGAGGTCCAGGATGAGGCCGCAGCGCTTGCGGTCCTCGGGAACGAGATAGATGCCGCGCGCGATCGAGCTCTTCGGCGAGGCCGGCGGGATCGGCGTCCCGTCGACCCGCACCTCCCCGCCGCGCAGCGGATCGAGGCCGAATATCGCCCGCGCAAGCTCGCTGCGGCCGGAGCCGATCAGCCCCGCCAGCCCGAGGATCTCGCCGCGGCGCAAGCCGAACGAGACCTCCTGGTCCGGCCGGTACGCGGTGCGCACCCCCGCCAGTTCCAGCACGGTCTCGCCGGGCGCGGTCGCCGGCGGCAGGTACAGCGTGCTCAGGTCGCGCCCGGTCATGTGGCGGATCATCAGGTTCGCCCGGATCTCCTGTCTCGCCAGTTCGGCGACGCGCCTGCCGTCGCGCAGCACGATGACGCGGTCGGCGGCGCGCTCGATCTCGGTGAGGCGGTGCGAGATCAGGATGATCGCTACGCCGTCGGCCTTCAGCCGCGCGACGATCGCCAGCAGCCGCTCCGTCTCGGTCGCGGTGAGGCTCGAGGTCGGCTCGTCCATGATGACGAGCCGCGCCTTGATCGACAGCGCCTTGGCGATCTCGACGAGCTGCTTCTGGGCAAGCGACAGGTCGGCGACGAGCGTGTCCGTCGCGAAGTCCGCGCCGAGCAGGTCGAGCAGCGGCGCGGCAAGCCGGTCGAGGGCGGCGGTGTCGATCAGCCGGAGCAGCCCCCCCTTCAACGGTTCCCGGCCGATGAAGATGTTGGCCGCCACCGTCAGGTTGTCGAACAGGTTGAGCTCCTGGTGGACGAAGGCGATGCCTCCGCCCATCGAGCCGGCCACCGTCAGCCGCGCCATCGTCACGCCGTCGAGCTCGATCGTCCCCTCGCTGGGCGCGATCAGCCCGCCGAGGATCTTCATCAGCGTCGACTTGCCCGCGCCGTTCTCGCCGACCAGCCCGATCACCTCGCCCGGCGCGATGGTCATGTCGAAGCCCGCGACCGCCAGCACTCCGGGGTAGAGCCTGGATACGCCTGTCATCTTCAGGAACGGTGCGGACATGCGGGGAAGGCGCGGCGCGGGGTTGGTCGGGAGGGGAACCGGCAGGCCGGCCGGAGCGGGGCGGTGGCCGGCCTGCCGTATTGCGGGGCTTCAGCCGCGGATACGCGCCTTCAGCTCTTCCTCGAAGTCATCGACGTTGCTCTTGTCGATGATCTTCGTGGGCACGATGACGAGTTTGTCGGCGGGGACGACCGACGTGTCGCCCTCCAGGTACTTCGCCATCAGCAGCATGCCCTGGTAGCCCCATTCGTAGGGCTGCTGGACCACCGTTCCGGCGATCGAGCCCTCGCGGACGCCGCCGAGCGTGATCGGATCTTCGTCGAACGCGATGATGGTGATCTTGCCGAGCTGGCCGGATTCCTTGAGCACCTCGTAGATGCGCGGCGGATTGTAGGAGTAGAAGCCGACCATGCAGTCGATGTCGGGATTGGCGGCGAGGGCATCTTCGACGTTGCGCTTGGCGCGCGTCATGTCGATGTCGTCGCCGCGAACGTCGATCAGTTCGACCTTCGAGCCGGCGATCGTCTCCTTCATGCCTTCGATGCGTTCGCGCGCGTTGTCGGCGCCGGGCAGGCCGACGAAGCCGATGCATTTGCCGCCGTCGGGCAGTGCCTTCAGGGCGATCTCTCCCGCCTGCCTGCCCGCGTCGGTGTTCGATGAGCCGATATAGGCGATCCGGTTGGTGTCCGGCGCATCGCTGTCGGTGGTGAACAGCGGCACCTGCTCGCCGATCCGGTTCAGTGCATCGGTCGAGGACTTGGGATCGACCGCGCTGACCATGATGGCCGAAACGCCGGCCGCCACGAGGTCTTCCATCAGACGCTGCTGCACGGCTGCGGCCGCCTGTTCGGGATACTTGAACTGCAGGTCGTAGTCCGGCAGTTCGCCCTGGGCCTTCTTGACCCCGGCCTCGGCCAGTTTCCAGAAGTCCGACGCGCCGTTGACGACGAACGCGAGGGACTTCTCCTGGGCCCGTGCAGAGCCCGCGGCGAGCACCGCCAGGGCGACGATCGCAATCGTGGACGTACGAAGTTTCATGTCTCTAATCCTCACTTGGATCTGAAGGTGAAGCGATGTCGCCGGCCCGCCGGTCCGGCGGGCGGTCGACTGCAACGGAGAAATCGAACGGGACGCGGCCGGTCGCCGGGCCCCGCCGGCCTCCTCAACCGCCGATGCAGCCGTCGACGTTCTCCTGGGTGCATTCGTCCAGGCCCGTGTAGATGATCGGGTCGACGGTCTTGCCCTCGATCAGTTCGATCATCACGTCGGGGGCGCGGTAGCCCATCTCGAAGGGGCGCTGTCCGACCTGGACATGGCTGCGCCCGTTCTTCAGCGCCTCCATCTGCGGCGGCAGGGTGTCGCCGGCGACGATGACGAGGTCCTTCGACTTCAGCTTCTCCATGACCTGGTCGGTCACCTGCGCGTAGGCCTGCGGCGCGAACTGGGCCCAGCCGCCGATCAGCATGAACGCGGAGAGATCGGGATTGGCCGTGAAGGTGTCGGCCATCTGCTGGTTGGCGAGGTCGGCCTGGTCGTTGGTGAAGACCGGGCAGCCGTCGATCTCGGTCCAGCCGCCCTGGCCGGTGAGCCTGTCGGTTCCCTTTTCCCCCGACAGCGTGTCGCGGGTGCCGGCGGCGCGCTGGTTGATGTTGTCGGCCGCGACGTTGCCGAGCTGCAGGCAGACGGTCCCGCCGTCCGGCTTCAGCTTCATCAGGTGCTCGGCGAACTTGACGCCCATCTGGTAGTTGTCGGTGCCCAGGTAGGTCTCGCGCAGCTCGGCGTCGTCGGCGGACAGATCCGCGTCGATCGTCATGATCGGGATCTTCGGCGCCTGCTTGCGCAGCATCCTCGCCATCAGCGGGGCGTTCGACGGGGAGATGGCGATCGCCTTGACGTCCGGGCGGTTGAGCAGGTCCTCGACGATCTGCACCTCGCCCACTTCGTCAGTGCTGGAGGCCGGGCCGGTGTAGTAGCAGGTGTAGCCGCTGTCCTTGTTCTCGCCGTTCCACTTCTGGCAGCCCTTGTTGATCTGCTCGAAGAAGGGGTTGTCGAGGCCCTTCACCACGATCGCCAGCGTCTTGTCCTGGGCCTGGGCGGAACCGGCGACAGCCATTGCTGCGAGGCCGGCAAAGAGAAGTCCGTGCACTTTCATGTCCTTGTTCCTCCCTGGGGTGCTGCAGCGTGATTTGTGCCTGCGCCGGTTCTTGTGCGGCGCTTCCTTCAGCCGGGGTACCAGACCCTCCTCGGATCGTCTGGAGCGCGCTCGTAGTCCCAGGCGGAATCGATGAGCTTCTCTAGGTCGTAGGACGGCCGCCATCCCAGCTCGGCCTTGGCCCGGCTGTTGTCCAGCCAATTGCCGACATAGGGGCTGCGGATCGCGATCGACGGCAGTCCGCGCGTCCTGGCGAGATAGGCGGCAACCGCGCCGTAGTCGACCGGTTCGTCCATGGCGATGTTGTAGAGCTTGCCGCGGGCGGCCTTGGCGGTCAGCGCCGTGACGATCGCCTCGACGAGATCGTCGACATGCACGAAGTTGCGCTTGACCGGCGTGCCGTCCTCCTCCTGCAGCAGGGGAACCGCGCCCGTGCACCGGCTCGTCTCGGCCTGCTCGGGGGAGACCATCGACTTCCAGTCCGGTCCGCCGAACACGTCGTCGCCGAAGGACAGGCTGTAGCGGAAGTCGTCCTTCTCCATGATCCAGGGCGCCCGCAGGCAGCACCAGTCGATGCCGTACTGGATGCCGTACTGCTCGACCATCACCTCTTCCATGACCTTCGACAGCGCATAGCAGCCGGGATAGGCCCTATGCGGCGTGGTCTCGGTGATCGGTGCGGGATGCCGGTGAAAGAAATGCCCGACCGCGGCATCGCCGCCGATCAGGATGAACCTCTGCGCGGTCGAACTGGTCCGGAACTCCTCGAGCAGCCAGAACAGCCCCTTGATCGCGACGTCCATGACGTCGTCCGGCGTCTCCTTGCAGGTCGCCAGGTGGACGACGTGCGTGATCCCCTCGAGCGCGGTCCGGCAGACCTCGCGGTCGGCGATCGTGCCGGCGACGACCGACAGCCTCGGCGTCTCCGCCAGCATTCGGTTGTGGCATAGCGCGCGTATCCGCAGGTCGTCCGGAACGTTGCCGGACCCCGCCAGGAGCCGCGCCACGAGCGCTTGCCCCACCTTGCCCGCCGCGCCTGTAACCAGCACGTGCATGTTGGTCAAGTTTCCTCCGCAGCGCACTAAACGGCAAGCCCGGCCGCTCCGTCAAGATATGTCGGACAAATAATACAAATGCGGGTTTTATGATATTGACGTGCCTTGGCGGCAGCCGCCAAAGTGGCCCGCCGAACAAGAAGAACCGGGGTGGAAATGACCGCGCTCAGGATGAAGGCGATCTCGAAGCACTTCGGCGCGATCCACGCGCTCGACGACGTTTCGCTGTCGCTGGAGCCCGGCGAGGTGCTCGGCCTGATGGGCGACAACGGGGCGGGGAAGTCGACGCTGGTGAAGATCATCGCCGGCAACTTCCGTCCCAGCCACGGGACCATCTTCATCAACGACAGGGAAACGGTGTTCCACGGACCGCTCGATGCCCGCGAGCACGGCATCGAGATCGTCTACCAGGACCTGGCGCTGTGCGATAACCTGACCGCCGCGGTCAACGTGTTCCTGGGCCGCGAGCTGACCCGCTCGTTCGGTCCCTTCAGGATCATGGACTATCCGGCGATGAACCGGCGCGCCGCCGAGCTGTTCGCCGAGCTGAAATCGGAGACCCGTCCGAAGGACAAGGTGAAGTCGATGTCCGGCGGCCAGCGTCAGGCCGTCGCCATCGCGCGCACCCGGCTGAGCGACGCCAGCATCGTGCTGATGGACGAGCCGACGGCGGCGATCTCGGTGCGCCAGGTCGCCGAGGTGCTCAATCTGATCAACGAACTGAAGCGGCAGGGCATCGCGGTCATCCTGATCAGCCACCGCATGCCGGACGTCTTCGCGGTCACCGACCGGATCGTCGTGCTGCGGCGCGGCACCAAGGTCGCCGACAAGCGCACCGAAGCGACCTCGCCGGAGGAGATCACCGGGCTGATCACGGGGGCCATCGAACATGCCTGATCGCAGCGGGGTCCGCTCCGCCTCCGCGCTGGATGTCGCCATCGCCCACCAGACGCACTCGGTCGCCGGCAGGCTGCTGTCGCAGCAGGCGTTCTGGATCTTCCTGGCCGCCGTCATCGCCTGCGTCAGCCTGAGCCTCGCCACCGAGACCTTCGCGACCTCGCAGAACCTCTTCAACGTGACGCGCAATTTCGCCTTCGTCGGCATCGTCGCGCTCGGCATGACGGTGGTCATCATCTCCGGCGGCATCGACCTGTCGGTCGGCTCGGTGCTCTGCCTGTCGGCGATGGTCATGGCGATCAGCATGAACGCCGGGGTTTCCTTCGTCCTCAGCGCCGCGCTGGCGATCGGGGTGTCGCTGCTGGTCGGCGCCGTCAACGGCGCGCTGATCGCCTATCTGCGGATCCCCGCGTTCGTGGTGACGCTCGGCATGCTGTCGATCGCGCGCAGCGCGGCGATGGTGCTGTCGGACAACAAGATGGTCTTCCAGTTCGGCCCCGACGAGGACATCCTGTTCTGGGTCGGCGGCGGCTCGACGTTCGGCATCGCCAACCCGGTGATCGCGCTCGTCCTGTTCGGGCTGGTGACCGGCGGCCTCCTGAACTGGACGCGGTGGGGAACCCACATCTTCGCCGTCGGCGCCAACGAGAAAGCGGCGATCCTGACCGGCATATCGGTGCGCCGGACGAAGGTGAGCGTCTACATGTTCTCCGCCCTCATGGCCGGGCTTGCCGGGATCCTGGAGGCCGGCTGGCTCGGCGGCGTCACCACCAATCTCGGGCAGTCGATGGAGCTCACCGTGATCGCCGCCACCGTCATCGGCGGTGCCAACCTGCTCGGCGGCGCGGGCACGGTGTTCGGCTCCATCGTCGGCGCGGCGCTGATCGAGGTGATCCGCAACTGCCTGATCCTGCTCGGCATCAGCACCTTCTGGCAGGGCGGCTTCGTCGGCGGCTTCATCATCCTCGCGGTTGCCTTCGACCGGCTGAGGGCCTATCGCGACAGCGAGATCTGAAAGCGAGCAACGTGGCCGACAGACGCAGGAAACCGGATCCGCCGGCAGCGCCGGACGACACCGCGCCCGTCCCCGAGGCCAGGAAGCGTGCGGCGTCCCCGCGCGCCGGCGCGCAGCGGTTCTCGGGAACCTATGCGCATGTCTCGCTGGTCAACGCGATCGGGCAGCGCATCGTCCGCGGCGACTACCCTCCGGGCACGATCCTTCCCAACGAGGCGGAATGGTCGGAGATGTTCGGGGTGGGGCGCTCGGTGGTGCGCGAGGCGGTCAAGATGCTGATGGCCAAGAACCTGCTGGCGTCGCGTCCGAAGGTCGGCAGCTGGGTCGAGCCGCGCGAGCGCTGGAACCTGCTCGATCGCGACGTGCTGACCTGGTACGCCACCTCGCCGGACCGCGAGGGCTTCCTCAAGGCGGTCCAAGAGTTCCGCCACATCATCGAGCCGGAAGCGGCCGCCCTAGCCGCCGCCCGCCGCGGCGAGGAGCAGATGCAGGCGATCAGCAGCGCCTGCCGCCAGATGGGTTCGGCGCCGACGCTGAGCGAGCGCACCGCCGCCGACACCGCCTTCCACACCGCCATCCTGCGCTCGGCGGGCAACGAGCTGCTGATGCCGCTCGGCGCGCTGATCGGGTCGGCCCTGGAGAGCCTGTTCATCTTCGTGACCCGCGAGGCCGACGACCTGCGGCATGTCCAGAAGCTGCACGAGGGCATCGAGAAGGCGATCCTGAGACAGCGGCCGGAGGCCGCGCGCCGGGCGGTGCGGCGGCTGCTCGCCAACACCGACCAGATCATCGCCGAGGAAACCATCGTGCGGGCCGCCTCGCGCAGCAGCCGCCATGCGGCGCGGGCCGCGTCCGGGTGACGATCCGTTCCGCCCGCGCCCTTGCGTGATCCTGCCCGACCGTTATAGTGCGCCGCACATCAGCGCTGCGGATCTCCATCCTTTGGGGAAGGGCCCCTCCTGGGGCTGACGGCCGCAGCCTGTCGGCAGGCGCATCGTCCAGGCGGCGAGCCAGAAGTCAGCCATCGCGCGTGCCGGCGCCGGGCATGTCCCCGCATCTTGCGATGCGGCCGCCGGACTGTCGGCGTTCACAGCAACCGGATTGCGCGTGACCGATCAGTCGCGTGACACTCGAGCCGCTCCCGATGGGCGCGGCGTGACAACACGTGTTTGCGAGAGGAGCATCTAAATGAACCATGCCGCCCGGAACCCGGGAAACGCCGAGCTGGAACTCACCGATCAGGTCTACGGTGACGACCCGCTCAAGGACCGCGAGACCGACCTCTACCGGGGCGAATACGTCAAGTCCTTCGTCGAGAAGTGGGACGAACTGATCGACTGGAAGGCGCGCGCCGAAAGCGAGGGGCAGTTCTTCATCGACGTGCTGCGCGCCCGCGGCAAGGAGACCGTCCTCGACGTCGCCGCCGGCACCGGCTTCCACTCGGTGCGACTCACCGAGGCCGGCTTCAACGTGACGACGGCCGACGGCTCCGCGGCGATGCTCTCCAAGGCCTTCGAGAACGGCCAGTCGCGCGGCCTGATCCTGAAGACGGTGCAGGCCGACTGGCGCTGGCTCAACAAGGACATCCAGGGCAAGTACGACGCCATCATCTGCCTCGGCAACTCGTTCACCCACCTGCACGACGAGCAGGACCGCCGCCGCGCCCTGGCCGAATTCTACGCCGCGCTGAAGCACGACGGCATCCTGATCCTCGACCAGCGCAATTACGACACCATCCTCGACGTCGGCTTCAAGACGAAGCACAAGTACTACTACGCCGGCGACCAGGTGACGGCCGAGCCCGAGCACATCGACGAGGGCCTCGTCCGCTTCAAGTACTCCTTCCAGGACGGGTCGGAATACACCCTCAACCTCAACCCGATCCGCAAGAACTACGTGCGCCGGCTGCTGCAGGAGGCGGGCTTCGCGCGGGTGCGCACCTACGGCGACTTCCAGGAGACCTACGCCGAGGACGAGCCGGACTTCTTCATCCACGTCGCCGAGAAGTCGAAGCTGCACCTGGTGCGCTGGGGCGGCGGCACCCGCGAGGACGGCGAGACCGACGTCCGCGACGTCGCCGAGGACTACTACGACAGCGACGACGCCGACACCTTCTATTCGACCGTCTGGGGCGGCGAGGACCTGCATGTCGGCATCTACGAGGACACCTCCGACATCCGCCAGGCCAGCGACGCCACCGTCGCCCGCATGATCGCCAAGCTGCCGCCGGTCACCCCGGACATGAAGGTGATCGATCTCGGCGCCGGCTATGGCGGCGCGATGCGCACGCTGGTGCGCCAGTCGGGCTGCGAGGCGGTCTGCCTGAACATCTCGGAGGTCCAGAACGACACCAACCGCCACAAGAACCGCCGCGCCGGCCTGGCCGACCGGATCAACGTCGTGCACGGCGTCTTCGAGGACGTGCAGGGCCGCGACGGCGGCTACGACATCGTCTGGAGCCAGGACGCCATCCTCCATTCCGACCAGCGCCACAAGGTGCTGGAAGAGGTCTGGCGCCTTCTGAAGCCGGGCGGCTGGTTCGTCTTCACCGACCCGATGCAGGCCGACGACGTGCCGGAGGGCGTGCTGCAGCCGGTCTACGACCGCCTGCAACTCACCTCGCTCGGCTCGCCGCGGTTCTACCGCGAATCGGCCGAGGGGATCGGCTTCCAGGTCGTCGAGCAGGAGGACCTGACGCCGCAGCTGCGCAACCACTACGCCCGCGTCCGCGAGGAGCTGCTGGCCAACTACGACAAGCTGCGCGACGGCGGCGCGTCCGCCGAATACCTCGACAAGATGGCCGTCGGCCTGGAGAACTGGGTGAAGGCCGCCGACGCCGGCCACCTCGCCTGGGGCATCCAGCTGTTCCGCAAACCCGCCTGAGCCGATCTGCCAGGTCACCGGGCGCCTGATCGCGCCCGGTGACGGGGCGGGCTCATGCGTGCATCGCTTGCCCGCTCAGGCGAACTTGGTTAAAGACGAACAAGTCGGTCGGATGAGACAACCCAGCTGGTGCTATGGTCGCCTGTAAGGCACGCAGAACGAGCAGAGACGGTGAAGTCGCATGGCCATGCGACTGAGGTTTCCTCTCGTGCTTCTGCGGCTGGCACTCGTCTTCGTCCTCGTTGGACTGCCGTTGACGACCGTCAGTGCGCACATTCCCTCCGCTGCCCCGGAATCCTCTGCTCACGCGTCGCACGCTTCGCCGGAGATAGCGAGTCACCATGCGGACTCGGCCGGCGGGGAAGCAGGTATTGACGAAAAGTCCGGGTGTCGGCGTGGGAATGAGACGGGTGAACGCCACTCGGGAGCAGCCGCCGATACGTGCTGCTACAGCATGTGCGCGGCGGATATCCTGGCTGTCGGCACAATCGCGAGCCGGGACCTTCACCGGCACCGGTTCGATCCCGAAATGCCGGCCAGCTTCAAGTGCGCGGATCTGAACCCGCCCCACTCGCCTCCACGAACCTGATTGTACCGAGAGGCATTGCCTCTCCCTAGTCGTGTCGCCCACGCCCCGGCGCGGGCATCCGATCGACTTTGTGCTCAATCAGGTGCTTACCCATGCGATTACCCTTTGCGGCAGCCTTGCTGCCTTTGCTGCTTGGCGCGTGCGCGGAATCGTCGCTGCCCGATGTCGTGCCATACCGGTCGCCAGTTGATCCGCAGATAGCGGATCGCGCGCCGCCACAGGCGGGCGTGATTGCCGGCTATACCGCCCGCGGACCCGTTTCGCCGCGGTCTTGGAGGCCGCTCGACGACGGGCAGTCTCCCGGGACGGGAGGCGGATCGTGAGACGTTTGCGCCGTGCCGCTCTGGTCGCCCTGTCGCCGCTCGTCCTTGCCGGCTGCATTGCCGGGCCCGAGCTGGAGCAATATTCCGCCCCGGATGCGGGCTTCGCCACCGTCTCGGTTCGCACCGCCGAGACGATCGGCAAGCAGACGGTCTGGGCGCAGAACAAGGATGAGGCGGAGGCGCTGGCCGGGCGCGTTCACGCCCTCGTCCACAAGAAGACGATCGGCGCCGATACCGCCGTTCAGATCGCGCTTCTCAACAACAAGGGACTCCAGGCCGCCTATGCCGACCTCGGGCTGTCGGCGGCCGAGGCGTGGCAGCAGACCATGCTGCCCAATCCGACGGTCTCGATCGGATTCTTCGGCATCACCAATCCTGAGCTGGGCGCCTACCGCTCGATCGAAGGCCTCATCGCCGCCAACATCCTGGCGATGGCCACGCAACCGCACCGGGTCGGCATGGCGGACGCCCGATTCCGGCAGGCTCAGCTGACGGCGGTGCTGGAGACCCTGCGGCTGGCGACCGAAACCCGGAAGGCCTGGATCGACGCCGTCGCCGCCTTCGAGACGACCGTCTACTTCAATCAGGCCGAGGATGCCGCCGATGCCGCCTCCGAACTCGCTCTGCAACTTGGCGAGAGCGGCGCGATGTCGAAAGGCAACCAGGCCCGGGAGCATGCCTTCTACGCGGAACTGACGGGTCAGCAGGCGCAGGCCCGCCTCGCAGCACGTCTGGCCAAGGAAAGGCTCACCCGCCTCATGGGCCTGTGGGGCGCCGACGTCGAATACTATGTGCCGGACTATCTACCGCCGCTGCCGGCCTCCCTTGCCAGGAAGACGGCGATAGAAGCGGAGGCGCTGCGCCGCCGCGTCGACCTCCAGATTGCCATGCTGGAGCTGGAGGCCGTCGCCCGGACGTACCGCCTGACCGAAGCGACCCGCTATCTGACGGATTTCGAGATCATCGGCGGTTTCGAAAGCGAACGCGAACTCGGTGAGGACGGCCGGACGGAGACGGTCACGACGCCCCAGGTGGAACTCGAGTTCGTGATTCCGATCTTCGATTCCGGCAAGGCGCGCATGCGCAAGGGGGAACTTGCCTACATGCGTGCAGCCAACATGCTGGCGGAAAGGGCAGTGAACGTGCGCTCCGAAGCCCGTTCGGCCTACACCGCCTACACCGCGACCTACGACATAGCGCGGCACTATCAGGACAACGTCCTGCCGTTGCGAATCGAGATCGAGGAGCAATCCCTCCTCACCTACAACGGCATGATCACCAATACCTTCGAACTGCTCGCCGATACGCGGGCGAAGATCAACACCATCCTCCAGGCGGTGAATGCCAGGCGAGAGTTCTGGCTCGCCGATACGAACCTGTCGGCCGCGATCTACGGCGGCGGCGGGGACGCCGGCGCCGGTGCCGGGGGAACGACAGCGCTCGCCGACAGCGGCGGCGGACACTAGCAAGGGAGACGACAATGTTTAGCAGGCGACAGCTTCTTGGCGCGGGCGCCGCGCTGGTCTCGACTTCCGCCTGGGGCAAGACCTCGAACATGGGCCTGCCGGACGCGGCGGTGATGGAGACGGCGGCGACGCAGCCGCCGCTCCGGCCCTCGTCGGGGCCGGACTATCAACCGGTGGTCACCCTGAACGGCTGGACGCTGCCGCACCGGATGAACAACGGCGTAAAGGAATTTCACCTCGTCGCCGAGCCGGTCGAACGTGAAATGGCCGAAGGCATGACCGCCTACCTCTGGGGCTACAACGGGCAGTCGACAGGTCCGACCATCGAGGCGGTCGAAGGCGACCGCGTCCGGATATTCGTCACCAACCGGTTGCCTGAACACACCACCATCCACTGGCACGGCATGATCCTGCCGTCAGGCATGGACGGGGTCGGCGGTCTGTCGCAGCCGCACATTCCTCCCGGCAAGACCTTCGTCTACGAATTCGATCTCATCAAGAGCGGCACCTTCATGTACCACCCGCACTCCGACGAGATGGTGCAGATGGCGATGGGCATGATGGGGATGTTCATCGTGCACCCGAAAGATCCCGCATTCATGCGGGTCGACCGGGATTTCCTCATCATGCTCAACGCGTTCGACATCGATCCCGGCTCCTACGTGCCGAGGATCATGACGATGACGGACTTCAATCTTTGGTGCTGGAACAGCCGCCTTTTCCCGGATATCGATCCGCTCGTCGTGTCGAGGAACGACCGCGTGCGGGTGCGGGTCGGCAACCTGACGATGACCAATCATCCCATCCATATGCATGGCTACGACTTCGAGGTGACGTGCACCGACGGTGGCTGGGTCAGGCCGGAAGCACGTTGGCCGGAAGTGTCGATCGATATTCCCGTCGGGGCCATGCGGGCCTACGAATTCGATGCCGTGCATCTGGGTGACTGGGCGATCCACTGCCACAAGTCGCACCACACCATGAACGCCATGGGCCATGACGTGCCCACCTTCATTGGTGTCGACAAGACCAATGTCGCCAGAAAGATCCGCAAGCTCCAGCCGGAGTACATGCCGATGGGAACCGCCGGCATGGCGGACATGGGCGAGATGGAAATGGAACTGCCCGACAACACCGTGCCGATGATGACCGGGTGGGGGCCCCATGGCCCCATCGAAATGGGCGGGATGTTTTCGGTCGTCAAGGTCCGCGAAGGGATCGCGTCGAACGATTACTCGGACCCCGGCTGGTACGAGAACCCCCCCGGCACCCAGGCCTACGAATGGACCGGCGAGCTGCCGGATTTCGCCAGGGCAGCCGACAGGAGCTGATCAGACCCACCCTCCGCACCACCCCACCAGAAAGGAAACCAGATGAGAAACCTGCTGCTCGTTCCCGCCTTCGCTTTGCTGTCGGCCACCGCCGCCGTCGGTGCAGGATCGCACTCCGGGGGCCACGGGAGTTCCGGGTCCGATTCCCACGGCATGATGGTTGGCGCACCCGGCAGCCCGTCCGACGTCACTCGTACGATCCGGGTCGAGATGCTGGAGACCGAGGACGGCCGAATGATCTTCAAGCCCGACAATCTCGCATTCAAGCGTGGCGAAACGATCCGCTTCAGCATCGTCAACAAGGGCGAACTCGAGCACGAATTCGTTCTGGACGAAATGGCGCGCAACGCCGAGCACAAGGAACTGATGCAGAAGTTCCCGGAAATGGAGCACGACGACCCGAACTCGGTGCGTCTGGAGCCCGGCGAGACCGGCGAGATCATCTGGACGTTTACCAACGACGGCGGCTTCGAGTTCGCCTGCCTGGTGCCCGGCCACTACGAGTCCGGCATGCACGGCAAGGTGTCGGTCGCTGCACCTGCCAACTGATGTCCCCCCACGGATACCGAAGGAATGCCACTATGAAACATCTTCTCAGACTTGCGATTCCAGCCGCCATTGTCCTGGCCTCCGCGGGCTTCGGGTTCGCGACCGAGTACACGAAGGGTGTGGTGAAGAAGGTGGATGCCGATGCCGGCAAGGTCACCGTCATTCACGAGGAGCTCAAGAATCTCGATATGCCGGCGATGACCATGGTGTTCCGGGCTGGCGACGACGAGATCCTCGCCCGGATGCAGGAGGGTCAGGAGATCGAGTTCGTCGCCGACCGGGTGAACGGGAAGCTGACCATCATCGAAGTGAAGTAACCGCCGACGGGGAGCGGGTCCAGGCGGAACCGCTCCCCGATCCTCGCCTGTCACGGACGAACGAAGTTGGGCACCGACACGCGGCCGTCTCTGGTGCTGCAACCTCACTATTGCGCGCAGAAGACGAGGGCTGAAAAAGCGTAATCGGCATAGTCGCCATTGACGTCCCGGGTTTCCACAATCACGGCATCCCCGTGATCAGCACTGACATAGGCCAGGATCGATCCCGGCGCCGTAGATGCCATCAACGATAGTCCCAGGCTGGCCACGGCTGTGCAGCGGCGAATGTCTCTGTCGAAAGTCACCACGCACGCGCCAGCCCCCGGTGAGTTTAGGCCGATGAGACCTGAGCCGTAACCGTGGTTGCATCCATATGAAACGTTCGCCGACATCAGTGCCATGCCCAGCGTCTGGTCCGCCGCCTCCGGGGCGCGGGTGCGGGCGGGGCCCCGTCCATCATCCTTCTGGGCCGCGGCCGGTGAGGCGGCAAGGATGGCGGCGAGTGCCAGTGCAGTTATCGATATTTTGACCATGTACTGCTCCTTTGGGGAACGTCGGCCGAAGACGTCATCGCGGATGCCGGTCCATGCGGAGTGATCCTGACCTTCGGGCGTATTTCGAAGAGAAATGCGGAGGCTACAGGCTTGCGCCGATCAATAGTCACCCACAGTACGGACGCCGCCGTTGCAGCTGACGGTCACGTCGAACGGCAGGTCCCGTGGTTCGCCGTCTCTGGAGAAGGTAAAGAAGCGCAGCCGCTGGGGGTTGCCGGCTCTCTGCTTGATGCTGACCTGCCCGCCGTTCTTGCCGCGCACCGAGGCGGCATACATGCAGTGGCTGACGTCGCGCATGAACTGCACGTAGTACCTGCCGGTTCCCGTGCGCGCGGCGCCCTTGACGCCGTTGCCGTCGAATGCGCCGCCGTCCCGCTTCACGGACACCGAGAAGGTTGCGACGCCGAAATTGGCTTCCGCCGCCGGCGGGACCGCGAAAATCACCGTCAATGCGATCAGTATGGCAGCCGGGCCAATCCCGGCACGCAAGTCGCTTGAAAATGTAGACACGTCGATTTCTCCTGTCCCGCCTGAACCACGATCCCGACCGTTCCTTCGGACCGACGTCCGGCCGATCTGCCACTGTCTGCAGCGGCAATTCATCCGGCCGCCGGGTGCACCGGAGATCACGGTTGCATTAGAGGAGGGACGGAAATGTGCGTC
>NZ_JAZHOF010000002.1:0-197244 GCF_037855135.1 Microbaculum marinum
CCTGTCCCATCCTTGCGCAAGCGGGCTTCGCTTCGAGCGGCCCAAGCGACTGTTCGGGGTCGATGGAACGGCGGGCAAGGACCCTGGCTCACCAACGGGCTTGGCGTCCCTGAGGAGCGACGGTCTCCCGCCCGCCACCGCTTCCAGCAGTATGCCAGAAACGGCGGAGTTCAAGTTACAAGGAAGCCGCGCCAGCGGCTGTCTCGAACCACGAGGCGCTGGCGCACGGTGCGGGCACCGGCGGGACCGACCGTTGCGGCCGGCCCGTCTTTAATCGCCGTGCGCGCGTGTTGCGGCCATGACAGACTCCGCCCGACGGATTAGATTGGCTGCGGGATGATTCGTTTAATTCGCGCGGGGGATCACGCGCGCAGGATGCGCTTTGGAGGCGGTCGGGCGCGCGGTGGCGGGCGCAGCTTGGGAACGGGCCAGATGCGGATCGATTGGCGGCAACCGGGCAAGGGCGGCCTTGTCCCACCCCTGTCCGCGGTCGCCATCTCCACTGCCGCCCTGTGTAATGGCGCCCTCTCCACTGTCGCCCGGATCCTGCCCCTCGCCGCGGTGACCCTGCTGCTGCCGGCCGTCGCCTGGGCCCAGGCCGGCGGCGGATCGCTCGATCTCGGCACGGAGCTGCGCCGCCAGATCACCGACGTCCACACTTCCGTCTCGCAGGAGGAACTGGCGGCGCTCAGCCTGTTCCTCGGCATCCTGTTCTTCGCCGTCCTGGCAGCCATTCTCTACGTCCGCACCCGCGCCCGGCTGCAGCTTGCCGAGCGGGCCGCGCAGGAACGCATCGGCGAGCTCAGCGCCCGCGTCGAGCGCGCCGAGGGGCTGCTCGCCGTCGACCAGAACGTCCTCGTGGTCTGGCCGCTCGACGGCGGCGAACCGGAGATCCACTGCGATCCCGGCCCCTCCCGGGTGCTGCCGTCGCGGCGCGGCGACGTGCTGGCGTTCGGCAAGTGGCTGGACCCGGAATCGGCGCTCGACCTGGAAAAGCAGATCGTCGCGCTGCGCTCGCGCGGCGAGAGCTTCAACCTCACCCTGCGGACCCGGATCCGGCGCGGCGAGACCGCCGCCGAGGCCGGATTCGTCGAGGCCGACGGCCGGTCGGCGGCCGGCCGGGCGGTGCTGCGCATCCGCGACCTCGCCGGGCAGCGCCGCGAGCTGGCCGACATCTCCGACCGCCACAAGCGGCTGGCGCGGGACGTCGAGGCGCTGCGGGCGCTGCTCGACACCGTGCCGATGCCGGCCTGGCTGTGCGATGCGGAGGGCCGGCTGTCCTGGGCGAACCGCGCCTATGCCCGGGCGGTCGGCGCGGACTCCGGCGCCGCGGCGGTCGATGCCGGCATCGAGCTGCTCGACGCCACCGAACGCAACCAGCTGGATGCCGACCGACGGGACGACGGCGTGGCGCACCGGCAGATGTCGCTGGCGGTCGGCCGCGCCCAGCGCATGCACGACGTCTGGGACGTCGACGGCGAGCGCTACCGGGCCGGCATCGCCATCGACATCGCCGACGCCGAGACCCTGCGCCGCCAGCTTGCCCGGCGCGACGACACCCATGCCCGCACGCTCGACCTGGTCGCCACCGCGGTCGCCGCCTTCGGCCCGGACCAGCGGCTCAACTACTACAACCGGATGTTCGGCCAGCTGTGGGGGCTCGACGCGGCCTTCCTGAACGCCGGGCCCGGCTTCGACGAGATCCTCGATCGGCTGCGCGCCGCCGGCCGCATCCAGGAGCCGGTCGACTATCGCGACTGGCGCGCCGACCAGCTCTCCGTCTTCACCTCGGCCGACACCGTCGACGCGGCCAGGCGCACCCTCTGGCACCTGCCGGACGGGCGCACCGTCTCCGTCGTGATGACCCGCCAGGCGGATGGCTCGGTGTCCGCCCTGTTCGAGGACGTCACCCAGTCGCTCGACCTGGAAAGCCGGGTGGTGGCGCTGACCGAGGTGCAGCGCGAGACGCTCGACAGCCTCGACGAGGGCATCGCCGTGTTCGGCACGGACGGCCTGCTGAAGCTCTACAATCCCGCCTTCAGCGAGATCTGGAGGCTGTCGGGCGACCGGCTCGGCAGCCAGCCGCATGTCGAGGCGGTGATCGGCTGGTGCCGCGACCTGTACGACGACACGGCGGTCTGGGCGTCGCTGCGCGCCGTCGTCACCAGCCTGCAGGACAGCCGCGAGGCGCTGTCGCGGCGGCTGGAGCGTCCCGACCGCAGCGTCATCGACCTGCGCGCCGTGCCGCTGCCCGACGGGGCGACGCTGGTGGTGTTCACCGACGTCAGCGATTCCGCCCGCATCGAGAAGGCGCTGCGCGACCGCAACGAGGCGCTGATCACCGCCTCGCGCATCAAGAACGAGTTCGTCCACAAGGTCTCCTACGAGCTGCGCGCGCCGCTGACCAACATCATCGGCTTCGCCCAGCTGATGAGCGACGGCGAGCCCGGCGCGATGAGCGAGCGGCAGCGCGAGTATGCCGGCCACATCCTGTCGTCCTCGAGCGCGCTCCTGGCGATCATCAACGACATCCTGGATCTCGCCACCGTCGACGCCGGCGTGATGGAGCTCGACATCGGCGAGGTCGACATCCGCGCCGCCGTCACCGCCGCCGCCGAGAGCCTCAACGACCGGCTGGCGTCCTCGGGGATCACCCTCGACCTCGACGTGCCGGAGGACATCGGCACCATGCAGGCCGACGAGAAGCGCATCCGGCAGATCCTGTTCAACCTCCTGTCCAACGCCATCGGCTTCAGCGACCCGGGCCACGCGGTGGCGCTCGGCGTCAGCCGCGACCGCACCGGCCGGGTCACCTTCGCGGTGCGCGACGAGGGTCCGGGCATCCCCGACGACGTCCGCCGCGCCGTCTTCGACCGCTTCGAGAGCTATTCGCTCGGCACCCGCCACCGCGGCGCGGGGCTGGGGCTGTCGATCGTCAAGAGCTTCGTCGAGCTGCACGGCGGCGAGGTGCGGCTGGACTCCTCGCCCGGCCGCGGCACCACGGTGGCCTGCGTGCTGCCGGCGCGCCAGCCGCTCCGCGCGGCGGCGCGCAGCGAGGACGGCGCGCCCGGCGCGACCATCCACGAGCTGGACCTGCCGGCCCGGCCGCGGGATCCGGGCAGCGAGACATCCGCCGGCGCCGCCGGCGCCGACGCCGCCGCGGCCGGATCCGCCGCGCGCGAGCGCTAGCGCCGCCGGTCGAGGACGACAGAGACAGCGAACCCGGTTCCGTGTCGCATCCCCTGCACCAGGCTCCCGCGCCATCCCGCAGCGTCGTGATCGAGCTGCCGGACGAATCCGCCACGCAGCGCCTCGCCGAGGCGGTCGCGGCGGCGGCGGGCGCCGGCGACGTCGTCCTGCTCGCCGGCGATCTCGGCGCCGGCAAGACCGCCTTCGCCCGCGCCCTGATCCGCGCCGTCGCCGACGATGCCGGCCTGGAGGTGCCGAGCCCGACCTTCACGCTGGTCCAGACCTACGACCTGCCGCGGCTGGCGATCGCCCATGTCGATCTCTACCGGCTCGGCGATCCGGCCGAGCTCGACGAACTGGGCCTCGACGAGCATGCCGGCCTGATCCTGGCCGAATGGCCGGAGCGGGCGCCGGACCGATTCCCCGCCGACCGCCTCGAGGTCCGTCTCGAGGTCGACGCGGAGGATCCCGGCGCCCGCACCGCGCGGCTCACCGCCCACGGCGACTGGACCGATCGGCTGGCCCGCATCGCCGAGGTCCGCGACGTCCTGGCACGGCTCGGCTACGGCGGCTGGCGCCGGCGCTTCCTCAAGGGCGACGCCTCGAGCCGGCGCTACGAGCGCCTGTCGCGGGACGGCCGCAGCGCCGTGATGAGCGCCGTGATGATGGATTCCCCTGCGGCGCCGGATCCCGGCACCGGCCCGGTGCCCTACAGCCGGATCGCCCATCTCGCCGAGTCCGTGACGCCCTTCGTCGCCGTCGCCCGGGCGCTCGGCGAGCGCGGTTTCTCGGCGCCGCGGATCCATGCCGCCGACCTCGACCGCGGCGTGCTGGTGATCGAGGACCTCGGCGCCCTGACCGTGCTCGACGACGCCGGCAGGCCGGTCGCGGAGCGATATGCCGCCGCCGTCGAGCTGCTGGCCGAGTTCCACGGCCTGGCCATGCCCGACGCGGTCGAGGCCGCGCCGGGGATCGTCCACCGGCTGCCGCGCTACGACGAGGCGGCGTTCCGTATCGAGCTCGGCCTGCTGGCGGACTGGTTCGCCCCGTTCGCCACCGGCGCGCCGCTGTCGGAGGCCGCGCTCGCCGAGTTCGATGCGATCTGGGCCGACCTGCTGCCCGGCATCGCCGATCCGGCCGCCCACCGCGCCTGGGTGATGCGCGACTACCATTCGCCCAACCTGATGTGGCTGCCGGAGCGCGACGGCATCCGCCGGGTCGGCCTGCTCGATTTCCAGGACGCGGTGATCGGCCCGGCAGCCTACGACGTCGCCTCGCTGGTCTTCGACGCGCGCGTCGACGTGCCGGCGCCGTTGCGGGACGACCTGCGCGCCCGCTACGTTGCCTGCCGGCGGCAGGCCGATCCCGGCTTCGACGCGGCGGCCTTCGACCGCGACCTGGCGATTCTCGCCGCCCAGCGCAACACCAAGATCCTCGGCATCTTCGCGCGGCTGTTCCTGCGCGACGGCAAGCCGGCCTATCTCGCCCACATCCCCCGGATATCCACCTATCTGGAGCATGCGCTCGACCATCCGGTTCTCGCGCGCCTCAAGGTCTGGTACGACACCCACCTTCCCGACGAACTGCGCAGACGGGCGGCAGGCTAGGACGACATGGCGACGAACGGGTCAACGAACGGTGCCGGCGACGGAAACGCCAACGGAAGCGGGCGCTTGCGGCCTGATGCGGCGATGGTTCTGGCGGCCGGGCTTGGCACGCGCATGCGGCCGATCACCGAGACGAAGCCCAAGCCGCTCGTCGAGGTGGCCGGCAAGCCGCTGATCGACCACGTCCTCGACCGGCTGGCGGAGGCACGGGTCGGCCGCGCCGTCGTCAACGTGCATTACCTCGCCGACCAGATCGAGGCCCATCTTCGCGACCGCGCGGCGCCCGCCATCACGATCTCCGACGAGCGCGACGAACTGCTGGAGACCGGCGGCGGCATCGCCAGGGCGTTGCCTGCGCTCGGCCCGGACCCGTTCTACCTGCTCAATACCGATTCGCTGTGGATCGAGAGCGCCCGCCCGCTGCTCGACCGGCTGGCCGAGGCCTGGGACGACGCCCGCATGGACGCGCTGCTGGTCGTCGCGCCGGTCGTCGCGAGTTCGGGCTATTCCGGCGACGGCGACTTCATGCTCGGACCCGACGGCCGGCTCAGCCGCCGCCCGGAGCGGCTGATGGCCCCGTTCGTCTATACCGGCAGCGGCATCCTGTCGCCGCGGCTGTTCGCTGCTGCGCCGGAGGGCAGGTTCTCCCTCAACGTCCTGTTCGACGAGGCGATCGAGGCGGAACGGCTGTTCGGCCTCCGGCTCGACGGGCTGTGGATGCATGTCGGCGCGCCTGCGGCGATCGCCGAAGCCGAGATGATGATCTCCGAAAGCGCCATGTGAGGCGCCATGGGCGCCTCCGCAGACGCCACCGGGACCGAACGGAGCGGCGCCGCCGCCGGGCCGCGGCTGTGGACGATCCCGCCGTCCGCGCCGTTCCTGGAGCGGCTGGCTGACGCGCTGCTCGCCGGCACGCTGGTGCCCTTTGCCCCCGGCGGCGCACCGTATCCGCTGTCCGACCACCTGGTGCTGCTGCCGACCCGGCGCGCCTGCCGGGCGCTTGCCGAGATCCTCGCCGCCCGCGCCGGGGGCGAGGCCGTTCTGCTGCCGAGGATCCGGCCGATCGGCGACGTCGACGAGGTCGACCTCGCGCTCGCCGGCGTCGGCGCGCTGGGCGACGCGGCGCTGGCGCTGCGGCAGAAGCCGGCGATCGCTCCGCTCAGGCGCCACGTCCTGCTGACCGAACTGGTGCTCGGCTGGGGCCGCACCGTCGCCCGGAGCCTGATGGTGCCGGGCCGCGACGAACCGGTGGCGATCCCCGTCGTGCCCGGCGACGCGGCCTATCTGGCGCGCGATCTCGCCACCCTCATCGACGATTTCGAGACGGAAGGCAGGAAATTCTCCGGGCTGTCCGGCCTGGTGCCGGAGGACCATGCCGCCTACTGGCGGCTGACCGTAGAGTTCCTGCGGATCGCCACCGAGCTCTGGCCGGACATCCTCGAGGCCGAGCAGGCGGTGGATCCCGCCGCCCGGCGCGACGCGCTGCTGCGCGGCGAGGCGGAGCTGCTGCGCTCCCGCCCGCCCGCCGGGCCGGTCGTCGCCGCCGGTTCGACCGGTACCATACCGGCGACCGCGGACCTGCTCGCGGCGATCGCGCGCCTGCCGCTCGGCGCCGTCGTGCTGCCGGGGCTCGATCTCGACCTGGACGACGCGAGCTGGGAGGCGGTCGACCACGCCGACGACCCGCAGCCCGGCCATCCGCAGTACGGGCTGAAGCGCCTGCTCGGCCGGCTCGGCGCGGTGCGCGGCGGTGTCGACAGGCTGGTGGCGCCGCAGCTCCCCGCCCGCGAGCGGATCGTCGGCGAGACCTTCCGTCCGGTCGCCACCACCGACCGCTGGGCGGAGGTGGCCGGAACGATCGCACCCGACGCCCTGGCCGACGCGCTGGCCGGGGTCCGCGTGCTGGAGGCGGCAAGCGAGCAGGAGGAAGCGCTGGCGATCGCGCTGTCGATGCGCGAGGCGGTCGAGACGCCCGGCCGCACGGCGGCGCTGGTGACGCCGGACCGGGCGCTCGCCCGAAGGGTCGCAGCCGAACTCCGCCGCTGGGACATCGCGGTCGAGGACAGCGCCGGGCTGCCGCTGGCCGACACGGCGGCCGGCACCCTGTTCCGGCTGATCGCCGATGCGGCCGCGCTGCGGCTTGCCCCGGTCGCCCTGGTCGCCCTGATCCAGCACCCGCTGGCCGCCTTCGGCCTGGAGCCCGCCGAGGCGCGCCGCGCGGCGCGGCTTCTGGAACTGGTCGCGCTGCGCGGTCCGCGGCCTGCGGCCGGCGGGGCCGGACTGGTGCGGACGCTGCGACACGCCTTCGAGCGGCGCGCCGGGGCGCGGCTGCATCCGGCCGTCCGCCGGCTTGGCGAAGACGACTGGCGCGCGGCTCTCGACCTGGGCGAGCGCATTGCCGCCGCGCTCGAGCCGCTGGAAGCGCTGGCCGGCCGCGGTGCGCTGCCGTTCGGCGGCGTCGTCGCGGCACATGCGCAGGCACTGGCCTCCGTCGCGGCGACGCCGCATGGCATGACGCTCGCCGGCGACGACGCGGTGGCGCTGCAGCGCTTCGTGGAGGACCTGTCGGATGCCGCCCGCGGTGGCCTCGAGCCGAAGCTGTCGGAATACCCCGCGCTGCTGCGGGCGTTGATGTCCGGCATCCCGGTGCGCCCGCATGCGCCCGGCCATCCGCGCCTGTCGATCCTCGGCCCGCTCGAGGCCCGCCTGATCTCGGCGGACCTGCTGATCCTCGGCGGCCTCGTCGAAGGCGTCTGGCCCGCCGACACGCGCACCGATCCCTTCCTCAACCGGCCGATGCGCCGCGGCGTCGGGCTGGAGGCGCCGGAGCGGTTCATCGGCCTTGCCGCCCACGACGTCGCCCAGGCGATGTGCGCGCCCTCCGTCGTGCTGTCGCACGCCACCAAGATCGGCGGTGCGCCCGCCATCGCCTCGCGCTGGCTGCAGCGCATGAAGGCGGTGATCGGCAAGGACCGCTGGCAGGCGCTGGCGGAGAAGGGCCGGCCATGTCTCGACCTTGCCCGCACCATCGACCATCACGTCGGGCCGACCGAACCGATCGGCGAGCCGAAGCCGTGCCCGGCGCTCGAACACCGACCCGACCGGCTGAGCGTCACCGAGATCGAGACGCTGATCCGCGACCCGTACGCCATCTACGCCCGCCGTATCCTGCGGCTGGAACCGCTGGCGACCCTGGACGAACTGCCGGACGCCGCCGAGCGCGGCAACATCATCCACGAGGCGCTGGCCGACTACGTCCAGGCGGTCGACGCCGGCGAGGCGGCGGACCTGATCGTCATCGGCGAACGGCTGTTCGAGGGTCTCGACGACTTTCCGGAGATCCGTGCCTTCTGGTGGCCGAGGTTCCTGCGCATCGCCGAATGGTTCGTCGCCCGGGACCGGGCGGAGCGGCCCGGGCTGAAGGCGCGGTTCGTCGAGCAGACGGGCGATCTGTCGTTGCCGGTTGCCGGCCGGCCGTTTCGCCTGACCGGTCGCGGCGACCGCTTCGACGTCGCCGCATCCGGGGGGCTGCGCATCGTCGACTACAAGACGGGCGCCGCCCCGACCGAGAAGCAGGTGCGCATCGGCCTCAGCCCGCAATTGCCGCTGGAGGCCGCGATGGCGATGGGCGGCGGCTTCGGGCCGCAGGTCGCCGGCCTGGAGCCGGACCGGCTCGCCTATGTCGAGCTGCGCGGCGGCCGCAATCCCGGCGAGGTGAAGGAGATCGCGCCGGAGGAGGGCACCGTCGCGGATTTCGCCCGGGCCACTCTGGCGAGCCTGATCCGTCTGCTGGAACGCTTCGCCGATTCCGGGCAGCCCTACTACGTCAAGCCGCGCAGCCAGTTCGCCCGCAAGGTCACCGACTACGACCACCTGTCGCGCTGGCCGGAGTGGGGCGCGGGCGGGGGCGACTGATGGCCGACACCGTCCGCAAGGTTCCCGAAGCGACCGTCGCCGCACAGCGCGAGGCGGCCGACCCGCGCGCCTCGGCCTGGGTCCGCGCCAATGCCGGCGCCGGCAAGACCTACGTGCTCGCCCAGCGGGTGCTGCGGCTGCTCCTGTCGGGCGCCGATCCCTCGCGCCTGCTCTGCATCACCTACACCAAGGCCGCCGCAGCCGAGATGTCGAACCGGGTGTTTGAGTGGCTGAGCGAGTGGACCACGGCCAGCGATGCCGACCTCGCCGCGCGGATCGAGGCGATCGAGGGCCGGCGGCCGGATGCCGCTGCTTTGCGCCGGGCCCGCCGGCTGTTCGCCGCCGCCGTCGAGACGCCGGGCGGCCTGAAGATCCAGACGATCCACGCCTTCTGCGAACGGCTCCTGCAGCAGTTCCCCTTCGAGGCGAGCGTCACCGCCGGCTTCACGGTGCTCGACGAGCGCGCCAGCGCCGAACTGCTCGCCGAGGCGCAGGCCGAGGTGCTGGTCGAGGCGGGCGACGACGGCCCGCTGGCGCAGGCGCTCGGCGACCTGCTCGCCCGGCTCAGCGACAGCGGCATCGCCGAGCTTGTCGAGACCGTGCTCCGGCAGCGCAGCGCCTTCCTCGACTGGGTGCGCGGCGCCGGCGACCTGCAGGGCGCGCTCGCCGTGCTCAAGTCCGAGCTGGGGCTCGCCCCGCACGAGGACGAAGCGACCATCGCCACCGAAATCCTGACGAGCGCCCACCTGCCGCGGTCCGAGTGGCAGGCGGTCGCCGAGACGCTGCGGACGGGATCGTCGAAGGTCGGAGAACTCGGCCATTGTCTCGCCGCCGCGGTCGTCGCCGCGGATGCCGAGCAGGCGCTGACCGCCTATCTGTCGGTCTTCCTGACCAGAAGCGGCAAGGAGCGCAGGCAGTTCCTGACGAAGCCGTTCCGGCAGGACTACCCCGACCTCTCCGACAGGCTCGACTCCGAGAAGGCGCGCGTCGTCGGGCTCTGCGACCGCCTGGCCGCGGCCCGCATCTTCGCCGGCAACGCCGCCCTGTTCACCGTCGCCGACGCCGTCATCGACCGCTACCAGGCGCTGAAGGGTGCGCGCGGCGTCGTCGACTTCGACGATCTCGTCGAGCGCACCGCCATGCTGCTCGGCCGCGCCGATGCCGGCTGGGTGCTGTTCAAGCTCGACGGCGGCCTCGACCACGTGCTGGTCGACGAGGCCCAGGACACCAGCCCGCGCCAGTGGGAAATCGTCCAGAAGATGGCCGGCGAGTTCTTCGCCGGGCAGGGCGCCCGCGATGCCAACCGGACGATCTTCGCCGTCGGCGACATCAAGCAGTCGATCTATTCCTTCCAGGGCGCCGATCCGGCGCGCTTCGGCGACATGCAGCGGCATTTCGCGAGCAGCGCCGAGGACGCCGAGAGGACGTTCCGCTCGGTGCCGCTGCGCCTGTCCTTCCGGTCGACCCCGTCGGTGCTGAAGGCCGTCGACGAGGTCTTTCGCGAGGCACCCGCCAGCGCCGGCCTGTCGCTGCCGGATGTGCCGGAGGCCGTGATCCACGAGGCGATCCGCATCGGCGAGCCGGGCCTCGTCGAGATCTGGCCGGTCGAGGAGCCGGACGAGGCCGCCGACGTGACGCCGTGGGATGCGCCGCTCGACGTCGACCGGGCCGGCAGTCCCGAGAACCGCGTCGCCGAGCGGATCGCGGTCACCATCCGGCGATGGCTCGACGGCGGCGACTGCCTGGAGGCGACCGGCAAGCCGATCCGCCCCGGCGACATCATGATCCTGATGGCCCGCCGCGCCCCGTTCGCCGAGCCGATGATCCGCGCCCTCAAGCGCCACGACATTCCCGTCGCCGGCGCCGACCGGCTGGTGCTGACCGACCACATCGCCGTCATGGATCTGATGGCGGTCGGCCGCTTCGCGCTGATGCCCGAGGACGACCTCAATCTCGCCGCCCTGTTGAAATCGCCGCTGGTCGGCATGGACGAGGACGGGCTGATGGCGATCGCGATCGGCCGGCGCGGCTCGCTGTGGGGTGCGATCCGGCGCTCGGAGGATCCTCGGCATGTCCGGATCCGCGAGACGCTCGAGGAGTGGCGCCGGCGCGCCGGCTTCGAACGGCCCTACGAATTCTATGCCCGCATCCTCGGCGCCGACCGCGGCCGCGCCGCCTTCCATCGCCGGCTCGGCGCGGAGGCCTTCGAGGCGATCGACGAGTTCCTCGGCCTGGCGCTTGCCTACGAGCGCGCCGAGACGCCGAGCCTGCCGGGCTTCCTCGCCTGGCTCGACGCCGCGCCCGCCCAGGTCAAGCGCGACATGGACAAGGGCCGCGACGAGGTGCGCGTGATGACCGTGCACGGCGCCAAGGGCCTGGAGGCGCCGATCGTCTTCCTGCCCGACACCTGCCGCGGCGTCGGCGGGCGCGGCGTCGGACCGCTGTTTCCCTTCGAGGGGAGCTTCGGCGCGCCGCTCGTCTGGGCGCAGAGCAAGCAGGCCGACTGCGCGGTCACCAGGACCCTGCGCGAGGCCGCCGAGCGCCGCCGCGACGAGGAGCAGAACCGGCTGCTCTACGTGGCGATGACGCGCGCCCGCGACCGGCTCTACGTCGCCGGCTTCGCCACCAGGCGGGCCTCGCAGTCGGGCCCGACCTGGTACGACCTGATCGGGACCGGGCTCGAGACCCTGCTCAGCGAGACCGAGACCCCCGATGGCCCGGTCAGGCGCTACGTCGGTCCGGGAACGCCGAGGGAACCGGAGGCGCCTGCGCAGCCGGCACCGGCCGCGGCGGCGGTCCCCGACTGGGTCGGCCGTCCCGCCCCGCGCGAGGCCCAGGCGGTCCGGCCGCAGGCTGCCTCGCAACTCGCCGGCCACGGTCGTCCCGACGCCGGCGGCGGACCGGCGAGGGCAGCCGCGATGCGGCGCGGCACCATCCTGCACCGGCTGCTCGAGGCCCTGCCGGACCTTCCGCCGGACGAGCGGCGGGCCGCCGGCGAGCTGGCACTCGGATGGCAGGCTCCTGACTGGCCGACGGCACAGCGACAGCACGTTCTTGACACTGTCCTGGCAGTGCTCGACGACCCCGCCTTCGCCGCCGCCTTCGTCCCAGGGGCGCAGGCGGAGGTGTCGATCGCCGGCCGTGCCGGACCCGGCGCGCCGCCGCTCGTCGGCCAGATCGACCGGCTGGCGGTCACCGATGACGAAGTGTTGATCGTCGACTACAAGAGCGACCGAGTGGTGCCGGAGAGCGCCGAGGCGGTGCCGCACGGCTATCTCGCCCAGCTCGCCGCCTACCGCGATCTCGCCCGCCGGATCTGGCCCGACCGGACGGTCCGCGCGGCCCTGCTGTGGACATCGGGACCGACGCTGATGGCGCTTCCCGACGGCCTGATGGACGCGCATGCCGGCCCCGACCGCGACGCATGAGAGACCTGCGTCGCCTTGACGGTCCCCCGGCACCTACCTAACTTTCGGCCACAACGATTCCATGAACGGTCGCCACCGCGGCCGATTCGCGACCTGCGAGGACACAATATGGCCGTTTCCCACACCACCGACGCCGCATTCCAGGCCGATGTGCTGGAGTCTTCCGAGCCGGTACTGGTCGACTTCTGGGCGGAATGGTGCGGCCCCTGCCGCCAGATCGCGCCGATGCTCGACGAGATCGAGACCGAGATGGCCGGCAAGGTGAAGATTGCCAAGGTCAATGTCGACGAAAACCCCGGCATTCCCTCGAATTACGGCGTCCGCGCGATCCCGACGCTGATCCTGTTCAAGGGCGGCGAGGCGATCGGCACCCAGGTCGGCGTCCAGCCGAAGAGCCGGCTGGTGTCGTGGATTTCCGAATCGATCTGATCGCGATCCGATAGAGTTTCAAGCGGCGGCGCCATCGGCGCCGCCGTTGCTGTATGGCGGCGCGATCAGGTCACGCAGCAACCCCTTACTGCGGCACGGTTTCCTGGATCCTCAGGACATGGCCTGCCAGATACAGCGACCCGCAGATCAGGACGCGGATCGGCTCGCCGCGCGGCAGGCCGGCGAGCGCCTGCTGGACACTTCCCGCGACACGGGCGGTCAGCCCCGCACGGGCGGCGTCGCTTGCCAGTTCGGCGGCCCCGAAGCTTGCCTCCACGTCGGGAATCGGCACCGTCACCACCTCGCGTGCCAGCCCCTCGAATGAGGCAAAGAAGCCGGAGGCGTCCTTGCTGGTCAGCATGCCTGCAATGAGATAGAGCGGCCGCGGACTGCGGTCCTCGAGCTCGGCCAGCGCCGAGGCCAGCACCTCGCCGGCGGCCGGATTGTGGCCGCCGTCGAGCCAGATCTCCGCGCCCTCCGGCGCGGCCTCGACGATCGGTCCGTAGGACAGCGGCTGCAGCCGGGCGGGCCACTCGACATTCTGCATGCCCGCCGCGATCGCCGCTTCGTCGACATCGTAGGGCAGATGCCGCAACGTCGCGATCGCCGCGCCGGCGTTCTCCAGCTGGTGGCGACCGACCAGACGCGGCAGCGGCAGATCCATCAGGCCCTGTTCGTCCTGAAAGACGAGGCGGCCGCGCTCTTCCGTGGCGTGCCAGTCCTGGCCCGAGATCGACAACGGTGCGGCGAGCCGCGCCGCTGCCCGCTCTATCACCCGCTCGACCTCGCGCGGCTGGGCGGCGACGATGCAGGGAACGCCCTTCTTCAGGATACCCGCCTTCTCGCGCGCGATCAGCTCGATCGTGTCGCCGAGATACTGGGCGTGATCCATGGAGATCGGGGTGATGATGGTGGCGAGCGGCCTGTCGACGACATTGGTTGCATCGAGCCGCCCGCCGAGGCCGACTTCCAGCAGCAGCAGGTCGGCGGGATGGCGCGAAAACACCAGGAACGCGGCGGCCGTGGTGATCTCGAAGATCGTGATCGGTTCGCCGCCATTGGCCTTCTCGCATTCGGCGAGCGCGGCCGCGAGTTCTCTTTCCGTGACGAATCCGCTGCCCTTCTCGCCGCCGTCATTGGCCAGCCGGATCCGTTCGTGGAACCGCACCAGGTGGGGCGACGTATAGACGTGCGCGCCGTAGCCTACCGCCTCGGTCATCGACCGGAGATAGGCGGCGGTCGAGCCCTTGCCGTTGGTCCCGGCGATATGGACGACCGGCGGCAGCCGGCGCTCGGGATGACCGAGCTGTTCGAGAATCCGGTGCATCCGCCCCAGCGACAGGTCGATCTTGCGGGGGTGCAGCTCGGCGAGCCGTTCGAGGATCAGGTCGGATGAAGCCATGGGAGATCTCTTGCGCCCCGGTTGTGCCGGTTCGTGGGGCATTCAGGTTCGGTTCGTATATAGGACGGCAACCGGCCGGAGTCAGCCGCCCGGACTCTTCGGGGCCGTGGTCGGTGCCTCAGTCGGCGGCTTCGGCGAGCGGAACCGGTACCGGCTCGGGCTCGCCGTCGGCCGACGTCTTCGTATCGGCGGCCTCTGTTTCCGCCTGCACCGCTGAGAAGGACGGCGCCTTCAACAGGAGCCGGCAGACGCGGCTCAGCGTCTCGCGCAACTCCAGCCGCGATACCACCATGTCGACCATGCCATGGTCGAGCAGGTACTCGGCGCGCTGGAATCCCTCGGGCAGCTTCTCGCGGATCGTCTGCTCGATGACGCGCGGTCCGGCAAAGCCGATGAGCGCGCCGGGTTCCGCGATATGGATGTCGCCGAGCATGGCGTAGGAGGCCGTGACGCCGCCCGTCGTCGGATTGGTCAGCACGACGATATAGGGTTGGCCGGCCTCGCGCAGCTTCTGCACCGCGACCGTGGTCCGCGGCATCTGCATCAGCGAAAGGATGCCTTCCTGCATCCGCGCACCGCCCGAGGCCGCAAACATGATGAAGGGCGTCTGCCGCTCGGCCGCCGTTTCGAGGCCGGTGATCACCGCCTCGCCGGCGGCCATGCCGAGCGAGCCGCCCATGAACTCGAAGTTCTGGATGCCGACCGTCACCGGCAGGGCGTCAAGCGTACCGTAGGCGATGCGCACGGCGTCGCGGGCGCCGGTCTTGTTGCGCGCGTCCTTGATCCGGTCCGAATAGCGCCGCTCGTCGCGGAACCGCAGCGGGTCCGGTGAGACCTCGGGCGTCTCGATCGTCACGTATTCGCCGTTGTCGAACAGCTGCTTCAGCCGTGCGTCGACCGGCATCCGCATGTGATGGCCGGACCCGGGAATGACGTAGAGATTGGCCTCCAGATCGCGGTGAAACACCATCTCGCCCGTTTCCGGGCACTTGACCCAGAGATTGTCCGGCACTTCCTTCTTTTCCAGGAAGCTGCGGATCTTGGGTCGGACGACGCTGTTGATCCAGTTCACATAAGCCTCGCTTTGTCGCACCCCCGCCACGGGCGAATACCGGCGGTCGGGGTACGGTTGCAGTATCGCAGCTATTCGGCGGCTTTGGGGCGGCCCGCGCGCACGCCGTCCGCAAGCTGCGACACCAGGCCGGAGACCGCCTCGACGGTTCCACCGGTAGCATGTCCGTCGGCATCGAGCGAGCCGCGTACGGCCTCGACCAGGGCGGAGCCGACGACGACGCCGTCGGCGCCGGCCGCGATCGCCGCGGCCTGATCGGGCGTCTTGACGCCGAAGCCGACGACGACGGGCAGTTCGGTGTGGCGCTTGATGCGCCCGACCGCTGACGTGACCGCGCCGATATCGGGCGCCCGCGTGCCGGTGATGCCGGTGATCGAGACGTAGTAGACGAAGCCGGAGGTGTTGGCCAGGACGAACGGCAGGCGCCTCTCGTCGGTCGTCGGCGTCGCCAGACGGATGAAGTTGATCCCCCGCTCGATCGACGGCAGGCACAGCTCGTCGTCGGCCTCCGGCGGCAGGTCGACGATGATCAGCCCGTCGACGCCGGCTTCCCTGGCGTCGTCCAGGAAGGTTTCGCTGCCGTAGGAATAGATCGGGTTGTAGTAGCCCATCAGGACGATCGGGGTGTCGTCGTCGCCGGACCGGAAGCCGCGGACGAGTTCGAGCGTCCGGCGCAGCGTCTGGCCGGCCTTCAGCGCGCGCAGGCCCGCAGCCTGGACGGCCGGTCCGTCGGCCATCGGATCGGAGAACGGCATGCCGATCTCGATCACGTCGGCGCCGGCGGCCGGCAATGCCTTCAGGATTTCCAGCGACGTGTCGGGATCGGGGTCGCCGGCCATCACGAAGGTCACGAAGGCCGCTCGGCCTTCCGAATGCAGGGCCGCGAAGCGCCGGTCGATGCGGGAGGTGGTCATGGTGCGCAGGCCGTGTTTTCGTGGGGCATGGAGCAATTCAGGAAGCGATCGGCTGAACTGCGGAGTCGGCAGACCAGGGCCGAGGCACGCCTGTGGAGTGCTCTGAGGAATCGCAGGCTGGCGGAGTGGAAGTTCCGTAGACAGCACCCGATCGACCGGTATGTCGTCGACTTCGTGACGATCGGCGGGAAGCTGATCGTCGAAGTGGACGGCGTGACGCATGTGACCGGCGAGGAACGTGCAAAGGACGACGAACGGACACGCATCCTCGAGTCGCTCGGCTTTCGCGTCGTCCGGGTCTCGAACACCGACGTGTACGAAAACCTCGACGGCGTTCTTGCGATGATCTTTGAGGAACTCACCCTATCGCGCCGGTAGAGCCCCCTCACCCGGGCCTGGCTTTGCCAGTCCCGACCTCTCCCCGCCGGGGAGAGGTGATGGAGCAAGCTGTCAGTAAGGTGCCCCAGATGGGGTCTTCGATCGTTTGGAAGACCAGCACAACGAACTCCCACCTCTCCCCGGCGGGGAGAGGTCGGCGCCTTTGGCGCCGGGTGACGGGGAGCGGACGTTGCCGTATCCCTCACAGGTCGTACCCCAGGATCTTACCGACGGCGAAGACGTCCTTGTCGCCGCGGCCGCACATGTTCATGACGATGATTTTGTCCTTCGGCATCGACGGGGCGATCTTCATCACCTGGGCGAGCGCGTGCGAGGGCTCGAGCGCGGGGATGATGCCTTCGAGCTTGGTGCAGAGCTGGAAGGCCTCCAGCGCCTCCTCGTCGGTGATCGGGACGTAGGCGACCCGGCCGGTGTCGTGCAGCCAGGAGTGCTCCGGACCGATGCCGGGATAGTCGAGGCCGGCCGAGATGGAGTGGCCCTCGAGGATCTGCCCGTCGTCGTTCTGCAGCAGGTATGTTCGGTTGCCGTGTAGCACGCCGGGTCGCCCGGCGCTCAGCGAGGCGCAGTGTTCCTCGCCCTGGAGACCGTGGCCGCCGGCCTCGACGCCGTAGATCTCGACGTCGGCGTCGTCGAGGAAGGGATGGAACAGGCCGATCGCGTTGGACCCCCCGCCGACGGCGGCGACCAGCACGTCGGGAAGCCGGCCCTCGGCCTGCATGATCTGCTCGCGCACCTCCTTGCCGATCACCGACTGGAAGTCGCGCACGAGCTCCGGGTAGGGGTGCGGTCCGGCGGCGGTGCCGATGATGTAGTAGGTCGACTCGACGTTGGCGACCCAGTCGCGCAGCGCCTCGTTCATCGCGTCCTTCAGCGTGCCGGCCCCGGAGGTCACCGGGTTCACCTCGGCGCCGAGCAACTTCATGCGGAACACGTTGGGCTTCTGCCGCTCGACGTCCGTGGCGCCCATGTAGACGACGCAGGGATGGCCGAACCGCGCGGCGACGGTGGCCGCGGCGACGCCGTGCTGGCCGGCGCCGGTCTCGGCGATGATGCGGGTCTTGCCCATGCGCCGCGCCAGCAGGATCTGGCCGAGGCAGTTGTTGATCTTGTGGCTGCCGGTGTGATTCAGCTCGTCGCGCTTGAAGTAGACCTTCGCGCCGCCGAGATGGTCGGTCAGCCGCTCGGCGAAGTAGAGCGGGCTCGGCCGGCCGGTGTAGTGCGTGTTGAGGTGGGCCAGCTGTGCCTGGAACTCCGGATCTTCCTTGGCCTCGTTCCACGCCGTCTCCAGATCGAGGATCAGCGGCATCAGCGTTTCGGCGACGAAACGACCTCCGAACATGCCGAAATGGCCGCGCTCGTCTGGACCTGCGCGATAGGTGTTGGGCGATGCGATGGTCACGTCGGTATCCTTTCGAGTGCGCCGCCGCCCGCCGTAACGGTTTCCCGCCCGACGGCGCGAACGGCGTCGACGAAGCTGCGGATCGCGGCGGGATCCTTGCGGCCGGGCGCGGATTCGACCCCGGACGACACGTCGACGGCGCCGGGCCGCGCAATGCGGATGGCCGTGGCGACGGTGTCGGGATCCAGCCCACCCGACAGCATGAATGGCAGGGGCAGGTCAAGCCCGGCGAGCAGCCGCCAGTCGAACGAGAGGCCCAACCCGCCGGGCCGGGATGCCCCGGGAGGGGCCTTGGCGTCGAACAGGATTCGGTCGGCGACATCGAAATAGGCGCGTGCGCGCTCGATGTCCGCGACGTCCCGCACGGCGATCATCTTCATCACCGGCAGCCGGTAGCGTGCCTTCAGCGCAGCGACCCGTTTGGGGCTTTCGTCGCCGTGCAGCTGCAGGAGATCGGGGCACAGCGTCGTGCAGATGTCGTCGAAGGCCCGGTCGTCGGCGTCCACCGTCAGGGCGACGATCCTGGCGCGGCCGCGCAACGGCTTCGCCAGTTCGGCGGCCCGGCCCGTCGCCAGATGGCGCGGGCTCGGCGGAAAGAACACGAAGCCGGCCAGATCGGCCCCGGCCTGGAGCGTCGCGGCAACGGCGGCCTCGTCGGTCAGGCCGCAGATCTTCACCTGGATGGAGTACGGTTCGGGCACCGGCCCTTGGACCTCCCGCATGTCTGTATCCTTGATTGAGGCGATAGGTGCCACGAAAGTGCGGCGGGAGTCCATGCGGAGAGGGGGCTCCGGCGGGGCCTCGACCTTCCGGGGCCCGGCTTCAGGTGCGCCTGAGCACGGGCAGTCCCGGTGCGCCCGCCTCGTCGGCCTGCTTGCGCCGGGTCTCGTCGAGGCGGTAGCGGGCCCGTGCGGCTTCCTGGCGATGGACACGCGCCCGCCGGCGCCACTTGCCCTGGCTGAGCCAGGCGGCGGTGCCACCGACGACTACGCCGACGAGCAGCGCGGCGAAGATGATCAGAAACAGCGGCAGGGTGACGGAAACGGCGGGATCTGTGCCGTTGAACGGGTCGAGCGAGATGGTGACCGGATGCCGGTTGGCGACCGACAGCACGATCAGGATCACGGCGAGCGGCAGATAGATCAGAAACTGGACGAGGCGGCGGATCATCGCGGCTCAATCGCCTCCTGGAGCGGGCTTCTAGACGGGATCGTCGAAACGATATCGCCTAAACGCTGCCGCCGTTCAACCGTTCGCGCATTTCCTTGCCGGTCTTGAAGAAAGGCACGTTCTTCTGCTCGACGGAAACTTTGGCGCCGGTCCGCGGATTGCGTCCGGTGCGGGCGGGGCGGTGCTTCACCGAGAACGCGCCGAAGCCGCGAAGCTCGACCCGGTCGCCGCGTGCGAGCGCTGCGGTGATCTCGTCGAGTATCGTATTCACGATCATTTCGACGTGTCGCTGGTATAGATGCGGATTTGCCTGGGCAATCCGCTGCACCAGCTCGGATTTGATCATCTCGCCCCCTCGAAGATCTTGGCGAAATTCTTATTGTTCAAGGTCTTGAGGCTGCCAGACGGATACCAGCCCGTCAAGGCTGCCGACGCTGCTACGCGCACTGCGTTCGATGACGAGGGCCAGCGTGTCCCATCCCAGGCCGCGCGCCAACGACGCGGCCGCGCCGGCAATGCCGATTCCGCTCAGCCCGCTCTCCGGCTTCCATTCGCGGATGTCGAGATCGCGGTCGATGCGGTACTCGGTCGCAAGCCAGTCGCGCACCGCGTCCTCGCCGCCGATCGCATCGATCAGATCGAGCTTCAGCGCCTGGCCGCCGCTGTAGACCCGGCCGTCGGCGATCCTGCGCGCCTCGACGGGGTCGAGCTTGCGGCGGTCGGCGACCAGTCCGACGAACCAGTCGTAGGAATCCATGACCAGCGAGCGGATCGCCGCCTTGGCGTCTTCGCTGGTCGGCTCGAACGGGTTCGGCTCGGCCTTCAGCGGGCCGCTCTTGATGGTCTCGAAATCGATGCCGATGTCGCCGAGCATCCGGTGCACGTCCGCCCACTGGAACAGGACGCCGATCGAGCCGGTGATCGAGGTGCGACGCGCGACGATGTGGTCGGCGGCGATCGCTGCGGCATAGCCGCCCGACGCCGCGACGGTGCCGATCTGGGCGACGACGGGCTTGCGGGCGGCGACCTTGCGGATCGCATCGAAGACGGATTCGGCGCCGGCCGTGGTGCCGCCCGGACTGTCGATCGCCACGATCAGCGCCTTGGCGGCGCTGGAATTGGCGATCTTGTCGAACATCTGCTCGACCTTGCGGTCCTCGACGATGATGCCTGTCAGGTTGACCCGGGCGACGTGGGAACTGCGGGGGCCGAACAGCCCGTTCTGCATGCTCGCCGCGGCGACCCCTAGGATGGCGACGACGGCAAGGACGAAGGCGGCGACGCGCCAGAAGGACAGTTTCCGCCGCAGGCGGCGGCGGTCGACGAGCTGATCTGCGTCCAACGACATTGCCCCAGGCGCTCCTCAGGTCGAACCTGTCTTCGAAATGACGGTCGCGGCACGGGGCCGCGACCGGAATTGGTGTGACGCTGCGCGGTGTCGGACCGGCCGGATGGCCGTCCTACTTCTCCGCGTCGTCGTCGGACTCGTCGGCCGGGGCCTGTTCCTGGGCACGGCTGAGCGCCGCGCCGAGGATGTCCCCGAGCGAGGCACCGGAGTCGGTCGACCCGTACTGGGCGACGGCTTCCTTCTCTTCGGCGATCTCGAGCGCCTTGATCGACACCGAGACCTTGCGGGTCTTGCGGTCGAACTGGGTGACGCGGGCGTCGACCTTCTCGCCGGTGGCGAAGCGCTCTGGCCGCTGCTCGGAGCGGTCGCGGGCCAGATCCGAACGCCGGATGAACGACGTCAGGTCGGTGCCGGCGATCTTCACCTCGATGCCGTTGTCCTTGACGTCGGTGACCTCGCAGGTGACCACCGCGCCCTTGCGGATGTCGGAGGCCTCGGCGGACACGAACGGATCGCCCTCGAGTTGCTTGATGCCGAGGCTGATGCGCTCCTTGTCGACGTCGATGTCGAGCACCTGCGCCTTGACCATGTCGCCGCGGTTGAACTCCTCGATGACCTGTTCGCCCGGGCGGTTCCAGTCGAGGTCGGAGAGGTGCACCATGCCGTCGACGTCGCCGTCGAGGCCGATGAACAGGCCGAACTCGGTCTTGTTCTTGACCTCGCCCTCGATGACCGAGCCGACCGGGTACTTCTCGGCGAAGCTGTCCCACGGATTGTCCATGGTCTGCTTCAGGCCGAGCGAGATGCGCCGCTTGACCGGATCGACCTCGAGCACCTGCACCTCGACCTCCTGGGAGGTGGAGACGATCTTGCCCGGATGGACGTTCTTCTTGGTCCAGCTCATCTCGGAGACGTGGATCAGACCCTCGACACCGGGCTCCAGCTCCACGAAGGCGCCGTAGTCGGTGATGTTGGTGACGCGGCCCTTGAAGCGCGCATCGACCGGGTACTTGGCCTCCACGCCCTCCCACGGATCGGCCTCAAGCTGCTTCATGCCGAGGCTGATGCGCTGGGTCTCGTGGTTGATCTTGATGATCCGCACCTTGACCGTCTGGCCGACGGCGAGAACCTCGGTGGGATGATTGATGCGCCGCCACGCGATATCGGTGACGTGCAGCAGTCCGTCGATGCCGCCGAGGTCGACGAACGCACCGTAGTCGGTGATGTTCTTGACGACGCCCTCGATGACCTGGCCTTCCTCGAGGCTCTGGACCAGTTCCGAACGCTGCTCGGCGCGGGTCTCTTCCAGGACGGTGCGGCGGGAGACGACGATGTTGCCGCGGCGCCGGTCCATCTTGAGGATCTGGAAGGGCTGCGGAGTGTTCATCAGCGGACCGACGTCGCGCACCGGCCGGATGTCGACCTGGCTCCTCGGCAGGAAGGCGACGGCGCCGTCGAGATCGACGGTGAAGCCGCCCTTGACCGAGTTGAAGATCATTCCCTCGACCTTCTCGTTGGCGGCGTAGGCCTTCTCGAGCTTCTCCCAGCTCTCCTCGCGGCGTGCCTTGTCGCGGCTGATGACCGCCTCTCCGAGCGCGTTCTCGACGCGCTCCAGATAGACTTCCACCTCGTCGCCGACCTTCAGGCTCGACTCGCGGCCCGGCGCGCCGAACTCGCGAACCGGCACGCGGCCTTCCGTCTTCAGACCGACGTCGATGACCGCCATGTCCTTCTCGATGGCGACGACGGTGCCCTTTACGACAGAGCCTTCCTCGAGAGTGTTCTGGGTGAAGCTCTCTTCGAGGAGAGCTGCGAAATCTTCACGTGAAGGGGTATTTTCCATGCTGGCTATGGCCACGGTGTTTTCCTGCTCCTGTTCGGGGCCGTCCGACCGTACCGGCCGATCCCGAAAATGTGTGTTGGCACCCGCCGCACCCGACCCGCGCACCAGTGCGCGTCACGACCGAGACATTCACGGCTGGCGATGAACCTGTCTTCCGGGGGATGCGGGCGAACCGGCGTCCGGCAGCGAATGAAAACCCTGCCGGAAGCACGTATAGGGGCGCGGCAGGGACAGGCCCTGAAGACGCACCCTCATATCGCCGCTTGCGAGCCGCTGATCAAGTCCACAGCCGCCCGGAACGCGGCTTCTATATCCAAGTCGGTGGTATCGAGCAAGTGCGCGTCGTCCGCGGGCCGCAAAGGCGACACGGCGCGGGACGTGTCGCGGGCGTCGCGTCGGCGGATGTCGGCGAGCACCTGTTCGGGGGCTGCGTCCGATCCGCCGGCCACCATTTCCCGCCAGCGACGCTCGGCCCGGGCCTCTGCCGAGGCGGTGACGAACAGCTTGGCATCGGCGCACGGGCAGACCACGGTGCCGATGTCGCGCCCGTCGAGGACCGCGCCCGGCGGCACGGCAGCGAAGTCGCGCTGGAACGCGAGAACGGCGCTGCGCACCTCCGGATCCGCCGCGACGATCGAGGCCGCCTCTCCGACCCCCGGCTGGCGCAGGGCCGCCTCGTCACGGAGCGCGGCCGCATCGAGCCGTTTCGCCGCGTCGCGTCTGTGTCCGGGATCCTCGACGTCGCCGCCGGACTCCAGCACGGCCCGCGCCACGGCCCGATAGAGCAAGCCGGTGTCGAGCCGGCGCAGGCCGAAATGGGCTGCAATCCGTTTCGCCAGGGTTCCCTTGCCGGACGCGGCCGGGCCGTCGATTGCGATGATCACGTCGCCGATCCCGTCGGCTCGTCCCCGTCCGCCGTGCCGATCTCTGCACCAAGGCCGCTCATCAGGGGCACGAAATCGGGGAAGCTGGTGGCGATCATCGATCCGTCGTCGACGGCGACCGGGCGCTGGCTGGCGAGGCCCATGACCAGGAACGCCATGGCAATGCGGTGATCCATGTGGGTCGCAACGATACCGCCACCCGGCGCGGATCCGTTGCCTCCGGCTACGATCAGGTCGTCGCCGTCGATGCGGACGTCTACGCCGTTTGCCGCAAGTCCGGCCGCGACGGCGGCGAGCCGGTCGGACTCCTTGACCTTCAGCTCGGCGAGCCCGCGCATCACGGTCGTACCTTCCGCAAACGACGCGGCGACGGCGAGCACGGGATACTCGTCGATCATCGACGGCGCCCGTTCCGGCGGCACCTCGACGGCCTTCAGGGGCCCTGCCGCGACGATCAGGTCGGCGACGGGCTCGCCGCCATGGTCCCGGCGATTGGCCAGTTCGATGCGTGCGCCCATCTCCTGCAGCGTCGTGATCAGCCCGGCCCGGGTCGGGTTGATCATGACGTTCTCGATCGTCACCGACGACCCCGGCACGACCAGGGCGGCGACGAGCGGGAACGCCGCCGACGACGGATCCCCGGGCACCGTCACCTCCCGGCCGGACAGCCTCGGCCGTCCGGCAAGCGCGATCCGTCTGGCGCCGTCGGGATCCGTCGAAATGTCCAGATGCGCGCCGAAATGCGACAGCATCCGCTCGGTGTGGTCGCGGGTCGGCTCTGGCTCGATCACCGTCGTCGTCCCGGGGGAATTGAGTCCGGCGAGCAGCACGGCGGACTTGACCTGTGCGGAAGGCACCGGCAGCCGGTATTCGAACGGGATCGGATCCCGCGTGCCCCGCAGTGTCAGCGGCAGCCGGCCGTCACTGGAGTCGACGATGCGCGCGCCCATCGCCTGCAGCGGCGTCAGCACCCGCCCCATCGGCCGCTTGCGCAGCGAGGCGTCGCCGTCGAAGCGGGCAGTGATGCCGTGGCCGGCGACGACGCCGAGGATCAGCCGGGCGCCGGTGCCGGAATTGCCGAAATCGAGGGGGGCTGCCGGCTCGAGCAGGGCACCGACGCCGACGCCGTCGACGGTCCATGTTCCCTCGCCCGTGCGTTCCACGACGGCGCCGAAAGCGCGCATCGCGTCGGCCGTCGCAATGACGTCGTGACCCTCCAGGAGCCCGGAGATGGTCGTGCGGCCGGCCGAAAGCGCGCCGAACAGCAGCGCCCGGTGGGAGATCGACTTGTCGCCCGGCACCCGTACACGGCCCCTCAGCGGGCCGCCGCTGCGGCCCTGGAGGCGGGCGTTCGGCAACTCTGAAGTCTGCCCGCGATCGGAACGGTGCGGGGCTGGCGAGGCGGTCATGGGGTCTGATTCCGGATGGTTGCCGCCTGCGGACGAGGCGCCTCGCCACGCGGCCGTTTCGACGGCCTCCTAGCACAGGGCCGGCGGGCCGTCATCCCGATCGCTGTATTTGGCTTTGACACGGTTCCGGCTTTGCGTTTATGGGAGGCCCCGATTTTCAGGGATGCGGCCATCCCGGCCCCCTCAATTCGACAGCGAGATTCAGGACAGGTTTTAGAGCGATGGCAAGACCCGAGCTCGGCACGAAACGGACTTGCGGCGAATGCGGCACGCGCTTTTACGATCTCATGCGCGATCCGATTATCTGCCCGAAATGCGGAACGGAGTTCGTCGTCGCCGCCACGGCGGCGGCGACGTCTGCGAAGGCGAAGCCCGCCAAGGCCAAGGCGCCCGCGGAGCCGGCCCCGGACGATGAGACGGAAGACGAGGCCGACGAGGCACTGGTGCCGCTGGAGGACGCCGACGCCGAGGAGGAAGATACCGGGCGCGCCGATTCCGATGTGGATGCCATCGAGGTGGACGACGACATTCCCGACGTCGACGATGACGACGACAAGGCGATCGGCGACGACGACGACGATGATTTCCTCGAGGACGACGAGGAGGACGGCGACGACGTCGGTGTCCTGATCGACGGCGACATCGAGGACGAAGAGGAAACGTGAGAGGGGCCGCAGCGCGGCGGGGGCGGTGGTCCCGCCGGCAATTCTCCGGTCGCGCCCGCGAGCGCATTGACAAGGCGTCAGGCGGCCAATAACTGTCTGAACAATTGCCCAGGTGGCGGAATTGGTAGACGCGCTAGCTTCAGGTGCTAGTGCCCGAAAGGGCGTGGAAGTTCGAGTCTTCTCCTGGGCACCATCCTCTCCGGGATGGTCTTTTAGACGGGGCCCCCGAGGCCATTCGGCGGGCCGCTAGCGCGGGTACAGCGCTGCGGATGCAGACCGGGGCATGTCGTTGCGGCGGCACCGGGCAGCTGTTAAACAGCGCCTCTGGAACGCGTCGGAAATCCCTTATTTTTCAATGCAGAGGGACCACGGGCTCCGTTGCAGGTTCCCGGAAGTCGCGCCCATTCCGGTCGCGCCAGACCCGAGAGGGGGGACACTACGATGACGATCACTCTGCACCGCGGCGACCTGCCGGACGACCTCGACCTTGGCGCAGCCGTCGCCGTCGACACCGAGACGCTCGGCCTCAACCTGTCCCGGGACCGTCTCTGCCTGGTGCAGCTGTCGTCGGGCGACGGGACGAGCCACCTGGTGCAGCCCGATCGTGCCACCTACGACTGCCCCAACCTCAAGCGGCTGCTGGCGGATACCTCCGTCACCAAGATCTTCCACTACGCCCGGTTCGACGTCGCCATGATCGCCCGCCATCTCGGCGTGCTCACCGAGCCGGTGTTCTGCACCAAGATCGCCTCGAAGCTGACCCGCACATATACCGACAGGCATGGCCTCAAGGACCTGTGCCGGGAGCTGCTGGGCATCGATCTGTCCAAGCAGCAGCAGAGCTCAGACTGGGGCGCGGAGACGCTCAGCGACGCACAGCTCGAGTACGCCGCCTCGGACGTCCTGTACCTGCATGCCTTGAAGGAGCGGTTCGAGGTGCTGCTTGCCCGCGAGAACCGCGTCCACCTTGCCGAGGCGTGTTTCGGCTTCCTGCCGGCCCGGGCGCTGCTGGACATCGCCGGATGGGCGGACGAAGATATCTTCGCCCACTCGTAGGCGGGCGCGGGTGATTCGCCGCCGCCATCTTGCGGCACGGAGGATCTGCGCGAGGGCGAAGGCTGGCCGGACGCCGCTATTTCACCGTATTGTTCGCCCATGACGCCGGCAGACACGGGGGCCCGTGCAGAACAACGACAGACGAGCGGATGTCGATTAACGTCAGGACGCTGACCGGCAGCTGGAGCTTTGGTCCGCCGTCGGGCTCCAGTTCCCGGCTCGGCGAAGGCTCGCGCCGCAAGTTCGACGCGAGCTGGCGGGCCGCCCGCCGGCACAGCCGCTTCGTCGCGGTGCTGCGCATCGCGCTGCCGGCAGTCTCGATCCTTGTCGTGGCCTCGATGTTCATCACGATGCGAACCGTCTCGACGAGCTTCGGCGACATCGACCTCGGCGAGGTCGGGCTCCAGGGGACCACGCTGACGATGCAGAATCCGAAGCTGTCCGGCTTCAACGAGAACGGCACGTCCTACCAGGTGACGGCAGCAAAGGCATTGCAGGACGTGACGAATCCGCGCGTGGTCACTCTGGAGCAGATCGACGGCACCATGACGCAGCCGGACGGCAACGACGTGCATATCACCGCGCGCAACGGCGTCTACGATGCCGACGCCCAGAAGCTCGATCTCACCGAGGAGATCGTCGTGCGGACCAAGAACGGCGAGAATGCCTATCTGAACTCCGCCCATGTCGACATGGGGGCGGGCCTGATCCGCAGCGAGGATCCCGTCGAGGCAGAAACCAAGAGCGGCCGCATAACCGCCAATTCCATGGAAATCACCGACCGCGGCTCGCATCTTCTGTTCAAGGGCGGCGTCGTCGTCGTGCTGCGGCTGGACGGCGGCAAGGTCCGGGGTGCGTCGGGCGGCGTCGCCGAGGCCGGCGACGCCGGACAGGGGAGCGAAACCGGGACCGGCACGAACGGACCCGACGTCGACGTGACCGGTGCCGTGGGAGCCGCCCAGAATGCGAATTGAGCTTTTCCGCCTCCTCTCGCGCCTGGCGATCCCGGTAGCGGTTGCGGCGCTGTCCATCGCTCCCGTACCGGCCGCGCAGGCGCAGGCCGTCAGCGACGCGTTTTCGAATCTCTCGGTCGAATCCGACAAGCCGGTGAAGATCGAGGCCGACCAGCTGGAGGTGTTCGACGACCAGAAGGCCGCCGTGTTCAGCGGCAACGTCATCGTCCGGCAGGGCAACACGACCATGCGCACCTCGGAGCTCAAGGTCTACTACCAGGGCGAAGGCGCCGCGACCGAAGACGCGACCGGCCAGCGGGTGTCCAAGCTCGAGGCGACCGGCGAGGTCGTGGTGATCGCCGAGGGCCAGAAGGCGACCGGCGACTGGGCCGTGTTCGAGATGGCGACGCAGGAGGTGCGGCTTGGCGGCAAGGTGGTTCTGACCCAGGGCCAGAACGTCCTTCGTGGCACCGAACTGGTGGTCAATCTGGAAACCGGCCAATCGAAGCTGGTCTCTGCCGAGCAGACGACCGGGGGCACCGGCCGGGTTCAGGGGCTTTTCATTCCCGGCGCGATGGGGCAGAAGCAAGAAAAGAGCCAAGATCGGGACGCGCCCGCGGATCAGACCAACTGAGGTCGTTCCGCCTGCCGCCCGGATCGACGCCAAGCCCGTCGGACGAGCCGTTTCATGGGAGTATCAGCCACTTTGGGCCGTCTTCTGACACTGCCGCGCCGGCTTCGCCGGCCGCGTCTGCCCCAGAACGTATTCGGCCGCAACGGCGCCTCCGGCAGGCCGGCTGCGCGCGGATTCCGCACAGACGGGCCGCCGCAAGGCGATATCCGGCCGCACGACCTCGGACCGATCGATTTTGACGCAGCCGACCTGGATGCGGAACCTGGCGCGGAGTACGAGGCCGCTGCGGACGCCGCCGGAGCCTATCCGGCGCAGGCGCCGGCCGGCGACCAACCTCCCGCCGAAGATTACCCGCAGCGGCCTCCCGATCTGGGCGATTCCGATCCCCTCTATCCCTCCGTTGCGCAGCAGGAGGTCATCGAGAGGAGCGATCTCGACTGGGAGGCGCTCGAACGGCGCGTTGCCGACGTCCCGCTGCCCCCGGCAAGGGGCGATAGTCCCGCGCCGGTTCCCGAAGCCATCCAGTCGATCGCGCCGGGAAATGTAGAACCCGCCCATGGCGAGGGCTGGCTCGAGGTGCACGGCGTCTTCAAGAGCTTCAAGAGCCGTCCGGTGGTCAAGGGCGTCAGCCTCGGGGTGCAGCGCGGCGAGGTGGTCGGGCTGCTCGGACCGAACGGGGCGGGCAAGACGACGGTCTTCTACATGATCACCGGCCTGATCGCGGCAGACACCGGGCGGATCGCCTTCGACGGCCGCGACATCACACGACTGCCGATGTACCGCCGCGCCCGGCTCGGCATCGGCTATCTGCCGCAGGAGCCGTCGATCTTCCGCGGACTGACCGTCGAGCAGAACATTCGCGCCGTCCTCGAGATAACCGAGCGCAACAAGGCGAAGCGCAAGGAGGAGCTGGAATCGCTGCTCGAGGAATTCGCCATCACACGGCTGCGCCATTCCCCGGCGATCGCGCTGTCGGGCGGCGAGCGGCGCCGCGTGGAGATCGCCCGCGCGCTGGCCTCGCGACCGGCCTTCATGCTGCTCGACGAGCCCTTCGCCGGCATCGATCCGATCGCGGTCGGCGATATCCGGGCGCTGGTCCGCCACCTGTCGGCACGCGGCATCGGCGTGCTGATCACCGATCACAACGTGCGCGAGACGCTGGGCCTGATCGACCGGGCGTACATCATCCACGACGGTCAGGTTCTGATGCAGGGCTCACCGGCCGAGGTTGTCGCCAATGTCGACGTCCGCCGGTTCTACCTTGGCGACGAATTCCGGATGTAGACGGGCCGGGGGGCAATGGCACTTTCACCGAAGCTGGAGTTGCGGCAGTCCCAGTCGTTGATCATGACGCCGCAGCTGATGCAGGCGATCAAGCTGCTCCAGCTCTCCAACATCGATCTCCTCGCCTATGTCGATGCCGAACTGGAGCGCAATCCGCTGCTGGAGCGCGAGGACGACGGCGGCAGCGACGATGGCGCCGGCGACGGCCACGCCACCCCGGAGGGCTTCGATGGCGAGGCGGGAGCCGGCGACCGGGGGAGCGGCGACGGCGCTGCCGGAGAACCCGACCGCGAGGGCGCCGGCGCGGAAACCCCGGGGGATCTGTTCGAGGCGGCCCGAAGTGGCGACGTATCATCCATTTCCGCGACGCTGGACACCGATTTCGACAACGTCTTCGACCCGGAGACCGTGGCTCCGGCGAACGGCACGGCGGCCGGCGGGCCTGCGACCGACTCCGGCTGGAGCACGGTGCGCGGCGACCGCCAGCCGGTCGACGGCGATGCCGACTTCCTGGAATCGGCGCTCGCCACCGGCACGAGCCTGCAGGATCACCTGATCGACCAGCTCTCGGTCGCCATTGCCGAACCGAAGGCCCGCCTGATCGGCCGTCATCTCATCGATTTGGTCGATGAGAACGGCTATCTGACCGAAGCGCCGGCGGTGACGGCGGAGCGGCTCGGCATCGACGAGGCGCAGGTGAACGGCGTGCTGGCCGTTCTCCAGACCTTCGACCCGGCCGGCGTCTGCGCGCGCGATCTTGCCGACTGCCTGGCGATCCAGCTTCGCGAGCGAAACCGCTACGATCCGGCCATGCGGGCGCTGGTCGACAACCTCGACCTGCTCGCCCGACGCGATATCCCCGCCCTCAAGCGAGTTTGCGGCGTCGACGACGAGGACGTTGCCGACATGATCGGCGAATTGCGCCGCCTCGACCCCAAACCCGGGCAGGCCTTCGGCGCGGAACCGGTACAGCCGGTGGTGCCGGACGTCTTCGTGCGGCCGGGTCCGGACGGGGGCTGGCAGATCGAGCTGAACGGCGACACGCTGCCGCGCGTGCTCATCGACCAGACTTACTATTCGACGGTATCGCGCAGCGCCCGCTCCGAGTCCGACCGCGCCTACCTTTCGGACTGCCTGCAGCAGGCCAACTGGCTGGTGCGCAGTCTCGATCAGCGCGCCCGGACGATCCTGAAGGTGTCGACCGAGATCGTCCGCCAGCAGGACGCCTTTCTCTCGCAGGGGGTCCAGTCGCTGCGGCCGCTCAACCTGCGCACGGTCGCCGACGCCATCCGCATGCACGAGTCGACGGTCAGCCGGGTCACTTCGAACAAGTACATGGCGACGCCGCGCGGCATTTTCGAGCTGAAGTACTTCTTCACCACCGCCATCGCCGCAACCGAAGGCGGCGACGCCCACTCGGCCGAGGCCGTGCGCTATCGCATCAAGGAACTGATCGATGCCGAATCGGCTCAGGACATTCTGTCGGACGACGCGATCGTGCGGGTGCTGCGGGCCTCGGGTGTGGATATCGCCCGGCGGACGGTGGCCAAGTACCGGGAGTGGATGAAAATTCCCTCATCCGTTCAAAGGCGTCGGGAGAAGCGGGCCGGATTGTGATCGCGCGATGTCGGCAGGCGATTGACTTGGCGCAATCGCCTCCTTAGGTTCCGACCGCCGCGAGGGGATTTGTCGATGACACCATTGGCGCGGCATGGCGGCGTCGCAAACAGGACGACGCGGGACCTGCAGTTGGCGCAAGACACGATGCCCGGACTAGGTCTGTTTCTTGTTATCAGTCCGAACGAATAAGAGATCATGCAGCTTCGGGTCACCGGAAAGAACATCGATGTTGGCGACGCACTTCGTGACCAGATCACGGAGCGTCTCGGCGCGGCCCTGGAGAAGTACTTCGACGGCGGCTGGTCGGGCCAGGTAACGGTCGAGCGGGAGGGCTCCGGCTTCCGCACGGAATGCCGGATTCATCTGGATTCCGGCATCGACCTGCAGAGCCGGGGCAAGGCCCAGGACGCCTATCAGAGTTTCGATCAGTCCGCCGAGCGGCTCGAGAAGCGGCTGCGCCGCTACAAGAGGCGGCTGAAGGACCACCATCTGGAGCACAACGTCGAAGAGGCGCTGGCCGCGACCAGCTACGTGATCGCCGCGACCTCGGACGAGGAACCGGCCGAAGCGCAGTCGACCGACGACAATCCCGTCGTCATCGCCGAAACCGAAACGAAGGTACGGCGGATGACGGTCGGCATGGCGGTCATGGCGCTCGACCTGTCCGAAGCGCCTGTCGTCATGTTCCGCAATATCGCCAGCGGCCGCATGAATGTTGTATATCGGCGGGGGGACGGCAACATCGGCTGGATCGACCCGACCGAATCCGGTGAACATAAGGCACGGGGATAACGGCCCCGGGCCAAGTTCGGCCCGGCCGCAGGCCCGTGACGGTGAGATATGGACCTTAGTGATCTCATTCAGCAGGACGCAATCGTTCCTGGGCTGAAGGCGAACTCGAAGAAGCAGGTCATTCAGGAACTTGCCGAGCGTGCGGGGACACTGCTCGACCTCCCGGCCCGGGACATCTTCGATCATCTCCTGCAGCGCGAAAGGCTCGGCTCGACCGGCATCGGTCAGGGAGTCGCCATTCCGCATGCCAAACTTTCGAAGATCGACGGTCTGTTCGGCATGTTCGCCCGTCTCGACAAGCCAATCGACTTCGACGCCATCGACGACGAGCCCGTCGATCTCGTTTTCCTGCTGCTGGCGCCCGAAAGTGCCGGTGCGGATCATCTGAAGGCGCTGGCGCGCATCGCCCGGCGCATGCGCGAGCCGGGCATGGCCCAGAAGCTGCGCGCCTCGCGCGACGCCGCGGCGATCTACGCGGTGCTCAACCGCGCTGCCGAGCCGAACGCGGCCTGAGTACCGCGTCCCGGCGGCGTTCTGTCTGCGTCACCGATTTTTTCATCGCCAGATGCCGCCGTCGCCTCCGTGCGACGATGACCAGCGCCGCTTAGGCCGGCGGGCTCTTCTGTATTCGAACGAAGGGATCGGAAATGGAAACGATATCGCATAACCCGATTTCCGGCATCTATGCAGCAACTGACGACTATGTGCATGCCATGGAGGTCCGCAATCCCGAACGCTTCCTCTTTGTAAGCGGTACTATGGGGCTCGATGCGGACGGGGCAGCCGGCAGGACGCTCGAGGAGCAACTCGACCTGATCTGGGCCAACATCCGCACGATACTGGCAAGCGCCGCCATGAGCGTGGACAATATCGTCCGGGTGACCAGCTATCTGAGGGATGGCGCCTTTGCTCAGGCCAACGCATCGGCACGGGTCGCCGCGCTCGGCGGGCGCGTCGTTCCGACGACCGGAATCGTTGCCGAAACACTGTCACCCGACTGGTTCGTTGAAATCGAGGTTATTGCCGCAGGTTGAGCCGGAAGAGTCGTATGGTATCACCAGACAAACCAAACGCCGGGCAACAGCCCGGCGTTTGCGTTCTGGTCCTGCCGCATGGCGTCAGTGCAGGCTGACGGTCTGCAATTCGTGCTCGACGGCACCGGCGCGTGCCGCATCCTCGCTGTCGGTCAGCATGATCGGGGTGCCGTCGGCGGCGCTCAGCATGAACAACCGGATGCCCGGCGCCATCTCGGGCGCCTCGGGAAACAGGTCCTTCAGGACTTCCGACATGATCGGACGCACATAGGCGATCCGCCCGCCGCCGATCTTTGCCAGCATCTCCGGCGAGATGGTGGGCTTGTGGTCGTCCCGGTGATTGGTGTTGTGTTCCATCCTACTCGTACCTCTTGCTGTTACTCGGCTCGATTGCCGTCCCGCATCCGAGCGTGCGGGCGCTTACCTCCCTGTATCGAGTGCTCCCTACGGGGCGCTTCGGATCTCGATGGTGCGGATAACCCGCTCGGGCTCCGGCCGTTCGAGATCTATGGTCAGAAGTCCGTTTTCCAGCGATGCGCCGGTCACCTCCATGCCGTCTGCCAGAACGAACGTGCGCTGGAACTGACGGGCCGCAATGCCGCGGTGGAGGTACTCGCGTTCGGGATCGTCGTTCTGGCGACCGCGGATGGCGAGTTGGCTTTCCTCAAGCGTCACGTCCAGTTCGTCGCGGGAAAAGCCGGCGACTGCAAGCGTGATGCGAAGCATCGCAGGTCCGCCGTCGCCGTTTCGCAGCCGTTCGATGTTGTAGGGCGGGTAACCGTCCCCCGCACTCCTGGACGCGCGGTCGATCAGGCGCTCGATGCCGTCGAAACCGAGCAGATACGGGCTGTTCAAGGTAGGTACGCGTGTCATTTCGTGCAAAGTCCTCGTGATCAAGCGACCTTGTGGCGGGCCCATCCGGCACCCGGTCCCGGCGACCTTCGGTCCTCCGGTTGACTACGATATGGTGCTGCTCAGGCAGGCGTTCAAGCGATGGCGAGGGGCCGGTCGCAGACCGCAGGCCGCACGGCGCGTGGCCTGGCCAAAGTCCGGAACAGGCTGGTCCTGGCGCGGATTCATGTCGCGCAGAATGTCGTCGAACCGGCCCGATGCAGGCACCCGCCGCACTGCCGGGAGACGCACCCGATGATCAGATGCGCTGGCCGGTTTCGGCGTCGAACAGGTGGACTGACCCGCGGCGGGTATGGACCGGCAGCACCGCGCCGGCCTCGTGCTCGACATAGCCCGCCGCGCGAACGGTCGCATCGTGGCCGTCGCCGACCTGTCCGTGGATCAGCGATTCCGCCCCGATCGGCTCCACGCCGGAGACGGTGAGATCGAACGCGACGGCTCCCGGGCCTCCGGTGCCCGGCTGCAGTTCCTCCGGCCGGACGCCGATCAGCAGGGACGGCCGGACGATGTCTCCGTGAATAGGCATCGCAATCGGCCGGGCGGCCCCGGACAAGCGCAAACCGTCGGGTCCCGCCTGCGCCGGAATCAGGTTCATCGGCGGCGAGCCGATGAAGCCCGCCACGAAGGCGCTTGCCGGCTTCTCGTAGACCTCCATCGGCGTTCCGATCTGCTCCAGCCTCCCGGCGTTCATGACCACCAGTTCGTCGGCCAGCGTCATCGCCTCGAGCTGGTCATGGGTCACGTAGACGCTGGTGGTGCCCAGGTGGCGCTGCAGGCGCCTCAGTTCGATCCGCATCTGGACGCGCAGCTTGGCGTCCAGGTTCGACAGAGGCTCGTCGAAGAGGAAAACCTTCGGATCGCGGACGATGGCGCGGCCCATTGCGACGCGCTGGCGCTGACCGCCCGACAGCTGGTGCGGCTTGCGCGACAGCATCGCCTCGATGGAAAGAGCGGTTGCAGCTTCGCGCACCTTGCGGTCGATCTCGGGCTTCGGCACTCGCCGGTTGCGGAGGCCGTAGGCCATGTTGTCGTAGACCGACATGTGCGGATAAAGCGCGTAGTTCTGGAACACCATGGCGATGTCGCGTTCGGCCGGCTCGCGGTCGTTGACGATCTGTCCGCCGATCGAGATCTCGCCGGCCGTGACGGCCTCGAGCCCGGCAATCATCCGCAACAGCGTCGACTTTCCGCAGCCGGACGGCCCGACCAGGACGCAGAGCTTGCCATCCCCGATCCGGAGGTCGACCGACTTCACCGCTTCGAAGCCACCCGGATAGACCTTGCGGACGCCGCTGAGGCCAACCTCGGCCATGCTATTTCTCCTGTTCGATGAGGCCCTGCACGAACAGCCGCTGCATCAGCAGGATCACGACGACCGGCGGCAGCATGGCGAGGATCGCGGTCGCCATGATCAGGTGCCAGAGCGGCTCGGAATCGGGCACCGCAACCATCCGCTGGATACCCATGACGGCGGTGTAGTAGCTGGCGTCCGTGGTCACCAGCAGCGGCCACAGGTACTGGTTCCAGCCGTAGATGAAGAGGATCACGAACAGCGCTGCGATGTTGGTGCGCGACAACGGCAGCAGGATGTCGCGGAAGAACTTCATCGGCCCGGCGCCGTCGATGCGCGCCGCTTCCGTCAGTTCGTCCGGGATCGTCAGGAAGACCTGACGGAACAGGAAGGTGGCGGTGGCAGAGGCGACCAGCGGCATGATGAGGCCCGCATAGCTGTTCAGCAGGCCGAGCGAGGCTGCGACCTCGTAGGTCGGCAGGATCCGCACCTCGACGGGCAGCATCAGCGTCAGGAAGATGATCCAGAAGGCCGCCAGCCGGAACGGGAACCGGAAGTAGACGATGGCGAATGCCGAGAGGAGGGACACCGTGATCTTGCCGGCCGCGATGCCGAGCGCCATGATCGTGCTGTTGACCAGCATCAGGCCGATTGGCGGTGCCCCGGCGGTCGACTCGCCCCGGGACAGCACCTGCCAGTAGTTCTCAAGCAGCCGGTCGCCGGGCCACATCGGCATCAGCCCGGAGAGGAAGTCGCTCGGCCCGTGCGTCGAGGCGACGAAGGCGATCCACACCGGCAGCGCCACGAACCCGGCGCCCAGCACCAGCGTCAGGTGCGTCAGGACGGTCAGTAGCGGGCGGCGTTCAACCATTCCGGCGCTCAGTAGTGCACGCGCCGCTCGATGAAGCGGAACTGGATGACCGTGAGCGCGATGACGACGATCATCAGTATCACCGACTGGGCCGCCGAGGAGCCGAGGTTGAGGCCGATGAAGCCGTCGCGGAACACCTTGTACACGAGGATCGTGGTCGCTTGGCCCGGCCCGCCATTTGTGGTCGCGTGGACGATGCCGAAGGTATCGAAGAAGGCGTAGACGAGGTTCACCACGACGAGGAAGAACGTTGTCGGCGACAACAGCGGCAGCGTGATCGTGAAAAATCGCTTCACCGGCCCCGCCCCGTCGATGGCACCGGCTTCCAGCAGCGAGCGCGGGATCGACTGCAGGCCGGCGAGAAAGAAGACAAAGTTGTAGGAAACCTGCTTCCAGGCGGCCGCGACGATGATCAGGATCATCGCCTGCTCGCCGTCGAGCACGTGGTTCCAGGAGACGCCGAGACCCCTCAGGAGATAGGCGATGATTCCGATCGAAGGATTGAACATCAGCCACCACAGCACCCCGGCCAGGACCGGCGCGACGGCATAGGGCCAGATCACCAGGGTCTTGTAGACGGTCGATCCGCGCAGCACCCGGTCGGCGGCGACCGCCAGCAGCAGCGCGAGACCCATCGACAGGATGGCCGTTGCCGCGGAGAACACCACGGTTACCCGGACGACGGCGAGATAATTCGGGTCCTCGAACAGCCGGACGAAATTGTCGAGGCCCACAAACTTCACCGACAGGCCGAAGGCGTCCTGACGCAGCACCGACTGATAGATCGCCTGGCTTGCCGGCCACAGGAAGAACACGCCGGTGATTGCAAGCTGCGGGGCGAGCAGCGCGGCGGGCAGCCAGACGCCGGCGAAACTGACGCGCTTGTCCGTCATTGCAGGGACCCTGGACGGCGGACCGGCACCGGCCCGCCGTCCGGAGCTGGAACCGCCTCAGGACGCGTTCTGGTCTTCGAACTCGCGCAGCAGCCGGTTGCCGCGCTCGACGGCGTCGTCGAGCCCCTGCTCGGCGGACTTCGCGCCGGACCAGACCTCCTCGAGCTCCTCGTTGATGACGTCGCGGATCTGGACGAAGTTGCCCAGGCGCAAGCCCTTGGAGTTCTCGGTCGGCGGGTTCAGGTTCATCTGCAGAACCGAGGTGTCGGCGCCCGGGTTCTCCTTGTAGTAGCCCTGCTCCCTGGTGAGGTCGTAGGCGGCGGTTGTGATCGGCAGGTAGCCGGTCTCCTCGTGCCACCAGGACTGCACTTCCGGCGAGGACAGGTAGGTGAAGAACTTCGCCGCGCCCTTGTATTCCTCGTCGCCGTGGCCGGACAGGACCCACAGGGTGGCGCCGCCGATGATCGAGTTCTGGGGCGCGCCGTCGACGTCCTCGTAGTAGGGCAGCATGCCGACGCCGACGTCGAAGTCCTTGGCGTTGGTGCGAATGCCGGCGAGCGCGGCGGACGAGTTCATGTACATGGCGCATTCGCCCGAATAGAACTTCGGCGCCGAATCCGAGCGGCGGCCGCCGTAGTCGAATATCTTCGACTTCTGCCACTCCGCCATGTTGGCGATGTGCCGCTTCTGCAGCGGGCCGTTGAACTCCAGAACGGTGTCGATACCGCCGAAGCCGTTGGCGTTGGAGGCGAAGGGCACATTGTGCAGGGACGAGAAGTTCTCGAGCTGCACCCAGGACTGCCAGCCGGTGGTGAAGCCGCACGGTGCCGCGCCGGCATCGATGATCTTCCTGGAGAACTCTTCGACGTCGCCCCAGGTCTTCGGCGGCGTGTTCGCATCGAGCCCTGCCTTCTCGAAGACGTTCTTGTTGTAGTAGAGGATCGGCGTCGAGGAGTTGAACGGCATCGACAGCATGTTGCCGTCGGTGTCGGTGTAGTAGCCGACGACGGCCTGCAGATAGGCGTTCGGGTCGAACGGCTCGCCGGACTTCTCCATCAGCTCGTAGACCGGATAGATCGCGCCCTTGGCGGCCATCATCGTTCCGGTGCCGACCTCGAAGACCTGGACGATGGTCGGATGCTCCCTGGCGCGGAACGCCGCGATCGCCGCCGTCATCGTCTCGGTGTAGTTGCCCTTGTAGACCGGCACGACCTGGTAGTCGGACTGGGTGGCGTTGAAGTCGCTTGCGATCTTCTCGACCTTCTGGCCGAGTTCGCCGCCCATCGCGTGCCACCATACGACTTCGGTGGCCGCATGGGCGGCGCTGGAACCGAGCGCCACACCGGCCAGCGCGGCGCCCGTCAGCGCGATGCTTCCGGCGGTCCGGAAAATGTTCATGGAGATCCTCCTTCGGGTCGGCGTCCCGCTCGACGCCCCAAGGAGGCAGGCGTTATCACCGCCGCCTGACGGACCGATTGCAGTTTGATTGCGAAACGGTGACAGCCTGTGGAGGGCGGCCGCCAAAATCGCCGCCTGCTACACCGCGGATTCGATCCGGCTCCTGACGGTTGCCATGACCTCGTCGCGATCACGCGTCCACCAGTCGAGCTCGGAGAAGATCTCGACCTCGTAGAGACCGTCGTAGCCGACGCCCTCCACCCAGGAGCGGATCTTCGGGATATCGATGACGCCGTCGCCCATCATGCCGCGGTCGGTGAGAAGATGCCTCGTCGGCACCAGCCAGTCGCAGACATGGAAGGCGAGGATCCGCTCCTTGCCCGCGCGCCGGATCTGCGCCTCGAGTTCGGGATCCCACCACAGGTGGTACACGTCGACGGCCAGCCCGACGCCGTCGCCGAGCCGGTCGCACAGGTCATTGGCCTGCCCCAGCGTGTTCACCGACGCCCGGTCGGCCGCGTACATCGGGTGCAACGGCTCGATCGCCAGCGGCATGCCGGCCGGCCGGGCATGGTCGAGCAGCGCGCCGAGGCCGTCCTCGATCTGGGCCCGAGCGTCGGCAAGGTCCTTCGATCCCTCCGGCAGCCCGCCCGCGACGAGAACCAGGCAGTTGGCGCCGATCGCCACCGCCTCGTCGACCGCCCGCCGGTTGTCGTCGAGCGCCGCCTGGCGCCCGGCCGGCGTCGGCGCGGTGAACATCCCGGCCCGACACAGGCCGGTGACCTCCAGCCCGGAGTCGCGGATCATCCGCGCCGATTCACCGATGCCGGCCGCCTGCACCAGATCGCGCCAGGGCGAGATGCCGGCAAAGCCGTGCCGGACGCAGCCCTCGACGCATTGCCGCAGGTCGCAGCCCTCCACCGTCGCGCTGTTGAGCGAGGCCTTCGAAGAATCCGCCATGTCGTTCAGACTCCGATTCCGTGGGTCGCCATGACACGGGCGGCCCTGTCGGCCGCCTGGGAAGGATCGCGCAGCAGCCCGGCCTTGTCGGCAAGCCGCACGATCTCGGCCAGATGTACCGCCGAGCGCGCGCTCTCCTGGCCGCCGAGCATGGTGAAGTGGTCCTGGTGGCCGTTCAGATAGGCCATGAACACGATGCCGGTCTTGTAGAACCGTGTGGGCGCCTTGAAGATGTGGCGCGACAGCGGCACGGTCGGTGCGAACGTGTCGTGGTAGAGCGCGGTGTCGTTGCGTCTCAGCGCCACCAGCGCAGCGCTCGCCGCCGGGGCGATCGCGTCGAATATGCCGAGGAGGGCGTGCGAAAATCCTTCCGAGTCGCCCTCGATCAGGTCGGCATAGTTGAAGTCGTCGCCGGTATACATCCGGACTCCGGAGGGCAGCCGGCGGCGCATGGCGATCTCCTTCTCGCTGCTCAGCAGCGAGATCTTGATGCCGTCGACCTTGTCGGCGTTGTCGGCGATCACCTTCAGGCAGACCTCCATCGCCGCCATGTGGTCGTCGTGTCCCCAGTAGCCGGCAAGTGCGGGGTCGAACATCTCGCCGAGCCAGTGCAGGATCACCGGCTCGCGAACCTGGGACAGTATGCGGCCGTAGACCCGTGCGTAATCGTCGGGAGAGCTGGCGCAGGCGGCCAGCGCCCGGCTCGCCATCAGGATGATCCGCCCGCCGGCGGCCTCGACCGCCGAGCACTGTTCCTCGTAGGCCGCGATGACGTCATCGATGGTTACGCCCGGCGTGACCGGAAGATGGTCTGTTCCGGCGCCGCAGGCGATGACCGCCTCGGGACCGAAGTCGCGGGCGCAGTCGACCGACCGGCGGATCAGCTCCAGCGCGTTCGGCCACGACAGGCCCATGCCGCGCTGCGCGGTATCCATCGATTCGGCGACGCCGAGCCCGAGGCTCCACAGATGGCGGCGGAAGGCGAGCGTGGCATCCCAGTCGATGGCCTCGTCGAGCCAGGGATCGTTGTCTGCCATCGGGTCGCGCACCACGTGGGCGGCGCCATAGGCGATGCGCGGCAGCGGCGTGCCGTCGACGGCCGGGAAGCTGCGCGGATCCGACAGCGAATAGCGCTCGACGCCGCCATCGGACGTGGGAAGGGAAAGACCGGTCATCGCATGCCTCCCGGGCAGGTCAAAGGGTCAGATCGGGAACGTCGAGCCAGCGGCGCTCCGCCCAGCTCTTCAGCCCCAGCTCGGCAAGCTGGACGCCCTTGGCACCTTCCAGCAGCGTGTACCTCCACGGCGTGTCCGCGCAGACGTGGCGGATGAACTCTTCCCACTGCGACCGGAAGCCGTTCTCGAAGGCGAAGTTGTCGGGGACCTCCTCCCAGTCGTCGAAGAAGTCCATGGCTTGCGGCACGTCGGGGTTCCAGACCGGCTTCGGCGTGTTGACGCGATGCTGAGTCAGGCACTTGTGCAGTCCGGCGACCGCCGAGCCGTGGGTGCCGTCGACATGGAAGGTGACGAGGTCGTCGCGGCGCACCCGCGTGCACCAGGACGAGTTCATCTGGGCGACGATGCCGCCTTCCAGTTCGAAGGTCGCGTAGGCCGCGTCGTCTGAATCGGCGGCATACTCCTCGCCGGCTTCGTCCCAGCGAGCGGGAATGTGGTTGGCGCCGAGACAACTTACCGCCCTGACCGGCGCGATCGTGTTGTCGAGCACGTAGCGCCAGTGGCACAGCATGTCGATGATGATGCCGCCGCCGTCGGCCTTGCGATAGTTCCAGCTCGGCCGCTGCGCGCTCTGCCAGTCGCCCTCGAACACCCAGTAGCCGAATTCGCCGCGCACCGACAGGATGCGGCCGAAGAAGCCGGCGTCGCGCAACATCTTCAGCTTGATCAGGCCGGGCAGGTAGATCTTGTCGTGCACGACGCCGTTCTTGACGCCTTTCGAGGCGGCGTAGCGGGCGATTTCCAATGCGGCGTCCAGCGTCTCGGCGATCGGCTTCTCGCAGTAGACATGCTTGCCCGCGTCGATCGCCTTGCGCAGCAGACCGGCACGCATCTGCGTCGAGCCGGCATCGAAGAAGATCGTGTCGTTGCGATCGGCCAGGGCGGCGTCGAGATCGGCCGTGTGCCGGGCGACGTTGTAGCGTCTGGCCAGCTCGGCGACCTTCTCGGCATTGCGCCCGACCAGGATCGGGTCCGGCATCACGCGGTCGCCGTTCGGCAGCACGACGCCGCCATCCTCGCGGATCGCCAGGATCGACCGGATCAGGTGCTGGTTCATACCCATCCTGCCGGTCACGCCGTGCATGACGATGCCGAGCCGCTGAACTGCCATCGATTATTCTCCTGGTAGGGATGTTCGTGTCGCTGTGAGGGAAACGGGCCGCATCGCGGCGAAATCGGGTAGGGCGGAGGAGGCGAAGCCCGGTCTGTCGATCGAGCCCAGCGCGATCCTGCCGGCCGCGATCGTCAGGCAGGTACTGCCATAGACGTCGCGGTAGAGATCCGGGTGCGCGTCGCGGAAGGCGGCCTGCTCGTCCGGCGGCGCGCCGGCCATGCCGAGCACGTAGTGGTGGCCGTTGCGTTCGACGTGGCCGATGCCGAGCAGCGAGACCAGGGCGAGATCCTGCTGGACGGCGAGGCCGGCCTGGCAGGTGAGGTCCTCGCCGGACAGGAAGAAGCCGGCCGCCGGATCGGCCGCCCGCCAGGCGCTGCAGCGGGCCGCGTTGAGCAACGACTTGTACAGCCCCTTGCACGCCTTGCTGGAGACGCCCGCATAGCCGAGGTCGCGCGCCCAGCGGAAGGCATCGAGGGTCGCGTCGGATTCGTCGATGATGACGGGTTTGAGCGTCGCCAGGGCCGAGATGTCGCGCGACAGCGCCGTCGCCCGGGTCACCGGCTGCTCGATGAACAGGACGCGGGAGGCGAGCTTCCGGAGGCGCGGCTCGGCGAGGATCGCCCGCCACAGCTCGACGATGCCGTCGGCGTCCGCATACTGCTCGTTGCCGTCGAGGGTCGCCCGGTAGTCGACCGGGTCGAGCACTTCGGCGATCCGGATCAGGCGGTCGAGGTCGGCCGACAGGTTGCCGCCGATCTTCAGCTTGAAGTAGGTCTGGCCGTAGGCGGAGATCACCTCCTCCAGGGACTGCGGCAGTCCGTCGTGCAGGCGCGCGCCCTGCGGCATTTCGGCCGTCGCGAGCGGATCGAGCATGCCGACGGTGTGGCGCGCTGCGATCGAGTTCTGCATGTCCCGCCGGCCCAGGAAGCCGGCGATGTCGAAGCCCTGCAGGTCCGGCGTCAGGGACGCGTCGAGGCCGGGCAGGTTGACCCGGATCGCGTCGGCGAAGCTCGCTCCCTCGATCCGGCACAGCGCGTCGAGAACCGCCTTGTCGACCTCCGCCCCGCCGAAGGCGGCGGCCAGCGGCGGCATGTCGTCGACCCCGGCGAGATCGCGGCAGGTCGCCGCCGCCAGGCCGAACGCGGTCGCCGGTCCGGCCGCCCGGTAGGCCTCGACGGCGCGCCGGATCGACCGCCGCAGCTGCTCGAAATTGTCCTCGTTCGACAGGGACGGGTCCTTGTCGAACCACTTCGGCACCATCAGTTCGGCCGTCGTGCCCCAGCCTTCCCGGCCGTCGTCGGTGCGGATCCGCACCCGCAGGAAGACCTGCGGTGCGGTGTCCAGCGTCACGACGCCGAACCGGAACGGCAGGCGCAGCCTGACGTCGCGCTCGTAGAGCCGGGCTTCCTCCAGCCAAATTTTCGGCGCCACGCTCATCACGCCTCCAGAAGCCCGCGCAGATAGCCGATGGCCCGCGCGGCCACAGCGGCGCCATCTGGCGCGTAGACGAACGGCTCGACCGCGACGACCCTGTCGTAGCCGGTGTCGCGCAGGGCCCGCAGGATCGGCGCGAACTCGTCGCTTCCCTCGCCCGGCCCCCGGCGGTTGCGGTCGTTGACCTGGACGTGGCCGATCTTGCCCGTCGGCACCCATCGGCGGATCAGTCCGGCGACGGGTTCTGCTTCGGTCTGGGCCGCAGCCGACGTGTCGATCATCGTGCGGAAATGCGGATTGCCGACAGCGTCGGCGAGGCGGACGGCATCCTCGACCGTGTTGACGAAGGTCGTCTCGTTGCGCGCCAGCGGCTCGAAACAGTAGGTGACGCCGGCCGATTCGGCCGCCTCGGCGATCGGGCCCATGAGGTCGACCACACGCCTGAATGCTTCCTCCGGATCCAGGCCGGTGACGTCCCGCTGTTTCGGCGAGCCGTGCACCATCACCGAGCCGCCGAGATCGGCGCACAGGTCGACCAGCGCGAGCAGCACGTCGAGGGTTTTCCGGCGGACCGCGCCGTCCTCGCTGGTGATCGATAGGCCCTCCGGAGTCACCAGCAGCCAGTGCAGTCCGGTGATCCGCAGCCCGGCGTCCTCGGCGATGTTCCTGACTTCCCCGCGCTCGGCGGCGGACAGCCGGTGCGGCGCCTCGCCAAGCGTGAACGGTGCGACCTCCAGGCCGTCATAGCCGAGTGCGACGGCGAACGCGCATTGCTCGGCGAACGGCTTCTCGCGAATGACCTCGTTGCACAGCGATATCCGCATGGCGCTCACAGACCCGCCGCCAGATGGTCGACCTGCCGCAGCACGCCGCACATGCCGTAGACGATGCCGCGCGATCCGGCCTCCCCTGCGAGCACCGGATCGGCCTCGTCGACCGCGTCGGGAAGGGCGGCGAGCCGTGCGGCGTCGCGCTTCGCCCACTCGGCGGCTCCGTGCAGTACGGCATCGGCAAACGCCTCCTTGCGCCCGGCAAGGTCGGCGCGATGCACGGAAAGGAACCGGTCGAGTTCGGCCTCGTAGCCGCTGCGGTCGCGCTCCCACAGGTCGAGCAGCCGCATGTAGGCGCGCGCCGAGGCGTCGCGGCGGTCAAGCGCGCCGTCGAGCCCGGTCGAGACGAGGCCCTTGAGCCGCCGGAACTCCGCCGGGTCGGCATCGACCTCGGGGCCGAAATAGATCCGCGCGTCGCCGCGCTCGGGCAGGCCCGAATTGCCCATCACCGCAATCACCTCGACTGCGTCGGTGCTGACGGAGCGGTGCAGGGTGCCGGGCGGGAACTGGACGTAGTCGCCCTTCTTCAGCGGGATCGTGCGGAAGCCGTGCCTGCGGTCGTGCAGCTCGATTGCGCCCTCGCCGGCGATGCACAGATAGGCTTCCTCGGTGAGCGCGTGCACGTGCGCGCAGCCCGCCATCATGCCGTCCGGTCCGGGGCGCTGGTCGTAGACCTTGAGGTGGGTCAGGCCTATGCCGCCTATCATGCCCGCGGTCATCGACCCGCTTCTCCCTTTGGTCGTCGCAATGCGTGGCCGAGCATGCTGAACGGACGCATCGCCAGCCGCCGCGTCGGGCCGAAGCTCATGATCAGCGTGCCCAGGCACAGGAGCATCAGCACAACGCAGATCGGCCGGGTGAAGTAGAAGCCGAAGTCGCCGCCAGTGATCACCAGCGAGCGGCGGAAGCTCTTGTCGAAGATGTCGCCGAGCACGATGCCCAGCACCAGCGGCGCCATCGGATAGTTCATGCGGCGCAGGACGAAGCCGAGGATGCCGAACACCACCATCACCCACACGTCGAACATGCGCTGGGAAATCGCGTAGGAGCCGATCACGCACAGCACGAAGACGACGGGCATCAGCCGCTCGCGCGGGATCGACAGCACCTTGAGCAGCACCGGCGTCAGCAGGATTCCCAGGACGACGATGGCGATCGCCGCAAACAGCATCATCACCACGACCTGATACACGAACTCGGGCGACTCGATCATGATCATCGGGCCGGGCCGCACGCCGTGCAGCACCATGGCGGCCAGCAGCACGGCGGCCGGCGCCGAGCCGGGCACGCCGAGCGTCAGCACCGGGATCAGGGCGCCGGGCGGGGCGGCGCTGTTGCCGGTCTCCGCCGCCATCAGGCCTTCGACCGAGCCCTTGCCGAACTTTGCCTTCTCCTTCGAGGCGCGCCGCGCCGCGGCATAGGAGACCCAGGCGCCGATGTCCTCGCCGACGCCGGGAATGACCCCGATCAGCGTGCCGAGAATGCCGGACCGCCCGATGGTGCGGCGATAGCGGAAGATGTCGCGCGGATCGGGGATGACGTCGCGCAGCGTCGTCGTCGCCTTGATGATCTCGGCGCGCCGGTTGAACATCACCATGATCACCTCCGAGAAGCCGAAGGCGCCGACCATCGCCGGGATCAGGGCGATGCCTCCCTGCATCTCCGTGTAGCCGAAGGTGAAGCGGTCGGTCATGTAGAGGCCTTCCTGGCCGATCATCGCCACGCCGAGCCCCAGGAAGCCGGCGATCCATCCCTTGATCGGATCGTCCAGCGCGGTCAGCTGGCCCGAGATCAGGATGCCGAAGATCGCGAGCCAGAAGAACTCGTGCGTCTGGAACTTGAGCGCGTAGTCGGCAAGCAGCGGCGCGATGGTGGCCAGGAAGAACATGCCGATCAGCGTGCCGAGGAAGGATCCGGACGTTGCGATGCCCATGGCGGGCCCGGCCTTGCCCATCCTGGCCAGCGGATAGCCGTCCAGCGTGGTCGCGGCGTTCGCCGGCGTGCCCGGAATGTTGAGCAGGATGGCGCTGCGGCTGCCGCCGTAGATCGCCCCCACATAGAGGCAGATCAGGATCATCAGCGCCGCGTCGCGGTCCATTCGGTAGGTCAGAGTCGTCAGAAGGGCGACGCCCATCGTCGCGGTCAGGCCCGGCAGCATGCCGATGCACATGCCCAGCAGGGTCCCGCCGACGACGTAGAGCAGGATGATCGGCTCGCCGAACCCGGCCATCGCCGATCCGATGTAGCCGAGCGTCGTCGCCAGGTAGTCGAGGATGGCGCTGATCGCGTTCATGCCCGCTCCCCTGTCACGGCAAGGCGACGAAGAAGTAGCGCTCGAAGACGATCGTCACGAGCGCGCTGACGATGACCGCCATCAGCGCGGCATTGACCACGAGCCATGCCCGCGGCCGCCAGGCGGCGGGCAACGGCGCGCCGATTCCTGCGACCACGGCCGCAATGCCCGGCCATCGTTCGCTGAGCCGCTGCCAGCGGCGGGCGCCGTGCTCCGTGGCCAGCGGCCATTCGGCGATGACGACGAACAGGAAAACGAACAGGGCGGTCGCGGCGTCATAGGGGACGTGCCAGCCGCCGATCCGGGCCCCGACCAGGCCAACGGCATAGACGCTGCAGCCTGCCGCGGTGACCCCGCATCTCCACAGACCCGCGCGCTCGGCGGGATCTTCGGTGCGGATCGCCGACGGCCGGAAGCCCCCCGCGAGAGCCGAACGCACCAGCAGCGTCAGGGCGAGCAGCGCGATGACGACGCCCAGCAGTATCGGGACGCGGCCGGGCTCGCCGCCATCCTCGATGAAGCCGCCGGCGCCGGGCATCCCCAGGCCGGAGACGGCCATGTAGACGCCGACGATGAAAAAGCAGATCGATGCCCAGAAATCGGCAGCGTGCATCCGCGATGTGGCCATCACATGCTACCCGATGGAAAATGTGCGCGCGAGACGGTCCCGCAGGAGACCCGGGCGGGCGCCGCCGCCGCGGCCCCCTGCGGTTGGAGGTCGGGTCAGGGCCTCGGGATGCCGATCGTGTCCGGGCTGACCTTCGACTTGCCGCCGTCGTGGATCTGCCAGGCATTGATCTGCGTGCTCGGAAACGCCTGTTCGTAGGCTTCCTCGCCGTGCTTCACGTTCAGCGACAGACCCTTGGAATCCGCGTATTCCTTGAGCTTCTGCGAGTTGGCGATCTTGTCGTCCCAGATCTGGTCCATCGTCGCGATCACGTCCTCCGGGGTGCCGTCCTTCGGAATCCAGATGCCGAAGTAGACCGGGCCGACCTTGGCATCCGGCACCGCATCCTTGATCGAGGGGATCGTGCCGATTCCCTCCAGGGTCACGGCTTCGTTGGTGAAGGCCGCCAGAGGCGTCAGCTTCTTGGCGCGCAGCATCTCGAACTGCTCGGAGATGAGCTGCGTGGTGATCTGGGATTCGCCGGCGACCGTCGCCATGACCGCGGGATTGCCGCCGTCGTAGGTGACCATCTTGTACTCACCGCCGGTCGCCGCCTTCAGCGCTTCGGCCGCGGCGCCGCTTGCCGAGTTGATTCCGCCGGTTGCGATCGTGACGCTGTCCGGATCGTCCTTCATCGCCGCGACGACGTCTTCCACCGACTTGAACTTTGAGTCCGGATTGGCCGACATCACCGTGAAGTTCACCAGGGCCAGGTAGAGATTCCAGTCCTTCAGGTGCGTATCGATCGCGCCGGTGACCCCGTAGGTGCCGAGGTCCTTGGCGGCGCCGGCAGTCCAGGTATAGCCGTCGTGATCGGCGTCGAGGGCGGCCTTGGTGCCGACCGCGCCGGCGCCACCGGGCTGGTTGACGACGACCACGGTCTGTCCGAGCGCATCCTCGATGTCCGCAGCAAGCAGGCGGACGACCTGGTCGGTCGAGCCGCCGGCGCCCCACGGAACGATGATGCGAAGCGGCTTTTCAGGCTGCCACTGCGCCTGAGCCGGGGCATGGACGCTGCCGGCGAGCAGAAGCGCCGCCACGCCGGTGACGATGGATTTCAGGATCATGTGTTTCCTCCCGTTGCGGATCATGAGGGCGTCCGCGTTTTTGATGGGTAACGACGCTAATAACTAACTGGTTGGTTACTACCCGAGTCAAGCCCATTTCTGCGGCCGGACCAGTCGTATCGTCATCAGGCGGGGGAGGCGGCTATCCCGGGGAGAGGGCTGGCCTCGGAGGTGTCGCGGCGGTCGCCTGACGTCGTCGTCAGATAGTCGACTATGATCGCCGTGATGTGGTCCAGGCGAACCTGCAGCGCCTGCTCGCTGTGCAGGTCGCGGTCGAAGATGGTCTCCAACGTGGCCGAATTCGAGAGGTAGAAGTACCCGATGCCGGCGATCGAGATGTAGAGCTGGACCGGGTCCACGCCGCTGCGGAACAGTCCCTGGCGCTCGCCGCGCTCGAGAACCTCGCCGATATAGCCGACCAGCGGAAAGTGCAGCGCCTTGATCCTGTTCGACTGCCGGATGTACTGGGCGTTGTAGAGGTTCTCGTTGTTGAGCAGCCGCATGAACTCGGGATGCTCGACGAAATAGTTGAAGGTGAACCGCACCAGTTCCCGGATCGCGTCGACTGGCTCGCGACTTTCCAGTTCGAGCTCCTGTTCGGCGGTGCGGATAGCCTCGTAGGCATGCTCCATCACGACGAGGTACAGCGCTTCCTTGTTGCCGAAATAGTGATAGAGCATGCGCTTGTTGGCGCCGGCCCGCTCCGCGATGGCGTCGACCCGGGCACCGCTGAGGCCCTTGTCTGCGAACTCGAACGCCGCAGCGTTCAGTATCCGCTCATAGGTCTGTTCTGGTTGTCGTTTTGCCATCGGCGTCCCGGATTCACTAACCGGTTATTTACTAATACCGTCCGGGCCCGTCAATTTGGCGGCAGATCCCGGTCCCGCACCCACGGCGATGGGTCCACTCGTCCCTGTCAGATGGGAGAGCATCACTCCTCGTCGGGCACGATCGAGTGGGTCCGTTTCAGGCACCGCAGGGCGAAGCTCGACCGCGAGTGGCGTATACCGGGAACCTTGTACAGCTTGGTGCGCAGGAATGCCTCGTAGCCGGCGGTCCCGTTCACCGCGACCTTGACGAAATAGTCGTACTCGCCGGTCGTCAGATAAACCTCCAGCACCTCCGGCATCTCGGCCATGGCGCGGCCGAAGACCTCGAGGATCTCGTCGTCGTGGCGTTCCAGCGTGACTTCGATGATTACGGTTTCCGTCGCGCCGAGCAGGCTCTGGTCGAGCACCGCCGTGTAGCCCTGGATGAACCCGTCACGCTCCAGGCGGCGCACCCGCTGCCAGCAGGGGCTGGCCGAGAGCCCGACCCGCTCCGCCAGTTCGTTGTTGGTCAGCCGTCCATCGGCGACCAGCGCCTGGAGAATGCGACGGTCGATCCGGTCAGGCGGCTTCGGCATAGTCGGCTCCAATCCGTTTGAGTAAGGAAAGATCATACTGCCTCTCCACCGAAATGCAAAAGGGTGATCTGCCAATCCGACATACAATGAAGAGATTCAAAAGGATATGATCCGCAATCCGGGATATGGTTTCGGGAAATGGAGGCCATTATGCATTTTGCCCGTTTCCGGTCGTCGCCGCCCTGCGATCACATGCCCCGGATGCTCGATACGCTTCGGCGCATGGGCTTCGAGGTGCACCGCGTGGTGATGGATTCAATCGACTCCGACCTGTCGTCGATCGAGGTCGTTTACCGGACCGCCGGTCACCTCGATCCTGCGACCTTCGTCGCGCGCCTTCAGGTGATGCCCGGCGTCTGCGACGTTACCGCAGGCAAGGCGCCGGACGGCGGCTGGGCACGACGTCCTGTCCCGACCGTTGAAAGGGACGGCGCCCGCACCGGCGAACTGGCGGGCTGCATGGCGTGAACAACGGCCGTCTCAAGGCGTGCCGATCGTCAGGTCGTACCTGACGTAGTCCTTGCGCTCGGCGAACTTGTCGTAGAAGCGCTGGGCAGCGACGTTGTGGTGCTGCGTCATCCAGAAGACCTTGTACCACCCCTGCTCGCGGCCGATCGCCGTCAGCGCGTCGACGATCGCCCGGGCGAGCCCCGTTCCGCGGGCATCCGGATGAACGTAGAGGTCCTGCAGATAGCAGATGTCGCCGGCGCTCCAGGTGAAGGGCAGGGCGAGGTAGAGCACGAAGCCGCGCGGCACGTTGTCCTCGTCCACGCCGATCAGGCACCGCAGCGGATGGCCGGGGTCGATCAGGCGCGCCCAGTTCACGTCCCCCATCGCGCGATTGCCCGGCTCGCCGGGGTCGAGAGAAATGAAGTCCTCCCACATTGCCAGGAAGGCGGCCCGATCTTCCTGGCGCGCGGCGCGGACCGGGCTTGGATCTGCCGTCACGTACGTTCTCCCTCATCTTCCGACCGGTCCTGACCGCCTGCGCGCAAGACACGCGCCGTGCCGGTTATGACGATGTCACCGGAGGCTCTGGACAGGACCAGTTCGACATCCGCAACGGTGCAATCCGCGTGGTCGCGGGTGTCGCCGGTGATGGTGCCGTGCGCGACCAGCCGGTCGCCCGGCCAGACCGGCGTCTGGAAACGCACCGCATAGGCCCGGATCGCGCCATGCCCGAACCATCTCGTCAGCGCCGTCGCCAGCAGCCCCGCCGACAGCATCCCGTGTCCCATGACGTCGGGAAGGCCTGCTTCTCGGGCGAACTCGGCGTCGTGGTGGAGCGGGTTGAAATCGCCGGAGGCCCCCGCGTAGCGTACGAAGTCCGTCCGCGTCAGCGCGGCGAACTCGACGGGCTCGAGGTCGCTGGCGTTCATCGCCCCGCCGCCTCCGTCTCGATCGTGGTCATGATTTCGCGGCAGACCGGCGCGCTGGTGTCGGCGTTGCGGTACTCGATGGCGACCCGGATGACGCGCATCGTGCCGCCGCGTCGCCCCGTCTTGATCTCGTCGGACAGCAGCCTCGCCTCGCCATGCAGCCTGTCTCCGGCGCGGATCGGTGCGAGATACTCGTAGCTCTGCGAGCCATGCACCGTTCGCGACCGGTCGACCGGCAGGATCTCCGTCACCAGCCTCTCGACGAACTCGGCGGAACAGGCGACGGTGAAGGTCGGCGGTGCGGTGACCGTGTCGTCCCGCCATGACGTGTCGCCGACGGCGCGGGCGAACTCGCGGAGCTTGCCAGCCTCGACACGGCAGTCCCAGGTCCCCAGGATCTCTCCGACCCTGGGCATCACGCAGCCTGCTCGAAGAGCCGACCGCGCCGCGCGACCACGAGCAGGATCACGAGCGCCAGCAGGTTGAACGCGATCAGCAGCGTCGCCACCGCCGTGATGGTCGGATTCACCTGGATGATCAGTTCGTTGAACATGCGCTTGGGGACGGTCAGGTGTGCGCCGGAGATGAACAGCGTCACCACCACCTCGTCGAAGCTCAGCACGAACGAGAATATCCAGGCGGCCGCGGCGCTCGGCCACAGGTTGGGCAGGACCACGTTCGTCAGGATCCGGAACTGCGAGGCACCGAGCGTGGCGGCGACCTGCTCGATGCGGATGTCGAAGCCGCGGATGGCCGCCTGCATCAGCAGGACCACGTAGGGCACGGCCAGGATCGTGTGGCCCAGCACCAGACCGGGAAAGGTTCCGAGCAGGCCGATGCGGGCAAAGAAGATGTAGAGCGCCACGGCGGTGATGATGCCCGGGACGATCATCGGCGCCACGAAATTGGCCTCCAGCAGCCGCCGGCCGAAGAAGCGGCCGCGTACCAGCACGTAGGCCGCCAGCGTGCCGCAGATCAGGGCGATGCTGCTCGACAGGGTGGCAAGCACGAGCGAGTTGATGCCGGCATCCACCCAGACCGACGTCCCGAACAGCGACTGGTACCAGCGCAGCGAGAAGCCGGGCGGCGGAAACTCCAGCGACTTGGCGTCCGAGAACGACATCGGCGCGACGATCAGCACCGGCAGGAACAGGAAGGTCAGCACCAGGAGGCCGTATACGGGAAGCCAGGAACGCGCGAGGTGCCGGAGCGGGTTCATTGCCGCCGCTCCCGCAGGGCCTGGTAGACGGCATAGAGCGACAGGGTGATCGCCATCAGCACCACAGAGACGACGGCTGCCATCTCCCAGCGCGCGAACCGGTTGATCAGCAGGTCCATCATGTTGGCGATCATCGGTACCCGGCCGCCGCCAAGCACGGCAGGCGTGATGTAGAAGCCGAGGCTCAGTATGAAGACGAGGATCGCCGAAGCGGCGAGCGTCGGGACGGTGAGCGGAAAGAACACCGTCCAGAAGATCCGCATGCGGCTCGCGCCGAGCGTTTCGGCAACCTGCAGCAGGCGCTTGTCGACGCTCATCATCATCGCGAACACCGGCAGTATCAGGAACGGCAGCAGCACGTTCGCCATGCCGATCAGTATGCCGAGTTCGTTGTAGAGGAACGCGATCGGTGTCTCGATGAGGCCTGCCCACTGCAGGCTTCGGTTCACCAGCCCGGCGCTGCCAAGGATGACGATCCAGGCGTATGTCCTGACCAGGATCGACACCCAGAACGTCGTCACCACCAGGCCGAGGACCACCATCCGTCCGCGTGGCCCGAGTTTCGTCGCCCAGTAGGCCAGCGGATAGCCGAGGACGACGCAGATCAGGGTGACCTCCAGGGAGATCAGAAACGTCCGCCAGATCACCCGCCCGTAGGAACTCGTGGCCAGGAAGTCGCCGAAGCGCCGCCATGTGATCCCCCCGGTCGCGGGATCGGTGATGCTCCAGTAGGCGGTGTTCAGGATCGGCAGGTCGAAAACGAACAGCGCGAGCAGCAGCATCGGCATGAGGAGCACCAGCAGCTCCCAGCGCCGCTCCGCGCGGCGCGGACGCGAGGACGCCGCGGCAACCCGTGCCGCGGCGTCCTGCGTCGATGTCGCCTCAACTCTCATCGGCCCTGCATTCGCTCAGCCGCCGACGACTACTGGTTCAGCTTGAAGTCGTTCCAGCGACGCTCCACTTCGGCAGCGTTGTCATGCCACCACTGGCCGTTGATCAGCCACTGCACGTCCTTGTTGGCAGGATAGGTCGGAAAGTTCTTCGCGACATCCTCCGATACGAGGCTGGCCAGGTCGGGGCTCGGCCCCGGGTACGGGATCGCCTCGACGAGGCAGGCCTGCTTTTCGGCGTTCGATTGCGCCGCCATCCACTTGTACAGCATGTCGCGCTCCTCGTCGGTGATGCCCTTGGCCACCACCCACCACGAGATGTCGAGCATGCCGTCGTTGAAGCTGTGCTCAACGCCTTCCTGGTCGATCACGCGTCCCGACCACGCGATCGCGTACTGCGCCTCGTTGTCCTTCAGGAGCTGGGCGGGCTGCGCGCCGGACTGCCACCAGATCGTGTCGCCCTTGATCCGCTCGAGCGTCTCGAAGGCCTTGTCGAGGTCGATCCCCTCGGCGACCTCGTCGGCAGTCATGCCGCCGCCCATCGCGGCAAACGCCAGCACGAACTCGGGGTAGTCGGGCAGCGCACGGCGGCCGGGAAAGTTCTCGGTGTCGAAGAACTCGGCGAAGTCCTTGGGCGCCTTGGCGTCGGACCGCCAGGCCATGATCGTCGAGTAGTACTGCGCGCCGAAGCCGTGTTCGTTCCTGGCCTCGTCGAACATCGGCTCGGGGTCCAGCTTCGTCCAGTCGATCGGCTCGATCAGGTCGGCGGCGATCATCCGGTAGAGGTCGCCGGTCGAGCCGTCGGTCGTCGTGTTGGTGATCACGCCCGATTTCGCCTGTGCCTGCAGCTTGGCGAAGCCGCCAGGCGATTCCGTGATCACCTTGATGCCCTCGTCGGCGAGCAGCGGCTCGTTCACGCACTTGTCGAGCGCATCGCCATATTCGCCGCCGGAGTTCATGACGTGGAGTTCGCCTTCGGCCTGGGCGCTGCCGGCCCAGGCGGCCACGGCCACTGACGCGGCAAACAGCAGCACCGCCTTGCCTGTTCGTATCTTCATTGGAGCACCTTCCTTTCTTATTCGGCAGAGTGTTCCTTGCGACCGCCGCTCTGCCACGGCGGCATTTCTCGCCTCAGGCGTCCGCCGCGCCGTCTGGTACGATCCAGATCCGTTCGGGAGTCCAGGACAGCATCACTTCGGCGCCTGTCTCGTGCAGGCCGAAGGCGCCGGAGGTGTTGGCCGTGAGCCGCCGGCCGCCCGGCAGTTCGATGACGTAGCGCACCAGCTCGCCGAGGAAGACCACGTCGCAGATGACGCCCTTGAGAAAGCCGCCTTCGAGGCCGATGCGGATGTCCTCCGGCCGCAGCATGGCGCAGACGGTCTCGCCGTCGCGCTCCTCGCGCGGTCCGCAGGCGAACCGCTGTCCGGTCGCATCGGTGATGTGGCCGTCGGCGTAGGTGCCGTCGACGAAGTTCGCGATGCCGAGAAAATCGGCCGCGAAGCGCGTCCGCGGCCGGTGGTAGATCTCCTCCGGGGTGCCGACCTGGACGACCCGGCCCCAGGACAGCAGCACGACCCGGTCCGACAGCGACAGCGCCTCCTCCTGGTCATGAGTGACCATGATGGTGGTGATGCCGAGCTTGCGCTGCAGCGCGCGGATCTCGAAGCGCACCTCCTCGCGAAGCTTGCGGTCGAGGGCGGCGAGCGGCTCGTCGAGCAGCAGGATCTCGGGTTCGAAGACGATCGCCCGGGCGAGGGCGACGCGCTGCTGCTGTCCCCCGGAGAGCTGGTGCGGCCGCCGTTTTTCGAGCCCGTCGAGGCGCACCAGCCGCAGCGCGTCCATCACCATGTCGCGCAGCCGCGCCGCGCCGATCCTGCGGACGCGAAGCGGGAACGCGACGTTGTCGAAGATCGACATGTGCGGAAACAGCGCGTAGCTCTGAAACACCAGCCCGACGTTGCGGTTTGCCGCGGGAACGTTGGTGATCTCCCGGTCGCCGAGATCGATCCGGCCAGATGTCGGCCGCGAGATGCCTGCAATCAGCGACAGCATCGTCGTCTTGCCGGATCCGCTCGGCCCGAGCACGGTCGCGAATTCGCCGGAGCGGACCGACACCGTCACGTCGTCGATCGCCTTGATCGACCCGTATGCCTTGGTCACGCCGGTGAACCGCACTTCGGTCATGGGCTCAGGCCTCGCCGGTCACTGGCTGGTGTCAGCGCTGCCATCGCGTCAGTCGACCGTCGGCCAGCGCACGATCGGCATCGTGCCGGCGCGTTCGGCCATTCGTTCCGCCGACCGTCGTGCGATCGCGTAGATCTCGGATTCGTCAGTTCGCACCAGCCGGCCGCCGCGCACCACCACTTCGCCGTTGCACAGCACCGTGTGGACGCCTTTGGTGCGCGAGATCTGCATCAGCTGCCGCACCACGTCCATATTGGGCTGTGCGTCGGGCAGCTCGCTGGTGCGGATGACGATATCGGCCCGCCGTCCCGGCGCAATTGCGCCCAGCCGGTCGGCCATGCCGATGGCCTGCGCCCCGCCGAGCGTGAACATCTCCAGGATCGCCTCGCTCGGCAGGTAGTCGTTCCATTCCCGGCTGACGAGATAGGCAATGAAGCCGAGGTCGCCGAATGCCCAGGCCTTGGCGATGTCGGTGCCGAATGCGACCGAGGTGCCGCGCCGGTACAGCGTCGGGAACGCGCTCTTCGCCGATTGCGAGATCGAATAGTACATGAGGTTGCCGGGGTGCCAGACCAGTGCCATGCCGCTCTCGGCGACGGCGTCGACCTCGGCCGGGTCAAGGATGTTCATGTGCGTGAAGACGCTGTTCTCGCCGATCAGGCCGCGCTCCAGCATGCGTACGAGCGGCGGGCCGCCGAAGCGCTCCCGGTCGTAGGCGGCATCTTCCGGAACGATGCTCTGGTGCTGGTGAAAGACGACGCCCTCGCGGTCTGCCAGCGTTTTCGCCTCGCGCATCAGTTCCTCGGTAGCGCTGCCGGCTCCGTAGAGCGCGACGTGCCCGCGCGCCAGCGCGTCGGGGTCGGCGTTGCGATGGAGCTGGCCGCCCATTTCCCTGCGGCAGCGTTCGCCGTCGCAGGGCGCCCGGGGCACTTCGGCCGCCATCGGCTCGCCGCCGACCAGGTCCCAAAGCATGCAGTCCGAAACCGAGCTGCGGATGCCGACCGCCTCGGCGCCGGCGACGATCGCGTCGGGCGAAAAGCTTGTCGCGGCGTCGACGAAGCCGGTGTAGCCGTTCAGCACCAGTTCGCTGGAGGCCATCAGGGCGCTGGCGTACTCGTCCTCGTCGGTGAGTGCGTTGATCCAGCGGGCGAACAGGTTGCCGCCCGCCGTCAGTTCCTTGGGAGGATTCGGGTCGTCGGTGATCGAGCCGCGGCACAGGTGCAGGCCGGCGTGGTAGTGCCCGTCGATGAAGCCGGGATGCACGGTGCCGCCGCGGGCGTCTAGGCGCCGCTCCGCCGTCCAGGCGGCCTCGATCTCGCGTCTGGGGCCGACCGCAACGATGTCCCTGCCGCGGATCGCGATGGCGCCGTCCCGGTAGATCGTCCGGTCGCCGTCCATGGTCAGGACGCAGCCGTTCACGATCAGCAGGTCGCAGGGCTCCGGCGCGCCGTCGGCTGCCGCCGGTCCGCCCTGTGAGGGGCCGGTCATTCCCCCACTGTGCCGGTTTCGCTGTCCCATGCCCCCGTACGCAGGTCCGGTTTCTCTTTCAGAAGGCTTTGTTTCTGGACACGCATGGACGGTGTCCTTTCGAAGTCGGTCAGCCGGTACTCGATGAAGCGCGGCACCTTGAAGGCGGCGAGATTGGCCTTGCAGTGCGCCAGGATCGCTTCCGGCGGCAGCGTCTCCGGGCTTTCGCCCGCCCTGAGCTGGACGTAGGCCTTGACCTCCTCGCCGCGCAGGTCGTCGGGAACCGGCAAGACGGCCGCCTCCAATATGGCCGGGTGGGCGCACAGCACGCCCTCCACCTCGGCGGCGGAAATGTTCTCGCCGGAGCGGCGGATGATTTCCTTCTTGCGGCCGACGAAGTAGAGCAGTCCACGCTCGTCGCGGCGCACCACGTCGCCGGAATGGTACCAGCCGCCGCGGTTCGCCTCGGCCGTCACCTCGGGCCGGTTCAGGTAGCCGGCATAGAGGTCCGGTCCACCGATCAGCGCCTCGCCCGCCACGCCGACCGGAACGTCGACGTCATTGTCGTCGACGATCCTAACGGTGACGCCCGGCGGCTCGACACCCATGGTTCCAGTGGCGACGAGTTCGTCGGCGAGGTGGTGCGGCACCCGGCTCATCACGCCGCCCTCGGTGCTGCCGTACTGGTTGTGCCAGTGAAACCCGTAGCGTTCGAGCAGTTCGTGGTGCAGGTCCTTCGGCAGGCCGGCGTGAATCGCCAGCCGGATCCTGTGGTCGCGCTCTGCCGGGCTCTTCTCGCCCTTGGTCAGCAGCGCGGGAATCGAGGCGATCGACAGGATCTCGGTGGCGTCGTAGGTCGTCACCACCTCCCAGAACCGCGAGACCGAGAAGCGGCGCATCGCCACCAGCGTGCCGCGCGAGGCGAGCGAGGTGAGCAGCTGGATGGCCGGATCCGCATAGTAGAACGGAAGGCAGCAGAGCTGCCGGTCCTGCCAGCCGCGCCGGAACATCCGAAGATCGAGGTCGATCACGCGCAGCCACCAGCCGTGGTGAAGCATGCAGCCCTTCGGCGCGCCGGTGGTGCCCGAGGTGTAATAGACCGTTATGATGTCTTCGCGCTGGCAGCCGACGGTCGTGAAGTCGAGGGGCTCGGCGGCGTCCTCGTAGGCGGCCAGGCCATTCGGCTCCTCGCCCTCGACCGTGATGATGTTCCGGAGCCCCGGCGCCCGGTCCCTGACCGCCTCGATGATCGGCGCCTGCGCTTCGCCGACTATCGCGGCCGTCGGCATCGCGTCGCTGACGATGTGGCCGGCGTCATAGGCCATCGCGGTGGGGGCGATCGACACGAGCGTGCAGCGGTTGGCGATGATCGCGAACAGCGCGATCATGAACTCCAGGCGGTTGTCCAGCATGACGACCACCCGGTCGCCGGGAGCGAGGATGCCGCTGAGATAGCCGGCGAATTTCTGGCACCGGTCGAGGAACTCGCGGCGCGTCATCACCGGTCCGCCGTCGATGATGATCGCCGGCCGCTCGGGGTCTTCCAGGCAGCCCTTACTGACGACCTCGATCACCGTCTGCTGCGGCACCGCGCTCCAGTCCGGGGCAACGTTCTCGTGCTTGACCCAGTGGGCCGGACGATCGGGCACACGGGTCGAACCCAGTTCCATGCGGCGCGGCGCCAGTGCATCGATCACGGCGCTCATGGCTCGATCTCCGCGTAGCCGTTGCGGATCACGGCGGTGCCTTCCGAATCCGTGGCCTCGAACCCGACGCCGGTTGCGCCGCCGCTCCAGTGGACCACCGTCAACTCCTGGCCCGGTGTCATGAGAAGCGGGCCGGTGAAGCGGCAGCCGAAGCGCTTCAGGCGCCGCGTGTCGCCGCCGCAATGGTTGTCGACGATGGCGCGCGAGGCGAAGGCGAGGGTGCACATGCCGTGCACGATCGGCGCCGGAAAGCCGGCCTTCGCCGCCGCCGCCGGATCGATCGTGTAGGCGGAGTAGTCGCGGGCGGCGTCGGCGTAGCGCCGCGTCTGATCGGGCGACAGGGCGTAGCGTTCGGAGGACGTGGCGCCGCGCTCGGGGGCTGGGCGTTCGGGAACCGGTTCGCCGGCGTCTTCGTGGCGCTCGCCCGGCAGAAGGCAGCCGCTGTACTGGCTGCACACCAGCCGCCCGTCGTGGGTCGTCGTGTCGGAGCGCACGATGAAGACGGTCCCGGCACGGGTGCCGCGGATCCCCTGCAGCGTCGAAACCGAGAACAGCCGCTGGCCCGGCACGATCGGCTCATGGAAGACGAAATCGTGTTCCCCGTGCAGGATGAAGGCCGGCGTGATGCGGCCGAGAACCTCGACCATCGACTGCATGACCGGCACGTGCGCGAACACCGGCGGCGCGATCTCACCGGAGAGGTGGCGCGGGTTGGCATCGTCGACGGCCCGGGCGAACTGCGCCAGCCGGTGGGTGTCGGTGCGGAACTCCTCGGAGTCGCGCGACAGGCCGATCATCGCGGCGGGTTCTGAAGTTGCGCTGGACATCGCAGCGGTCATCGCTAGAGCCCTTCCACGAAATCGCCGAGCGTTGGCAGCCGGGGCAGCTTCCGGCCGATGGCCGCATCGATCTCGTCGACGCTCCATTTGCCCTGCGTGCGCACGTCCACCGCCACCGCGCTGGGCGCGATCACCTCGACCCGGTTGCCGTAGGCCTGGAACACTTGGCCGTTAGCGGGACAGTCGGCGCTGGCAAGCCAGCAGATCAGCGGCGCGACGTTCTCCGGCGCGAAGACGTCGAACTGATCCGGCGGCGGTGCCTGCAGCGACGCCTCGATGCGGGTTCGCGCGGACGGCGACACCGCGTTGGAGCGGACGCCGTACTTCGCGCCCTCCATCGCCAGCGTGCGGCTGAGGCCGACGACGGCGAGCTTCGCCGAGGCGTAGTTGGCCTGGCCGAAATTGCCGATCAGTCCCGCCAGCGACGTCGTGTGCACGATCGAGGCGGCGACCTTTTCGCCGTCCTTCGACCGGGCGCGCCAGTAGGCCATGGCATGCCGCGCCGGCGCGGCGTGGCCCTTCAGGTGGACCCGGATCACCGCGTCCCATTCCTCTTCGGACATGTTGGCGAACAGCCGGTCGCGCAGGATGCCGGCATTGTTGACGAGGACATCGAGCCTGCCGAAGGCCTCGAGCGCCTGGTCGATCATCGCGGCGGCATCGTTCCAGTCGGCGACGTCGTGAGGGCTGACGACGGCCCGCCCGCCGGCCGCGGTGATCTCCTCGACGACTTCGCGCGCCGGCGCCGGATCGCGCCCGTTGCCCTGCAGGTCGCCGCCGAGGTCGTTGACGACGACATCGGCACCCTGCTCGGCAAGGGCGATCGCATAGGCCCGGCCAAGTCCGCGGCCGGCACCCGTTACGATCGCGACACGCCCGTCAAGCCGGCGATGCGTCATTCATGCTCCCCCGCTGCGGCCCGGCCCCGCGGGCCGGCCGAACAACTGTCCCGGACCTTTCCGGGGCCCCTCCGGAGCCTCTTTCGCCCGCCCGATTCTCTCCCGCGTGGCGCTCCGTACGAGAATAGTAATGATCTTGAATATGACGTCAATATCAATTTTTTGGGGCGTCGGGAGCTGCACGTGGTGTCGGGGGCCCTTCGGGCGCCCGCCGCCCGTCAAGTTGCCGGCGGATCCTTGCAGTAGACCGCGCGGTACCACAGCGTCGACAACATCATCGCCACCTCGTCGTCGTCCACCTCGCCGTCGGTGAAGGCGGGATCCCTGTTGATGATGACGGCGTAGAGATAGTGGAAGACCATCCCCTCCAGCGCGCGGGCCATCTGCAGCAGCGAGCCGGGGGTGTCCTCCTCCACCCGGCCGCGGCGGGCGATCGACCGGGCGAGCTTCTCTATCCACTTGAAATGCCGTGGCTGCCACAGGTCGCGGAACTCCGGCACCTGCGTCTGCAGTTGGACATGGCACTGCATCAGGCCAGCATTGGCCTTGTAGGCCGAGATGAAGAACCTGTTGGTGTAGTAGATCGCCTCGAACTCGCCGGTGCCGCGGCTGACCTGTTTGGCGCGTTCGTAGAGGTGGTCGACGAATTCGAGCACCACCTCGATGGCGATGTCGTTCTTGTCGCGGAAATAGACGTAGAAAGTTCCGAGCGCCACGTCGGCATAGGCGCATACGTCGGACACCTTCAGGGCCTGGTAGCCGATCTCCTCGAGCGCCCTGGCGGCGGCGATCTTCAGGCGGAACTTGGTGCGGTCGCCCTTGGAGGCGAACGCCTGCGTCTCCAGCCGGCCGGCGAGGTAGTCGCAATACCGGCCCTCGCCGTCGTCGACCACGACCTGGTGTTTCGCTCCCCGTGTGGAGCCGCGTGCCGCACCGCGCGCCGCCGCCTGCCCATCCATCTTCAGGCCCTCCAGATCGTGCTATCGCACCGTTCCCGCCAACATTCAATGTTGCCGGAACAGCCGCCGACGCCATTGTGCCGGCTCGCGAGTTCGCGTTCCAAATTTGACATTGACTTCATATTCATATTAGGGGAACGTCCGCAAATCTCCAGTGACCCCGTGCGGATCCGGCGGCGAATCGGTCCTCCGACGGTGTCTCCAGCATGACTCCGGGTGCGCCGTGGTTCCATCGAAAGTTGCATTCTCCGGCGCCGGGCTGGGACGCGTCTTCGGGCCGGGCGCAGCACGTACGAGGCCCGTCTGATGGCGCAGCCGCCGGTCTACATCGTCGGCGCCGCGGAGACGCCCCTCGGCAAGGTCCCCGACCACAACGAGTTCTCGATGGTGGCGGTCGCCGCGCAGGAAGCGCTGGGCGAGGCCGGCCTGCGTTTCTCCGACGTCGACGCGCTGTTCACCAACTACATGGGCGAGGAGGGCTCGGTCCAGCTTGGCGAGTACCTCGGGATCCAGCCGCGCTATGCCGAGTCCTCGGACATGGGCGGGGCCTCCTTCGAGTTCTTCGTGCACCACGCGATGCTGGCGATCGCGGCGGGCCGCTGCGACGTCGCGCTGGTCGGCTATGCCTCCCGTCAGCGCAGCCGGCGCAACCGCAAGCGCGCCTCCGACAGTCTCGACGGCTCGCTGACCGGCCAGTTCGAGGCGCCCTACGGGATACACTTCCCGATCGGCCACTACGCCCTGTCCGCGGCGCGCTACATGCATCAATACGGCGCGACACTGGAGCATCTCTCGGAGGTCGCCGTGGCAGCCCGGCAATGGGCGGCCCTCAATCCAAGGGCCTGGGTACGCGACCCGCTTTCGCTCGACGACGTCATGGCTTCGCCGATGATCTGCGATCCTTTGCGCAAGCTCGACTGCTGCCTCGTCACCGACGGCGGCGGCGCAATCGTCATCGCCCGCAAGGACCGCGCCCGCGATGCCGTAAAGACGCCTGTACGCATCCTCGGCGCAGGCGAAAGCCACGTTCAGTGGAACGTCGCCCAGTGCCCCGACCTGACCGTCACGCCGGGCGTGGTCTCGGGTCGCGAGGCCTTCGGCATGGCCGGCATCAGGCCCGGCGACGTCGACGTGTTCGAACCTTACGACAACTTCACCCATGCGGTGCTGCTCTACCTGGAAGACCTGGGCTTCTGCGGCAAGGGAGAGGCGGGCGACTTCATCGCCGACGGTCGGCTCCGGCCCGGCGGCAGCCTGCCGAGCATGACGTCGGGCGGCGGACTGTCCTACTGTCACCCCGGCGCGCTCGGCATCCTGCTGCTCATCGAGGCGGTGCGGCAGGTGCGTGGCGAGGCGGGCGACCGCCAGGTCGACGGCGCCGAAATTGCGGTTGCGCACGGCACCGGCGGTCTTGCATTCTCGACCGCCTCGACAGTGGTGCTGGCCCGTGACTGACACAACCGACCTGATCGCCGTCGGCGCCGCCGACCCGACCACCGAGACCTTCTGGAAGGCCTGCGCGGAGCGCCGGCTGCTGGTCCAGAAGTGCGCCGATTGCGGTTCCCATCAGTTCTACCCGCGGCCGTTTTGCCTGGAGTGCGAAAGCAACGCGCTGGACTGGGTCGCCGTCGCCGGCACCGGCACCGTCTACTCGCTGACCACGGTGCGCGTCCCGGTGATCGAAGAGCTGACCCCGCCCTACGAGGTTGCGCTGGTCGACCTCGACGAGGGGCCGCGGCTCCTGACCAACATCATCGCGGGGGACGCGGCCATCGGCGACCGCGTGACCCTCGACTGGCGGGAGCGCGACGGCCTGCCGCCGCTTCCGGTGTTCCGGCCGGCCGAGCCATGACCGGACCGGCCGGACCCGATCGCGACGCCTGCATCGCCGTGATCCGGGACCTCATCGCGTTCCCCACCGTCTCCGACCGGCCCAACCGCGACCTGCTCGACTATGTCGCCCGCTTCCTGGCGGATCACGGCGTCGACAGCGAGATCCTCTGGAACGAGGACCGCTCCAAGGGCAACCTCTGGGCGACCATCGGCCCCGACGACCGGCCGGGCGTCGTGCTGTCGGGCCACAGCGACGTCGTCCCGATCGCCGACCAGGCCTGGACCGCCGACCCCTTCGCCCTGCGCATCGACAACGACCGGATCTACGGCCGCGGCGCCTGCGACATGAAGGGCTTCGTCGGCATCGCGCTCGCATTCGTGCCGACCCTGGTGACGCTTGACCTGAAGGTTCCGGTCCACATCGCCATCTCCTATGACGAGGAACTCGGCTGCACCGGCGTCCGCAGCCTGATCGACCGGCTGGCCGGCTTTGAAGTCAGGCCGGCGCTGTGCATCGTCGGCGAACCGACCTCGATGCAGGTCGTCGTCGGCCACAAGGGCGGCGGCTTCTACCGGGTCACGGTGCATGGTCGCTCGGCCCACTCCAGCCTGGCACCAAAGGCCGTCAACGCGGTGGAGTATGCCGCCGACATCGCTGCGATCATCAGGGACCTCGCGCGCGAGCAGGCCACCACCGGCCCGCGCGAGGACGGGTACGAGATCCCGCACTCGACGATCTCGGTGAACGCCCTCCATGGCGGCACCGCGTATAACGTGGTGCCGGAAACATGCGAGCTGAAGTTCGACATCCGCTCTCTTCCCGAACTCGACATGGCTACGGTGATCTCCCGGCTGAGGGCGCGGATAGACGCCGAGGTCCTGCCGCGGATGCGCGCCATCGAGCCGACGAGTTCCGTCGAGATCGAGCCGGTCGTCGAACTGTTGGGACTGTCCACGGACGCCGGCGATCCCGCGGTCACCTTCATCAAGCGGCTCGTTGGCCGCAACGATCACCTCAAGGTCGCATACGGTACCGAGGCGGGGCTGTTCAGCCGCGAGGCGGGAATTCCCACCGTCGTCTGCGGCCCGGGCTCGATAGACCAGGCTCACAAGCCGGACGAATTTCTGGACCTGAGCGAGATCGATGCCTGCCGGGCCTTCCTCGCCCGGCTCAGCGGCGAACTGGCCGAGGCGGGACTGCCATGGTAGCCGGCGGGACCAGCTAGATGCCCGCCGGCATCTCGGTGGCGCAGGCCTTCGACTACATCGTTGTCGGCGCGGGGACGGCCGGTTCGATCCTGGCGGCGCGCCTTGCCGAGGACACCGGCACCACGGTCTGCGTCGTCGAGGCCGGCCCCGCCGACCGTCATCCGCTGATTCATGTTCCGGCCGGCTTCACCCGGCTCCTCTCCGAGCCCTCTGTCACCTGGCAGTTCCGCACCGAACCCTCCGAGGGAACCGCTGGCCGCCAAATCGCGACGGTGCAGGGGCGGGTGCTCGGCGGGTCCGGCGCGATCAACGGCATGATCTATGTCCGCGGCCAACCGGCCGACTACGATCACTGGGCGCAGCTCGGCAACCGCGGCTGGGGCTACGAAGACCTGCTGCCGTATTTCCGGCGCGTCGAGCGGCGGATCGGCGGCGGTTCCGACGGGGGCACCGACGAGGCCGTGCGGGGTCGGTCCGGCCCTATCCCGGTCACCGACATGGACTGGATCCATCCCGTCTCGGAGGCCTTCATCGACGCCGCCGTAAAGGCCGGCATGCCTCGTAACCCGGACTACAATTCAGGCGACCAGGAAGGGGTCGGCTATTTCCAGCGCACCATCGACCGCGGATTGCGTTCCACCACTGCGAAAGCCTATCTGAAGCCCGCCATGCGGCGCGGCGCGATCCGTCTGGTGACCCGCGCGACGGCCACTGCCGTGACCTTCGAGGGTACCCGCGCGACCGGCGTGCGCGTCCTGCGCGACGGCGTCCAGGCGGAGGAGACGATCAAGGCGAAGCGGGAGGTCATCCTGTGCGCCGGAACCGTCAACACTGCCCGGCTGCTTCAGATCTCGGGCATCGGCCCCGCCGGCCTGCTGCGGGATATCGGCGCTGATGTCGTCGCCGATCGCCCCGGCGTCGGGGCCAACCTGATCGATCACTATTCCGCCCGCCTGGTGATGCGGGCGAGGCCTCATGTCGTGACGCTCAACGAGCTCGCCAGAGGTCCGCGCCTGGCCGGGCAGATCCTGCGCTGGGCGGCGAAGCGCCCGAGCATCCTCGCCCTCACGCCGTCTCAGATCTACCTGTTCCGCAAGTCCTCGCCGGAGCTCGACCTTCCCGATCTGCAATGCGTGTTCACGCCGGGGAGCTACAAGGAAGGCCAGCACTACGTGCTCGACAGCTACCCGGGCGTCACCGGCGGCGCCTGGCAGCATCGGCCGCTGAGCCGTGGTCATGTCCACGCACGCTCGCTGGATGTCCGCGTCGACCCGGTCATCCAGCCCAACTACCTCGCCCACCCCATCGACCGGCAGGTGATGGTCGCAGGCATGAATTTCGTCCGCAGCCTCCTGCATTCCCCTGGTCTTGCGGCCTATCTGGAAGCCGAGACCATTCCCGGCGACAAGGTGCACACGGACGACGAGATGCTCGACTTCTGCCGGCGAAACGGCTCCACCGGCTACCATCTCGTCGGCACCGCGCGAATGGGCTCGCCCGACGACGCGATGGCCGTCGTCGACGATCGCCTGAAGGTGCATGGTGTCGGGGCGCTACGCGTCGCCGACGCCTCGGTGATGCCCGGCATACCCTCCGCCAACACGCACACCGCAACGATGGTCGTCGCCGAGAAGGCCTCCGACATGATCCGCGAGCGCTGACGCGATGGCGCGGAATCACCTGTTGTTCGTGGGCGGCGACTGGCGGCCGGGCGCGCGCGGGCACCGCCTGGACCTGATCGATCCTGCAACCGAGCGCGGCATCGGGCAGGTCGCCTGCGCCGCGCCCGACGACATCGACGATGCGCTTGCCGCCGCAGCCGGGGCTCTCGACGCCTGGAGGGCGCGCGCACCCGACGATCGCGGGCGGATCCTGCTGGATGCCGCCGACCTGCTCGACGCACGGCTCGATGCAGCCGCAGCCGATCTGTCCGAGGAACAGGGCAAGACCGTTGCCGAAGCACGCGGCGAATACGCAAGAGCCGTCGAGACGTTGCAATGGTACGGCGCCAACGCGGCAGACCTGTGCGCGCCGGTCGCGCTCGACCGAAGCCGGACCCTCGTTCCCAGCGCGGTGGGCGTCGTCGCCGCGTTCACGCCCTGGAACTACCCGGCCGTCCTCAATGCCCGCAAGCTCGCCGCGCCGCTGGTCGCCGGCTGCACCGTCATCCTCAAGGCGGCGGAAGAGGCACCGAGTGCCGGGTGCCATCTCGTCGAGGTCCTGCACGAAGCGGGCGCGCCGGCGGGTGTCGTTAACCTCCTGTTCGGCGATCCGCCGGAGATATCCCGGCGTCTCGTCGCCTCCGCGGCCGTGAAGGCGCTCACCTTCACCGGTTCCACCCGGGTCGGCAAGCAGCTTGCCGCGCTGGCGGCCGCAAACCTGCAGCGCTGCGTGCTGGAACTGGGCGGACATTCGCCGGTGATCGTCTGCGCCGACACGGACCTGCCCGCCGCGGCCCGCGCGATATGCGACTACAAGTTCGAATGCGCCGGGCAGAGCTGCAACGCGCCGAGCCGGGTCATCGTCGAGGCGACCGTCTACGAGCGGTTCCTGGAGCATCTCGTCGCGATGGCCGGCGCCATACGGGTCGGCGACGGCCGCGACCCGGCAACGGACATGGGCCCGATGGCGAACGCCCGCCGCATCGAGGCGATGCGTGCACTGATCGGCGATGCCGTCGATCGCGGCGCGAACGTGCTGATCGGGGGCGCAGAACCCGCCGGACCGGGCTTCTTTTGGCCGCCGACGATCCTGACCGATGTCCCCGCGGACGCCCGCATCCTGCGCGAGGAGCCCTTCGGCCCGGTTCTCGCGGTGTCGCGATTCGAGGATTTCGACGATGCCATACGCCAGGCCAACACCACCGACTACGGCTTGGCATCCTATGTGTTCACCGCCTCGCGCGACCGCAGGGCGCAGGCGACGGCCGGCCTCGCAGTAGGCAGCGTCAGCTTCAACCGGCTGAAGGGGATCGCCGCAGATGCGCCGAACTGCGGCATCGACGACAGCGGGTACGGATACGAAGGCGGGATGGAAGGTCTTCGCGAATTCCAGTACCTGAAGCTCGTCAACCACTAGCCGCCGGCGACCGGTCGCGGCACCGGCGCTGGCCCGAGGAGAACCGGCGAATGCGATGGATACGTTTTCACGACGACGGGGCGGTCCGCACGGCCATCCTTGAAGGCTCGACGGTGCGCCCCGTGCGCGGCGACATGTTCTCCGACTACGAGATCGAGGACCGGTGCCTCGATCTCGCCGACGTCCGGCTGGACGTGCCGGTGTTTCCGCGCACCTTCTATGCGGCAGGATTCAACTACCAGGCCCATGCTGCCTCCGCGGGGCTGGCGAGCCCCGACCGTCCCGCTCCCAAGGAAGCGAATATCGGCTACCGCGCGACCAACGCGTTGATCGCCCACGAGGAACCGATCATCGTTCCCCCCGACGCCACCGACAAGGTGAACTACGAGGGCGAGATCGTGGTCGTGATCGGCCGCAAGGCGAAGAACCTCGACCGCGACAATGCCCTGTCGGCGGTGTTCGGCTACACGATCGGCAACGATGTCAGCGAGCGGACCTGGCAGAAGACCGACAGCACGTTCTGGCGTGCCAAGAACACCGACACCTTCAAGCCGATGGGCCCCTGGATCGAGACCGACGTCGTCCTCGATGACCTGGAGACCGTCGTCCGGCTCAACGGCGAGGAGCAGATCCGCTTCGCGACCAACGACATGATCTTCGGCATCGTCGACTATCTGGTGCGGATGACCCGGTACCTCACGCTGTATCCCGGCGACGTCGTCTGGATGGGGACGGAGGGGACGTCGCCGAACCTGCTGGACGGCGATGTCGTCGAGATCGAGATTTCCGGGATCGGGACGCTGCGCAATCCGGTCGTCCGGCAAGCCGGATAGGGGGCCAGGGTGGCGGCCAGAACCTACGACGCCGTTGTCGTCGGCGCCGGCATCGCCGGGACCGCGACGGCCACCTGTCTGCGCCGCCACGGCATGTCGGTCGCGCTGCTCGACGCCCGTCACCCGGGCTGGGGCGCGTCCGGCCGCAACCCGGGCTTTCTGTGGCTGCAGACCAAGGCCCCGGGCCTTGCCATGCGGTTCTCCCTTGCGGCCCGCGACTACGCGGGACGGGTGGCCGCGCAGTTCCCGGACTTCGGGTTCCGCGACAGCGGCGGCCTGATCCTCTATCGCGACGAGGCGATGGCGGCCGTGGCGCGCGCCTTCGTTGCCGACCGCAACGCGGCGGGTCTTCCCGTCGAGCTGGTCGATCGGACCGCCCTGCTGGACCTGTGCCCGCAAATCGGCCCGGACGTGTCGGGCGCGGTGTGGAATCCGCTCGACGCCCACCAGGACACCGCGCGCCTCGTTGCGCTGATGGCCGACGAGTTCGGCAGCAACGGCGGCGACATTCTCGCGCCGGCGCGCGTCAGCCGTCTCGACGCGGCCGGCTCGACATGCAGCGGCGTGGTGCTCGAAGGCGGCGAAACCGTATCCGCCGGCATCGTCGTGGTCGCCGCGGGGCCGTGGTCGAACGAACTGCTGGCGCCGCTCGGCCTTGCGATCGACTTTCGCCCGACCCGGTTCGAGGCGGCGTCCGCCGGTCCTGCGCCGTTCCGGCTCGGGCCGGTCGTTGCTGGCCAATCGCTGTTCCGGTTCTTCACGCCGGCCGGCGTCGATCCCGACAGCCTGCCGCGCGATCCCACCGAGCGGCTCAGTCCCGAACTCGGCTTCACCGAGCAGATCGCCACCGCCGCCGACGGGACGCTGAAGTTCGGCTGCGCCTACCAGGTCGGCAGTACTTCCGACCAGGCGACCGTCGCCGGGCAGGCGATGGCGTTCTCGATCATGTGCCGGAACTTCCCCGCGCTTGCCGGCCTGCCGCTGCAAGCTCATTGGGCCGGGGTGGTGGCGCAGACGCCCGATACCCTGCCGGCGATGGATGTGCGGTGCGGTGTTGACGGCCTCGCCATCAATGCGGGGCATTTCTCGGGCAATCTCGCCGGTGCCTTTTGCGGCCATCTGATGGCGGATGCACTGGCCGGCACCGCGCCCGAATTCGACATCTCCGCATTCTCCAGGACGCGATTCGCGTCCGCGGCCGTGAGCTAGTCTCCGGGAACGGCGACGGCCGTGCCCCTTCGCTGACGATGCTGCCCGGCTGCGTGCGTTGCTGACCGGTCGCGGCCTCGAGCATCAGCACGAAGCCAGGGTTTTCTCACCAGGGTTGTACGCTCACGTTCCGGACCGATCGTTTGGAGGTTCCCCCGTAGCCATCCAGGAATCAGCGACTGGGTGAAATCGAGCGATTATGACCGTAGTTGACAGAAATTGATCGAAAACCTACTGTCTCGCGCCAATAAGGATGGGAGGGAAGATCAATGAACCTGATTCACGAATTCGGGGTGGTGGGGCTGGCGTCGACCGTGCTGTTGACGGGCGCGGGCCTCGGCGGGGGCATTGCACATGCCGCCGATTTCAACTGGAAGCTCTTCACGCCGTTCACCGTCAACGACAAGCCGACTCAGCTCTATCGGGCCTTTGCCGAGGACGTCGAGAAGGCGACCGGCGGCAAGTTGAAGATTGACGTCTATGCGGCAGGTGAGCTGCCCTACAAGAACTCCGACGTGCTCAGGATCGTTGCGACCAATCAGGTCGAGATGGCCGACCTGGCCATCGGACCCGTGGCCGGCGAGGTACCGGAGCTGAACGTCTTCGTGCTGCCGTTCATCTGCACGTCGATGGATCAGTTCTACGCCGCCGCGGACGAGGCGCTGCCGATCATCGATGGCCGGCTTCAGGAGAAGTTCGGGGTCCGCGGCCTTACCGCGTGGACCATGCCTCCGCAGGAGATCTGGCTGACCGAGGACATCGGCAAGATCGAGGAGTTGAAGGGCCGCAAGATCCGCACCTGGAACAAGACCCAGGTCGAGATGCTTGACCTGCTGGGGGCCAGCGGCGTGGCGATCACGCCGGCCGAGGTCATTCCGGCACTGCAGCGCGGCGTCGTCGATGGTGCCGTCACGGCGGCGATCCCCGCCTATGACTGGAAGTTCTACGAGGTTCTCGACTATGGCTACATGCTGAATTTCACCATGACCAACCAGGTCATCGCCGTGAACGAGGAGCAGTACGCCAAGTTGCCCGACGATGTCCGTGCCGCCCTAGACGACACGGTGCAGAACTGGCAGCTCCAGTTCCGCGAGGCGATCGAGACGGCAGCCGTCGAGGCCGGCAGCAAGCTCGAAGAGGAAGGCATGGAGCTGATCGATCCTTCCGAAAGCGACATTCAGACGGCGCGGGACGTGACGAAGCCCATGTGGAATGCCTGGGCGGAGGAGAACGGTCCGTTGGCCGCCGAACTGCTGAAGACCGTTTCGAACGCGTGCAGCAAGTGAGCCGAACGGCGCGGCCCGTTCGTTGAGTCATCCGCCGGGGCGCGGGCGCGTTACGCCCGCCCCCGGCAATCCTGCAGGTCGGCCCCCGTGAGACCGATTGCCATGTTCGGCAGACTGCTCGACCGCCTGAGCGTTGTTCTGCTCTGGGTTAGCGTCGTGGCGCTGGCGCTGGTGCTCGTTCTGATCAATGTCGAGGTCGTCTCCCGCTACTTTCTGAACAGGTCGACGCTGATCGCCGATGAATACAGCGGCTATGCGTTCGCGTGGATCCTGATGTGCGGGTTCCTGTACGCGCACCGGCACGGCAGTTTCCTGAATGTCTCGGTGGTCACGTCGGCGCTTTCGCAACGCCCGGCAGCGGCTTTCCGCGCCTTCGGTGCGGCACTCGGCGTCATTCTGTGCGTGGTCGCCGGCTACGGCACCTGGTTCACCTTGTCGCTCAGCGTGAGGTTCTCCGCCACGTCGGCGTTCGCGTCGGAGACGCCGCTGGCGATCCCGCAGGTCGCGCTTCCCCTCGGGTTCGCCTTGCTCGGCTTCTCGTTTCTCGAGGAGTTCCTGTCGAGTCTGATGGCCGCGACTTCCGGAAACCCTGCCGACGAGGGGCCGCGATGAGCTGGGAGATCGCGCTGCTGGTCTACGGCCTGGTGATGGCTGGCTGCCTGCTCGGCGGCGTCCTCATCGGCACGGTCATCGGCATCGTCGGCATCCTCGGCATCACCATGGTCTCCGGCACCAGGCTCTGGATCAGCCTCGGCGACATCGTCTGGAACACCTCGACCAGCTTCACGCTGGTTTCCATTCCGCTCTTCGTCCTGATGGGCGAGATCATACTGCGCAGCGGCGTGTCAGGCCGCTTCTATGCCGGCGTATCGCGCATTTTCGGGCGAATCCCGGGCGGGCTCGCCCACACCAACATCTTGGGGTGCGCGGTCTTTTCCGCGTTGTCCGGGTCGACCGTCGCGACGACCATGACCATGGGAACCGTCGCGCTGCCGGAAATGCGCTCGCGCGGATATTCCGACGGTCTGACGCTCGGCACTCTGACCGGCGGCGGCTGTCTCGGCATCCTGATCCCGCCGAGCATCCCGATGATCGTCTACGCCTCGGTCACCCAGGAATCTGTCCTGGCGATGTTCGCGGCCGGCATCCTGCCCGGGATCGTGCTGACGGTCGCGTTCGCCTGCTACGTATCGTTTCGCGTCTTCTTCAACCGCTCGCTGGCGCCATCGGGGAGCGCCGCGGTCGGCGACGCTTCTTTGCTCGGGAGCCTCGCCGATACACTGCCCGTCGTGCTGCTCATCGCGGCGGTGCTGGGGGGAATGTACTGGGGCCTCGTCACGCCGACCGAAGCCGCCGGATTCGGCTGCGCGGTGGCGATCCTGATCGCGCTCGTCTATCGCGATTTCAGCCTCGACGCGCTCGGCCAGTCTTTGAAGAACGCCGTGATCACCAGCTGCGTCGTATTGTTCATCACGATCAACGCCCAGTTCCTCAGCTTTGCCGTCGTCCAGGCCGGGATCGGCCGCGGCATCTCCAACTACCTGACCGACCTGAACCTGGCGCCGTTCGTCATGTTTCTGGCGATCGTCTGCCTCTACATCGTCCTCGGCATGTTCATCGATGGCCTGTCGATCATGCTGCTCACGGTGCCGGTTCTCTATCCCGCCCTGAGCGGGCTGGGGTTTCCGGGCGTCTGGCTTGGCGTAGTCATCATCGTCCTGATCGAACTCGGCGCGCTGACGCCGCCGATGGGATTGAATCTCTTCGCAGTCCAGTCGATCTCGCCGAAGACGCCCATGTCGGTGATCGGACGCTCGTCGCTGCCCTACGCCGCCATCATCCTGGGGCTCTGCTTCCTGCTCTACGCCTGGCCGGACCTTGCCCTGTACCTACCGGAGCTGATGCACAATTGAAGAACCGACGATCGACTGAAGCCGAAACGGGGAGAGGCTAGCCTTGTACGCTCCGCCGCCCGAGACAACGACCGAGGTCTTCACCAGGCTGCCCGACGAATTGCGGCGCGACGGCCACCCGTCCGAGTGGCGCGACGGGCAGCCGGGCGCACAGCCGCCGCACTCGCTTCTCGAAGGCCCGTCCTTCGATCGTGACGGCAACCTGTGGTGCGTCGACATCGCCTTCGGCCGCGTCTTCCGCATCACGCCGGGGGGCGAGTGGCACGTGGTGGCGGACTATCACGGCGAGCCCAACGGCCTGAAGATCCACCGCGACGGGCGGATCTTCGTGGCCGACTATCGCCATGGCATCGTCACCGTCGATCCGGACACCGGCAAGGTGACGCCGGTGCTCGAGCGTGTCCGCCTGGAGAGGCTGAAGGCGGTGAACGACCTCGTCTTCGATTCAGCCGGCAATCTCTACTTCACCGATCAGGGGCTGACCGGCTGGCAAGACCCGACCGGCCGCGTGTTCCGGCTGCGGCCGGACGGGCGCGTCGATTGCCTTGTCGACAATGTGCCGAGTCCCAACGGGCTGGTCCTGAGCCTTGCGGAAGACGCGCTCTACGTCGCCGTGACGCGTGCGAACGCCGTCTGGCGCCTGCCGTTCCTAGCCGACGGAACCGTGGCCAAGGTGGGCACCTTCATCCAGATGTCGGGCGGCGGCGGTCCGGATGGTCTGGCCCTGGACGAGGCGGGCAATCTTGCCGTCGCCCATATCGGAATCGGCTCGGTCTGGCTGTTCTCGGCGCAGGGCGAACCGATCCGTCGCATCCGCTCCTCGGCCGGGCGCCACACCACCAACATGGCCTATGGCGGTCCCGAGCGCCGCGACCTCTACATAACCGAATCGGAAACCGGGACGATCCTGAAGGCGCGGCTCGACACTCCCGGCCGATTGATGTTTTCGCACACTGGAGCCCCATGAGCGACCGATCCGCAAATACCCCCCGCATTGCCGTCACGATGGGAGATCCGGCCGGTATCGGGCCCGAGATCGTGATGAAGGCGGTCGAAAGGCTGCGGCCGCGCATTGAACGCGGAAAATTGTCCGTTCGCGTGGTTGGCGCTGCCAGGTGCTTCGAGATGTATTCGCGAAGCCTCGAACTGCCCTGGCACATCCCCGCAGTCGATGAACCCAGCGACACCGGCGCCATCGAACTCGTATCGATCGGAGCAGGCGAGACGCCGCCCGCGCCCGGCCGGGTCAGCGCCGATGCCGGCCGGCTGGCATATCAGGCAATCGAACGCGCCGTCGGCTTATGTCTGAACGGGCAGGCGGACGCGATCGTCACGTCGCCTCTCAACAAGGAAGGGCTCAATCTGGCCGGACACCACTACGGCGGGCACACCGAACTGCTGGCGGATCTGACCGGCAGCCGGGATTCCTTCATGATGCTGGCGCACGGGGCGATGCGCGTCAGCCATCTCACCACCCATATTCCGCTGCAGGAGGTAACGGCGCGGCTGACGCCGGAGCGGCTCCGCCGGATCATCGAACTGACGATCGAAACGCTCGAGCGTCTCGGAATCGCCTCGCCCCGTATCGGCATAGCGGCCCTGAATCCCCACGCGGGCGACGGCGGCATCTTCGGCCGCCAGGACATCGACGTGTCGGCGCCGGTGATCAGGTCGTTCAGGTCCGAGGGGCACGACGTGCAGGGCCCGGTCCCGGGCGACACGGTCTTCGTCAAGCTGCGGGCGGGACAGTACGATGCGGTGGTCGCCATGTATCACGACCAGGGCCACATCCCGGTGAAGCTGATGGGCTTCGCGATAGATCCGGAGACGGGCGCGTATCAATCGGTCAGCGGCGTCAATATCACGCTCGGCCTGCCCATCGTCCGCACCTCCGTCGATCACGGCACCGCCTTCGACATTGCCGGCAAGGGCGTTGCCAATGCGGACAGCATGATCGAGGCGATCGATTTCGCGATCGATCTGTCCGTGCGCCGGGCATAGGGAGGCGTGCCGTGATCCCTGCCCAGCGACGTGCGGTGATCATGGAATACCTCCGGCAGCACGGCGCCGCGTCCGTGCAGGCACTGTGCGAGGCGGTCGGTGCGTCTGAATCGACGATGCGCCGCGATCTGGATTGGCTTTCGGCGCACAGCCACATCGAACGCAGTCACGGCGGCGCCACCCTCACGACCTACCCGCGCTCGACTTTCGAGCCCGAGGCCGCGATTTCCGCCCACACTGCCGCGAACGAAAAGCGGGCTATCGGAGCGGCGGCCGCCGAGTTGGTGAGGCCCGGGCAGAGCGTCATTTTCGACTCGAGTTCCACCGTGCATGCCGCCGCCGCGGTGATCGCGGAACGACAGATCCCGATCACCGCCGTGACCAACGACCTGGCGATCGCCCGGACGCTGTCGGAGACGGAGTCGATCCGTGTCATCGTGCTCGGCGGCACCATTCGCCGGGGATCGAACACTCTCACCGGCGAGCCAGGCGAGGACTATATCGGCAGCTTGCACGCCGATCTTGCGCTGCTGGGGGCCCATCGGGTGGCAGGGGGCAGGCTGACCGAGACCTCCCCCGAGGTTGCCCGGATGAAGCGGGGGATGATCGCCTGTGCCCGGCAGACGGTCCTCCTGGTGGACAGCACGAAGTTCCGTGCGCCTGCCTTCGCGACGATCTGCGGCATCACCGAGATCGACCGCGTCATCACCGATCAGGGCGCCTCTGGCGAGGTGATCTCCGATCTGGCGGAAGCCGGCGTGGACGTGATGACCGTCGCCGTTTCCTCGGACAGAGGGGGGCCGGATGGTTGATGTGGCGATCATCGCCGACGACCTGACCGGCGCGCTCGACGCAGCGTCTCCCTTCGCCGCGCGTGGCCGGCGGGTGGAGGCAGCCGTCTCGGCGGCGGCGGTTGCAGAGATCGATGTCTCCGCCGACGTGATCACTGTCAACGCCGCCACCCGGGACCTGCCCGGCGAACAGGCGGCCTCGATCGTCCGAAGCGTCACGGAACGGATTGTCGATCTCCGGCCGCGTATCCTGTTCAAGAAGATCGATTCGACCCTGCGCGGAAACATTGCGCCCGAATCCCGGGCCGTCGCGAATGCGGCGCGTCGACACCGGATGATCGTCTGCCCGGCCGTTCCCGACCAGGGCCGCATCGTGCGTTCGGGTGAACTCGTCCTGTCGGGGCAGGCTGGGTCTCCAGCTGGTGACGGACGTCCGATCCGCCCCTTGTTCGAGACGTCGGGACCTGCCGACGGTTTGCGTATCTGCGATTCGGCCGACGGCGCCGACCTGATGGAGGTCGCCGAACGCGTTCTGCGGGAGGCGTCCGGAACGATCGCCGTCGGCGCCGCCGGCCTTGCCGGTGCCCTCGCCGCGAAGCTGTATGGTGCGCGGTGCGGCCCAGTCTTGACGATGACCGCGCCCGGCCTGTTCGTGGTCGGATCGCGTGCGGCTGCGACGCTCGCGCAACTGCAGGAACTGGATGGCGATCCGCGCGTGGCGACGAGGCTTGTCGGGCCGGATTGTCCGACGGCTGCGCTGCCGCGGGACCAGGCCGAAATAGAGGTGTTAAGGCCGGAGCCGGAAACGGTTCTGGCTTCGTCGGCGCTTGTGGCCGACCGCATCGCCGCTGCCGCCGCGAGGCGGTGCGAAGAGCTGGCGCCCGGCACACTGTTCCTGTGCGGCGGCCATATTGCCGAGCGCTGCCTTGCCGCACTGGGGACCCGGACGATGTCGGTGGTCGCCGAGGTCGAGCCCGGCGTCCCGGTCGCCCGCGCGTCGATCTGCGGACGCTCAACATGGGTCGTCACGAAAGCCGGCGGTTTCGGCGATGCGGGCTGTCTGGTCCGCCTCGCCGACCGCCTGAAAGAGCAGCCCGAACCGGAGAAAAGGAGACATTGCGTATCTTGACCACCAGTTCCGGACGCCACTCTCGGCCCGGGCTGATGTACTGCTGCTTCAACAACAAGGTCAAATGATCCAAACGGAGGAAACGTCTGATGTCATACAGCTTCAAGACCATCGCTGCGGCCGCGGTCTGCACGGCGCTCGTCGCGTTGCCGCTCGCCAGCGCCGACGCCCAGACCAAGATCCGGTTTGCAACCTCGGTGCCCGAGGCCAACACCGCCGAAGTGCTCGGCATGAAGGCGATGAAGGACTACATCGACTTCAAGAGCGGCGGCACGCTCGAGGTCGACCTTCTGTTCGCCACGATGGGCGTCGGCGAGCGCGAACTGACCGAGATGGTCCAGCAGGGGGCGCTCGACATGGCGCTGGCCGCCGACGGCGCGGTCTCGGGCTTCTATCCCAAACTGCAGGTTTTCGGCATTCCCTACCTCTTCAAGTCCGCCCCCGTCGCCTGGGAATTCGCCCGGTCTCCGATGGCCAAGCAGATGCAGCAGGAGATGCTGGAGCAGACCGGCCTGCGGACGGTCGCGTGGGGTGAGAACGGCTTCCGCAACCTCACCAACTCCAAGCACGAGGTGAAGGGCCCCGAGGACATGCAGGGCCTGAAGATGCGGGTCATGGAAAGCCCCGTCTTCATGCGCTTCATGGAGTCGCTCGGGGCGGCCGCGACGCCGATCTCGTTTTCCGAGCTCGTGATGTCGCTGCAGCAGGGTGTCGTCGACGGGCAGGAGAACGCGTCCTCGAACGTCTACGAGAACGGCATGGCCGATGTGCAGAAGTTCTTCTCGACGACCGAGCACATCTATTCCATGACCATCATCACCATCAACGATCAGTTCTACCAGGGCCTGACGCCCGCCCAGCAGCAGGTGATCATGGAGGCCGGCCAGCTCTACGCGGCAGTGGCCAATTCGTTCAAGGTCACGTCCGATCGTGATTACATCGAGCGCATTCGCGACGAGAAGGGGCTGCAGGTCCACATCACCACGCCGGAGGAGAAGGAAGCCTTCCGCGAACTCGCCCAGCCGCCGGTGGTGGAGTACGTGAACGAGCAGCTCGGCAAGGAGTTCGTTGACGCGGTGCTCGCGCAGGTCGACGAATCCGAGAAGCAGGTCTACGGCCAGTAGCCGCTATCCGCCCGGCCGAAGGCGTTTCGACCCGGCCGGGCGGCCTTCATCGGGGAGGGGGAGGCCATGCAGGCAAACGCCCTGAGACTTGCGGACTGGCTGACGCGCATCACCGAAAGCATCGGTGCCCTGCTGATGCTCGGCATCGTCGTCATGAACGTCCTGCAGGTCTTCTTCCGCTACGTCCTCTTCGATCCGCTGGGGTGGACCGAGGAGGCGATGCGATACTCCGTGGCCTGGATGACGTTCATCGTCGCCGGCGCCGTGCTGTATAGCGGCGAACAACTGTCGATCGACCTGCTCGGCGGCATCCTGCCGCCCAGGATCAGGCGTCTGCAGAGCATTCTCGTGCTTCTGCTGATTTCCCTCTTCTGCTTCATCCTCGTCGCCTACGGCTGGCCGCAGGCGGTGCGCAACATGAAGCAGGTGTCTCCGGTCGCCCAGATCCCGATGATCGTTCCCTATTTCAGCGTCGTTGCGGGCGGCGCGTTGATGCTGGTCAAGGCGATCTGCCTGATCATCGCCGATCCCGAGCGCGTGCACGGCAATCTCGGTGCCGGCGACCTCGAGCCAACCGGGCAGGAAGGCGGCCCGAAGGGCGGGAGCTCGGCATGATCTATCTGATCATCGCTTTCGCAGTCCTGCTGGTGCTTGGCGTGCCGATCGCGATCGCGCTGGGCCTGGCCGGCGCCGTCGGCATCCTCGACAAGGGCTTTGCACTCGTCTCGGTTCCGACCCGGATGTTTACCGGCATCGACAGCTTCATCCTGCTGTCGGCGCCGTTCTACATTCTCGCCGGCGAGGTCATGAACCGGGGCGGCGTCACGGACCGGCTGATTCGGTTCGCCCAGCTGCTGACACGCGGACTGCGCGGCGGCACGGCCTACGCCAACACGTTGGCCTCGATCATCTTCGCCGGCATATCCGGCACGGCGATCGCCGATACCGCGGCGCTCGGCCAGGTCTTCATCAAGGGGATGCCGAAGGAAGGCTACACCAAGGAGTTCGCGGCTGCCGTCACCGTCGCCGGGTCGATGATCGGACCGATCATCCCGCCCTCCGTCATCATGATCATCTTCGCGGCGGTGTCCCGCCTGTCGGTGATCGACCTGTTCCTGGCCGGCGTCGTGCCCGGGTTCCTGCTGGCGGCGGCCGTCGCGGTGGTGATCTTCCTCAAGGGACGCAATGGCGGACTTCCGGTCTCGCGGATTGACGTCCCGCGTCGCGAGGTGCCGCGCATGGCGATCGACACGCTGCTGGTCGTCTCACTGCCGGTCTTCATCGTCGTCGGCACCCTGTCGGGAACCTTCACGGCAACAGAAGCCGGCGGCGTCGCGGCGATCTACGCAATGCTGCTCGGCTATTTCGTGTTCCGCCACCTGGACCTGAAAGAGCTGTGGGCGGCGCTCGTCATCAGCGCGCGCACTACGTCAAGCCTGTTCCTGATCATCGGTGCGGCGACGGTGGTGTCCTACGTGCTGGCGCTTTCGGGCATCAACCAGTTCGCCGGCAACCTGGTGCAGGTGTTCGACGGGCAGCCGCTGCTGTTCATGCTCGCGGTAATGGCCGGCCTGCTGGTGGTCGGATGCTTCCTCGAGCCCGGCGCGGCGATCGTCCTGTTCGTGCCGCTGCTGTTTCCCGCCGCCCGCGCCATGGGCATCGATCCGCTGCAGTTCGCCATGCTGATCATACTCACGCTGACGATGGGGCTGATCACGCCACCCGTCGGCGTCTGCCTGTTCGTCGCCTGCAAGATCGGCGACATCTCGATCGCCAGGCTGGTGAAGGCGCTTGCTCCGTTCTTCGTCGCGGAGGTCTGCGTCATCGTGCTCATCATCCTGATTCCCGGCCTCTCGTCCTGGCTGCCGGGCCTGTTCCACTGAGGAAGATCCATGCCGCGCATTGCAGATATCAAGGCTACCGTTCTGGAGGTCGTGGTCGGCCAGGATCGCGCTTTCGGAAATGCCCGCAGCCGCTTCGACCGGCGCGCCAGCGTCCTCATCGAGGTGATCGCCGATGACGGCACGCGCGGCTGGGGAGAGGCGTGGGGCGCTGCGCCAAAGGCGACGCTCGGATATCTCGAGGCGGTCAAGCCGAAGTTCATCGGCAAGGACGTTTTCGACCGCAACGCCGGCTGGCACGAACTCGTGCGCGCCGGCTACGCCCTGCGCGTCCAGAACCTGCTCACCGGTGCCGTCAGCGGCATCAACATCGCCCTCTACGATCTTGCCGGCAAGCTCCTTGGCGTGCCGGTCTACAAGCTGCTCGGCGGCGGCGGCAGCGAAGGCGTCCCGTGCTATGCCTCGGGCGGGTATTTCTGCAATGATCCGAACAACCAGCTCGAGCACCAGCTCGACCGCGTCATCGGCAGGGGCTATTCCGCCTACAAGATCAAGATCGGCGCCGGATTGGCCGACGATGTCGCCCGTGTGCGCCTTGCCCGCGAGATGATCGGCCCGGACGCGGCGCTTCTCGTCGACGTCAACGGCGCCTACAACGCCGAAACGGCGTATGCCTGCATGCGCCGCATAGAACCGTTCGACATACACTGGATCGAGGAGCCGGTGGCGCCGGAGGATTTCGAAGGGCTGAGGCGGCTTGGAGAGCGCAGGATCATGGCGATCGCCAGCGGCGAGTCGCACATGACGGCCTACGAGTTCAAGCGCCTGCTCGACACGGGTGCCGTGGACATCCTGATGCCGGATCTGACCGTCGGCGGCGGCTTCGACGAGGGCCAGACCGCGCTGCAGCTCTGCCGGCTGTACGGCGCGCGCGTCTCACCGCACGTGTGGGGTTCGGCCGTCGGGCTCGCCGCCGGCATCCACTACGTCGCCGCGATGCCGGCCGATCCATTCGCGCTCCAGTCGCCGTACCCGTCGCTGGTCGAGTACGACTACTCCTACAGCCCGATCCGCGATGAACTGCTCGTCAATCCGATAATGCCGCACAACGGGCTGCTTCCAGTCCCGCAGGGACCGGGTCTCGGCATCGAGATCAACGAGGAGGTGCTGCGCCGGCATGCGGTCGCCAGGACCTGAACCGCGCTGCGCCGCGCCGCCGGCTCAGAGCACCGGCTGCCTGGCTGCTCCCAGGTGCTTCAGCATCGCGGCGAAGGCGCCAAGCCGCTCACGCTGATAGGCTGATACGTCCATGCCGGCGTAGTTGAGGAAGCCGCGACGGGTCTTCAGACCGATATGGCCTGCCGCCATGTTGTCCTCGATCACCTTGGGGGCGGCATAGCGATCGGTGCCGAGCGCTTCGGACATGTAGCGGTCGGCATGAAAGAGAATGTCGCCGCCACCCCAGTCGATGAACTCGAGCACACCGAGCACGGCGAAGCGGAAGCCGAAGCCGTACTTGGTCGCCTTGTCGATGTCTTCCGCGCTTGCCACGCCTTCCTCGACGAGGCGCGCGGCTTCGTTCATGGCAAGGGCCTGCAGCCGCGGCACGATGAAGCCCGGGCTCGCCTTGCAGACCACCGGAACCTTGCCGATTCCCTCGAGCAGACCGACCAGCCGTTCGGTCACGGCCGGATCGGTCCCGGCGCCCGGCGAAACCTCCACGAGCGGCACCAGGAAGGCGGGGTTGAGCCAGTGCGCGTTCAGGAACCGGCCGGGCGGCGTCACCATGCCCTGCAACTCGTCGGCCAGCATCGTCGAAGTGGTCGAGGCGATGATGGCGTCGGCGCGGGTCATCGCGGACAGCCCTGCGAACGCCTCCGCCTTGGCCTCCTTCGTCTCGGGCACGCCTTCGAAGATCACGTCCGCCCCGGCCAATGCGTCTGCTGCTTCAGGCGCCGCGGCGAAGGCGACGCGCGCCAGGATCGGCGCGACGGCGGCTTCATCCATCATCCCGATCGCCGCCAGCATCGACAGCGTCTGCTCGATCTCCTCCATCGCCTCGCCGCGCACTCGAGCAGCGTCGTCCGGCGTTCGGGTCTTCAAGTCCACCAGCGTGACCGGGTGTCCCGCATAGGCGAAGACCACGGCGATGCCGCGGCCCATGCGCCCTGCGCCGGCGGCTGCGATCGCTTCCATCAGATCCCCTCCTCCAGAAGAGTGGTCATCGCGGTGCGATCGAGATCGGCGAGGCCGAGACCTTCCAGGGTGCGTCCGTTCGTCCGGAAGTCGTCGTCGCAGATCGCCGAGGCGACCGCCAGCAGCCCCGTCGCAGTCGGTGCCGGCACCCCGGCCCAGTCTGCTACCGAAACGAGGAAGGCCAGACCCTGCTGCACGTCCTCGCGCATATAGCGGTGTTCGGTCAGCACGATGTGCTCGCGCCAGTCGCCGGAATCGACCAGCTGTTCGTGGCCCTTGCGCCCGTACATCCATTCATCGCCGTCCTGCGCGTAGTGGTCGGCCAGCGGGAAATGCGGGGCGCGATAGCCCAGCGCCTCCCGCACCGCCACGCGTTCGGCATCGAGCCGATTGGTGACGCGGCGGACGGCGGGCTGCGTGCCCTCGTTGTGGATGTCCCAGTGATCGAAATGTTCGAGCGGGCCGGCATTCATGACGATCAGCGGCGGATGGATGATCGGCCCGGCATTCATCAGCGCGCCCGACAGCCCGTCACCGCAATCCTCGACGCTGCCGTAGGCTTCGCCGATCACGGCCAGCGCCCGGTCCTTGTGCCGGTGCGGGAAGACGCCGGTCGGCAGCCGCGTCGCGCGCACCGTGATGGCGATTTCGCGGGGGCCGTGCTTGCGTGTCAGGTAGGGCAGCGTGCCGGTCTCGGCGAAGGCGACGTCGGCCGCGCAGCCCGCCTCGCGGATCGTGCGGGCCATGAGATAGGAGCCGAAAGTGCCCGGCGGCAGGAACACGACCTGGCCGTCGGCAAGGTGCGGCGCCATCGCCCGGGCAATGTCCGCCTGGGCGAAGGCCGGTGCCGGGCAGACGATCAGACGGGCGCCGGCGACAGCTTCGCCGATATCGGCGGTGACGACGGCAATCGCGACCTCGCGGCTGCCTCTGAAGTCCTTCAGGGTCAGCGCGTTGCCGGCTGAGTTGAGCGCTGCGACGCCGTCCCGGTCGCGGCGCCAGAAGCGGACGGCGTGGCCCTGCTCGGTGAGATCGACGGCTGCGGCATGCGATCCGTTGCCGCCGCCCAGTACGGCTATTTCCATCTTCAGTCTCTTGTATTTGCGGTTACATCGTTGAGGGAAGCAGTAGCGCCAGCGACGGTACGGCGATGAGCATGAGAATGCGGACGATGTCGACGGCGATGAACGGCATCACTCCGCGGAATATCACTCCGGTCGGCACATCCGGCACGATCGATTTGAGGACGAACACGTTCAGACCGACCGGCGGGGTGATCAGGCTGATCTCGATGGCCACCACCACGAAGATGCCGAACCAGATCGGATCCACGCCGAGGCCGATCACGACGGGAAAGAACACCGGTACCGTCAGCAGCATCATCGAGATCGATTCCAGCACCGCACCGAGCGCCAGGTAGATCACGAGAATGACCAGCAGCACCATTGTCGGGTGGGCACCGAGCGCCATGATCATGTTCCGCAGGTCGCCCGGCATCCCCGCGAGGTTGACGAAATTGGAGAACAGCAGGGCTCCGAACAGCACGAAGAACAGCATTGCCGTCATCCGTCCCGTCTCGATCAGAACCTCGTACAGCGTCCGCAGCGTCAGGCTGCGCCGCAGGAGCGCCAGCAGGAAAGCGCCTGTCGCTCCGACACCGGCAGCCTCCGTTGCGGTGAAAACGCCGATATAGATGCCGCCCATCACGCAGGCGAACAGCGCGAGGATGCCGATGACCCCCTTCGTCGCCCGCACCCGCTCCATCATCGGCAGCGGCTCCAGCCTTTCGGTGTGCTCCTTTTCGATCAGCAGCGAAATGCGGACGGCGATCAGGTAGCCGAGTACGCCGACGAGTCCGGGCAGCATCCCGGCGAGGAAGAGCTTGCCGATGCTCTCCTGCGTGATGACGCCATAGAGTACCAGCACGATCGAGGGCGGGATCAGTATGCCCAGGGTACCGCCGGCCGCGATCGAGCCTGTCGCCAGCCTGTCGGAATAGCCGAAGCGGCGCATCGACGGCATCGAGACGCGTGCCATGGTCGCTGCCGTGGCAAGCGACGATCCGCACACCGACGAGAACCCGCCGCAGGCGACGATGGTCGCCATCGCCAGACCCCCGCGATAGTGGCGAAGCCACGCGTTGGCCGCCGCATACATGTCGTCGGCGAGGCCCGCCTTGAGCACGAAATTGCCCATCAGCACGAACAGCGGCATCACCGACAGGGTGTAGCTCATGCCGTTGTCGTAGAAGACCTGGCCGAGGATGGCGTAGGCGGGGTAGAGGCCGATCAGCGCCACGATTCCGGCGAACGCGACGGCCGTCATGGCGAACGCGATCGGCACGCCGGCGGCGATCAGCGCGAGCAGGACGACGATACCGACTATCCAGTCAAGCATCGGTGCGCCGGAACCGGTTCAGGTGGTGCCAGGCGACGATCATGGTCGCCAGCGCCGCGAGTACGGTAAAGGCCGCGATCGTGTAGCCGATCGGTCCCTTGGGAAACCGCAGGAATATCGTCACCTCGCCATAGGAGGCCAGTTGCAGGGAATGGGCGGTAATCCGCCAGGCGATCAACAACAGGACCGCCGCACTGAAGATCGACACCACGACCGAATGGATCTGACGCCACCGCGGCCGCAGCCGGTCCGTGATCAGCGTTACCGAGACATGTTCCTCATGCAGGCAGACGAGCGGCAGGGCGATGAAGATGATCAGCGCCAGCATGATCTCGGTGATCTCGAAGGCGCCGGGCAGGGGGCGCGACAGGAGATAGCGGCCGAAGACGTCGACCGCGGTGACGAGCATCATCGCGATCAGCAGCACCGCGACCATGACGCCGAGGACGAACTCGGCCAGCCGCAGGGCGCGCGAGCGCCCCGCGGTGTCCGACGCAGTCGCGCCGGGTTCGCTCATGTCGCCGATGACCGACCGCTCAGTCGCCTGCCTTCACCTTGGCGATCTCGGCGACCAGCGCGTCATAGGCTTCCTGCCCGTTGACGCCCTTGGCGGTGATGTCGGCGAGCACCTTCTCCTCGTACGGCTTCAGCGCGGCCTTGATCGCGGTCATCTCCGCATCGTCGGGCGTCACCAGCGTGATCTTGCCGGCCGCCTCGATCTTCTCGAAGGCCTTGTCGTCGGCCTCGTCCCAGACCTTGCCCGCAAGCTTGGCCAGCGCCTCGCCCGAAACGCTCTCGATGGCCGCCTGGTCCTCCGCCGACAGGCTGTCCCACTTGGCCTGGTTCATCACCAGGAACATCGAGGCGGTATAGAGGCCGCCCGGGACGATCAGGCCCTGGGTGAGGACCTCGTCGACCTTGAAGGCGGTCACGGATTCAGCGGGGAACTGTATGCCGTCCGCAACACCGCCCGAGAGGATTTCGTATGCCTTGGTGACCGGCGCCTGGATTGGGGTAAGTTCGAGGGCCTGCGACACGTCCTGGGCGAAACCGCCGCCGATGCGTATCTTGGCGCCCTTGATTGCGTCGAGCGAGGTGACGTCACGGTTGCGCGTCCAAAGCTGTCCCGGCCCGTGCGTCCAGATGCCCAGTAATTTGGTGCCGCGGTGCTCGTTCAGATCGGCGAAGTACTGCTGGTGGATCCGCCACCACGCCGGCGACAGGTACGCGGATTTCTCGCACAGGAAGGCCATCTCGCCCAGTTTGGTCGCCGTGAAGCGGCCGGGAGAGTAGTTGTGAACGCCGAAGGTGACGTCGGCGACGCCGTTGACCGCGAAATCGAAATGGGCTGGCGGCGGACCGAGAGGGGCGTCGAGGATCTGCATGTCGACCCGTCCCTCGGTGGCAGCCTCGACCTGTTCGGTCCACGGGACGATGATCTGGGCGAACAGCGGGTGCTGCGGCGGCAGCCAGTTCGCCACTCGAACAACGGTCTGCGCGGATGCCGGCGCCGCCGAAAGTGCGACGGCCACCGCAATAAGCGTTGCTCCCAAACTCCTGTTCATTGCATTTTCCCCTCTCGTCGTTGCGGCTCTGGAATTACCCGGCCCGGTATCGCGTCCGGGCATGTTGTCGGTGCTTGCCGCGGTTGTTGAACTTCCCCGATGCGCATCCCATGATCGCGCCCTTCGGCAGTTCTGCCACAAACACCCGGTCGCGCGGAAGCACGTAACGGCGTCACCATCCCACAAAGAATGGGCAACGGGCCGCGGGATGCCGGGGTTCCGCGGCGCCTCAGTCCGGCCGCGGCCGGCATGCGGCACGGTGCATCGGTGCCTTCCGGCGGCCGAGAGAAATGCCAGTTCAGGATTGGCAACGCGGCGGCCTTTCGGATAAACTGGTTTTATGCCAAGGGGTTGCGTCGCCGGTTAAGGAAGTTGCCGCTAAGTTACGTACGTTCCTTTTTTCCAGGTACCATCGGCCCAAAATACGTTTCTTTTGTAGATACCAATCCAGCCAGTCGGGACAATAGATGGAAGCGGCGGAATCGTTCGGGAGCGGCGAAGGGCTCAATGCCGTCATCGACGTCCTGTCAACGCCGGTGTCCGTCACAGACCAGGACAATCGTCTGGTCCTGGTAAACGACGCGTTCTGCACGTTTGTCGGTCGGTCCAAGGCCGACCTGATCGGCTGCTTCGACTACGAAATCTTTCCGAAGGAACAGGCGGAGATTCTTGGCGGATTCGACCCGATTTCTCCGGGCACGAAGGGGGACGTCTCAAGGGAGGCAAGACTCGTCGGCGACGACGGTCGGATCTTTGTCGTCGTCGCCAACAAGAGAGCGATCGAAGTCGGCGGTTCCGTCTATATCGTCTCGGTCCTGACGGACATCACCGCTTACCGGCAGGCCGAGGCGCACAGCAAGTATCTGGCTTTGCACGACTCCCTGAGCGGGCTGCCGAACAGGGTGTTCCTGCAGGACAAGATCGAGAAGGCGATGGCCCAGCCGCAGGCATTCGGCCTCGGTGGCTGTCTCCTGTGCATCAATCTCGACCGGTTCGTTCAGGTCAACGACGCCTATGGCTATCCCACCGGCGACGAACTCATCCGCGAGTTCGCCACCCGCCTTCAGGCGCTCGTCCGGTCCATGGATACGGTCGCGCGGCTCGGCGGCGACGGGTTTGCGATCCTGTTGATGGATGTTCGCTCCAAGGATGCGGTTTCCAAGCTGTGCCGGCGCATCCTTCGCGCCGCGCAAGCGCCCTACACGGCGTCCGGCGTCGAGATAAAGGTCGGCGTATCGATCGGCGTGGTGGCAGGTCTCGAGGAGGTCCGGAGTTCGGCGGAAGCGCTGCGTCGTGGCGATGTCGCCCTCAACGTGGCGAAGAGCGAAGGCGGCGGCCGCTACCGGATCTATCATGAAGAGATGGATGCCGGCCGCCGCAATCGGGTGATGATAGAAGCCGAGCTGCGCGACGCGCTACGGTCGGGAATGCAGTTGGAGGTCTACTATCAGCCGCAGATATCGGGCGAGATCATTTCAGGCGTCGAGGCGCTGGTGCGGTGGAACCACCCCCGGCTCGGCCTGCTCGGCCCGGCGGGATTTCTGCCCGTTGCCGAAGAATCGGGACTGATTATCGAGCTTGGCGATTTCGTCCTCAATGCGGCTCTCACGGCTCTCCGGCGCTGGCCCGACTTCAGGCTGGCGGTCAATCTTTCGGCGATCCAACTCAGCGACCCGCAACTGGCAAGGCGCATCGTCGCCGGTCTGAAGCAGCACGGAGTACCGCCTGAACGGCTCGAACTGGAAATCACGGAAACGGCAATGCTGACCGCGGATGCGGCGACGAAGGCCAATCTGCGCAAGTTGCGGGATGCCGGCATCCGGATTGCGCTGGACGATTTCGGCACCGGCTACTCCAGCCTCAGCCACCTTCAGGACATCGAGATCGACCGGATCAAGATCGACCGATCCTTCATCCGCAATCTTGGCGGCCGCTCCGATTCCGCGCCGATCGTGCAGGCCGTCATGTACATCGCCAGGATACTCGGCCTCGACGTCATTGCGGAGGGGGTCGAAACGGAGGAACAGCATCGGTTTCTCGTGGAAGTCGGCTGCAACGACTTCCAGGGCTTCCTGTTCTCGCCGCCCGTCCCAGAAAGCCAGATATCCGGAAAGTCGGCCTCGCCTTCGTCGGCGTCTAACTAGCGGCGCCGGGACCGGCGGCCGGTGCCGGCAGAGGCGGGATTTCCCGCCGATCAACGCGGACCGTCACGAGACGCGGGTGAGTTCCGGTTGCTCCGCTGCACCCGGCAGCGCCGGTGTCCCGGCGAGCTCGGAAAGGCGGCGCTGCAATCGGTCCACCTCTGCCCTCAGCATCGCGACGATCGAGACGACCCGCTCGGCGCTCATGCGTTCGCGGATGGCCGCGACACTGATCGACGCCACGACGCGGCCCCCGGGGTCGAACAGCGGAACCCCGACGGCGCACATGGCCGTGACGATCCGGCCCTCGTTGAAGGAGTAGCCGTTTGCCCGGGTCTGTCTTGTCAGGTCCCGCAATGCCGCGGGGCTGAAGTTGGGATACTGCTCGAGGCGCGGCGCATTGCTGGCGATGATCTCGTCGATCTCGTCCTCGGCAAGAAACGACAGCAGGACGAGGCTTCCCGCCCCGACGCCAAGGGGTCTCCTGTCGCCGGCGTCGAGCGTCAGCGTCTTGATCGGGTAGCCGCCCACCTGCCTCTCCAGGCACAGCGCATCGAGACCCTCCCTGACGGAAACGAAGACGGTGTCGCCGGTCTCCCGGGCGATCCGCAGCAACGCCGGGCGGGCGAGGTGGGCAATGTCGTAGCGCGTCGCCAGGTAGCCGAGGCGGATGATCTCGTAGCCCAGGAAGTACCGGCGGTTCTCCGGTGACTGGTAGGCAAATCCGGCCTCCGAAAGCGCTGCGAGCAGCCTGTGGGTCGTCGCCTTTCCCAACCCCGCCTTGCGGGAGATGTCCGACAGCCGCAGCCCCGTGGTGGCTTCGCCGGCAAGCAGTTTCAGAATGCTCGCGGCCCGTTGGACCGACTTCACGGTGGTGTCGGCACTCACGCGCGTTCCCTGCCGGATGTATGTCGGGACGCGCGGGGCAGCGAGGCCCAGTGGCGCAGCACGCTATGTGCCGGTTCGCCCACCTGCGCGCCGAGCGTTGCGGCAGTTTCGTTCACTGCGGAGATCATGCCGTCCTCGTAGCTCGAGCGGGCGTCGCCGATCCGTGCGCTCTGCGCCGATACGGTGAAGGCGGCGATGCCGCGCCTGTCGAGCGCGGGCAGACGCGCGATCCCGGCGCTTTCCATTCCGATTCCCGCATCGTTGTAGACGGCCGCGAAGCCATCGACGCGCAGCGCCATCGCCGGACTGCCGCCGACAAGCCCGCCATGCGAGCCCGTGACGACGATCTGGTCGATGTCTTCCGGGCCGACCAGAGCGGCCGAGTCGAGCAGCACGATGCGCCGCTCGCCGGGCAGATCGACGAAACTGCGGGCTTCACCGAGCGGGGCCGGCTTGACGACTGCAAGCTCCGCGGCGCGAAGACATTCTGCGGCCGCCAGCGTCGTATCTCCGGGTTCAACGCCGATGGCCGCCGCCGGGCCATTGGCGCGGCTGATCGTTCCGCGCTCCAGCATGTCGGTCGTGTCGCCGATCCGGCAGCTCAGGTGCGAAACCGCGGCTGCGGCGATTCCCAGGCCCTCCAGATAGGGCAGGGCACCGATCCCGGCTTCGTCCCGGCCGATGCCGGCGTCGCAGAGGATGACCGCGCGGACGCCGCCGGCCGCGGCCAGGTAACCCGGATAACGCCCGCCGTGCGAGCCCGACACCACGACGCAGCCGGCTGCGTTCGCCGGCAGTTTCGTGATCGTGTCCGCAACCACGATGCCGGGGGGCAGGTCGGACAAGTCGGGTGCCGCGTGCGCCATCTCAGCTCCGTTGCACCACGTTGGCCCGCCGTTCCGGCACGCCGGTGTGCTCGAAGCAGATCCGCGCCAGTTCAGCGACTCCCTCACGAATCGTGTCTTCGTCAGGCAACGCGAAGCAGAGCCGCATGTAGCTCCGGGCGGAGTCGGGATCGCAGGCCCATTCCGGGCCGGGGTTGAAGGCGACGCCCTGGTCGAGGGCAGACTGGGCGAAGCTGCGCACGTCGACATGGTGGGGGAGCTTCAGCCAGAGAAAGATGCCTCCCTTCGGGACGAACAGTTCGGCCGATGTGCCGAATTCGCGATCGAGCGCGTCGATCATGACGTCCAGCTTGCGGCGCAGCGCCGGCTTCAGGGCGGCGAGGTGCTTATCGAATTGGGCGCCGAAATAGTCCGCGATGACCATCTGTTCGATCGCCGGCGAACCGGCGTCGGTCTTGCGCCCCAGCACGCGGGAGAGCACGTCCCAGCTCGCCACGATGTAGCCGACCCGCAGGGCCGGCGCCAGCGACTTGGAAAAGGAGCCGATATGGACGACGCGGGACGGAGCAAGACCGTAGAGAGCGGGCGGCGATTCGGACTGCCAGGCGATGTCCGTGTAGCACTCGTCCTCGAAGATCGGCAGGTCGTAGCGCTCCGACAGGGAAAGCAGCTGCTGGCGCCGCTCCATCGGCATGATCGAGCCGGTGGGATTCTGAACGGTCGGAATCGTGTAGAGGAACTTGGGCCGGACGCCGCGGCCGCGCAGGTCCGCCAGGATCGTCTCCAGCGCATCCATGCGAATACCGTCCCCATCGAGCGGTGCCGCGACGATGTTGGCGCCGAGTCGCTGCAGCTTGCCGACGGCGCCGCCATAAGTGAATTCCTCGACGATGACGGTGTCGCCCGGCTCGAGGAAGGTGCTGTTGACCAGGTCCATGGCCTGCAGGGAGCCGGAGGTGAGGACCACGTCATCGGCATTGCAGGAGATCGCCCGCGTCTCGACGAGCTTGCGCGCCACGAATTCGCGCAGCGGCTTGTAGCCCTGGGGCCCATGGCCGAGATGGTACATCGCAAGCGCGGGGCCGTTCTCGCGAATGACTTTCTCCGCGCTCCTTGCAAGTTCCTCGACCGGTATCTCGGCGGGATCGTTGTGCCCGAACACGAAATTGTATCGGGGCAGGCCGGTGAAGGGAGCGGCCGGTTCGGGACCGGTCGTGGAGAACGCGTCCTTGAAGAGGAATTCGGTCACTGACTTTCTCCGCTTCTCAGACGACGGTGCAGTGCAGGCCGCCATCGACGCAGAGCTCGACGCCGGTGATGTACTGCGCTTCGTCGGAGGCCAGGAACACGGCCGCCATGGCAATATCCCAGCCGGTGCCCATCCGCTTCATCGGAGGGATCTCGTTGCGGGCCGCGACCATCTCGTCGGTGCTCTTATAGTAGCCGCTGATCTGCTGGTAGATGTGCGGCGTGTCCATGACGCCCGGCAGAATGCAATTGGCGCGGATGTTCTTCGGCGCGTACTGGACCGCCAGTGCCCGGGTGAAGTTGTTCACCGCCGCCTTCGAGGCGTAGTACGAGATGTAGGGGTACCCGGTCCAGCGGATCGCGGCGAGCGAGGAAATGTTGACGATCGCGCCGCCGCCCTGCTCCTCCATGATCGGGAGCACGGCCTTGCACGCGAGGAAGACGCTCTTGGCGTTGACGTCCATGACCTTGTCCCAGCTCTCCTCGCTGGCCTCCACCGGGCCGCCCGGCGCGTTGATGCCGACATTGTTGTGCAGGATGTCGATACGGCCGAACGCCGACATCGTCGCCGCGACCGCAGCCTCCACATCGGCGAGGCTGGTCACGTCGGCGGCGCAGGCGATGGCCTGGTCTCCTTCATCGCGGATCACCCGGGCGGTCGCCTCTGCGGCCTCCAGGGCTATATCGACGCAAGCCACCTTGGCGCCTTCGCGGGAATAGGCGACCGCCGCCGCCTTGCCGTTGCCCCACCCTTCTCCAACGGAGCCTGCACCGAACACGAGTGCTGTCTTGTCTTTCAGGCGGTCGACCATGCGAAAACTCCGTTACTTCAGGACGGTATCCGGCAGCCAGAGCGATAGGGCCGGGACGAGCGAGATGGCGGCCAGCACGACAAGGCCGATCGCCACGAACGGCATGACGTCGCGTACGCCTTTTTCGAGCGGCAGGTCGGCGATCTTGCAGGCCACCGCCAGGCACAGGCCGATCGGCGGTGTGATCAGGCCCAGGCACAGGTTCACGATCACCACGACGCCGAGTTGCACCGGATCGACCCCGAGGGCGACGCCGGCAGGGTGCAGGATCGGCACCAGCATCACCATGGCCGCGTTGGCCTCCATGAAGGTGCCGATGAACAGCAGCAGCAGGTTGATCATCAGCAGGAAGACGATCGGGTTGTCGGACATCGAGGTGATCAGCGCGACGGCGGCCTGCGGTATCTGGGCATAGGCGAGCTGCCAGGCGAAGAGCTGGGCGGCGCCGACGATGATCATGATCACCGCGGTGGTCTGCACCGCTTCCCGCAGCGCTTCGATCAGCCCGTTCCAGGTGAGTTCGCGATATACCAGCCCGCCGACGACGAGAGCGTACAGCACTGCGACGGCGGAGCATTCGGTGACGGTGAAGATGCCCGACACGATGCCCACGAGGATCAGCACGGGCATGGCGATCGCGGCGATCGCGCGCCGGAAGGCGACCCCGATCTGGGCAAACGACACCGGCTCGTGCACCGGGTAGTTCCGGCGTCTGGCGGTCACGAAGACGTAGGACAGCGCGACCGCGCTGAACAGGGCGCCCGGGATGATGCCGGCCAGGAACAGGGCGACGATCGACTGGCCGGTGATGACGCCGTAGACGATGAAGCCGATCGACGGGGGGATGATCGGAGCGACGACCGAAGACGCGGCGGTCACGGCGACCGAAAATCCGCGGCTGTAGCCTTCCTTCTCCATCGCCGGGATGAAGATCCGCCCGAGCATGCTGGTATCGGCAACGGCCGATCCGGAAATGCCGGAGAAGAACGTCGAGGCGACGACGTTGCTCATGGCGAGCCCCCCGGCGAACCGGCCGACCAGCGCGTTGGCGAACTCGACCAGCCGGGTCGTCATCCCGCCGCGTCCCATGAGAGAGCCTGCGAGCAGGAAGAACGGGATCGCCAGCAGCGTGAAGCTGTCCATGCCGGAAAACAGCCGTTGCGCGACGATCACCGGATTGGTGCCGGTCGACCAGATGACGCCGAGACAGGCGGTGATGATGGCGAAGCCGAGCGGCATGCCGATCAGGATCAGCAGCACGATCGCGACGGCGAGCAGGACGATCGTCATGACGGCGTCCCGGTCCGCAGCCCGTCGGCGCGATGCAGCGCCAGCAGGATGGCGATCAGCGCGCCGCCGACGGGAATTGCAAGGTACGGCCAGAACATCGGGATCTCGAGGGCGGCGGAATCCCGCCGCCCGCCGATGACGGCGAACTTGTAGCCGTAGAAGACCAGCGAGCCGGCCATCACCAGGATCAGCGTGTCGCGAATCCAGGCGATGACCGCTCGCGGTCCGGGAGGAAGCAGGTCGGCGACAAAGGTGACCGCCACATGGCCGTTGCGGCGCATCACCAATGCGCTTCCGAGCATGGTGATCCAGGCCATCAGGAACCGTGCGGTTTCCTCGGTCCAGCCGGGCGCGTCGTTGAGGACGTAGCGACCGAACACCTGCCAGCAGATGCTGACCGCCATCACGGCGATCATCACCAGCAGCACGACGTCCAGAACCCTCTCGATCGCGCCGGCGACGGACCGGAACATGACAGTCGCCTCCTAGGGGCGGCCGGATGCGGCCGGGATCATCGAACCCCGGTCATTGAACCGCGTTGATACGCTCCACCCAGTCCTTCAACTCGGGAAATTCGTCCTTGATGGGCGCCACCGTGGCACGGAAGGCTTCCATGTCGGGCTGGACGATCTCCACGCCGTTCTCCTCGAGCAGCTTTTCGTACTCGCCTTCCTTGGCGAGCATCTGATCCGTCGCCCAGAGCATCGCCTTCTCGCCTTCGTCGATCAGGATCTGCTGCAGTTCCTCGGGCTGGGAATTGAACCAGTTTGCATCGAAGATGAACGTCATCGCGCCGATCACGTGATCCGTCGACATCACGTAGGGCTGATGCTCGTACCACTTGAAGGTGTAGATGACCTCGAGCGGGTTCTCCTGACCGTCGATGACGCCCTGCTGGAGGGCGGTATAGATCTCCAGCGCCGGCATCGGAACGGGGCTTGCGTCGAGCAGTTCCCACGTGCGCCGGTACATCTTCAGCGGCGGGACGCGCAGCTTCAGGCCCTTCAGGTCGTCCGGCGTCTCCACCTTCTTGTTGGCGGAGAGCTTGCGGGCGCCGCGATAGCCGGCGCCGACGATCTTGAAGCCCGTCCGCTCCTCGATCTCGTCGGCGAGTTCGCCGCCCATGTCGCCGTAGTAGACCTTCTTGAAATGGTCGAGGTCGCGGATGAGGTAGGGAAACGCCTCGATGCCGGGAAGCGGGTCGTACCGGTCGAGCGTGCCGATCGATTCCAGAACCACGTTGTTGGTGCCGATCTGCAGCGCCTCGATCGCCTCCTGCCACGTCCCCGTCGTGCCGCCGGGGGCGATGTTCACGGTCACCTTGCCGTCCGTGGCCGCCTCGATTCCCTCCGCGTACTTCTCGGTGGTTTCGAACCAGATATTGCCTGGATTGTAGACGTGGGCCATCTGGATGGTGGTCTCAGGAATCTCTGCCCTGGCGACGGCGGACCCGAGGGCCAGCGCGGTCGCGGCAGCAGCCGAGATCGTCAGGAAGTCGCGAGCTTTCATCGTATTTCCTCCACTTCTTTCGTTGTCTCGTTCAGGCAGCGGTACGCTGCAGGTCAGGCGACACGGTCTCCCTTCTTGGCCTGGACGGTACGGTTGTCGACGCCAGGCAGCATCTTTGCCGGGTCGCGGGTCACCACGACATCGATCAGGGTCGGGCCGTCCTTCCCGGTGATGCCAGCTTTCAGCGCATCCGCGATGTCCTCGGGATCCTCGACGCGGATACCCGTGCAGCCGAGCGACTCCGCGACCTTTGCGTAGTTCACCTCGGCTAGGTCGCTCGACTGGTAGTTGCCGGTCCCGTACATCAGGTGCTGCAGCGCCTTGACATAGCCCGACGCGGCGTTGTTGACGACGATGACGGTCAGCGGCAGGGCCAGCCGGCGCGCCGTTTCCAGTTCGCCCATCACCATGTTGAAACCGCCGTCGCCGGTGAGCCCGACGACCGGCCGGCCCGGGGCCGCCAGGGCGCAGCCCATCGCGCCGGGAAGTCCGTAGCCGATCGACGCGAAGCCGCGGTCCGGCACGAAGCCGCGCCCGGCCTCCTTGGTATCGTAGAGAAGCCCGCCCCAATGCGCGGCGAACCCCCCGTCGGCGACCAGGATCCCGTCGGCCGGCATCGTCTTGTTCAGCTCGTTGAGCAGGCGCGCCATGTTGATCGGCTGCTCGGTCGAGGTCAGGCGCGCATCGACCGACTCGCGCCACCCCTTCATCTTCGAGGCCACCTCGTCGGCGTAGCCCTGCTGCCGCCCGCGGATCGCGTCGGCGTCGGCCGCCAGCGCGTCCCTCAGATCGTCGAGGCCGGCGCGCGCGTCGCTCCACAGACGCAGCGTCGGCTGAAAGGTGCGGCCGAACTCCTCGGCGACGTTGTCGAGGTGGATCACGGTCTTGTCGGCGGCCGGCACCGTGTAGCGCTTGGTTGCGATTTCGCCGAGCTTGCAGCCGACCACGAGCAGGCAGTCGGATTCCTCGATAAGCGCGTTGGCGATCCTGTCGTAGCGGCCGAACAGTCCGGCGCTCAGCGGGTCGGTGCAGGCGATCGCGCCCTTGCCCGTCATCGTGTGGGCGACGGGCAGGTTGATGGCGTGTGCCAGCGCCTCGGCAGCCTCGGCCGCGCCGCTGATGTGGACGCCGCCGCCGCACAGCATCAGCGGGCGCTTCGCCCCGGACAGCATTTCCGCGGCACGTTCCAGGTCGTCGGCCGCCGGCCGGCAGCGAATGGCGGGTGCCCTCGCGATGCTCTCGTCGATGCTGAACTCGGCTTCGTCGAACGGGAAGGTGCCGTGGCAGATGTCCTCGGGCACGTCGACCACGACGGGACCTGGCCGGCCGGATGTCGCGACCTGGAAGGCGCGACGCACCAATTCCGGGATCCGCTCGACCATCTCGATGCGGATGAGTTCCTTGCAGGCGGGCCTCAGTATCTCCGTCTGCCGCGATTCCTGGGTCATGTTCTTCCAGGAGTGCAGCCTGTGCGAGTCGCCGACGAAGACGACGAGCGGCGTGCCCGCGTTTAGGGCCTCGACGAGGCCGGTGACGAGGTTGGTCGCGCCCGGTCCGAGCGTCGCGTCGCAGATGCCCACGCGCCCGGAGACCTTCGCGTAGGCGTCGGCAATGAACACCGCGCAGCGCTCGTCATTGATCAGGTTGTGGTCGAGGCCGATGCGCCGCGCCGCATCGTAGAAGGGAAGCAACTGGAAGCCGCCCATCCCGAACATCGGTCCCGCCCCCGCTGCCTTGAGCATACGGGCCAGTGCTTCGCCGCCGGTCATTTCGTTGGAACTCACGTCAGGTCTCCTGCGGAAGGTCGGTACATGTCAGATCCGGTAGCCGAGCATCTGCGGCAGCCACAGCGCGATCTGGGGGAACAGGATCACGAGCAACATCGCGATCCCCATGGTCAGCATCAGCCACATGATCCAGGGCACCGTGGCTTCGATCGGCACCCGTGCGATCCGCGCCGTCACCATCAGGTTGACCGCCACCGGCGGCGTGAACTGGCCGATGGCGATGTTCATGGCCATCAGCACGCCGAACCAGGTCAGGTTCCAGTCGAAGGCAAGCGCGATCGGCACGAGCAGCGGCAGCGTGATCAGGTAGATCGACACGCCGTCGAGAATCATTCCGGCGATCAGCAGGACGACCATGATCAGGATCAGCACGATGGTGCCGTTGGAGCTGACGTTCAGGATTGCCTGGGCGGCGTGATCGAACGCGCCGAGTGTCGAGCCGGCCCATGCGAACAGTCCCGCCAGCGAAATTATGACGAGGATGACGGCGGATGTTTCGGCACTGTCCGCCAGTACGTCCCAGGCGTCTTTCCAGCTCATGTTGCGATAGATGACGACGCCGACGAAGAAGCCGTAGGCGACCGCCACCGCTGCCGCTTCGGTCGGGGTGAACAGGCCGGATCGCAGGCCGCCCAGGATGATGACCGGGGCCAGAAGGCCGGGGATGGCTCCGCGCAGGGCCGGCCAGAAGTCCGGCCGCTCGGCCGTGTCGGCCGCACCGAATCCATGCCGGCGCGACAGGAATATGGTCGGCACGATCACGGCGATGCCGGCGAGCAGGCCGGGTGCCAGGCCGGCGGCAAACAGCGCGCGCAGATCGACGCCGGGCACGAGGATCGAATAGACGATGAGAGCGATCGACGGCGGGATAAGGATCGCGGTGGAGGCCGACGCGGCGATGATGCTGGCGGAGAACTCGCGCGGATAGCCGGCCTTCATCATCGAGGGGATCATGATCGTGGCGACCGCCGCGGCGTCGGCGGGGCCGGAGCCCGACATGCCGCCCATGATCAGGCAGACCAGCGTCGCGACGATGGCAAGGCCGCCCCGGCGCGGACCGACGATCGCCTGCGCGAAGATCACGAGCCGCCCGGCGACCCCGGACCGCTCGAAGACCATTCCGGTCAGCACGAACAGGGGAATCGCGATCAGAGGATACTTGGCCACCGAGGCATAGGTGTTCGTGCCGATCATCGCCACGGTGTTCAGGTCCAGGCCGATGGCGACGGCGGCCGCGCCGGCGAGGCCGAGCGCGACGGCGATCGGCGTTCCGATCACCAGCAGCAGGGCGAAGACGCCGATGAGGACGAAGTTGGCGGCGATCATGTCCGCCCCCGCAGGGTGGCGATCAGCCGGCCGAAAATTCTGAGCAGGATGACGACGCTGAGGATCGGCAGCCAGATCGTGTAGATCCAGGTCGGATAGCCGAGGCCGGGCGAGGTCTCGCCGAAGCGGAACTCATCCCAGGTGAGTTCGCCCGAGTACCAGAGGATCAGCACGAACATCAGCAGCGATGCGAGCGCCGCCAGCACCTCGCAGGCGAGGCGCCCTCTGGGCGAGAGCTTGTTGACGAGGAAGGCGATGCGGATGTTCTCGTTGGTGGCGAAGGCCAGCGACGCACCCACGAAGGTCATGAAGACCATCAGGAAGACCGAGAATTCCTCGGTGAACGCGAACGAGACGTTGGTGGCGTAGCGCACCACGACGTTGGCGAAGCTGATCAGGCACAGCAGGCCCATCGCGATGGCGCCGAGCGCGCGCTCGATCGATACCGGGACCCGCGCATGCTCGGCCACCCCGCGGATCGATCCCGCCTCGGTCATCTCTTCGTGCTTGTCGGACACGTGTGCGCCCTCTTGCCGCGGGGCGGCCGCTCGGGGGCCGCCCCATGGCTCGGGTGTCAGCGATCGGCGATCGACTTCTCGGCCTGGTCGACCAGGTCGGCGCCGATCTTTTCCTTCCACTCGTCATAGACGCCGCGCGTCGCATCGACGAATGCCTGGCGCTCTTCCGGCGTCAGCTCGACGACCTCGACGCCCAGCGCCTCGACTTCCTCCACGGCGGAGTTGTCGCCGTCGGTCAGGCCCTTGCGGGCGATCTCGATTCCGGTTGCGCCCGCGTCAAGCGCGGCCTGGCGGACGATTTCCTGATCTTCCGGCGTGAAGGAATCCCAGACGTCCTTGTTGACCGCGAAGATCAGCGGATCGGCCACGTAGTGCCACATCGTCAGGTTCTTCTGGCCGACTTCATAAACCTTTGCCACGGTGAACACCGACAGCGGGTTCTCCTGGCCGTCGACGGCACCGGTGGTCAGCGCCGGCTTGGCGTCCGCCCAGCTCATCTGGGTCGGGTTGGCGCCGAGCGCCGTGAAGGTGTCGTTGAACAGCGGCGAGCCGACGACGCGCATCTTCAGGCCCTTGAGGTCCTCCGGCGTGCGGATCGGATGCTTGGAGTTGGAGACCTCGCGGAAGCCGTTCTCGGCCCAGGCAAGCGGAACCACGCCGTTTTCCTCGAGGATCTCGAAGATCTGCTCGCCGACCGGGCCCTGGGTAAGGGCGTCGATCGCCGCGTAGTCCGGCATCAGGAACGGCAGCGAGAAGATGTTGAGTTCCTTGATCTGCGGCGACCAGTTGATGGTCGAGCCGACGGCCATGTCGATGATGCCGCGGCGCATCGCGGTGAATTCCTTGGTCTGGTCGCCGGACACCAGCTGGGCGCCGGGATAGACCTTCATGTTGATGCGGCCGTCGGTGCGCTCGCCGACGAGCTTCGCCCATTCCTCGGCCGCAATGCCCCACGGGAACGGTGCGGGGACGACGGTGGAGATCTTGTACTCTTCCTTGTAATCGGCGGCGGCGGGCATCGCCACGACCGCCGCAATGGCGCCCAGAAGGGCAAGTTTGGCAAGACGCATGGACATTTCTCCCTTTTCAGAAGCCGGTATTATCTATCGTTGACCATCTTGCGCGCAGCAGCGGCGATGGCGTCTTTCGTTACGCGCACCTCGTCCTCGAGAACCGGCGCGTAGCTGATCGGAATGCGCGGCGCGCCGAGCCGCCTGACCGGGGCTTTCAGGGCACCGTGCATGTGTTCGGCAACGGTCGCGGCGATCTCGGCCCCGAAGCCGGCAACCGAGACCGCTTCCTGTGCGACCAGCAGCCGGCCGGTGCGGCCGACGCTGTGGAACACCGCCTCGCGGTCCCATGGCCAAAGGGTCCGGAGATCTATGAGATCCGTCTCGATTCCTTCGTTCGCCAGCGTTTCGGCCGCCTGCGCGGCAGTGTGGACGCACGCCGACCAGGTGACGATGGTCAGATCCGATCCTTCGCGCACCGTGCGGGCCTTGCCGAAGGTGCCAACCTCGTCGTTGTCGGGGACCTCGCCTTCCAGCGGCCAGAGGTTCTTGTGCTCCATGAAGACGACCGGGTCGTCGCAGCGGATCGCCGCCTTCAGTAGCGCGCGGTTGTCGGCCGGCGTCGAGGGAACGGCGACCACGAGACCGGGAATGTGGGCATACCAGGCTTCCAGCGACTGGGAATGCTGGGCGGCGGAGGAGCGCCACATGCCGATCGGCTCGCGCACCACGAGCGGAACGCGGGTCTGGCCGCCGAACATGTAGCGGGCCTTGGCGGCCTGGTTCACCAGTTCGTCGACGGCGCACAGCGCGAAATCGGAAAAGCGCATCTCGACGATCGGCCGCGTCCCCATCATGGCCGCGCCGACGGCGGCGCCCATGATGCAGGATTCCGAGATCGGGGCGTCGGAAATCCGGTCCGCGCCGAATTCGTCGATCAGGCCCTTGTACTGGCCGAACACGCCGCCTCGGCCGAGATCCTCGCCGACGGCCCAGACCATCGGATCGCGGCGCATTTCCTCGGCGAGGGCGAGCCGCGCGGCTTCGATGTAGCTGAGAACCGCCATCAGAACGCCCCCTGGCGCGGATCGCCGATGTCCTGGACATCGGCATATGCGAGTGACTTCTCGGGCCAGTCGGTGGCCTTGGCGGTTTCGTAGGCGTCCTGCATCTCGGCCTTGGCCTCGTCCCAGATCGCCTGCAGGTCGCCGTCGGGTATGCCGGCGGTCTGCAGGATGCGGCGCACGGCCTCGATCGGATCGTTGAGCCAGCGGTCCTGAACCTCGGTATCCGGCCGGTAGGCGGCGGGATCGCTGGAGGTGTGCCCGGTCAGCCGGTAGGTGCGCGCCAGCAGGAACCGCGGGGTGCCGCGACGCACCTCGTCGAGCAGGGCGCGGGCCGTTTCGTCGACCGAGACGAGATCGTTTCCGTCTATGATTTCCGCCTTGATTCCAAGAGCTTCGGCACGCGCGGCGGGGCCGTCGCCGGAGGTCATGGCGTTTGTTCGCGTCGTTGCCGCAAAGCCGTTGTCCTCGCAGACGAACAGGATCGGCAGGTTGAAGACGCCGGCCCAGTTGAGGCCTTCCAGGAACGGCCCGCGGTTTATCGCTCCGTCGCCGAAGAAGCAGACGACGACCTTGTCCTCGCCCTTCAGCTTGATGGCGTGGGCGGCCCCGGCGGCGATGTTGATGTTGGCGGCGACGACGCCGTTGGCGCCGAGCATGCCGACCTCGAAGTCGGCGATGTGCATCGATCCGCCCTTGCCCTGGCTGGTGCCGCCGGCCCGGCCGAACAGCTCGCGCATCATCGCGAGCGCATCGGCGCCCTTGGCCATGGTGTGGCCGTGGCCGCGGTGCGTGGACAGGATGATGTCGTCCCTGCGCAGGTTTCCGCAGACGCCGACGGCGACGGCTTCCTGCCCGATCGAGGGATGGATCGCACCCAGGACGAGCTTTTCATCTGCTGCCTTGATTGCCGCGTTCTCGAACTCCCGGATCCGGCACATGGCCCGAAAGCGCGCGACATAACGGTCGATGTCCAGGTTCGAGCCCCGGACCGGTTCGCCACTCGGCATTCCACCCTCGTTCTTACAGATTTCCTACCGGAGAATCTGCCGCGTTTCCGATCGGCGGATGCCCAGGGACCGCCGAACCAGTGTTCTATTTTGTTCCACGATGCGGAACTTCATCGATAGTAAAATGGAACAATTGGCAAGTCAACGGATCGGCGGGAGAGACGGCGCGCGCCGGAATGCGGCCGAACTTCGGGCCGGCGACGAGCACGATCAGGCTGTCGCCGGCTCTGCCGCCAGTGTGTCAGGACCATGCCGTCGATGTGCCGTGGGCATGCCGTCGGTGTGCCAAGATCCTGCCAGCCGCGCGCCGGCGGCCTCGTGCCCGGTTCGCCGGCGTCAGGAGCCGGTGAACTGGGGCTTGCGGCCGTCGAGGAAGGCCTGCATTCCCTCCTGCTTGTCGCGCGTGGCGAACAGCAGCTGGACGGCCTTGCGCTCGAGCGCGAGCGCGGTCGAAAGCGGCGCATCGGGACCGGCGAGGATCACTTCCTTGATCTGGGCGACAGCGATCGGCGGCAATTGGGCGATCCGCCCGGCGATCTGCAGGGCGCGGTCGACGACGTCCGTGTCCTCGGTCAGGACGCTGACGAGCCCCATCCGGTAGGCCTCCTCGGCGTCGATGATCTGGCCGGTCAGGCAGAGGTACATGGCGCGGAACTTGCCGACCGCGCGGGTCAGGCGCTGGGTGCCGCCGGCGCCGGGCATGATGCCGACGTTGACCTCGGGCTGGCCGAACTTCGCACCCCCTCCGGCGACGATGATGTCGGCGTGCATCGCGAGCTCGAGGCCGCCGCCGAGCGCGTAGCCGTTGACCGCGGCGATCACCGGCACCGGGCAGTCGCCGACCGCGCCCCAGAGGCGCTCGGTGTGGCGGTGGTACATCTCGACCGCGTCGATGCGGGACATGTCCTGGATGTCGGCGCCGGCGGCGAAGCTGCGGGCGTCGCCGGTCAGCACGACGGCGCGCAGTTCGGCGTCCTCGGCCAATGTCCAGAAGATCCCGGCCAGCTCCTTGCGGACGGCAAGGTCGAGGGCGTTGCGGACCTCCGGCCGGTTGAGGCGGACGACGGCGACGGCGGGGCTCGGGCGCTCCAGCAGGACGCCGGGTTTTGCTTCCGGTGACGTCATAGCGGCGCGCGCGGCGCGAAGTCCGGCTTGCGCTTCTCCTTCAGCGAGGCCAGCCCTTCCTGGACGTCGGGACCCTTGAAGCCCATGAATTCCAGCGCCAGCGACGTGTCGAATGTCGGGCCGGCCATCCGGAGCCAGTTGTTGAGCGCGTATTTCGTCCAGCGCAGCGCGGTCGGCGAGCCGGCGGCGAGCTTGCGGGCGACGTCCAGCGCCTTGTCGTGCAGGTCCTCCGGCTCGGTGCACAGCGACACGAGGCCGATCCGCTCGGCCTCCTCGCCGCTGACCGGCTCGCAGAGCATCAGGTAGTATTTCGACTTGGCGAGGCCGCACAGCAGGGGCCAGACGATCGCCGCGTGGTCGCCGGCGGCGACGCCGAGGCGGGTATGGCCGTCGATGATGCGGGCGGTGCGCGAGGCGATCGAGATGTCGGCGAGCAGGCCCGCCACCAGTCCGGCGCCGACGGCGGGGCCTTCCATCGCCGAGACCAGGGGCTTGGAGCAGTTGACCAGGTTGTAGACGAGGTCGCGCGCTTCCTTCCAGACCCGGGTCAGGGTGTCGAAGTCCTCGGTCATCTCCCTGACGAGGTCGAGGTCGCCGCCCGCCGAGAAGGCGTCGCCGGCGCCGCGGATGATCGCGGCGGCGACGTCCGGGTCGCTGTCGATGTCGCGCCAGATCTCGACCAGCTCGGCGTGCATGATCCGGTCGGCGGAATTGAGCCGGCCGGGATTCTCCATGGTGATGCGGAGGATGCGGTCTTCCGGCCAGTCGAACTTGAGCCGTTCGTATTTGGCGTAGCGGTCGGTCATATCTTCTTCTCCCGATCCTTCCAGTAGGGTTCGCGCAGGATGTTCTTCTGGATCTTGCCGATCGGCGTTTTCGGGAAGTCCTCGACGAACTTCACGACGCGCGGCCGCTTGAAGCGGGCGAGCCGGGCGGCGCAATGCTCGACGAGGGTCTCTTCGCTCAGTTCGGACCCGGACTTCAGCAGCACGTAGGCGGCCGGCACCTCGCCCCACTTGTCGTCGGGAATGCCGAACACGGCGCACTCGGCGACGGCCTCGTGCTCGTAGATCGCGTTCTCGATCTCCTTGGGATAGACGTTCTCGCCGCCGGAGATGATCATGTCCTTGGAGCGGTCGACCAGCGTGATGAAGCCGTCCTCGTCGATGGTGCCGACGTCGCCGGTGTGCGCCCAGCCGTGCTTCCAGAAGGCGGCCGTCTGCTCGGGCTCGTCGTAGTATTCGAGCATGACGTTGTGGCCGCGCGAGACGATCTCGCCGATCTCGCCCGGCCCGACGTGCCGGCCCTCTCCGTCGATAACCGCGACATCGACGTTGTAGGCCTGGCGGCCGATCGAGCCGAGCTTTTCGGGCAGGTACCAGTGGCGCAGCGAGGTCAGCACGCCCATCTCGGACTGGCCGTAGATCTGCGTCATCTTCACCTCCGGCAGCACCTTCAGCATCTCCTGCTGGACCCAGTCGGGCATCGGCGCGCCGGCGAAGGACAGCTTCCGCCAGGTGGCGAAGTTCGCCGGATCGAACTGCGGGTCGCTGACCACCATCGAGACCTGGGTCGGCACCATGAAGGCGGCCGTCATGCCGGTGGAGCGCGCCATCGCGGCGAAATCGGCGGGGTTCCACTTGCTCAGGAAGGTGCAGGTCGCGCCCGCCAGCACGGCGGGCTGGAACATGATATTGAGGGCAGCGACATGGAACAGCGGCGTGACGATGCCGACCACGTCGCGCTCGTCGATTGCCTCCTCGACCATCACCGTGTGGGCTGTGACAACCCGGTTGCGGTGGCTGCACAGGACGCCCTTCGGCCGGCCGGTGGTGCCGCCGGTATAGGTCATGCAGAAGGGATCGTCCTCGTCGATGTCGACGGCGGGGCAGTCCGGCGATGCGTCGGCGTAGAAGGCGGCGAACTCGTCGCCGTCGCCGCCGATGCGGATCGTCCGACGCAGCTTCGGCAGCCGGTCGCGGACCGCTGCGACCTTCTCGGCGAAAATGTCCTCGTAGAACAACAGCTCGACGTCCGCCTTGTCGAGGACGTAGGCGAGCTCGTCGGGCGCGTAGAGCACCGAGACGTTGACGATCACGGCGCCGGAGCGGGCGACGCCGAAGAAGGCGATGCCGTATGCGGTGCGGTTGCGGCTGACGATGCCGACCTTGGCGCCCTTGGCGAGGCCGGCTCCGATCAGCGCGTTGGCGAGACGGTTCGCGGCCTCGTCCAGTTCACGGTAGCCGAGCGAACCGCCTTCCCAGAGGATCGCGGGCTTCTTCGGAAAGCGTTCCGCAGAGCGGCGCAACATGTCGCCTGTCAGCATTGGCCGCAGCCTCCCTTGTCTGTCGTCAGCGTTCGCAGGGCGATCGGGCAGGCAGGCCCGGCCATGCCGCACCTGCGCAAGTCGCGGGTGACTTTCATTAAAAAACCGGCTAGCTGCAACGCGATATTGCGGAAGGCGGTTCCGCAGTGCAGAAAGTTCGGGCGTGTCGGATGAGTGAACCGGATCGGCAATTCGTGGTAGCGCTGGCCAGGGGACTGGCCGTGCTGGAGGCGCTGTCCCGGGCCCAGAAGCCGCTGACCAACGGGCAGCTCACCAAGGTCACCGGCCTGCCTGCCTCGACCGTCAGCAGGCTCACCCACACGCTGACGCTGATGGGCTACGTGCGCCTCAGCCGGTCGAGCCGCGCCTACGAACTGACGCCGAAGAACCTGACCCTCGGCTATCCGGTGCTGGCCGGCATGCGGCTGCTCGAACAGGCGCGCCCGCACCTGGAACAGCTCAGCGGCTCGACCGGCGAAACGGCGGCGCTGGCGATCCGCGACAAGCTGCACGTAACCTTCGTCGCGGTGGTCGAGGGCGCCAACTTGGTCGCCGTCAGGCTGGCGACCGGCGGCCGGCTCTGGGTGCCGGTCTCGGCTGCGGGCATCGCGCTGGTCGCGGCGCTGCCGGACGCCGAGCGACGGATGGTCTCCGCCCGGGTGCGGGCCGACATGACGCGCGGCGGACACGATCCCGAGTTGTTTTCGAAGGCCGTCGCCGAGTGCCGACGCGAAGGCGTGGCGATCGTCCGCAACCTCTGGCAGCCGGGGATCGGCGGCGTTTCGGTGCCCGTGCAGAGCCAGGGAGAGTACGCGGCGCTGACGATTCCCGTCGCGACCGGCTCGATCTCCGAACAGACGATGCGAACGACGCTCTCCGACGCCCTCAAGGGCGTCGCGGAGCTGCTCGGGCCGGTCCTGTCGCACGCGCCCGCCGAATAGTCAGGGTTGGAGCGCCGAAAGGCCGAGCGCGGCGCGGCGGCGCAGCCACTGGCTGGGGCGATAGCGGTCGTCGCCGGTCAGCGCCTGCAGCTCGGACAGGATCGCGTGAACGACGCGCGGACCGATCGCGTCGGCGAGTTCCAGCGGCCCCTTCGGGTAGTTGAGGCCGAGCCGCATGGCGAGATCGATGTCGGCCGGTTCGGCGAGGCCCATCTGGGCCATCTCGCAGCCGAGATTTGCGACCATCGCCGCGATGCGCTGGCCGATGAAGCCGGGCGAGTCGGCGATCGCCGTGACGGCCCGCTTCGCCGAAAGCAGCGCGACGACGCTGGCAAGACCATCGGCATCGGCCCCCGGCGCTGTCATCACCGTCACACGCTTCGACATATCCCCGACCGTGTCGACGCAGACCAGACGGCGCGGGTCGACGCCACAGCGGACGGCATGGGCCGTGGCGTCCTCGCCGACCGGCGCGGCGAGGATCGGGGACGATCCGTCGTCGGCGTCCAGCACCTGCGCGCCGCAGTCGCCGACCAGATCCTTCAATATCGGCGCATCGCCGTGGACGAAGACCGAGCGTGCCGGCGCGGCGTCGCCCGGGGCGTCCGCGGACGGCCGCGCGGCGCCGTCGGCATAGTCGAAGAAGCCGCGCCCGGACTTGCGACCGAGCCGGCGCGTCTCGAGCATGTAGCGGTGCAGCGCCGTGGACCGCAGGCGCGGGTCGCCGAACGAACTCTCGTGGACGAAGCGGGTCACGGGGAAGTTCACGTCGACGCCGGTCAGGTCCATCAGCTCGAACGGGCCCATCCGGAAGCCGAAGCAGTCGCGCATCACGGCGTCGATCTCAGCCGGCGTGGCGACGGTCTCCTGCAGGATCGCCAGTGCCTCGGTGGCGTAGGCGCGTCCGCCGTAGTTGACGAGGAAGCCGGGCGTGTCCTTGACCCGCACCGGCGTGCGGCCGAGCCGGCGCGACAGCACGGTCAGCGCCTCGACGACCGCTTCCGTCGTGTCCGGGCCGGGGATCACCTCGACCAGCTTCATCAGCGGCACGGGGTTGAAGAAATGCAGGCCCGCGAACCGTTCGGGATGCTTCATCTCCGCCCCGATCGCGCCGATCGGCAGCGAGGAGGTGTTCGACGCCAGCAGCGCGTCGCTCGAGACGATGGCCTCGAGCTCGGCGAACAGCGACCGCTTGACCTCGAGATCCTCGACGATCGCCTCGACGACGACGTCGCAGCCCGAGAGGTCGGCGAGCGCGCCGGCAGCGTTCAGCCGCGCCGCGGCGTCCCTGGCCTCGTCGGCGGGCATCTTGCCCTCGGCGGCGCGCTTCGACAGCCGGCCGGCGATTCCCTCGCAGGATTTCGCCGCCGCGCCCTCACGGGTGTCGAAGAGCCTGACCTCGATGCCGCCGAGGGCGGCGACCTGGGCGATGCCGGTGCCCATCGCGCCGGCGCCGACGACGCCGAGCGACAGCCCGGCCGCGTTCATGTCCTGCATTTGGGATTTCCTCTTGGTTGCGCTTCAGATCAGCGCGCGGACGAGACCGCCGTCGACGGTGATGTTCTGTCCGGTCATGTAGCTCGCGTGGCGCGAGCACAGGAAGGCGCAGACCGGGCCGAAGTCGTCGGCCTCGCCGAGCCGGCCCATCGGCACGCTCTCGGCCATCGCCGTCTTGGCCTGATCGGGGGTGATGCCCTGCCGCTTCGCCTGGGCGTCGTAGACGCGCTTCAGGGCGCCGGTGTCCATCAGGCCGGGCAGCACGTTGTTGACGGTGATGCCGTCGCGGGCGACCTCGCGGGCGAGGCTCGCCATCGCCCCGGTCAGGCCGGCGCGCACGCCGGTCGCAAGCCCCATATTGGGGTAGGGCTCGCGCACCGTGAAGGAGGTGACGTTGACGATCCGGCCGAAGCGGCCCGCGCGCATGTCGGGCAGCACCAGACCGGCAAGGTCGATCGCCGACAGCATGTTGCTTTCCAGCGCCTTCTGCCAGACCGGGTGGTCGTGTGTCTCCAGCGGCCCCGGCGGCGGGCCGCCGGCATTGGTGACGAGGATCGCGATCGGGCCGGTCAGCCGCCGCGCCTCCTCGACGATGCGGCGGCGCTCGGCGGGCTCGGAGACGTCGCCCGCGACGAAGGCGACGCCCTTGCCTATCTCCGAGGCGACGCGCTTGCCCTTCTCGGCGTCGCGGCCGTTGATCACCACGTTGACGCCGGCCTCCGCCAGCGCAACGGCGCAGGACAGGCCGAGCCCCTGGGTCGAGCCGAGGACGAGAGCGTTGAGGCCGGAGATGCCGAGATCCATGAAATGGCTCCGTCAGATCAGAGGAAGGAGGGCAGGAACAGGATGATGGAGGGGAACAGCGCCAGGATGACGATGACCAGGATGAAGATGCCGATGAACGGCACCACCGCCCGGAAGATCGCCTGCAGCGGCACGTCCCTGGTCACCCCGTGCAGGGCGAACAGGGTGTAGCCGAAGGGCGGCGTGATGCCGCCGATCGACATGTTGATCAGGAAGATCGTCCAGAACCAGATCGGGTCGAAGCCGAGCGCCAGCACGATCGGCCCGTAGAGCGGCACCAGCATGATCATCAGGGCGATCTGGTCGATGAACATGCACAGGACGAAGGGCAGGATCTGCAGCAGCACGAACATCGCCCAGGCCGGCAGGTCGAGGGCGGTGGCGGCGCTGACCAGCTTGAAGGTCGCGCCGGTCATGTTCAGCACCTGGCTGAAGGAGACGGAGGAAACCATGATGATGGTGATCACCGTGGTGATCGCCGCCGTCGAGCGCAGGCACTCGACCATCTTGCGCCAGGTCAGCTCGGAGAAGATCGTGCAGACGATCGCGGCGGTGACGCAGCCGACCGCGGCGGCCTCCGTCGGGGTGGCGATGCCGCCGAGGATGAAGCCGAGGATCGAGGCGATGATCAGCAGGAACGGCAGCGCCCGGAGCACCAGCATGCCCCGTTCCCGCGCCGGCAGGGCGACCCGGTCGCTGACCGGCGCCAGCGCCGGATTGATGCGGCCGCGCACCGCCACGTAGAGGAAGAAGGCGATGGCGAGCAGGATGCCGGGCAGGATGCCGGCGATCAGCAGCGCGGCGATCGAGACCTTGGCGAGGATGCCGAGCACCACCGCCATGACGCTCGGCGGGATGATCGGGGCGAGGCTGGCGCCGGCCAGCAGCGCGCCGATCGACAGGTCGCGGCCGTAGCCGCGCGAGCGCATCTCGGGCAGCAGCGAGGAGCCCATCATCGCGGCGACCGCCATGGCCGAGCCGGACAGCGCCCCGAAGATCGTCGACAGCACGATCGCCACCGCATAGAGGCGGGCGCGGATGTTGCCGATCATCGCGTCGACGGCGTTGAACAGGATGTTGATGGAACCGGACCGGAACAGGATCTCGCCGAGCAGGATGAACAGCGGGATCGCCGCCAGCGAGAAGCTGGTGCCGGTGTCGAACATCGAGTTGACGATGAGCAGCACGCCGCCGAAGCTGCCGGTCAGGTAGAACAGCGCGGCGAGGTTCAGCACCAGGAAGGACAGGAAGATCGGCAGGCCCGTGGCGAACAGCACGAGCAGCATCGCGAACATGCCGATGAGGACGATCCACCAGTCCATCGATCCGGTCCGTCAGTCCTGCGCCGGCGCGGCGGCTGCCGGGTGCGCCTGGAACGTCGCCGCGAAGTGGCGCAGGAAGTAGATCGCCATCGAGGCGAGCGCGTAGGCGATGACGCCGGTGACGACCCATTTCGGGATCGGCGTCACGGCGATCATCATGACGCCGCGGCCGACCTGGCGGGCGGTCTCGGCGGCGCCGTACCAGGCGCAGAGGGCGCAGGCGGCGACGCCGATCAGCAGCACCAGCCGGTTCAGCCAGAGCCCGACCGCGGCCGGCGCCCGCTCGGCCACGAAGGTCATGCGGGCGTGGCCGGCGTTGCGGGTGACCATGGGGGCGGCGAGGAAGGTGATCATCGCGAAGCTCACCGCCGCCGTGTCGGGCGCCCAGTCGCTGGGGGCCTGCAGGCCGTAGCGGCCGAACACCTCCCACGCGGTGACCAGCGTCAGGTAGGCCACCGCGAGGGTGGCCCCCCAGAAGCTCGCGTCCGTCAGCCCGTCATGCAGGCGCAGAAGCCACCGCATCGCAGGCCGTCCCTTCGCTTATTGGGCGGTCAGGCCCTTCTCGACCGCGAGCTTGTGAAACGAGGCGCCGTCCTCGCCGGCCTTCTCCTCGACCTGCTTCCAGACGCCGGCGGCGAAGATCGCGTCGACGCGGTCGGCGACGTCGGGGCCGAACTCGGTGACCTCGAGGCCCGCGTCCTGCATCGCCTGGTCTTCCTTCGCCCACAGTTCCTCGAAGTGCTTGCGGCCGTCGATCTCGAGCTGCTTTGCGGTGTCGACGAGCAGGGTCTGCTGCTCCTCGGTGAGGGCGTTCCACTTGTCGAGGTTCATCAAGAGGGTAAGGTTGGTGACGCCGAAGGTCGGGCGCGTCATGTAGTCGGCGACCTCGAACCACTTGTAGTCCATGGCGCCGAACACCGGCCAGGCCGCGCCGTCGACGACGCCGCGCTCGAGCGAGGAGTAGATCTCGCTGGCCGGCAGCGTGACGACCGAGCCGCCGAGCTCGTTGACCAGGTCGTGATAGGTGCCGGACGCGCGGATCTTGCGGCCCTCGAGGCCGCCGTCGTCGCCGATCGGCTGCTTCAGCAGGATGTGGTAGCCGGACGCGGCGGAGAAGACGCCGATGAGCTTCAGGTTGCGGCTCTGGTAGTGGGCGTCGATGACGTCGTAGATGCCGCTCTGGCGGCGCGCCTCCGGATCGTCGACGACGGCGTCCATGCCGAACGCCATGGCGGTCTCGCCGAGATGGTAGGCGCCGTGCGTGAACAGCATGTCGAACAGGCCGGCCGACACCGGCTGCAGCTGCTCGAACGGCGGCACCGTCTCGGGGCCGCGCATCTCGACGGTCAGCTCGCCGCCGGACTTCTCGGTGACCTGCTCGGCGAAGGCCTGCGCGAACACCGGCACGGCGTTGTAGCTCTCGTCCCAGCTCGACAGCAGGGTCAGGGTTTCAGCGTGCGCAGGAGCTGCGAAGGCGGTCGCCGCGATCGCCATCGCGCCGAGGACCGAAAAACGTGCCATGTGGAAGAACCTCCCGATGGTGTTGATGCTTTTGTAGGGCGGGGCCGGTCTCTTTTCCGGACCTCCAGGGTGCGGCTCACAAAAGCAAGGCGGGAGAATTCAAGTCAAGGAGATCCGGCCCGAGTTCTTCCGCTGTGCAGAAAAGCGGGTCCGGCAGGCGCCGGCCGTCGGATGCCGCAGGGTCCGGAGGTCGGGGCCGAAAACGGAGGAATGTACAGGCGTCTCAATGCGCTGAGCGGAGGCCTCGCCCGGATGCCTCTTCCGCGATACGGAAGGCCTAGGGCCGCGCCAGCCGGTCCATCAGCAGCTCGAAGAAGCCTTCGCGATCGATCCCGGTCGCAACCGCGGCGTTCGGCTCGCCGGCGACCGACGTCGTCCTGCCGATCTCCTCGCACGCGTCTGTCTCGATGGCGATGCGGTGCGGCTCGCACCGCAGCAGGTCCGGGGCGATCAGATGGGCGATCACGCAGGCATCGTTCATGAAGGCGGTCGGCTCGCGCCACAGGTCGGCGACGACCTTCGCGAACGGCGTGCCGGTGGCGCGCAACTGCTCGCACCACTCCCGCGTCGGCATGGTGTTGCGGGTGACGTCGAGCCCGATCATGGTGACCGGGGCGCCGCACCTGAAGACGATGTCGGCGGCGTGCGGGTCGTTGAAGACGTTGAAGGTCGCATGCGGGGTGATGTTGCCGCCGGAGAACGATCCGCCCATCACCGCGATCTCGCGGATTTGCCCGACGATGTCGGGCGCCATGACCAGGGCGACAGCGATGTTGGTGAGCGGCGCGATGCCGGCGATGGTGACGGGGACCGGGGAGGCGCGGACGGCCTCGATCAGCGCGGCGACGGCGTGCGGCTCGCTGACCGCGCCGGCCGGCGGCGGCAGCTCGGCGCCGCCCAGCCCGTCGGCGCCGTGGATGTGCGGCACCGTCGCGAGCGTCCGCATGATCGGGCGCGGGCATCCGGCATGGACGGGAATGTCGGTGCGGCCCGCCAGTTCGCGCAGCCGCAGCAGGTTGGCGGTGGTGTGGTCGAGGCCGACATTGCCGGCCGCCGCGCCGAGCATCACCACGTCGAGCTCTTCCGGCGAGGCCAGCGCCAGCAGGATCGCCACGGCGTCGTCCTTGCCGGGATCGGCGTCGATGATCAGCGGTCGGGGCGCCATGGCGAACCTCTTCGAGAACTGCGGGGAACGGGGATGAGGCGCCGGGCCGCCGGTCGAACGGCTGCCATCAGGCTGCCGTCCGGGGCGGCGACGAACTCTCGCGGACGATGAGGCTGACGCTGACGGTGGTCGTGACCGGGGCGGGCCGGCCGGCGATCTTCGCAAGCAGGTATTCGGCCGCGCGCACGCCGATCTCGGCGGCGGGGACGTGGATCGTCGTCAGCGCGGGCTTGATCTGGCTGGAGAACTCCAGGTCGTCGAAGCCGACGATGGACAGCTCGTCGGGCACCTCGATGCCGCGCCGGCCGCACTCGATCAGGGCGCCGAAGGCAAGCTGATCGTTGCCGCAGACGATGGCGGTCAGCGGCGGGGCGCGGTCCAGCAGGGCGCCTAGCGCGATTTGGCCCTCGGCGATCCGGTAGGGCCTTTCGATCAGCAGTTCCTGGGACAGCTCCAGGCCGCGCTCGCCAAGCGCCTGACGCACGCCCGCCAGCCGCGCGGCCGCCCGGTCGTTGCTGCCGGTCAGGCCGGCGATCACGCCGATCTGCTTGTGGCCAAGATCGAGCAGGTGGGAGGCAAGGCGGCGCGCCGCCTCGGTATTGTCGAAACCGACGCTGGGAACGTCGCCCCTGGCGAGCGTCCATGTCACCACATAGGGGATCCCCCGGGCGTCCAGGAAGCGAAGGATCGCCGGATCGCGCTGCGCGCCGACCAGGATCAGCCCGTCGATGCCGTGCGCCGCCAGCGACTGGATGAGATCGGATTCGCGGCTGGTGCTGTAGGAATTGGTCGCCACCAGGAAGGTGTAGCCTTCCTCGACGAGCCGGCCTTCCGCTGCCTCCGCGGTCACCGCGAAGTTGGCGTTCTTCAGCGTCGGCACGACGATGCCGATCGCGCGGGTGCGGTGCGAGGCGAGGGCGCGCGCCGCCCCGTTGGGAACGTAGCCGAGATCGAGGACGGCACGCTCGATCCGCTTCCGGATATCCTCGCTGACCGGGCCGGACCTGTTCAGCGCCCGCGACACGGTGGCGCCGGAGACGCCTGCCGCGCGTGCCACGTCCTCGACGCGGACGCGGCCGGGATGGCGGCGGCGTGCCGTCTCGCGGGGCGGCTTTCCCGTCTTCTTCTTCATCGGCGACCGTGTCCACGAATCCGTCTGCCCGGCATATTCGTAGCGCAGGGCCGAATTTGTGCAAGCGCTTACATGACGTCGGTCGGCCATCCCGGGAGGCGGCTTCCGGGATGAAATGCAGGAATATGCGGCATTATGGTTCCATCCGACCAGGGTTCTGCGGGGTGGGCAATGGATGCACAACGGTGACCGGCCGCATCGCCGGGCGTGCGCGCGTTGCAGCGCCGGAGCCCCGGAGATTCTACTGAAGGTTGCTCCGGCAGGCGGAAACACTCATCAATACCAGAAGGTTAGGTCTCGGCAGCCGATGCACGGGACGCCGCGCGGGGCGATTGACGCCTTCTTGTCCGCCTCATAGTGTAAGCGCTGTCACAATGGCGCGGGCTGAGGCAACAGGAGGGTATGTCGATGACGGAACGCACGCCACGCAAGCGGGGATTTCACCGTCTGCTTGCCGGGATTTCGGTGTTGGGCATCACGGCGGCGCTCGGCGCCTCGGCATCGCTCGCAGATGAAGTCCGCGTCCTGAACTGGAAGGGCTGGGGCACCGACGAGCCGTGGGCGGTCGAGGCCTTCGAGAAGGAGACGGGGACCAAGGTCGTGCACGACTACATCACCTCGTTTCCGGAGGTGTTCACCAAGCTGCGGACCAACCCGGGCTACTACGACGTCGTCGTCCTCAACGCCGCGTTCATCGGCCAGGCGGCCCAGGAGGGACTGATCCAGCCGATCGACACCTCGAAGATCCCGAACTTCGCCGAGCTCTATCCCGACATGCGCGACGCGCCGCAGCTCAGCTTCGACGGCAAGGTCTGGGGCGTCGCCTGGGTCTGGGGCGGGACCTCGGTCAGCTACAACACCGAGGTGTTCTCCGACCCGCCAACCTCGCTCGAGGTGCTCTGGGATCCGAAATACGCCGACCGCGTCTGCTGGCGCGACGATCCGGAGGATTCGGTGCGCTTCGCCGCGCTGGCGCTCGGCCAGAACCCCGACGATCCGGAGGACATGGACGCGATCGCAGAGAAGCTCAAGGCGCTGAAGCCGCAGATCAAGGCGTTCTGGAAGTCCGGCGACGAATGGCTGAAGCTGGTGGCGGCCAACGAGTGCGACCTGTCGACGATCTGGACCAACAACACCGAAGCCGCAGCCGTGAAAGACGGCCTGCCGGTCAGCTTCATCGTCGCCGAGGAAGGCGCCATAGCGTTCCGCGACGGCATGTCGATCGCCGCCGATCCGCCCAACGAGGCCGGCGCCAACGCCTTCATCAACTACATGATCAGCAAGGACTTCTACGCGGGCTGGGTGGACATCGGCGGCGCGCCGGTCTCGGCGAACGAGAAGGCCATCGGGGACCTGCCGGAAAGCTCCCTGACGCGCGAGATCCTGACCCAGCCGGATGCCCTCAAGCGCCTGAACTTCAAGGGGCCGCTCACCGACGAGCAGCGCCAGACCTACCTGGACCTGTGGCAGGAGACGAAGGCCTACTTCGCCCAGTAGCCAGCGCCGACAGACCATGCCGCGGGACGAAGCCGGCACGGCTTCGTCCCCTCAGTCCGGGACAGTTGCATTGGCATCATCGAAGACGCGGCTCGCCGGCTACTGGTTGACGGCGCCCACCTATTTCTGGCTCGGCATCACGGTCCTGCTGCCGCTCGCCATCATGCTCTACTTCAGCTTTCTCTCGAAGATGCCGTACGGCAAGGTCGAGGCGACCCTCACCCTGGCCAACTACGCGACATATTTCGAGAAGGACTTCTATCACTTCCTGACGTGGCGTTCGATCATGCTCGGATTCCACGTCACGGCCGCCTGCGTGGTGATCGGCTATCCGGCCGCGCTGCTGCTGGCCCGCACCGTCAGGGGCCGCTGGCGCGAGGCGATCCTGCTGCTGATCGTGCTGCCGTTCTGGAGCAATGCCCTGATCCGGATCTTCGCGTGGACGATGGTGCTGCGTTCCAACGGCATCGTCGACCAGGCGATCCACGCGGTGCTGCCGGGCGCGCCGTCGATCGGCATCCTCTACACCTACCCGGCGATCGTGGTCGGGCTGGTCCACTCGTTCGTGCCCTACATGATCCTGACCTGCTACATTTCGCTCCAGGCGATCGACAGTTCCCTGATCGAGGCGGGGCGGGTGCTCGGCGCCTCCAATCTGACGATCTTCCGGCGCATCATCCTGCCGCTCAGCCTGCCGGGCCTGTTCGTCGGCGTCGTGCTGATCTTCGTGCCGGTGGTCGGCGCCTTCATGGAGCCGCGGATCCTCGGCGGACGCCAGAGCATCATGCTGGGCACGGTCATCGAGGACCAGTTCACCGAAGTGTTCAACTGGCCGCTCGGGGCCGCGCTCTCCTTCATCCTGCTGACCATCGTCATTCTCATCTTCGCGGCCACCTACCCGCTGCTGCGCCACCGGCTGAGGCTGACGTGATGCCGGCGGCACCGCGAATCTCGGCGTTCGGCTACGGCTACCTGGCGGCGCTGCTGGTCTTCATCTACCTGCCGATCGTGATCATGATGGCGATGGCCTTCAACGAATCCAGCAACTACGAGCTGCCGTTCCGCTTCAGCCTGATCTGGTTCGAGCAACTGGCCGGCAACGAGGTGCTGTGGCGTGCGGGGCGCAACTCGATGCTGCTCGCCGCCGTCAACACCGTGGTGGCAACGGTCATCGGCACGATGGCCGCCCTGGCCTTCGCGCGCTACAAGGTGCGCGGCCACGCCTTCCTGCAGGTGCTGCTGGTGCCGCCCATGGCGGTTCCCTGGCTCATCCTGGCCACGTCGATGCTGATCTTCTTCTACTACACCGGCATCGGCCGCGGCCTGCACGCGATGCTGCTCGCCCACGTCGCGCTGTCGCTGCCCTACGTCGTCATCGTCGTCGGCGCCCGGCTGCAGAGCTTCGGCGTCGACCTGGAGGAAGCCGCCGCGACGCTCGGGGCGACGCCGCTGCAGACCTTCTTCCGGGTCACCCTGCCGGTGATCGCGCCCGGCGTCGCGGCCGCGGCCCTGTTCGCCTTCGGCATCTCCTTCGACCAGTTCGTGACGTCGTATTTCCTGTCGCCGCCCGGCGTCACCACGCTGCCGGTCGAGATCTACGCGTCGATCCGCAAGGGCTTCACGCCGGAGATCAATGCGATATCGACGCTGATCATCGTCCTGTCGATGGCGCTGTTGCTGCTCGTTTCCAGATTCTACCGGTTCGGAGGCCGCTGATGGGACATGTCGAGATCAGCGGCGTTTCGAAGCGCTACGGAGACGTCACCGCCCTCGACAACGTCTCGCTGTCGCTTGAGAACGGCGAGTTCTTCGGCCTGCTCGGGCCCAGCGGCAGCGGCAAGACGACCCTGCTGCGGTCGATCGCCGGCTTCGTCCATCCCGATGCCGGCCGGATCCTGATCGACGACGAGGACGTCAGCCGCATACCCACCCACCGCCGGGACATCGGCATGGTGTTCCAGAACTACGCGCTGTTTCCCCACATGTCGGTCTTCGAGAACATCGCCTTCGCGCTGTCGGTGAGGCGGCACGGCAAGGCGGAGACGGCCGAACGGGTCGAGGCAATGCTGCGGCTGGTCCAGCTCACCGGCTATGGCGGCCGGCGGCCCGACCAGCTTTCGGGGGGACAGCAGCAACGGGTGGCGCTGGCCCGGGCGCTGGTGTCGCGGCCGCGGGTGCTGCTGCTCGACGAGCCGCTCGGGGCGCTCGACAAGGCGCTGCGCCAGCAGATGCAGGTCGAACTGCGCCAGATCCAGCAGGAGGTCGGCATCACCACGATCCTGGTGACGCACGACCAGGAGGAGGCGCTGACCCTGTCCGACCGGATCGCGATCTTCCGGGAGGGCGAGGTGGTGCAGTCAGGGGCGCCGGACCGGATCTACGAGCGGCCGCGCACCGCCTTCGCCGCCGAGTTCCTGGGGGCGACCAACTTCCTGACCGGCGTCCCGTCGGCGCAGGAGGGGGCGGTCGGCCGCATCGCGCTGGCCGACGGCCAGACTATCGCGACGCTCGACCCGCTGCCCGCCGGCCCGCGGTCCTCGGGATCGGTCACGGTCACGGTGCGGCCGGAGAAGTTCTCGATCCACCTCGGGGCGCGGCCGGACTTTGGCGGCGCCACGCCGGTGAACTGCATCAGGGGAACGATCGCGCGGCAAATCTACCTGGGCGCCTCGATCACCTACGGCGTCAGTGCCGGCGGCGTCGAACTCGTCGTCTTCGAGCAGAACCGCGAGGCGGTTCTCCATCCCCCGGGCACCGAGGTCTGGCTGTCCTGGAACGCCGCGCATTCCATCGTGCTGGAAGACTGAAGGCGCCCCGGCGGCAGGACCGCCGGAGCGCCTGACGGCTACTCGGCCGGCTGGGCGGCCGGTCTGTGCGCAATGGTCTCGCGGGCGAGGAAGACCAGCACCACGAAGAACAGCCCCTCGATGACGGCGAAGGCGACGAAGGCGCCCGTGAAGCCGCTCGAGGTGTTGATGATCGCCCCCATCAGCCAGGGCGCGACGAAGCTCGACAGCAGCCCGAACACCTCGGCGTAGCCGACCGCGGCCGGGGCCAGCGAGTCGTGGTACTTGTCCGACAGCAGCGCGAAGATCGCGCCGCCGCCCAGCACCGCCAGGCCGCTGAGCGCGGCGTAGAGCACCAGCATGCCGAACGGCAGCGGGTAGATCGTGCTCGACACGAACATGACGGCGACCAGCAGCGCCAGGAAGGCGGTCAGCTTGATCATGAACGCCTTGCCCATGCTGTCGGCCATGTAGCCGCCGATGATCAGGAAGACCACCTGCGAGAGGCCCATCAGGGTGCCGATCAGGGCCGCCGATTCCACCGGCATGTTCTGTATGGCGATGAAGGAGGGCACGACCCAGGTCGCCGTTCCGGCGATGGCGAACGTGCAGGCGGCGATGCCGAGCCCGCCGACGATCACCCACTTCGACTTGAAGATGTCGCGAAGTGGCAGGTGGGCGACGTCGGGCTCGTCCTCCCACTTGAAGCCGGCGTAGCCGATGCCGGCGGGGCCGGCCCGCACCGCGACGGCGTCGATCACCGCGACGATCAGCGTGCCGACCGCCAGCACGGCGAAGAAGGTGCGCCAGCCCACGGCGATGGTCAGCGGGATGCCGAGCGCGAAGTCGAGCGTGATGGCGAGGCTGTAGGCGGCCAGGATCATGCCGATGACGGAGCCGCGGCGGCGCTGCGGGAACCAGTCGAAGATCAGCTTCATGTTGCCGATGAAGATCGCCGCGTCGAAGAAGCCGATGGCAAGCCGCAGCAGCAGCAGCTGGGTGTAGTTCTGCACGAACACCTGGAGAACCATGCCGAAGCCGGTGCCGGCGAGGCCGATCAGCAGCATCGTGCGCGCCGACATGTTGCGGCTGACCGGCGACCACAGCACCATGCCGAGGCCGTAGGTCAGGGCGAAGATGCCCTGCGCCAGGCCGGCCTGCTGGGGGTCGAGGCCGAGATCCTGCGAAACGAACGAAATGACCGCCGCGAAGGCGTACCAGTCGGCGGCCAGGAATATCTCGCAGACGATGGCGAGCACCAGCATGCCGATCTGCCAGCGCTTGACGCGCGCCTGGTCGGGCGCGGAAAGGCTTTCCCAGTTCATTGTCAGTCCCCTCTTGCTACTGGAGTCCCGTGTTGCCCCGAAGCGCCGCGGTCATTGCGGCGGCGGCAGGAAGTCGACCTCGTGCTCGGCGGCGATGCGGATCACCTCCGCGGGATCGGGCACGTTGTGGATGCGCGCGAACAGTTCCTTCAGCGACCGGGTCGGGGCGACCCAGAACAGGCTGGTGGCGTCCGCGTCGGACTTGTTGAAGATGCCGTGCGGGATGCCCATCGGCATGCGGACGAGATCGCCGGCGGTGGCGACGGATTCCTTGCCGTCGAGCCACAGGTCGTAGCGGCCGCTGAGCACGTAGATGAACTCGTCCTGGGTCGGGTGGACGTGCGGCGGCACGAAGGTGCCGGCCGGAAACCTGGCGTGCCAGGCCATCGACGCCTCGGAGGCCTGTTTCAGGGTGTATGTCTGCCCGAGGATTTCCCAGACGGCGTCGTCGTATGCGTCTTCCGAGCCGGTGATGCCGGCAGGCATTTCGATCATGATGTGCGGTTCCTCTCGCTTTCGGGTTTCGGCCGGTTCAGGCGGCCAGGAAGTCGGTGACGATGCGGCCGGCGGCGGGCGTCTCCTCGAAGACGAGGTGGCCGGTGTCCGGCACCAGTTCGAGGCGCCCGGCCGGCAGCCGCTCGAGCCAGGCCTTGCTCTGGGCGGCCGGCCGCAGCCGGTCCTCGGCGCCCCACACGAGCAGCGTCGGCATGGTCAGCCGGTGCACCCAGGCGGCGAGCTTCGGGTTGCCCTGCGGGTTGCCGTTGAGCAGCTTCGCCAGCGAGCCGACCTCGCGGCCGAGGCGCGCGTCGAAGTCCGGGTCGGGCGCCGGGGGGAAGTACTTCAGCGCCGCGGCCGGGTCGTGGGCGAGGTAGGAGGGCAGCTCGGGCGGGGCGATCTGGAACAGGTCGGGCGACGGCGCCTCGTCGTCGACGAGGCCGGCCGGCCCGACGAGCACCAGTCGCCGCACGCGCGCGGGCTGGCGGATGGCGAATTCGGCGGCGATCCAGGCGCCGAGCGAGAAGCCGGCGAGATCGAACGTGTCGAGGCCGAGCGCGTCGAACAGGTCCATGTAGTGCAGGACGTAGTCGTCCATCAGCGCCAGGTGCTCGCCGTCGCCGGAGTCGCCGAAGCCCGGGTGGTAGGGGATGATCACCCTGTGCGACTTCGCCCAGTCGTAGGCGACGTCGAAGCCGGTGAACGTTCCGGTGCCGTGCAGGAACACCAGCTCCGGCCCGCTGCCGACGGTGAGGACCACCGTCCTGACGCCGTTGATGTCGTACTCGGTGCGCTCGAACCCGGTCATGTCGACCGGGGCTTTCGCTGCTTCAGTCATCGTCTGGAGTTTCCTCTGGTTTGTGCCGCCGACTTTGTGCCGCCGACCTTGCCTGCGGAGGCGGCGACCTACGCCGCTTCGGCGGTCTGGAGCTTGAGGTGGGCGGCGAACTGGTCGACGGCGTCGGCGATGCGGGCATGGACGGCGGCCGGCTCCAGCCTGCCGTCGACGAACTCCGCCGATCCGGCATAGACCGCCGTCGACACTGTGCAGGCCTCGAAGAAGCCGAACAGCGGACGAAGCTGGTGTTCGACGACCAGCGAGTGGCGCAGGCCGCCGCCGCACGCGGTCAGCAGCACCGGGCGGTTCTTGAGCGCGTTCGGCCGGACCAGGTCGAAGACGTGCTTGAACAGGCCGGGATAGGAGCCCTGGAAGACCGGGCTGCCGATCACCAGCGCGTCGGCGCCCTCGATCGCCTCGACGACCCGCAGCGCCTCGCGGCTGAGACCGTCGCGGGTGAAGGCGGCGAGCCCCGGTCCCGCGTCGACGAGATCGAGGATCTCGGCCCCGATCCCGTGCCGCGCGGCGAGTTCGGCGGCCACCGCCTCGACCAGGGTGCGCGACTTGGACGGACGCCAGCTCGCGCCGCAGAAGCCGATGACGCGCTTGTCGGTCATCGGGGCCGCCGTCAGCCGGCGACGCCGAAGACGGTCCACTGGGCGTTCGGATCCGGCAGGCCGAGCAGCGCCCGGCCGCACTCCTCGACGATCTGGTCGGCCATCAGGATGTGCTGCGTGCCCGAGTGGATGTCGCGGTAGAAGCGCTGCATGGGCGTGTTGTGCAGCGAGGCGCCGCGGGCAGCCCGGTGGGCGAAGGTGCCGGTCTCGGAGATGACGTCGTGAACGTGGCGAAGCGTCAGCTTCACCATCGTCATCTGCTCCTGCGAGGGCATCTCGCCGGCCGCGCAGGTGTCGGAGACGCTCTTCCACGTCTCGTAGGCGAGCGCCCGGGCGGCGCGGAACTTCGCCTCGTTCTGGGCGAACTGGAACTTGAAGCTGGCGCTGTCGGCCGACCTGCCGAAGGCGTCGGTGCGGTTGACGATGACCTTGACCAGCTCGTCAAGCATGCGGCGGCCGGTGCCGATCGCCCAGCTGGTGTGCGCCCAGGCGCTGTAGCCGGCAAGCCCCAGCGCACCGGCCGGCCCGCCGCGCCGCGGCGCGCCGATGTCGAAGTCGTAGGTCTTGTAGGTCGGAACGAACAGCTCCTCGGCATCCTTGATGGTGTAGTCGAAGCTGCCGGTCGCCCGCAGGCCGAGCACGTCCCAGTTGCCGAGCAGTTCGATCGTGTCGCGGGGATGGTGGCAGATGACGATCTTCGGCTGGCCGTTCGGCCCGAACACCATGTTGCCGGCGTCGTCGGTGATGAAGCAGCCGGTATGGATCCATTCGGCATGCTGGATCGAGCTGCCGTAGGCCCACCGGCCCTTGATCATGTAGCCGCCGTCGACGGGCCGGGCGAAGCCGCGCGGCACGCCGTTGCCGGCGATGGTGATGTCGTGGCCGTTCTTGAACACCTCGTCGAGGCCTTCGTCCTCGATGTAGATGGCCATCGTGGTGCCTTCCATGTTGTTGGCGATGGCGCACCAGCCGGCCGAGGCGTGGGTGTAGGACAGGCGCTCGATCACCGTCATGGCGTCGAACGGCGACAGCTCCGGTCCGCCGACGTCCCTGGGGAACAGCATCGTGTAGATGCCGGCCTTGCGCAGCGCCTCGACCACGTCGTCGGTCATGTAGCCCTGTTCCTCGGCCGCGGCGGCGCGCTCCTCGACGAGCGGCAGCAATTCGTCCAGGCGGGCGTGGAAGTCGGCGACGGTGGGGGTCGTGTCGCTATTGGCGGGGGCCAGGGACAGGTTCATCGGAATTCATCCTCCAGACGTTGATCCGTTTCATCGTTCCGGCCGGTTGCCGCGCAGCGGGTCGGCGGCGAGGGCCGTCACCGGCTGGATCGACAGGAGGGTATCGACGGGGGCACGCCTTCAGCCGTCGCCGCGCGGCATGCGCGGGCCGTCAGGGTGAAATTCGTCCGTGTTGTCCTCTTGCCGGCGGGCGCGCCCGCAGCAGTTGCCGTCGCGCCTTCCAGTCGGTTTTATGACGGAATGCTTCCGCCGGACCGCGACGCGTACAATCCCCCCGCATGGGGGGGTATGGGGCTGCCGGACATGCGGATAGATTTCGGTAGGCTGCAGGAAGTGCATTCATCGGCCGGTTGCCCGCATTTTCGGCTTGACCGGACGGCAGTTGCGGCGTGACCTTCAATCCTGACGAAGGCGGGGCGCGACGGGGGACACGTATGCGCCCGATACGAGCGTCGACTTACGGTTCTCGAACTCGGGAGGGGGACATGCCGCGGGTTCACGATCACATGACCACCACCGACGGCATGCTGGCCGACAGCATCATCTCGATCGCCGAGAGCCGCAGTGTCGCAGCGCTGGGGACCGCCTGCCAGCGCGCCATCGGCTGGCTGAGCGGTTCACCGACCATTGGCCTCTACCTGCTCAACTCCGACCAGCCGCGCCTCATCTACAGCCGCCACGCGCCCGAGGGCTTCCTGGAAGACTACGCGCGGGGGCTCGGCAAGGCCGATCCCTTCGTCGACAGCATCATGAACGGCGGCGGCATCCTCGACGGCATCTCGCTGTACGGACGGCAGTACTGGCGCGGCAGCGTCTCCTACGACCTGCTGCACTCGTGGGGCTTCAGCCACAACATGTGCGGGCCGTTGCGCCTCGACGACGCAGTCGCCGGGGTGTTCTACACGGCGACGCCGGAGGAGGACCTGCCCTATTCGCCGCTGGTGAAGAAGCAGATGGAGCTGTTGTGCCGGGCCTGCTCGCTGGCCCTGGAGAGCCTGGTGCACAGCGGCCGGCTCGAGCACGAGACGGCCGGAGACCCATCGGGACCGTTCTGCCTACCGGCGCTGCAGAATGCCCACTTGCGGGCGACGCATCTGCCGACCAGCACGCTGCCGCCGCGCTCGGCCCAGGTCGCCAACCTGGTCTGCAAGGGCCAGACCAACAAGACGATCGCCCGCGAGATGGGCATATCCGACCAGACGGTGAAGGAGCACGTGGCGAAGCTGTGCCGGCGCTACGGCGCGCAGAACCGCACCGAGCTCGCGGCCGCGCTGATGTCCGGCGCGTCGCTGCAGTAGGGCTCACTTCCCGGCGGAATACTCCGCGAGCACCGGCTGGGCGGCCTGCGCGCCGCGACGGGTGCAGCACAGCGCCGCCGCGGCGCTCGCCTGGTGCAGGGCCGCGACCGCATCGACGCCGCGCAACAGACCTGCGGCGAAGACACCGACGAAGGTGTCGCCGGCGCCGGTCGTGTCGACCACGTCGACCGGCGTGGCCGGGATCGCCACGGTCTCCTTCCCCATCGCCATCACGGTGCCCCCGGCGCCGAAGGTGGCGACGACGGTGCTGGCGAGGAGGCTGGCGAGAGGGCCGCACAAGTCGGCTCCCGAACCGGACAGGTCCAGGGCCGCAGCGATCGTCGCCAGCTCGATCTCGTTCACCACCAGATAGTCGACGCCTTCCAGCACATGCCGGTCCGGCACCGCGGCAGGCGCCGCGTTGAGGATGACGGCGACGCCGCGTGCCCGGGCGCGCTCGATGAGGCGGGCGTTCTCCTGCAGCGGCACCTCCTGCTGCATGACCAGGATCACGCCGGGTTCGAGCAGGGCGTCGGGGACGTCGTCGCTGCGCAGGTCGGCATTGGCGCCGGGCGACACGACGATCGTGCTGGAGCCCTCCGGCCCCGTCCAGATCGTCGCGCAGCCGGTGGCGCGCGAGGAGACGCCGACACCGGAGAGGTCGACGCCGGCGGCCGTCAGCAGTGCCAGCGCAGGCGCGGCCAGGTCGTCGTCGCCGACCCTGCCGATCATCGTCACCTCGACGCCGGCCAGCCTGGCGGCGTGCGCCTGGTTGGCGCCCTTGCCGCCGGCCGAGATCAGGGCGTCGCCGCCGAGCACGGTCTCGCCGGAGACCGGCAGGCGCGGCACCGGCGTGATGATGTCGAGGTTGATCGACCCGAAGACGAGGACGCGCGGCATGTCAGGTCAGGGCGGTGAGCGAGGCCACCAGAAGCCGCTCGAAGCCGGCGGCGTCGACGTCCCTGACGACGCGATGCCGGCCGCCGGCCCGGGCGGTGAAATGCGTCACCCCCTGCCGGTCCGGGTCGCGCCAGTCGACACGGACCGATCCTTCGGCGAAGGCGAACAGGTCGGGCGCGGTCAGGGTGGCGAGCGCAAAGGCGTCGTGGAGCGCCGAGCCGGCGGGCGAGCGGCTGCGTTGCATCGCCGCCACCGCCTGCGCCGGATGCGAGGCCGAGGCGGCAAGCGCGTCCAGTGTCGGAGAAGACGCATGGCGGACCCGCGTGACGTCGTAGGGGGTCAGCGTCAGCGCGGCTTCGCTTGAAAACACGATCTCCGCGGCAGCCGGGTCGGTCGCGATGTTGAACTCCGCCGGGGCGCCGGGCGCGACGTTGCCGCCCATCACCACCAGGCCGCCGAGCCGGGAGGCGAATCCGGGGTCCATCCGCATGGCGAGCGCGACGTTGGTGAGGGGGCCTATGGCGCAGAGCCAGATGGAGGCCGGCGGCGCGGTCGCCACCGTTTCCAGAAGCGCGTCGACCGCGTGCGCCGCGGCGGGACCGCGCGTCGGCTGCGGCAGGCCGGTGTCGCCGAGGCCGTCGCTGCCGTAATAGTCGCCATCCGCCGCAGCCGGTATCAGAAGCGGCCGGTCGGCCCCGGCATAGACCGGGACGTCCGGTCGGCCGGCCAGGTCGAGGATGCGCAGCGCATTGGCGGTGGTGACGTCGAGGGGCTTGTTGCCGTGCACGCAGGTGAGCGCCAGGACGTCGAGCCGCGGGTCCGCCAGCGCCATCAGGATGGCGGCGGCATCGTCGATGCCGGGGTCGCAGTCGATGACGATGTGGCGGGGACCGGTCATGCGCGGCGCGCCCCGGCGACGAGCAGCGTTGCGGGCGCAGGACGGGGCGGCAGCGCGATGCGGCCGTCGTCGGACTCGAGCGGGACGCCGTCCAGCGTCGCATCGCCCGCGCCGCGGGGCAGGCGAAGCCAGGCGGCGCCGCCCGCCGGCAGTTCGGCCCGGAAGCAGCCGTCGCTCCAGGTCACGTGGCGCAGGCGCGGAAGCGTGGTCTCGACCAGCGCGCCGGCGGCGTCGCCGACGCGGAGCACGTCGCCGGGGGCTTCGAGCGTGATCTCGCCGAGCGGCGAGCGGACCGGTCCCATCGGCCCGCTGCCGTCCGGACGGGCGAGGCCGAGACCGTGCCAGGGCGTCAGGTTGACCGCGGCGGCGACCGGCATCGCCGCCAGCAGAGCGCCCCAGGAGTAGAACGGGTCGGTGTCGGCCTGGTCGAGGATGGCGCCGGTCTCGGCATTGTAGTTCTCGCCGCACTGCCGCTCGCGCCAGCCGGCGTCGAACAGCCGCCAGCCCATGGCGCACAGCGCGTCCGCCTCCGCCTCCCGGCCGGCCCGCAGGAGGCCGATCCAGGTCCAGAAGTTGAGAGGAGCCCAGATCCGGCCGCGCCAGTAGACGTTGTCGCGGTAGGCTGGATCATCGCGGGTGGCCGAGGGCAGGCCCGGCACGCCGCCGAACCTGTCGGGCGCCAGCAGGTAGTTGTCGACCAGGCTGTCGACCTGTTCCGGCGTCGCCGCGCCGGCGGCCATCGGATAGAACGAGGTCGGCGCCAGCGGCTCGACGAAACCGCTGTCGACCAGCCGGTTGGCGAAGACGCCGCGCGTGTCGTCCCAGAGATGGGTTTGGATCGCCTCGCGGTGGGCCGTGCCGCTCGCGCGCAGGTCAGCGGCGTCGGAGTCCAGGCCGAGGCCGTCGGCGATCAGCGCCAGGCATTCCGCGTCGAGCGCCAGCATGCTGTTAAGCGCCACGTCGTAGGACATCAGCAGGCCGGTCTCCTCGTCGAACGGGGCGGGATCGTGGACCGCCATGTTGTCCATCGACGACTCGTCCTTGGCGGCGAGCTTGGTGCCCTTGTAGAGGCCGTCGCCGGCATCGAGGCTGGTGCCGTAGACGACGAGGCCGAGATCGCCCGCCGAGCGCCGCCGCCACCACCAGTCGTGGTTCCGCTTCAGCGCCGGCCATGCCCGTTCGAGCAGGCCGCGGTCGCCCAGCCGGGCGGCGATCGACCAGACGGCGAAGGAGACGATCGGCGGCTGCGAGCGGTCGAGCCAGCGGTCGTTGCCGGTGATCAGGCAGGGGAAGTTGCCGTCCTCCGTCTGCCAGGCGAACACTGCCTCGAGGTTGTCGCGGGCGGCGGTGCCGTCGAACAGGCTCCAGAGCCAGGCGTTGTAGACGATGTCGTTCATCCAGACGCCGAAGCCGCCGAACTTGGCGGTGTTCCAGAACCGAGTCAGCACCGTGTAGGGGCGCCCGTTGATGCGGTCGAAGACGTGGTTCCAGGCCATCACGTCGTGGACGGCGGCGAGCGGCCGGCCGGCGTCGTCACCGGGCCGCTGCGGCACGATCGCGATCGGCCCGTCCGGCAGGGCCGGGCGGACGGGCGGTTCGCCCGAGGACGGCGCAACGACGATGCGCATCGCCGGGCCCTCCTCGAGGTTGAAGCGCAGCGCGACGAAGCGGCCTTCGCGGCCGCGCGAGGCGAGGTAGAAGTAGCCGTGCTCGCGGAACTCGGCCTCCAGCGCGTCGAGATCGTCGTGGACGGTGACGAGCAGCGGCTTCTTCGCCGGGACGATGTCGAAGGAGCGCGTGCCGTCGCTTGCGGCGAGCGCGCCGGTGCGGTCGTCGTAGACGAGGTCGAAACCGCCGCCGGAGACGCACAGCGCGACCCAGAAGCGCAGGCCCCATTCGCCGTTCGACCGCGTCGACCAGTCGATCTCCAATCGGTCCGCATCCTCGAATCGGTAGCGCCAGTCGATGTCGGTGTCCTCGTGGCGGGTCGTGAAGGCTGCGCCGCCGCCGCCGATCGGCCGCTCGCCGAGGACCAGGCCGGGGCCCATGCCGATCCGGGAGACGGCGTTGGCCCGCGCCGAATAGAGCACCGGCGTCAGCGTCAGGCCGCTGCCGAGATGGACCAGCTCGACGGGACGGTCGGCCGACCAGGTTCCCCAGCCGGCGGCGGTCATGGCGTGTCCCACCTTTCGAGGATCTCGTCGGTGTCGGCGAGCTCGACCTGCAGGTTGAACCGGGAGTCGAGGAGCTGCAGGCAGGCGTCGTGGGTGTTCGGGTCGCCGCTCGTCAGCGCGTCGCGGGCGAGCACCACGCGATAGCCGAGATCGACCGCGGACATCACCGTCGCCAGAACGCAGACCTCGGTCTCGAGGCCGCACATGACGAGCGCGCCGGGCGCGCGATCGGCAACCGCGGCGGCGAACTCGGGGGTGTCGAAGGCGTCGTAGGTGGACTTGTCGAAGACGTTGCCCGGCTGCGCGACGGCGGCGAGGCCGGGATGCAGCTCGTAGGGCGCGCGGCCGAGACGGCTGAGCGTCACGTCCCGCCAGTGGTGGTAGTAGCGCCGCCACGCCCCGACCGCGTCCTCCGGCGTGTGGGCGGAGATGAACCGGGTGAACAGGCTCTGCTGCGGCCGTGCGGTGACGAGACGCGCAACGTTCGGCAGGATCTCGACGGCCTGCGGGCAGTGCCAGTGGCCGGGCTCGATGAAGACGCGCTGCATGTCGACGCAGATCACCAGGGCGTCGGCGGGAACGGGTCCGAACCGGAGCCTGCTCATGCGTCCACCACGATCGTGTCGGCGGGGTTCCAGGAAACCCGCACCGGCGCGCCGGCCGCGACCGGCTCGGCGCCGGTGTTCTGGGCGAACACCCGGACCGACCGCGCCCCGTGCGTCAGCATATAGGTGAGGCTGTTGCCGGCGAAGATCGCCTCGTCCACCCTCGCGCCGATCTCGTTGCGGGCGCCGCCGGCGGCCGGGGAGCCGGCGGATACCGTCATCCGTTCCGGGCGCACCGCAATCGTCACCCGCGTTCCGCCGGCGGGCAGGGGGTCGTCCGTGCGCACCGGCGGCCCGTCGTCGAGGCGGATCGCGTCGCCCTCCACGGTGCCCTCGAACAGGTTGGCGTCGCCGAGGAAGGTCGCGGCGAAGGCGGTGCGCGGCCGCTCGTAGATGTCGCGCGGGGCACCCTCCTGGATCAGCCTGCCGTCGCGCAGCACGCCGATGCGGTCGCTGAGCGTCAGTGCCTCCTCCTGGTCGTGGGTGACGAAGATGGTGGTGATGCCGATCTCGCGCTGGATGCGCTTCAGCTCGATCTGCATGCCGGTCCTGAGCGCCTTGTCGAGGGCCGACAGCGGCTCGTCGAGCAGCAGCACGCGCGGCCGGATGACGATGGCGCGGGCCAGCGCGACGCGCTGCCGCTGGCCGCCGGACAGTTCATGCGTGCGCCGCTTCTCCAGCCCGGCGAGCTTGACCAGTTCGAGCGCCTCGCCGACCCGCGTGCGGATCTCGCCGGAGGGGACGCCGCGGACCGTCAGGCCGAAGGCGACGTTGGCGAACACGTTCATGTTGGGAAACAGGGCGTAGCTCTGGAACATCATGCCGACGTCGCGCTTCTCGGCGGGCCGGCGCTCGACGGATTCGCCGCCGATGGTGATCGCCCCGGCGTCGGGATACTCGAAGCCGGCGATCAGCCTGAGCAGCGTGGTCTTGCCGCTGCCGGACGGGCCGAGCAGGCCGTAGAAGCCGCCGTCGTCGAACTCGATCGAGACGTCGTCGAGCGCCCGGAAGCTGCCGAACAGCTTGGAGACGGAGCGGACCGAGACGGAGGCCATCAGCGGTCGCCCCCGAAGCGGTAGAATCGGGAGACGCCGACCAGCAGGGTCATGGAGGCGACGATGACGATGGTCGAGATGGCGTTGATCTCCGGCGTGAAGCCCTTGCGGATCGAGGTATAGATCTCGACGGGCAGCGTCGAGACGCCGGGCACGGCGAGGAAGTAGGAAATGACGAACTGGTCGAAGGAGACCGCGAAGGCGAACAGCGCCGCGGCGATGACCCCAGGCGCCAGGAACGGCAGCGTCACGTAGCGGACGACCTGCCAGGGATTGGCGCCGAGCGACCGCGCCGCCGCCTCCAGATCCGGATCGAAGGCCTGCAGCCGTGCGCCGACGACGATGATCACGTAAGGCAGCGCCAGCGCCACGTGGCCGAGCACCATGGCGTGCAGGCCGCGGCCGATGCCGGTCCAGAAGAAGAACAGCAGCATCGCCGTGCCGGTGATCAGCCAGGGGATGGCGATCGGCGGAAACAGCAGGCCCTGCAGCAGCCGCTTGCCGCGGAACGTGTAGCGGAAGAAGGCGATCGCCGCCGCCGTGCCGAGCACGCCGGCGATGACGGTGGTGATGACGGCGACGAGGATGCTGTTCATGCCGGCATCGATCAGCCGCTGGTTGCCGGCGAGATCGGCGTACCAGCGCAGCGACCACTTTATCGGCAGCGCGTAGAACTGCGAGTCGTTGAACGACATCACGGCCATCACCGCGATCGGCGCGTAGAGGAAGACGAGCACCAGTCCGAGATAGATGCGGCTTGCCGTCGCCATCACGCGGCCCTCTTCAGGATCGGCGCGAACAGCGCGAAGATGACCAGCACGCAGGCGAGCAGGATGAAGGACAGGGCGGCGCCGAGCGGCCAGTTGAAGACCGCGGTGAACTGGTCCTCGATGATGGTGCCGATGAAGGTGCCCTGGCGGCCGCCGAGGATGCGCGGCTCCATGAAAGAGCCGATGACCGGCACGAAGATCAGAACCGCGCCGGCGACGATGCCGGGCAGGGCCAGCGGCAGGATCAGGCGCCGGAGGATCGTCAGCCGGCCGGCCCCGAGCGAACGGGCCGCCTCGATCAGGTCGTCGTCGATCGCCTGGAGCGAGATGTAGCAGGTCAGGATCATGTACGGGAGATAGGAGTGGACGAGGCCAATGACGACGGCCGTGTAGGTGAACATCAGGCCGAGCGAGCCGGCGCCGGGGACGACCCAGTCGATGGCGCGCTCGAGCAGGCCGTTGCCGCGCAGCACCATCGTCCAGGAGAACACCCTGACCAGCGCGTTGCTCCAGAACGGGATGATGACCAGCAGGAACAGCGCCTCGCGCCACCGGCCCTTGACGGTCTTGGCCAGGATGTAGGCGCAGGGAAAGCCGATCAGGAAGCAGAGGAAGGCGACGGTGACGCCGAGCTTCAGCGAGCGCAGGATCAGCGTCGTGTAGAAGCCGCGCTCGACGAAGGTGCGGTACTGTTCAAGCGTCAGCTCGCCGACCCGTCCGGCGATCGGGGCCTCGGTCAGGAAGCTGAAGTAGAGCATCGCCATCAGCGGCAGCAGCACGGTCACCGTCAGCCACAGATAGGCCGGTCCGGTGAGCACGGCGATGGCGCGGGCGGACGATCGCGTCCGCGCCGCGCCACCGAGTGCCGCTGTGCCCGCTGCCATCTGGCGATACCCCGTCAGGTCGGCGCTGCGTCAGCTCGACGGTCTCCGGTCAGTTCTGGAAGTAGGTCTTGGTTTCCTGCCAGAGCTCCAGCATCTTCTCGCGCATCTCGTCGGAAATCGGGCCCATGAACTCGAGCCTCGAGGCGACCTCAGGATTGCCGAGCACCTTGCGGTTGAAGGCGTCCTCGGGCAGTTCGCCCATCGCCTTGCCGTTGGCCGATGCCGGGGCGCCGACGTCGGTGTCCCACTTCACGTAGAACTCGGGATCGATCATCCAGTTGATGAACTCGTAGGCGGCATCCAGGTTCGGCGCGTCGGTCGGGATCGACAGCCCGTCGAGCCAGCCGATGGCGCCTTCCTTCGGGACGACGAACTCAACCGGCAGGCCGAAGTTGTTGGCCGACCGCGCCGCCGAACCGCTCCAGTAGACGGCGGCGTCGAACTCGCCGGCCGACATGAACTGGTTCCAGTCGTTCTCCGAGGTCCAGAAGGTGCGGATCTGCGGCTTCAGGGCGCGCAGCTTGTCGCGGATGGCGTCGAGGTCGGAGGGGTTGTTGATGTCCTGGCCGAGCGCGATCGCCGACATCTGGACGGCCTCGACGGCGTCGTCGCGCCAGCCGACGCGGCCGGCGAGGTCCTCCGACCAGAGCACCTCGATGGACTCGGGCGTCTCGTCGAACTTGCCGGTGTTGATGGCAAAGGAGGTCGCGCCCCAGACCCAGGCGACGCCGTAGGTCTTGCCGTCGACGACGAGGTTGGGATTGTTGCGCATTTCCGGCGTCAGGTCGGCGGCGTTCGGGATCTTCGACATGTCGATCGGCTGGATCAGGTTCTCCGCCGCCGCCTGCGGCGTGTAGGCGGAGTTGATCAGCACGACGTCGTATACGCCGGGATTGGTGCGCAGCTTGGTGAGCATCTCCTGCTCGGAGTTGAAATACTCGTGCTCGACCGTGTGGCCGGTGCGTTCCTCGAAGGCTTCGAGCGCCCAGTCCTCGTCGGTGCCGTATCCCTGCCAGTTGAGGACGCGGATGGTGTCGGCCATGGCGGGCGCGGCGGTGAAGGCGAAGGCCGCGAGAGCGGCACTCGCGGCGGTCAGGTAACGGTTCATGGTCCCTCCCTCAGGGTTGAACGGCCGGCACCCCCTGTACCGGCCTGACGTCATGGGTTAAACGTTTAACCATTGTCAGGGCGACGGTATTGTCCGTCAAGTGGCGATCCGGACCGGAAGCGGGGAAACGTGGTGGCGAAGGCGGGCGAAGCATAGTGACGACGATCTCGCAGATCGCCCGGCGGGCGCGCGTCTCCACCGCCACCGTTTCCAACGTCCTGAACCGGACCAAGCCGGTCAGCCCGCAGACGCGCGAGCTGGTCGAGAGCGTGGCGCGAGAGCTCGGCTATTCGCCGAGCCGGTTCGCGCGCAGCCTGAAGACCGGACGCAGCGCCACGATAGGCCTGATCGCGCCGGACCTGACCAACCCGTTCTTTCCCGCCGTCGTGCAGACCGTCGAACGCACGGCGCGCGAACGCGGCTACGGGCTGATCATCGTCGACTGCCACAACGATCCGGCTGAGGAAAAGGCCGCCTTCGAGCTGGTCGGCGAGTATCGGGTCGACGGCATCATCTGGATTCCGGTCGCCGAAACGAAGCCCGAACCGGCGCCGCTCGCTCCGGTCGTCACCGTCGACCGGCCGGTGGCGGGCCTCGACGGCATCACCAGCGACCACCGCGCCGGCGGCCGGATGATCGGCGAGCGGGTCCGGCGGGCGGGCCACGGCACAGTCGGGATCCTGCGCGGGCCAAGCGCCCACCACAGCGCCCGCGAACGCCATCGCGGGCTGCTTGAGGGACTGGGGGACGGGGTGCGGATCGTCTGGGACGTGCCGACGGACTTCTCGCTCGACCTGGCCGAGGAGGCGCAGGCGAAGATCCTCGGGACGGCGGTCGACTGCATCGTCGGCGCCAACGACCAGGTGGCGATCCGCACCGCGCAGCTGCTTGCCGCCGCCGGGCGGGCGCTGCCGGACGACGTCGCCATCGTCGGCTTCGACGACATTCCCTGGGCGGAGTTCGTGCATCCGCCCCTGTCGACCGTGCGCCAGCCCTACCGCAGGCTCGGCCGGGCGGCCGTGGAACTGCTGCTGCGCCGCATCGCCGAGCCGGACGGCGAGCCGGAGCGGATCGTGCTGCCGGTGGAATGGGTCGGGCGGGCCAGTCTCGGATAGGCCAGTCTCGGACGGGCCGGTCTCGGAAAAGGCCGGGCCCGCGGAGGCCGGGCTCGCGGAAGCCGGCCGGGGGAGCCTCAGCCGGAGAAGTCCTGAACGACCCGGCTTTCCGCCACCTTGACCGCCTTGATCGGCGCCGGGGTGTTGCGGCTGCGGCCGACGAAGCGCGGGACGCCGGCGGTGACCACGGCGGCGACCGCCGGGATGTCGCCGTTCGATATGGCGCTGCGCGCGTCGTTCTTCGAGCCGCCGGCGCAGGCGTCCAGGACGATCACGTCGGCGTCGCGCCCGGCTTCCAGGATGCCGCTGTTCAGGCCGTAGACCCGGGCATTGTTGCCGGCCGCCGCAGCGACCGCGATCTCGGGCGCCATGCCGCAGAGCGAGCACAGATGGGTCATGGTGTAGAGCATCCCGAGCGGCATGATGCCGCTGCCGGTCGGCGTGTCGGTGGCAATCAGCAGCCGGTCGAGCCGGCCGGCCTCCGCAAGCAGGTCGGCGACGAGCAAGGTGGTGCGCAGGTTGCCGGCCGTGCAGACCTGCATGGCGACGTCGGACTCCCCGACGAGGCGCGGGAAGTCCTCGTCGGGTATCGCCACCGGGCCGCCGTTGACGTGGAACGAGACGGTCGGATTGGCGGCGAGCACGTGCTCGGCCCAGATGCCGGACGATCCGGGAATCGACGAGCCGCCGGTGTGCATGGTGGTGACCATGCCGTGTCGGTTGGCCATCTGCACGTAGGGCGCGTACTCGATCGGATCGTCGAAGGCGCCGAAGCCGGCCTTGGCGAGCCAGACGCCCTTCGCCCTCAGCTCGGCGAAATCCCCCTCCGACAGCCCCGGCTCGAGGATGACCGAGCCGGCATGGACGCGCATGCCGCCGGGGCGGAAGTCCTGGAAGCACTTCAGGGCGGCGATGGCCAGCGCCTTGACGCCCTCGGGGTCCTTCGGCCGTCCGGGCGTATGGACCTCCGAGGCGGTGATCGCCGTCGTGGTGCCGCCGTGCACGTAGCTTTCCAGGAAGCCGACGGTGCGCTGCCGCGGCGTGTAGTCGCCGAAGGTGATATGGACGTGCGAATCGATCAGGCCGGGGGCCACGATCGCCCCTGCCGCGTCGATGACGACGTCGCAGGACTGCAGGTCCCGGTCGGAGACGGTGCCGACGCTGGCGATCAGCCCGCCGTCCATGAGGATCGCGTCGCCGGATGCGGTCGGGGCGGTAAGGTCGCCGGTGAGGATGGCGCCGATATTGACGATGGCCGTGCGCATCGGTTGCTCCCTTGCGTCCGCCGGCTCAGCCGCGCGCCTGGACCTCTTCGTGGGTGAGGCCGCCGACCCGGGCGTTGAGGCGGCCGCGGCTGGCGACGCAGATGATCACCGCGATCTCGTCGGGCATCGGAGTGTCGGGCAGCGTGATGGTCATGCCGTCGTAGTGCGAGCGGACGTAGACGTCGTCCTTGTGGTTCATCGGGATGTCGACGGTGGTGCCGGGCGCGGTCACCTTGGTCATCGACGAGATCCATGCCTTGCCGCCGCCGAGCGCGTCGCGGATCGGGTTGGCGAACTCGGTGGTCAGCACGGCATTGGCGTGCTCCTGCTCGCCGCCGATGCCGACGAGGCCGCCCTTGCCGTAGCTCTGGACCTCGACGTCGCCCATCGCGGCGACGACGCGGCGCGCCATCAGCCGGCCGAGATCGGCGCTCGCCTGGATCATCGGCGTCAGGTCGTCGACGTAGCGGCCGACATAGGGGTTCCCGATGACCGCGATCACCGCCGCCTTGCGGATCGGCGTGTCGGCGCGGCGGCCGAAATCCTCGTCCCTGTCCTCGATGATGGTGTACTGGCGGCGCGTCTTGAGTTCCATGGTCGTCCTCGGCGGATTGAGCTATCTGGTGCGGGTCTGGAGGTAGTGCTGCAGCGCGATCGCCTCGTCGCCGCTGTCGATCAGCTTCTTGACGATGCGGCGCAGCGTGTCGAAGTCCTTGCGCGACAGGCAGGAGAACTCGACGTCGTTGATCTGCCGCTGGACCGGCGCGAGGTCCTCGAGCAGGGCGTAGCCCTCGTCTGAGACGCGCAGGGTCACCCGCCGGCGGTCGGTCGGGTCGACCTCCTTGTGGACGAGCCCGCGTCCGACCAGGCGCCGCGTCACGGAGGTGATGAAGGCGCCGGACAGATGCAGGTGGTCGGCCACCGTCTTGACGTTGACGTCGCCCAGAACCGAGAGGTGGGCGATCGAGATCAGAACGGTGTATTCGACGCCGCCGAGCCCGATCACGTCGGCGTGGCCCGCCCGGATCTCCTCGTGGCGGGCGAGAAAGCCGAACAGGTCGTGCACCAGCTCCCGGAAGGCGCGGTCGCTGCCGTCGATCAGCAGCTCCTCGCGCGAGGTTGTCAGTGGAATCTTCTTCTCACTCCGGTGGGTTGGCGTCCTGGTCGCGGCAGTCGCGCCGGCGCGCGTGTTCGCTCTGGTCTGCATTCCTGGTCTTTCCTCACCGATGCTGCGTGTTCTCGCTGCCCGCCTGGACGCGGCCGCCCAGGAAGGTTTCGGAGACTACATCATCGTTGGCAAGACTTTCGGCCGAACCGGACGCGACGATCCGTCCGGTTTCGAGCAGATAGGCGCGATCGGATATCTTCAGCGCCTGGCGGGCCTTCTGCTCCACCAGCAGCACCGACAGGCCGTCGCGGCGCAGCGACCCGATGAGATCGAAGACGAAACTCGTCATCTTCGGCGCAAGGCCCAGCGACGGCTCGTCGAGCAGCAGGAGGCGCGGACGCGCCAGCAGGGCGCGGGCGATCGCCAGCATCTGCTGCTCGCCGCCCGACAGCAGGCTGGCCTTGCCGTGGCGACGCTCGCCGAGGATCGGGAACCGCTCCATCATCGCCTCGACATCGGCCTGCGCCGCCTTCTGGTCGGGCCGGCTGTAGATGCCCATCAGCAGGTTCTCCTCGACGCTCATGCCGCCGAGGATGCCGCGGCCTTCGGGAACCAGGACCAGCCCCTTGCGCACGTTGCGCTCGGCGCCGGCCGGCCGGAGCGGGGCGCCGTCGTAGACGACCTCGCCGGAATACGGCAGCAGGCCGGCGATCGCCTTGACGGCCGACGACTTGCCGGCGCCGTTGGCCCCGATCAGCGCGACCACCTCGTTGGGGGCGATCTCGAGATCGATGCCGTGCAGCGCGTGGATGGCGCCGTACCGGACCTTCATGTCGCGCACCTGGAGGATCATTCGTCGTCTCCCAGATAGGCGCTGAGCACCTTGGGGTCGCGGCGCACGACGGTCGGTGTGCCCTCGCCGATCTTGCTGCCGAAGTCGAGGACGAACAGGTACTCGCACAGCGTCATCACGAACGACATGTCGTGCTCGATCAGCAGGATGGTCAGGCCCATCTGGTCGCGCAGCGCCACCAGCAGGCTCTTGAGCTCCTCCGCCTCGTCGGCGTTCATGCCGGCCACCGGCTCGTCGAGCAGCAGCAGCCTCGGCCCGGCGGTCAGCGCCCGGGCCATCTCGACGCGGCGCTGCAGGCCGTAGGGCAGGGTGGCGGCGTCGCGGTTGCGCAGATCCTCCAGCCCGAAGAAGGTCAGCACCTCCTCGGCGCGCCGGCGCGCCGCCTTGTCGCCCATGGCGGCGGGAAGCAGGTGGCTCCAGCCGTTGCCGCGCGGCTGGGCGACCAGCAGATGCTCCCAGACGGTCATCGAGGCGAACAGCCGGATGTTCTGGAAGGTCCGGGCGATCCCCATGCCGGCAATCCGGTGGGGGCGCAGCCCGCCGATCGACTGGCCGCGGTAGGAGATCGTGCCCGAGGTCAGCGTGTAGGCGCCGGTGATGACGTTGAACAGGGTCGTCTTGCCGGCGCCGTTGGGCCCGATGACGCCGACGATCTCGCCCTGGGTGACGTTGAAGGACAGCCCGTCCAGCGCGGTGATGCCGCCGAAGCGCTTGGTGGCCCGGTCGAGCGACAGCAGGGTCTCGCCGGTCATGACGCCCTCCCGAAGCCGATCAGCCGGTAGAGCTGCCGGTCGAGGATGCCCTGCCGGCGCACGATCAGGATGACGATCAGCAGCGTCCCGAACGCCGCCAGCCGCCAGTCCGCCAGGAACCGCAGATACTCGGGCAGCAGGATCAGGAGCCCGGCCCCGAAGATGCTGCCGGGCGCGATCGTCGAGCCGCCGAGGATGACGGCCAGGACGAGCTCGATCGAGTGCTGGAAGCCGAAGTTCGAGGGCTCGATGTAGAGGTGGTGGTGGGCGAACAGCGCGCCGGAGATGCCGGCCATCGCCGCGCCGAAGCCGAAGGCGCCGACCTTGAGGGCAACCGCGTCGAGGCCGATCAGCTCGGCGGCGGTCTCGTCGTCATGGACGGCGCGCAGGCCGAGCCAGAGACGGGACCGCTCCAGCACCATCACCAGCACGACCAGGCCGCCGGTCCAGGCCCAGATGTAGCCGACCGAGATGATCTGCATGCCGTGATAGCCGGCGGCGCCGCCGGTCGGCCCGAAATTGAGGAAGAAACTTCGCACCATCTCGCCGAAGCCGAGCGTCGCCATGGCGAGATAGATACCCTTCAGCCGCAGCGCGGGAAACCCGACGATGACGCCGACGACCCCGGACACGGCCGCCGCGATGACGACGGCAAGCGTCATCGGCACGCCGGCTTCCACCGTCAGCCACGATGCGGAATAGGCACCGATGCCCATGAACCCGGCATTGCCGAGCGACAGCTGCCCGGTCGACAGGATGATGTAGACGCTCAGCGCGCCGAGCGTGAGGATGCCGATATCGGCCAGGAGGCCTGCGAAATAGGTCGACATCAGACGCGCTGGCCCGTATCGCTCGACCGTCCGCCGAGCAGGCCCTGCGGCCGGATCAGCAGGATCAGGATCATCAGGCCGTAGACCACGAGGTCGCGTATCTGCGAGCCGCCGTGGGCGATGGTCATCACCTCGATGATGCCGATCAGCGGCCCGGCCAGGAGCGCGCCCCAGATGCGGGTGACGCCGCCGACCACCATGACGGCGATGGCCTTCAGCCCGGTCTCGACCCCGACATAGGGCGTGATCGCGGCATAGTGCATGCCGATCAGGACGCCGGCGATGCCGGCCAGCACGCCCGATAGGGCGAACGCCACGATCGTCAGCCGCTCTGCGGAGACGCCCAGCAGCCGCGCGACGTCGCGGTTCTCGGCGGCGGCGCGCAGGCCGCGGCCGATCCGCGTGCGCTGGATCATGAAGCCGAGCACGGCGACCGAGGCCACCGAGGTCGCCATCACGAGGATCTGCATGCTGCCGATGCTGATCGGCCCGTAGCGCAGCCGCTCGCCGAGGAACTCGAAGGGAAGCTGCAGCGGATTGGAACCCCAGTAGTTGACCACGACGTTCTGGATGATGATCGAGCAGCCGAGCGTGGTCAGCAGCGGCGTGATCACCGGGGACGAGCGCACCGGGTCGTAGGCGACGAACTTGATGACGACGGACGCCACGGTCGCGCCGGCGATGCCCGCCGCCAGGGCCAGCGGGAACGGCAATCCGGCCATCAGCGCCGTGATGCCGATGAAGCCGGCCAGCATGAACAGTTCCGCGATGGCGATGTTGAGGATGCCGAGGATGCCCATGACGAGGGAGAAGGACAGGGCAATCAGCGTATAGACGGCGCCGAGCGTCAGGCCGTTGATTAGCTGCTGCAAAAGCATGCGGTCTCCACCGGTGCGACCGGGCTGCCAAGGGTGAGGGGCGGGACGCGGCGGCTGCCGCGCCCCGTGCTTGCGGGAGGTATACTAGCAGTCGCCGCCCTGGGAACTGCAGCCGTGCACCACCGTGGTCCACTTCTCGCCTTCCCCGCGGACGATGAAGAAGGCCTTCTCGGCGTCACCGTCCTTGTTGAACGAGATCGGACCGCCGAGGCCCTCGAAGCCCTTCAGGTTGGTGATGTAGTCGCGGATCTTGGTGCGGTCGGCGGCAAGGTCGTCGGGATTGCCGGTCACGCCGGCCTTCTCGACGGCCTCGATGAACATGCTGACGTTCTCGTAGATGTTGGCGTCGTACATGCTCGGCTCGATCGACTCGGGCAGGCCGGAGGTCTCCTTCAGCAGCGGCTGCAGCTCGGCGACGAACTCCTTGGCGCGCGGCTCGTCCATTGAGGCATAGAAGGTCGCCGGCGCGATGATCGGGATATCGGGCGCGGCGTGCAGGATTGCCGAGGAGATCAGCGGCGTGCCGCCGATCACCGGCTTGACGAAGCCCTGCCGGCGCATCTCGCGGATGACCGTGATCGCCTCGGAATAGTCGGCGCCGATCACCACGGCGTCGGGGTCGAGGGAGATGATCTTGGTCACCTGCGCGCTGACGTCGAGTTCGCCGGTGTTGAAGGACAGGAAGTCGCCGTCGTTCAGCACCTCGACGCCGTGCTCCTTCAGGATGCCCGGCATGATCTTGGTGGCGATCGCCGTCGAGACGGCGTCCTTGGCGTCGTAGATCACCGCGACGTCCTTCACGTCGAAGGTGTCGACGAGATAGGGAACCGACTCCTCGGCGAGGATCGCCTCGTCGACGGTGTTGCGGAAGGCCCACGGCCGGTTGTTGGCCGCCACGCCGGGCTTGGAGGAGGCCTGCGACATGGCCACGATTTCCATCTGGTTGGCGACCGGGAAGGTGACCTCGCAGGCACTGCTGGTGAGCGGTCCGGCGACGGCCAGGACGTTGTCGTCGCCGGCGAGCTTGCGCAGCGAGTTGGCGGCCTGGGCGGGCTTCGTGGCGTCGTCGTAGATGACGATCTCGAGCTTGGCGCCGTTGACGCCGCCGGCGGCGTTGACCTTGTCCTCCAGCATCTTCAGCGTGACGGTGTTGGTGCGCCCCCACTCGGCGAACGGACCGCTGCTCGGCACGATCGCGCCGATACGGATCTGCTTGCCGTCCTGCGCCATGGCCGACGGCGCCGCCGCGGCCACTGCGGCGAGAGCCAGCGCGCCGACGGCGATACCCTTCAGAATAGACTGTGTCATGTCGAATTTTCCCCTGCTCGGCGGCACGGACCACAGGTGAACCGACCGCCCGAATCGTTGCTGCCGCCTGCCTTCTGGAGACGACAGAGCGAAATTCATAACAGGTATTGGCAATGCTGAAAAGCTTCTATAGTTAGGTAATTGCCAACGACGTTGCCTCAAGAAGCATCACTGCGGCTGCGCCTTGCGACCGACCCCACGAGGAGGATCCAGGATGACCGACGTTAAGACCGGACAGGACCATATCCAGTCCCTCAAGGACGGACGAACCGTCTACATCGACGGCCAGCTGGCCGGAGACGTCACCGAGCATCCCGCCTTCCGCCGGTCCGTCGCCTCCGCCGGCGCCCTGTACGACTTCCAGGCGCAGCGGGAAAACCTCGAGCTGATGACGTTCGCGCCGAACGGCAGCAACCGGCGGATCAACCGCGGCTGGCAGATGCCGCGCGACTACAAGGAGCTGGTCCATCGCCGCAAGGCGCTGCAGGCCTGGGCCGAGGTGTCGTTCGGCTTCCTGGGACGCTCGCCCGATCATCTCGCCTCGGCGATCACCGGCCAGATCATGGGGCTCGACGTGTTCCGCCGGTACGACGAGGCGCGCGCCAGGGCATTCGCCGACTACTACGACTACGCCTCGAGCAACGACCTGTTCCTGACCTACGTGATCATAAACCCGCAGGCCGACCGCTCGAAGGACTGGGGCGAACAGGCGGACGAACTGGTCGCACGGATCGTCGACGAGGATTCGACCGGCATCACCATCCGCGGCGCCAAGATGCTCGGCACCAGTTCGATCATGGCCAACGAGGTGTTCGTCGCCAACCTGCAGCCGCTGAAGCCCGGCGAGGAGGACCTGGCGTTCTCATGCGCCGTGCCGATGAACGCACCCGGCCTGAGGGTGCTGTCGCGCAAGTCGTACGAGGCCAACGCCGTCTCCGTTTTCGACAATCCGCTGTCGTCGCGCTTCGACGAAAACGATGCGCTGATGTATTTCGAGGACGTCAAGGTGCCGTGGGACCGCGTCTTCGTTCACCGGGACGTCGACATGTGCCGGGCCCAGTTCCACGACACGCCGGGGCACATCTACCAGAACTACCAGGCGCAGATCCGCCTGTCGGTAAAGCTGCGGTTCCTGGTGGCGCTCGCCCGCAAGACCGCCGAGATGATCGGCACCATGGCGATCCCGTCGGTGCGCGAGCAGCTCGGCCACCTGGCCGCGCAGGCCGGCATGGTCGACGCGATGCTGGCGGGCATGGAGGCGGAGGGGTCGTCGTACGGCGACTACTACGTCCCCAACCGCCACCACGTCTACGGCGCCCAGGTGCTGACCCAGGAGCTCTATCCGCAGATCATCCGCAAGCTGCGCGAGCTGGCCGGCGGCGCGTTCATCATGCTGCCGTCCTCGATCGCCGACTTCGCCGACCCGGACCTGCAGCGGATCATCCGCACGACGCAGCGATCGCCCGCCGCCTCTCCGGAGGAGCGCGTGAAGTTCCTCAAGGTGGCGTGGGATGCGGTCGGGTCGGAATTCGCCTCGCGGCACACGCAGTACGAGATGTTCTACGCCGGCGCGCAGTTCGTCACCCGCGGCCACAGCTTCCGCACGTATGACTGGGAGCGCGGAGATGCCATGATCGAGGGCCTGATGTCCGGCTACGAAGGCCCGGCCGGAGAGACGACGCCGACCAACCAGCTCTGAACCGATCAAGGACCGGCAGGACCCATGGCTCACCTCGAATTCGACTGCGAGACGATTGCCGACGGCGCCAGCAAGCGCACGATCGCGATCGACCGGCTGATCATCGCGGGATGGACCGGACGCGACCGCGAGAAGATGGAGGCGCACATGGCCGAGCTCGAGGAGCTCGGCATAAAGCGCCCCGACAAGGCGCCGGTGTTCTACCGTGCATCCGCCAGCCGGCTGACCACCGCCCCCGAGATCGAGGTGCTGGCCGGCGAGAGCAGCGGCGAGGCCGAGGTCCTGGTCATCCGGGACGGCGACCGGCTGTGGGTGGGGCTTGCCTCCGACCACACCGACCGCGGCGTCGAGGCCTACGACATCACCGTCTCGAAGCAGATGTGCGACAAGCCCTGCGCCCCGGCGCTGTGGCTGTTCGACGACGTGGCGCCGCACTGGGACCAGCTCGTCCTGCAATCCTGGATCGAGGAAAACGGCACGAGGACGCTCTATCAGGAAGGGCCGCTGAGCGCGATGCTGTCGCCCGGCGACCTGATCGAGCGCAACAGGGCCGAGGGCGGCTCGTTCGGCGAGCGTACCGCGATGCTGTGCGGCACGCCGCCGGCGCGCGGCGGCGTCCGCAAGAGCGCGTCATTCGAGATGTCACTCAGCGACCCGGTGCTCGGCCGATCGATCACCCACGCCTACCGGAGCGTCGAGTTTCCCTCATCCGAATGAGGGGCCGACGATCGGCGCGGCCGTGGCGGCGACACGCATCAGCTCCGCGTCGCGGCCGCCGAACGATCCGAGCATGAGGCCGACCGGCGCCGCGCCCGGCTCGTGGCAGGGCAGCGAGATGGCGCAGCCGTCGAGCAGGTTGAACACGGTCGGGTTGCGCAGCAGCAGCCGGTTCAGCTCGCCGAACCGCTCGTCGTCATCGAACTCCGAAAACAGCGGCGCGACGATCGGCACCGTCGGCATGGCGAGCGCGTCGAAGCCGAAGCACTCGCCGGCGATCGCGTCGATCAGTTCCGCCCGGCGCCGCAGCAGCCTCCGGTGATCCGCGGAGGTCAGCTTCTGCGCGAACTCGATGCGGGCCAGCACGCGCGGATCATAGCGGTCGCCGGCGCGGGCGACGGTGTCGGCGTGGATCGGGGCCGCTTCCGCGCCGACGATGCCGCCGCCGGCGGAGAGCTCCGGAAGCTTGCCGAGGTCGTCCAGCACGACCTCGACCAGGGTCGCTCCGGCCTCCGACAGGCGCGACAGCGCCGTCTCGAAGCTGCGGCCGACCTCGGCGTCCATTCCATCGAGAACGTAGGTCCGAGGCACGGCGATGCGCAGCTGCGCCGGCTCGACCGGGACCACCGGCTGCGGCCGTTCGCCGGCCATGACGGCGGCCGTGGTCGCGACGCAGTCTACGCTGCGGCCGAGCGCCCCGATCGAATCGAGGCTCGGCGCCAGCGGATAGCAACCCTCCAGCGGGATCCGCGAGGCGGTCGGCTTCAGCCCGACCAGGCCGCACAGCGCAGCGGGAATGCGGCACGAGCCGCCGGTATCGGTGCCGATCGCGACTGCCGCCATGGCGTCTGTGACGGAGACGGCCGCGCCCGACGATGAGCCGCCGGGGATGCGGCCGGCGGCACGGTCCCAGGGGTTGGCGGGCGTGCCGTAATGCGGATTGAGGCCGACGCCGGAATAGGCGAACTCGGTCATGTTGGTGCGGCCGGCGAGCACCGCGCCGGCGGCCCGCAGCCGGGCGATCGCCGGTGCGTCGAACCTCGCCGGAGGCTGGTCGGCAAGCACCACCGAGCCCGCCTTGGTCACCTCGCCGGCGACGTCGAAGAGGTCCTTGATGCTGACCGGCAGGCCCGCCAGCGGCGACGGCGGCAAGGCACCATGCGCGCGCAGCAGGTCGCTTGCGCGGGCCTGCGCCCGGATCCTGTCCGCGTCGACCTCGATGAAGACGCGCGATCCCTCGCCCGAGGGGTCTTCGATCGCGGCGATGGCCGCCTCGGCGAGCGCTTCGGAGGTGGTCGACCCCTGGCGCAGTCGCTGCGCCAGCGCCGATACCGGTTCGGGCGCGATGCCGGCCATCAGACCGGGTCGTAGGTGTGGATTTCGAAGAGGATGCAGCCGCCCTCGGACTTGAAGGGACCGTGGTAGGCGCCGGGCGGCCGGCAGGCGTAGGTGTTCGGCTGGAAGGCCTCGCCGCCCTCGCCGTTCTCGTCGTTGCCGACGGTCAGGTCGCCGGAGACGAGATAGACCTCCTCCCAGTAGTCGTGCACGAACGGCGCGGTCGTGAAGACGCCGGGCTGGAACCTGAGCAGCCTGCTGCGGGTGCCGCGCTTTGCCGTCTCGTCGAGGCCGCCCGACAGGATCTTCTGCTCGATCCCCGCCGGATAACCGGGAGGCGTCTCCCAGCCGCTGCTGAAATCGACGGCATGAAATTCCTTGTGTTCCTTGTTTATCGCCATGGTCTCCGGAGTCCCGTTCGGTTCGGTCGTCTACTTACCAGCCATGCAGGAGCAGCGCATCCTCGGCGAAGTCCAGGCTGCCGGTCTTCTCGGCGAGCCTGCGATAGTTGCCGCGGTGGAAGACCAGCGGCGTGCGCGCGTCGTCGTCGTGGGTCAGCCGCTCGACCCGGCCGAGGAAGATCAGGTGGTCGCCGCCGTCGTACTCGGCCCACTTGGCGCATTCGAAGACGCACAGGCACGCTTCCAGGACAGGCGCGCCGCCCAGGCCGCCGGCGACCTTGGTGTCCGTCCACTTGTCGGCCAGCGACCTGGCGAACCGGTTCGACAGGTCGATCTGGTCCTCGGCGAGGATGTGCACCGCGAAATGCTGCGTGGCCTTCCAGATATCGAGGCTGCGCGCCTTCCGGTCGATGCTGAACTGAAGCAGGGGCGGATCCAGCGATACAGAGGAGAAGGAATTGACCGTCATCCCGGCCGGCTCGCCGCCGGCCGCCGCCGTGACGATCGCCACGCCGGTGGGAAACCTGCCCAAGGCCCGCCTCAAGTCTCCCGCTTCGATCACGTCGCAACACCTTCCGTCCCGGGCGTCCTGCCGGGCGCCTCCCGCACCTGCAGTCTAAGCCCGCCGGAATAGCTTCTTCAAGTAGCTATTTTACAACGCTTTGATCCCGTGCGAGGGTAGACGTGCTCGCGGTGCGCTGGGAATGTGCGTTTCCAGTCGATGCGGCTATAAGTGTGCCGCCCCTGCCGTCGGAGACCTCCCAATGCCATTCCAGCCTTCCCCGCAATGCGGTTGCCTGCCGGGCCGGGCCGCGCGCGCCGGGTCCGGTCCCGGGAGCGCTTGCCCGTGAACACGGCCGCACCGCCATCGGTCGGACCCGGCCTGCACGAGGTCGCGCCGGGCATCCACCGCCTCAACGTGCCGGTGCCGTTCCGGAGCCTGCGCCAGGTGAACCTCTGGCTGCTCGAGGACGGCGACGGGTTCACCATGATCGACTGCGGCTGGGGCGATGCCGAGACCCGCGACCTGCTGGAGGCGGCGTGGCAGGATCGGCTGGGCGGCCGGCCGGTGTCGCGGCTGATCGTCACCCATTTCCATCCCGACCATGCCGGCAACTGCGCGTTCATCTGCGAGCGGTGGAACCTCGTGCCGCAGATGACGCAGCTGGAATGGATGGCCGCGAACCTCGCGCTGCGGTCGCTGTATACGGACGATTTCGAGTTGCGGGCCCGGTTCTACGGGAGCAACGGCCTGTCGCCGGAGATGCTCGAACGCTACCGGACCGAGACGGTTCTCTACGATACCGGCGTGCGGCTGCCGCAGTCCTACGAGCGGCTTCGCCCCGGCACCAGGACGGAGATCGGCGGCCGGTCGTGGCTGGTGATGACCGGCCAGGGCCATTCGCCGGACCTTGCGATGCTCTATTGCGAGGCCGACGACATCCTGATCGCCGGCGACCAGATCCTGCCCAAGATCACGACGAACGTCAGCGTCTGGCCGTGGGAACCGCTCGCCGACCCGCTCGGCGACTATCTGCGGTCCCTCGATCGCCTCGAGGCGGCGCTGACGCCCGAGACGTTCGTGCTCCCCTCGCACCGGGAGCCGTTCCGGAACGCCAGGGCGCGCATCGCGGAGCTGAAGCACCACCACGCCGAACGGCTCGACAGGGTGCTCGAGCTGCTGGGCCGGGACGCGGTGCCGGCGGCCGACCTGCTCGACTCCCTGTTCAACCGCGCGCTCGACGGCCACCAGATCAATTTCGCGATGGGCGAGGCGCTCGCCCATCTCAACCGGCTGGTGTTCGAGGGGCGGGTGTCGCGCCACGTCGACGACGACGGCCTCGTCCGGTTCTCGGCCAAGTAGAGCGTTCCAGCCGTCTGGAGGCCTGCGGATTGCCGCCACGGCATGGCCGGCCGGCCGCGATGCCCCATCCATACCTCCGGTTGCCGGCCCGGGCGGAAGCGGCGGGACCATACCTAGGTATGGCTGGTCATCACGCAGCCAAAGCCGGACAAATCCGAGAGATCGAGGCGCCGGCCCGAGGGCGGTCGTGGCGCTCAACGCGGAGGATCTGCACGATGGCAGCCGATCGGCGCCCGGTTGCCGCGACGCGCGGCGAACAGATGTTCCCGCAGCTCGAGGCTTCCGAGATCGCCCGCATCGAGCGGTTCGGCGAACCGGTTTCGTTCGAGGCGGGCGACTACGTCACCCGGGCCGGCAGGCCGAGCACGGGCATGTTCGTCATTCTCGAGGGCGAAGTGGAAATGCTCGAGCCGAACCTTCCGGAGCGTCCTCCGATCATCGTCCACGGCGCCGGCTCGTTCCAGGGCGAGCTCGCCACCCTGTCCGGGCGTCCCTCGCTGGTCGACGGACTCGCCCGCACGCCGGTCCGGGCTCTGCTGATCCCCACGCAGCGGCTGCGCGACCTGATGATCGCGGAAGCCGATCTCGGCGAGCGGATCATGCGGGCGCTGATCCTGCGCCGGGTGGGCTTGCTCGAGAGCGGCGGGTCGGGGCCGGTGATCGTCGGGGTCTCCGGCGACGGCGACGTGTTGCGACTCGAGGGGTTCCTCGCCCGCAACGGCCATCCCTACCAGCTGCTCGACCCCGATCGGGACGCCGGCGCCCGGTGCCTGATCGAACGGTTCCACGTCGGCACCGAGGACCTGCCAATCGTCGCCTGCCCGGACGGGCAGATGCTGCGCAATCCCAGCGAGCTCGAACTGTCGCGCTGCATCGGCCTGGTGCGTCCGATCGACTGCAGCCGGGTGTACGACGTCGCCATCATCGGCGCCGGCCCTGCCGGGCTTGCCGCGGCCGTCTATGCGGGATCGGAAGGCCTGTCCGCCGTGGTCCTCGAATGCCGGGCCTTCGGAGGCCAGGCAGGCGCCTCCGCGCGGATCGAGAACTACCTCGGCTTTCCCACCGGCATTTCCGGCATCGCCCTGATGGCGCGCGCGTTCAACCAGGCCGAGAAGTTCGGCGTCGAAATGGCCATCCCCGACGAGGCCATCAGCCTCTCCGCGGATTGCGACAGCACCGGCTCGTTCCTGATCGAACTGGCGGGCGAGGAATGGGTGCGGGCGCGATCGGTGGTCCTGGCGACGGGAGCGCAGTACCGGCGCCTTGCCGTCGACGACATCGAGGCCTTCGAGGCGGCGTCGATTCACTACTGGGCCTCGCCGATCGAGGCCCGGTTGTGCAGTTCGCAGGAGGTGGTCCTGGTGGGAGCGGGCAACTCGGCCGGGCAGGCCGCCGTCTACCTGGCCGGGCATGCGAGGAAGGTCTGGCTGCTGGCTCGCGGGCCGAATCTTTCCGCCAGCATGTCCCGCTACCTGGTCGAACGCATCGCCGCACAGCCCAATATCGAGGTCCTGACGGAAACGGAGATTTCAGGACTCGAGGGCCACGACGGACTGCTTCAAACGGTGCGCTGGCGCCACCGGCCGTCAGGGACCGAGACGCGGCGCGAGATCCAGCACGTGTTCCTGTTCGTGGGGGCCGATCCGAACACGCACTGGCTGGCCCGTTCGGGAATCGCCCTGGACGACAGGGGATTCGTCCGGACCGGCGCCGAGGCCGGCGCAGGCCGGCTGCCGCTCGAGACGAGCCGCAGCGGCGTCTTCGCCGTCGGGGACGTCCGTTCGGGCTCCGTCAAGCGGGTCGCGGCCGCCGTCGGCGAAGGCGCCCAGGTGGTGGCGACGCTGCACGGGTACCTGGCCGACGCATCGGCCGTCACGCCGCTTGCGGCAGTGCAGAGGATCTGACTATGCCGAAGACCTGCGCCCACATTGGCACGATCCGGGACGTCACGCCGAGCGCCCGCGGCTGCGAAGAGTGTCTGAAAACCGCATCTCCCTGGGTGCACCTGCGCATCTGCCGGACCTGCGGCCACGTCGGCTGCTGCGACAGTTCGCCGAACCGGCATGCAACGAAGCATTTCCACGAAACCGGCCATCCCGTCATCGAGGGATACGACCCGCCGGAGGGCTGGGCGTGGTGCTATGTCGACGAGGTGGTCATCGCCCTGCACGGACGCGTGACGCCGCAACTCGGCCCGATTCCGAAGTTCGTCTGAGCGGCAACAGCGGTCGTCTCAGTCACCCGCGGGAGGGCCGACCGGCAGGGCGATGCTCATCGTGGTTCCGTCCGGGCCGCTTCCCGATACCCACAGCCGGCCGCCATGATGCTCCATGATCGAGCGGCAGATCGAGAGCCCCATGCCCATGCCGGCGGGCTTGGTGGTGAAGAATGCCTCGAAGATCCGCTCCTCCTCGCCGGGAGCTATCCCGCTTCCCGAATCCTCGACCTCGACGACGACCTCGCCGGCGCCATCGAGCCGCGATCGCAGGACGACCTCGCGGCGGCTGCCGCCGGCCCCGTCGATGGCGTCCATGCCGTTGACGATGAGGTTGACGATCACCTGCTGCAGCTGGATCGGGTCGCCAGATACCTCGGGAAGCGAGGACGCCAGGTCCTCCCGGACGGAGAGGTCGTGGCTCCGCAGGATCGGACGCATGAGCGCGAGCGTGTCGTCGAGCACACCGTTCACGTCCAGCGGCCGCATCTGCGGGTCCGACTTGCGGTACAGCATGCGCAGGCGCTGGATGACGTCACTGGCCCGCCTGGCGCCATTGACGATGTCCCCGACGGCGGCGCGCACCTCGTCCAGATCGGGCTCCTCGCGATCCAGCCATCGCAGGCCGACCTGGCCGTTGGTGAGGATCGCGGCGAGCGGCTGGTTCACCTCGTGGGCGATCGAGGCGGTCAGTTCGCCGAGCGTGCTGACCCGCGTCACATGCGCGAGCTCGGCCTGCAGCCGCTGCAGCCGCTCCTCCGCGTGCCGCGTGCTCGTGACGTCCATGACAGCGCCGACGAACTCCTTGTCGCCCCGTTCGTCCTCGACGGCGTGGGCGACGACCTTGACGTACTTGACTGTCCCGTCCGGCATGGCCAGCCGGTGCTCGATATCCCAGTTGGTGTCGTCCGATATCTCCTCGATCAGGCGCGTCACCAGCGCGCGATCGTCGGGATGGGTCCGCGACACGATCCAGTCCCTGGTCGGCTCGACGCCGGGCTCCAGCTCGAAGATGCGATACATCTCGTCCGACCAGCGAATGTGGCCGCCCCCCGGCTTGAGGCCGAAGCTGCCGGTGCGGCTCAGTCTCTGCGCCTCGGCCAGGTAGGCTTCGCTCTGCCGCAGGGCTGCTTCCGCCCGCAGCCTGTCCTCGATGTCGGTTGCGGTCGCGTAGCGCTTGAGGACCTTTCCGGTCTCGTCGCGGAACGTCACCGCGCGGACCAGGTGCCAGCGAAAGGTCCCGTCGGCCTTGCGCAGGCGCACTTCGGCTTCGTAGGGGTCGCCGGTGGCAAAGGAGGCCCGCTGCAGGTCCAGTATCCCCCGAAGGTCGTCTGGGTGAACCACTTCCGCCGACCCCCCGAACAGGTGCTCTTCGGAGAAGCCCTGCTCGGCCCACCGGCCGTTGACGAAGTCGACCTTGCCGTCCGGCCACGAACTGACCACGAGGGCGGGTATCGTGTCTATCGTGGTGCGCAGCTCGTTTTCCGCGCGCAGGAGCCTCTCTTCCGCCGCCCGTCGCTCGGTGACGTCGTTGTTGGTTTCCAGGATCGCGGCGGGAGCGCCGCGCTCGTCGCGCTGAAGGCTCCAGCGGCTCGCCACGTGGACACGGCTGCCGTCACGCTTCGTCTGGACGAGTTCGCCCTCCCAGCGACCGGTTGCCAGGACCAGTCCGGTGATCTCCTCCCGGGGGAGCGGAAACGCCGTGCGCAACAGCCGGTGCGAGGACTGGCCGACCGCCTCGTCGCTCGCCCATCCGTAGAGTCCGGCGGCGCCCTCGTTCCAGTAGGTGATGGTGCCTTCGAGATCGCGCGTGAAGATCGCGTCATGGCTGACGTCGAGCAGTTCCGCGCGCTTGCGCAGCTCCAGTTCCGAACTCTGGTTCTCGAGCGCAAGCACAGTGGCCACCGCGATCGCCGAAATACTGGCGAAGGCCCTGAACAGCGGCTGGCCGACGACGTCGCCGTGCTGGACGAGAAAGCTGAAGATCGTCAGCGAGACGCATGTCGCGGCGACGAAAATGACCTGCCGCCGGACCATGATCCGGCCGGCGATCATGACGACGAGGGCATAGAAGACCGCGACCGCAATGCCGAGCCCGGTGAAGGTGTCCACGGCGAAGATCGCGATCGTCAGCGCCAGCGCCACGCTCATGGCAACACGCGGATGGCCGGAGATCGAGTCCTGCAATCGATGACGCCCCCGCTGTGAACGCGGACTGCCGGCTTCCCGCGTTCGTAGATCCCGCCTGATGGCCCGAGTTTAAATAGACAAATCGGCAACGGCGACAACGGAGACTCATCCGGTATCGCGACCGGCAAATCCGGATTCATCGTTTGGCCGACGCCAGAGCCGACCCCGCCGCCGGCCCACCCACCGGATCGGCCGTCATGTCGCTCCCGCCAATGACGTGAATGCCCGTGGAGACGACGGCGTAGCCGAGCAGCACCGAGACAAAGAACACGACAGGCGCCGCGACATGCGACGGTATTCTCCGCCCGCCGTCCGCGGGTGTCGACATGGGGCGCCCCAGTCGCTTGCGGATCGGGTCAGCTCAGATCCCGGCGTCCCGCCTCGTACAGAAACCAGACCCTCCGCTCGGCCTCGTCGATCCAGTTCTCGATCAGGCTGGCGGTGGCGACGTCGCCATGCTCGTCGCAGAGCCCGTGGGTTTCGCGCAGGTAGGATGCGAGCCGCATGTTGTCGTCGCGCAGTTCGGCAAGCATGTCGGAGGCGGTGACGTATTCGGCGTCGTTGTCGGCGATGCGCTGGAGCCGATGGATATGGCCGATCGAGCGCAAGGTGGTGCCGCCGAGCTTGCGCGCCCTCTCGGCGATGTCGTCGGTGGCGGCGAAGAGCTGCTCGCCCTGTTCGTCCAGCAAGAGGTGGTAGTCCCGGAAATGCGGCCCCGACATGTGCCAGTGGAAGTTCTTCGTCTTCAGGTACAGCGCGAAGACGTCGGCCAGCAGCGTCGCTAGCGCTGCGGATACGTCCCGCGTCGCGTTGTCGCCGAGCCGGTTCGGGGTGCGCAGCGGCGCCTTCTGCCGCGTCTTGCCAACCGCCTTGTCCATCGTAGTTCTCCCGGATGTTTCAGAATGTCGCGAATTGCGTGAGTGCGGTCGCCGTCGACCGGCGGGCGGCATGCCGGCGACCGCTTGCCTCGGCTGGAGCTTCGCAGATGTCGGTCAGGCGGCCCGCGCCGTGGTCGTGGCCGACTTCGCCTTGCCGGTCCGGATGAACGACAGCAGGTCTTCGTTGACCTTCTCCTTCATCGTCGTGCACATGCCGTGCGGACCGCCCTCGTAGACGACGAGCTGGGCGTCGGGGACGAGCCCGGCGGACCGGTAGGCCGCCGCGGCGATCGGCACGATCTGGTCGTCGTCTCCGTGCAGGATGAGGGTGGGCACGTCGAACGCCTTCAGGTCCTCGGTGAAATCGGTTTCCGAGAACGCCCGCACGCAGTCGTACGTGCCCTTGATGCCGGCGAGGGAACCCTGCAGCCAGAAGGACTCGAGGACGCCTTGGGATACCTTCGCGCCCGGCCTGTTGGCGCCGAAGAACGGCACGGCGCAATCCTTCCAGAACTGCGAACGGTCGGCGAGCAGGGCGTTGCGGATATCGTCGAATGCCTTCATCGGCGTTCCGTGCGGATTGGAGGGGGTCTGCAGCATGAGCGGCGGGACCGCGGCGATCAGCACCGCCTTTGCGACGCGGGCGGTGCCGTGCCGGCCGATGTAGCGGGCAATCTCGCCGCCGCCCATCGAATGGGAAACCAGGACGACGTCGTTCAGGTCGAGCCTTTCGATGAGTGCCGCCAGATCGTCGGCGAACGTGTCGTAGTCGTATCCGCTCCACGGCTGCCCGGAGCGGCCGTGGCCACGCCGGTCGTGGGCGATGCAGCGATAGCCCGCCGAGGCCAGGAACATCATCTGGTCCTCGAATGCGTCGGCGCTCAGCGGCCAGCCATGGCTGAACACCACCGGCTGACCGGATCCCCAGTCCTTGTAGTAGATCATGGTTCCGTCGTTGACTTCGATCGTCGGCATGTCCCGACCTCCCGTTTGCTGCGTTCCTGATGCCGGGAGCCCTTGCGGTTCCCGGTCAAAGGTCGCCGGCCGCCCGGGGCAGGCCCCGTCCGGACTGGCAGGCCGATCATCGCGATCGCTCCGCCGCCATCCAATCGGACGTTGGGCTGGCCGATACCTACGTCCGTATGATCGGGGACGACGCAGCCCGGCGTTCGGCGGACGGAGCGGAAGCGGTGAGGGGCCGACGGAAAAGCGGGCCGGCGGCACGCGGTTCACCGGCCCATCAGTGTCGGCCGACCCCGGCGGGGGGAACCGGGGTCGGCCGTCATCGGTCGCGGGGCGCTGGGGGAGGCGCGGTGAGGCGACCGGAAGGAAATCGCACCTTCGACGTCTCGACGGGGTCTCCGCGGCGCGGTGCCGTGGTTTGGACACGTCGATCGATCTGCACGCTACCTGGTTGCGGCTGTGCGTTCTCGCCCTCGCTTGCGCCAAACCGGCCGAAATTGCTGCAAGCAGGCAGGAGGTCGCTGCAAACGGACGGGCCCCGCCCCGTAGGCGCTTCCGCACGCTCGGCGTGCCGTGCTCTAATCCCTCATCGATACCGTATCGCGGGCGGGCAGGAGAGGTGGGATGACGTCGGAGGACAGCGTCGTCATAGTCGTCGAGGACGACGTCGATTTTCGCGAGGCGCTTCTGCGCCTGTTCCGATCCGTCGGAATGGCGGCGCTTGCGTTCGGCTCGGCCAGGGAACTGCTGGAAAGCACGCTTCCCGACGTGCCGGCCTGCCTCGTGCTGGACGTCAGGCTGCCCGGCTCGAGCGGCCTCGACATCCAGCGCGACCTGGCCGAGGCGGGGAGGCATATCCCGGTCGTCTTCATGACCGGGCACGGGGACATCCCGATGACGGTTCGCGCGATGAAGGCCGGCGCGGTCGATTTCCTGTCCAAGCCGTTTCGCGACCAGGACATGCTCGATGCGGTCATGGCCGCCATCGAAAGCGACCGGACCCGGCGCCAACGGGACCTCGCCGACGCGCAGCTGCGCGCCCGCTACGATGCCCTCAGCCCGCGCGAGCGGGAGGTCATGACCTACGTGACCACCGGCCTGATGAACAAGCAGGTCGCCGGGGAGATGGGCCTCAGCGAGATCACCGTGAAGATCCATCGCGGCAACGCGATGAAGAAGATGAAGGCGCGATCTCTCGCCGAGCTGGTGAAGATGGCCGAAGCGCTCGGAGTTTCGGGGGGGCGGTAGGTGCAAACCTATGTATAATACATTCTGCAGGGATCGCGGTTCAGGTTGGGCTGCGGCCATCGGGCCGGACAGGGCCGGCGCCGACCCCGATCGGGCCGCCTGCATTCGCCAAGGAACAGTACCCTGAGTGACCTACCGATTGTCTCGGTCGTCGATGACGACGACGCCGTGCGCATCGCCACGACGAAGCTGCTTAGACTGCATGACTTTTCAGCGCATGCGTTCTCTTCCGCAGAGGAACTGCTCGAGTCGCCGCGGGCGCTCGATTCGGATTGCCTCGTCACCGACGTCAGGATGCCGGGAATGAGCGGCGTCGAACTGCAATGCCGGCTGCAGGAGCTCGGGCGCCGGATTCCGGTCGTCTTCGTCACGGCGTTTCCCGACAGGAACCTCGAAGCCAGGGCCGAACAGCTCGGCGCCATCTGCGTGCTCACCAAACCGTTCGACGCCGATGCGCTTGTCGACTGCCTGAGAACGGCGCTGTCGCCGACCGCGGACTCCCCCGAGTCCTGACGGCGGCGCGACCCGCCGCTTCGATCGCCCGGCCCAAACGAAGGTATGGGCGGAAGAGACCAACACACTAGCCCGTCCTACCTGCGTTCGATGGAGCCCGGCGGCACCGGCTTCCTAAGCTTGCTGCATCGCACGGACGGCCGAGAGCGCGCACGCATCCGGCCTCCGCCCGCTGGCTCCCGAACCGGACGGTGCAAAAGCATGTTGACCAACGCCCCTGCCTCGCAAGCCAATCCCGCTGCCATCCTCGACAGATTCGCGGCCCGGCCGGAATGGCCGGCGGCCGGTAGCCCGCCTGCGGGCAGGCCATACGGTAACCGTACGGCAGGTGCGGCCGTCGTGCCGGCGAGCGACGGGCCATGCGTCGAGATCGACTCCACCGGCGATGTCCTGCGCCACCGCCGGAAGTGGATCGGCATGGCCGCCGAATCGATCGAAGCCGAGACCGGCGCCTTCCTGCAGTTTGCATATTCGGGCGACCATCATCTTCTGGTCGTCCACGAACGCACCGAGCGTGCGGCCGGGACCTCGAGCATCGGATCCGGCCCCGTCTCGGACCTGCGCACCTGCACGCAGAAGCTGACATTCGTCCCGGCCGGCTCGTGCTACCGCGAAACGCTCGATCTGCGCGCTCCGGCGCGCCTGTTGTTCTTCCACTTCGACCTCGTCCGACTGGGCCGCAGGCACGGACACCGGATGGACACCACGACGCTGGCGCCGCAGCTCTTCTTCGAACGTCCGACGCTGCTCGACACGGCCCTCAAGCTGAAGGCGCTCGTCGACGAGCAGGACCGGATCCAGGAGCTCTACTCGGAGGCGTTGGCCACGGTCCTCGTGCACGAGCTGGTGGCGCATTTCCGCGGCCTCAGGCTGGCCAGGCAGCCGGCCCGCGGCGGCCTCGCGGCCTGGCAGGAACGCGCGGTGCGCGAATACGTCGACGCCCATCTGGACGAACAGATCCCGTTGTCGACGCTGGCCGGGATCGCGCGGCTCAGCCAGTACCATTTCTGCCGCGCCTTCAAGCGGTCCTTCGGACTGCCGCCGCACCGCTATCACATGCAGCGGCGAATCGACCACGCCAAGGCCCTGCTGAAGCAGCGCACCCATTCGGTCACCGATATCGGGCTGATGGTCGGCTACAGCGAGACGAGCTCCTTCACGGCGGCCTTTCGCAAGGCCGCCGGTACGACCCCGAGCGCCTACCAGCGGCGGCTCGCCTAGCCGGCTCGCGCGGAAGCCGCGGCCGTATTTCCCGGAATTTGCGCGAAAGGAACACCAGGCATGAAGAGGCTATTTCTCGTCACCGGCGTCAGCACCGGTCTTGGCCGGGCCCTCGCATCGGCATGCCTCGAGCGGGGCCACACCGTGGCCGGAACGCTCCGCAGCGAGGACGGCCGAGCCGAGTTCGACGCACTCAGCCCGGGGCGTTCGTTCGGCGTCCTGCTGGACGTGACGGAGACCGACGCGGTGCGCCCGCTCGTGGACAGGATCGAGCGCGAGATCGGGCCGATCGACGTCCTCGTGAACAATGCAGGCTACGGCCTGGAGGGGACCATCGAGGAAACGCCCCTGGCCGACCAGCGCCATCAGTTCGACGTGAACGTGTTCGGGGCGATTGCGATGATCCAGTCGGTGCTCCCGCATATGCGCAAGCGCCGGTCCGGACACATCATCAACATCACCTCGATCGGCGGCATGATCACCAGGGCGGGGCTTGGCGCCTACCATGCCAGCAAGTTCGCGCTGGAGGGGTATTCCGGAACCTTGCGAGGGGAAGTGGCGGGCCTCGGCATCAAGGTCACGGCCGTCGAGCCCGGAGGGTTCCGGACGGACTGGGCCGGCCGCTCGATGGCCCGGGCCGCGCGCACCGTCTCGGACTACGACGAGGTCTTCGAGGCGCAACGCAAGGCGAGGCTGGCGTACAACGGGCATCAGCCGGGCGATCCGGCGAAGGCTGCGCGGGCGATCCTGACGCTGGTCGAATCCGCATCGCCGCCGGCCCACCTGCTGCTCGGTTCCGACGCGTTCGCCCTGGCGCAGCAGAACCTCGAAGTCCTGAAGGCCGAATTCGACGCCTGGAGGACGGTTTCCCTGTCGACGGACTTCGACTGAGGCCGCCTCATGACCAGGAGACAGATCGGCCGGGCCGTCATCACGCTGCCCGGCCGCGGGGCCGGGAGCGACACGCTTGCGGATCGCCGCCGGGTCCGGCTGCTCGCCGAAGCGGCCTGGCGTGCCGCCGCAAACGAGAATGCGGACGTGCGGGTGCCGGTGGTCGCCGAGATCGACAGGCTTCGTCGCGCCGGCCGGGAGCCGCGGCGTGCGGTCTCTTGCGGCGGCAGCGGCCCGGCGGCCGCCTGGCCTGTCGTCGCGAGGCTCCTCGCCAGGCTGAAGGGCACTTTCCGTCCGCGCAGACTGCCGTAGGTATCCTGTTCCCGACTTTCTCCAAGCGCAAAGGAAGCACCATGGATCTTCAACTGCAGGGCAGGCTTGCCCTCGTCACCGGAAGTACGGCGGGCATTGGTCGCGCCATCGCCGAAAGGCTGGCGCAGGAAGGCGCCCGCGTCGTCGTCAACGGCCGCAGCGCCGCGGCGGTCGAGGAGGCCGCCGGACAGATCCGGTCGGACACCGGCGGGCAGGTGCTCGGGTTCGCCGGCGACCTGGCCGACGAGGAGGTCGCACGCGAACTCGCGCGGGCACACCCGGACGTGGAGATACTGGTCAACAATCTCGGCATCTTCGAAGTGATGCCCTTCCTCGATATCAGCGATGCCGACTGGCGGCGCTTCTTCGAGGTCAATGTCCTGAGCGGCGTCCGGCTCGCCCGTCTCTAGCTGCCGGCGATGCAGCGGGCCGATTGGGGCAGGATCATCTTCATATCCAGCGAGAGCGGCCTGCAGATCCCCGTCGAGATGATCCACTACGGAATGACGAAGAGCGCCCAGATCGCCGTGGCCCGCGGCCTGGCGGAAGACTGCGCGGGAACCGGCATCACCGTGAACAGCGTCCTGCCCGGCCCGACCCTGTCGCGCGGGGTGGAGACGATGCTCGCGCAGATCAGCGACGGCAAGTCGCGCGAGGAGGCGGAGAAGGACTTCTTCGAAAGCGCACGTCCGACGTCGCTGATCAGGCGGTTTGCCGCCCCGGCGGAAGTCGCCTCGCTCGTCGCCTACGTGGCAAGCCCGCTTGCTTCCGCCACGACCGGGGCGGCGTTGCGCGTCGACGGCGGGGTGGTGCAAAGCGCATTCTGATCCGGCCGCGCCGGCCGCAGCCGGCGCTGACCGCAAGCGTGGGAACGCGGCCCCTCGGCGGCACCGGCGCGATCGGCCGGTACCGCCCTTCCATCCGCGACTAGTCGACCGCAGGGGGGCCGGCGGCGGCGTTCTTCGAGACCCGCATCAGCGCCAGCAACGGCAGCATCAGGAGGCTGACGATGAAAAGCAGCTTGAAGTCGTCGACATAGGCGATGATCGCCGCCTGGCGGGTGACTTCGGCGTTCAGCGCGGCGATGCCCGGCGCCGAGGTCGGGTTCAGGAACAGATAGGCACCGCCGCTCTGCAGGCTCCTGTTGAAGGCATTGACGTGTTCGCCGATCTGGGCGTGCTCGATCTGCGTCTCCTGGATCAGCACGACGGAGGTGACCGACACGCCGATCGCCAGGCCGATGTTGCGCAGCAGGCTGAACAGCGCCGTGCCGTCCGTCCGGAGTTCGGCCGGAAGCGTCGCGAAGGCGACCACCTGCAGCGGCGTGAACACAATTCCGAGGCCAAATCCCTGGATGATGGAATTCAAGGCGAACTGGCGGGCATCGATGTCCGGCGTCCAGGTGGTCATCTGCCAGAGCGTCGCGGCGATCAGCAGGATGCCGACGAGCATCATCATCCGCGGATCGACGCGATTCGACAGCCGGCCGGCCAGCAGGACGCCCGCCATCGTGCCGGCGCCGCGCGGTGCCAGCAGCAGGCCGGTGTCGATCACCGATCGTCCGGCCAGGATCTGCAGGTAGGGAGCAAGCAGCGCCGCCGTGGCGAGAATGAGCATCCCGACCGCGAAGATCATGGCGAGCCCGGAGGCGAAGTTCACGTCGCGAAACAGCCGGGGCGGAATGAGCGGCGACCGCGCCGTGAAGAGGTGAACGACGAACAGGTAGAAGCCGAGGCCGCACAACACGGCATAGACGATGATCTCCGTCGATCCGAACCAGTCCTTGAGCTGGCCCCGATCGAGGAACAGCTGCAGCGAGGCAAGCGCAAGCCCGAGCACGCCGAAGCCGATCCAGTCGAACCGCAGGCCGCGGCGGTGTTCGCCGTCCTGCAGGAAGAACCAGAGGCCGATGAAGGCGAGGATGCCGAGCGGCAGGTTGATGTAGAAGACGAAGCGCCAGCTATACAGCTCGGTGATGTAACCCCCGAGGGTCGGGCCGAGGATCGGCCCGACGACGACGCCCATCACCCAGTAGGAAATCGCTTCGCCGCGCTGCTCCGGCGGGTAGATATCGAGTACGGTCGACTGCGACAGCGGCACCAGCGAGGCTCCGAAGACGCCCTGTAGCGCCCGGAAGACGACGATCTCGGTGAGGCCCTGCGAGGCCCCGCACAGCATGGAGCAGATGGTGAAGCCGGCGAGCGAGACGAGAAAGACGTTCTTGCGGCCGAAGCGGTTCGTCAGCCAGCCGATCGGCGGGGTCATGATCGCCGCCGCCACGATGTAGGACGTCAGCGTCCACGTGATCTGGTCGGGCGACGCCGCCAGCGATCCCTGGATGTAGGGCAGCGCCACGTTGACGATGGTGGTGTCGAGGGTCTGCATCAGGGTCGCGACCATGACGCAGGCCATGATGACGGCGCGGGCCGTCGCGGCCGATGGTGCCGATGCGGTTGTTGCGGGCATGGCGTCACCTGCCGGTCAGTACAGGTCGCGCAACGTGCGCCGATGACCCGTGTCGATGGAGACGTTTGCGCTCATGCCCGCCCGCAGCACCGGTGTTCCCTGCGGCGTGTCGATGGTGATGCGCACCGGGATCCGCTGGACGACCTTGACCCAGTTGCCGCTGGTGTTCTCGGCCGGCAGCACGGAGAACTCCGATCCGGTTGCCGGGCTGATGCTCTCGACGACACCGTGCCATTGGTGGCCCGGATACGTGTCGATCGTCACCGTCACCGGATTGCCGGGACTGACATAGGTGAGATCGGTCTCCTTCATCTGTGCGTCGACCCAGACATGGTCGGTTGCGACCAGGGCCATGGCGCCGGCGCCGGTGAGCGCCGCGGTCTGGGCGACGAGGTAGTCGCCGGGCTGCAGCGAATCGACCTGGGTGACGATGCCGTCGAACGGCGCGCGCACCGATGCGTGGTCGAGCTCGCGCCGGGCCTCGTCGACCGCGGACTTCGCCTGGCGGTAGAGCGGATGGTCCGCAACCGCGATCTCGGGATCGCCGTCGAGCCGAGCGAGCTGCGACTGCGCCTGGTTCCTGAGGGACTCGAGCTTCTCCTTGTCGAGTTCCAGCGTGTATCGCGTCTGGTCGTAGTTGGCCCGCGAGACGAAATCGTCCTTGACGAGCGTTTCGGCGCGTTCGAACGTGACCTGGTCCAGGGCCACCTGCGCCTCCTGCGCCGCGACGTTGGCCAGGAGGACCTTGTAGTCTTCCTTGAGCGACTGGACGTCGAGCGCCACTTCGTTCATTGCGCCGGTGGCATTGTCGAGGGCGAACTGGAACTGCTGCAGCTCGAGCTGGAACAGCACGTCGCCCTTTCTGACCGGCTGGCCCTCGCGCACGTTGACCGACTGGACGAGGCCGGAGACGTCGGTCGTGACGACTGCGTTCGCGGCCTGAACGTAGGCATCGTCGGTGGCGGCGTATCGGCCGCCGCGCAGCCAGAACGCGCCGGAGCCGACGGCGACGGCCAGGATGCCGGCGATCATCAGAGTGGTACGCAGAGACGGGCGCCGGTGCTTCTTCGCCCGTCCGCCGGGATCTCCCGGAACGGTCGCCTCCGTCTCCGGACCGGGCGCCGTCGGCACGATCGCCGGCTTCTCCGGATCGAACAGCTCGGCCGGCCGGCGCACCGGCAGGACATTCGCAGCCACGGGGGCAGCCACGACGCCAGCAACGGGGCCAGCAACGGGGCCAGCAACGGGCGTCCCGTCCGGTCGCGGGCCGAAGCCCAGGTCAGGGTGCAATCTCGCTCCAGCTTCAGACATGGCATCGCCTCCACGATCTCGGTACCGGTGTCACGAGCCGCGTTCGCCGGAGCAGGCCAGCGGCGCACACTCCCGGCAGCGGAACCGCGGGCGTCTTCGACTGTGCCTGGCTCGTGATCCCCTGCCGGAGACAGTAGGTTCGAGGGAGCCGCAAGGGCCATTCTACGCAGGGTGCCGGGGTGCACGTTCGGGTATGGGCGTTTCATACCCTGGTATGATGCCGGCACGCCGGCGCGTCGCACCCGTCCCGCGGAACCCGGCGCCGGCGCTGCGGCCCGGCGGCCTATTCGTTGCGGGCCTGCTGCTGCCGGATCTGGTCGGCCTTGGTCTTCGCCTGCGGATCCTCGCCGAACCACCGCGCCGCCGCGGCGATCACTCCCGCCACCTCGACCCAGTGGGTCTGGTAGACGGAGTGGCTGGCGCCGGGCACGACGCTCCAGTCGGCCTGCGCGCGCTCGTAGTAGAAGCGCTCGAGATCCGGACTGATTATCCGGTCGTCGCCGGCGACGATTCCCCAGGTCGGCTTGTCGCGCCACGCGGCAACCGTCATCGGAGAGCGGAAGATCTCCTTGTTCGCCATCACCTGCGAACGCGCCTGGAACGTCGCCTGCTCGTCGGGAAGGCCGACGGCGAACAGCTTCAGGAACGCCGGCGGATAGAGATAGGTGAAGCCGTCCGGCGTCACCTTGATGGCGCCCGCGGTCCGGGCGAGGGTGCTCGGGTACTTCGCGCCGAGGCCCGCCTCGTCCTCGCCGACGTCGGGCGCGTGGGCGGCGACGTAGACGAGGCCTGCGACGTTGGGGTGTGCACCGGCCTCGGTGATGACCGAGCCGCCGTAGCTGTGCCCGACCAGGAGCGTCGGGCCGTCCTGGATGTCGAGGCTGCGCCTGGCCGCCGCGACGTCGTCGGCATGGGACGTCTCCGGCTCCTGCACCAGGGTGACGTCGAAGCCTTCGCGCACAAGGATGTCGTAGACCGGCTTCCATCCCGACGCGTCGACCCATGCGCCGTGCACCAGCACGATGTTCTTCAGCGGTGCGGCGCCCGCCGGGATCACGCTCAGGACGAGCGAGTGGGCCGTGGCCGCGGCGAGGCCCGCTACGGATCGTTTCATGTTCCTGTCCCTTTCCTGCTGGCCGCCTGGTGGCGCGCGTTCGATCAGTCCGCAGTCTCGTTTCGCAGAGCCGCGACGTCCTGTTCGGTCAGCCCCGCCGCGGCGCCGCCGAAGCGCTGCGTGACGTAGTTGGCGACGGCGGCGATCTCGTCGTTCGAATAGGCATCGCCGAAGGCCGGCATCGAAATGACGCCGGGCGGGGTGTGCCGGACCGTGCCGGAGATCACCACCTGGGCGACGTTGGTGCCGCTCGGGTCGTTGACGGCGCGGGTGCCGACCAGCGTCGCGAACGGCGAGAGCGAGCTCTCGCCGGTCCAGCCGTGGCAGCTGACGCAGGCGCCTTCGAAGACCTTCCGGCCAAGCGCATTGGCGTGATCGACGCCGTCCCTGTGCGAGGCGGGGGCCGGCGGAGCGAGCGATGCGGGCAGATCGGTGGAGCGGATCGCCGGCACCGAGCGCAGATAGGTGACGAGGGCGGCGATGTCCTCCTGCGCCAGCTTGCTCAGGCTGTGGTCGACGGCCTCGCCCATCGGACCCGACGCCGTGCCGCGCCCCTCGGCATAGCCGGTCGCAAGGTAGGAGGCGATGTCGCCGTCGCTCCATCCGCCGAGACCGGTCTGCCGGTCGGAGGTGATGTTGTAGGCCTGCCATCCCGCCGTGCGGGCGCCGCCGTACTTCCTGCGGTTGTCGAGCGCGAAGGCGACGTTGCGCGGGGTGTGGCAGTCGCCGCAATGGGCCAGCGCCTCGGCGATATAGGCGCCGCGGTTCCATTCCGGCGTCCGGGCACTGTCGGGTTCGAAGCCGGTGTCCGGGCTGAACAGCGCCGACCAGAACATCATTCCCCAGCGCTGGTCGAACGGGAAGGCCAGCGTGTTCGGCGGCGCCGTCGCCTGCACCGGCGGCAGGCTGAACAGATAGGCCTTGATCGCCAGGGCGTCGGCATCGCTCATGTAGCGGTAGGAGGTGTAGGGCATGGCCGGATACAGCCGCGCGCCGTCCCGCCTGACGCCGCGCTGCACGGCATCGAGAAACTGCGCGTCGCTGTAGGCGCCGATGCCGGTGTCGACGTCCGGCGTTATGTTCGTCGAACGGAGGGTCCCGAAGGGCAGCCGGAAGGCCAGGCCGCCGGCGTAGTCGCGGCCGCCCGGCGCCGTGTGGCAGACCATGCAGTCGGCGGCGCGGGCCAGATAGGCGCCGCGCTCGACCAGGCTCGCATCGGCAAGCGACGCAGGCACGCCGGTGGGATCGGCGCCGTCGTAGTCGGCCAGTGCGACCTTCTGTCCGGAGGCGAAGGCCATCGGCCCCGGTCCACGCAGGTACCACAGGCCGCCGGCGGCAAGGCCGGCCACGACCACCACCGCTGCGATTGCCGCGCGACGCATCGACCGTTTCATGACCGTGTCCCTCCGGCAATCAGGCTCCTGTCGATCGGCAGGCGACGCAGCGCGACGCCGGTGGCGGCGTATATGGCATTGCGGAGGGCGGGCGGCCCCCCGATCACCCCGCATTCGCCGATGCCGCCGGGAAACTCGCCGCTCCTGACGAGGTGTACGTCGATCCTCGGCGTCTCGTTGATGCGCAGCATCCGGTAGTCGTTGAAGTTCGACTGCTGCACCCGACCCCTTTCGATGGTGATCTCGCCGAACAGCGCGGCAGTCAGCCCGAAGATCAGCCCGCCTTCGATCTGGGCGACGATCGTATCGGGGTTCACCGCGATGCCGGTGTCGACCGCGGCGGTGACGCGCCGCAACTGGATCTCGCCGTCGCCGTCGACCTCCGCCTCGACAACCGTCGCGATCGAGGTGTCGAAGGTCGGCTGCAGGGCGATGCCGCGTCCGACCCGCGGCGGCAGGGCGTCGCCCCAGCCGGCCTTCCCGGCGGCGAGGTCGAGGACACCGAGCATCCGCGGCGACTTCTCGAGCATCCGTCGGCGGAACGCGACGGGATCCGTGCCCGCCTTGCGGGCCAGCTCGTCGATGAAGCACTCGATCGCGAAGACGTTGTTGTTCGGCCCAACACCGCGCCAGAATCCCGTCGGTACCGCCGGCGGCTCGGCGCGAACGTACTCCACATGGACGTTCGGGATGTCGTAGGGCATGTCGACAGCACTATCGACCGCGTCGATATCGATGCCGTTCTGGAAGGCCGGCGGCAGCCAGCGCGCGAGCACGGCCGCACCGGCGACCCGGTATTTCCAGGCGGCGATCGAGCCGCCGGACAGCGTCGCGGCGATCTTGTCCCGATATACCGGCCGATAGACGTCGTGCCTGGTGTCTTCCTCGCGCGTCCAGATCACCTTCAGCGGAGCGGCGACCTTCTGCGCGATGCGGACGGCGGCGACAGCCATGTCCGGCTCGAGGCGTCGCCCGAAGCCGCCGCCGATGTAGTGGTTGATGACGGTGACCTTCCCGTCGGGGATCCCGAGCGTCTCGGCCACGGACGCCTGCACGCGGGAAGCGACCTGCGTGCCGATCCATATCTCGCAGGAGTCCGGGGTCAGGCGGACGGTGCAGTTGAGCGGCTCCATCGCCGCGTGGGCGAGGAACGGCATTTCGTAGGCCGCCTCGACCAGCTCGCCAGTGCCGAGGCCCGTGGCGATGTCGCCGGTCGATCTGGCGACGACGCCGTCGGTCTCGCTTGCCGCGCGCAGGTCGGTCCAGATGTCGGCGGAACTCAGGTCGGCGTGCGGGCCTTCGTCCCAGGTGACGTCGAGTGCCTCGAGGCCCTGCTTGGCGGCCCACATGTGGTCGCCGACAACGGCGACCAGGTCGTCGAGGACGACCACCTGCCGCACGCCCGGAACCTGCATTGCCGCGCTGTCATCGACGGCCGCGACCCTGCCGCCGAAGACCGGACATTGCGCCAGCGTGGCGACCTTCATGCCGTCCAGTCGCACGTCGATGCCGTAGACGACCCTGCCGTCCACCTTGTCAGGCGTATCGAGGCGCTTCGCCGACGTGCCGATGAGGGTGAAGTCCCGCGGATCCTTCAACGGAGCGTCCGCCGGCGCCGGCTGGTCGCGCGCCGCACCGGCCAGCTCCGCGTAGGTCGCGGTCCGGCCTGACGCGGCATGGGTCACCACCCCCTCGAACGTGGTGCAGCCGGCAGGATCGACCTGCCACCGCTCGGCAGCCGCCTGGACGAGCATGGCGCGCGCGGTCGCTCCCGCCTTGCGGAGCGGGGTCCAGAAGGCGCGGATCGAGTTGGAGTTTCCGGTCGCCTGCACGCCGAGGAGCGGATTGGCGTAGAGCCTTTCGTCGGGAGGCGCGTGCTCGACCGCGACCCGCCGGAAATCGGCGTCGAGTTCCTCGGCCAGGATCATCGCGATCGAGGTGTAGACGCCCTGGCCCATCTCGACCTGCGGCATCACCAGCGTGGTCCGGCCTTCCCCGTCGATGCGGATGAAGGCATTCGGCGCGAACTGGTCCGGGCTCTCGTCCGGGGCACGTTCGGCCGTTTGCGCGCCGAGCGGCAGCCGGAACGCCAGCAGGACGCCTCCGGCCATGCCCGCCGTGAGGAGGCCGCGCCGGGAAATGCCCTTCACATCCGTGCGCATGGTACCGGCTCCTATGCCCTGCCGTCCGAGGCCGCCTGCTTGATGGCGGCGCGGATCCGCACGTATGTGCCGCAGCGGCAGATGTTTCCCGACATTGCCGCGTCGATATCGTCATCGTCGGGGTCGGGCGTGACGGCGAGCAGGGCCGCTGCCGACATGATCTGTCCGGACTGACAGTAGCCGCACTGGACGACCTCGAGGTCGAGCCACGCCTTCTGGACCCGGGCGCCTTCGGGTGTTTCCGAGATGCCTTCGATCGTGGTGACGGCCTTGTCGCCGATCGCCCCGACCGGCAGCAGGCAGGACCGGACCGGCGAGCCGTCGATGTGCACGGTGCAGGCGCCGCACTGGGCGATGCCGCAGCCGAACTTGGTTCCGGTCATGCCCAGCACGTCGCGCAGAACCCAGAGCAGAGGGACGTCGTCGCCTGCCTCGACCGACCTGCGACTGCCGTTGATGTTGAGCGAAATTGCCATGGCGGTCTCCGACATTCGAAGGCGCGGACGATGCGCAGAACTGTGGCCGTCGACGCGCTGCGGGCTCACTTCGCCGGATGTCGGCTCGCTCGCCGTGTGCGGATCCAGTGACCCCTCGGGCCTCGGCGGAAACCTGTTTCGCCTTGCCCTGCACGCGTCGCCAGCGTCGCCGCCCGGTTTCCCATTGCTAGGCGAACATCGATGCCAGGGTGGATAACGAGCCCGTATCGGGCACTAGTCGATCGGTACGGATCGACCAGCCGATGGTATTATTGACAGGGCAGGGCATTCCTCCGCCGGCAAGGACGCAGGGGCGGACGCCGCGTATGTGCTGGAAGAGCCAGCGGCTCTCCCGACGGACTCGCCTGCATCGAACGAAGGGGCGTCAGGGCGATCAGTTCGCCCCGGTCAGTTCCAAAGCGCCTTGCTGGCCAGTCCGGCTCCCTCGCACAGCGCGCGGAACTTCGCCCAGACGATGCGCGGCTCGACCTCGGTCCTGTACATGGCCTGCGAGGAGAACCCGCAGTCCGCGCTGGCGATCACGTTCTCCCGGCCGACCCGCTCGGCGAACCGCACGATCCGTTCCGCCACAAGCTGCGGATGCTCGACGACGCTGGTGGCGTGCGTGATCACGCCCGGGATGATCAGCTTGCCGTCCGGCAGCTTCACGTTCTCCCACAGATGGTATTCGTGCTCGTGGCGCGGGTTCCCGGCCTCGAAGGAATAGGCGCCGGCGTTCACCCGCAGCACCTGGTCGATCATGTCGGGCAGGTCGGGCTCGTGGATGCGCGGCCCCTGGTTGATGCCGTAGCAGGTATGGAAGCGCACCTGATCCTCGGGGATGCCCCTGAGGCTGTGATTGATCGCGTCGACATACATCGCCGCCTTGGCGATCCGCGCCGTCTCGTCCAGCGACTTGTCCATGTAGACGTTCGGCAGGAACGGATCGTCGACCTGCAGCAGGAAGCCGGCCTCGATAATCGCCGCGTACTCCTCGTGCAGGGCATCGGCGACGGCGAAGGCATATTCCTCCTCGGTCGCGTAGTAGTCGTTGAAGCCGACCCCGGTCACCGCGGCGGACGGCATGAACGCCTCCGCGCAGCCATGCGCCTCGACCGCAGAGCGGAGATTGGCGAGATCGATCCGCAGCGCGTCCTGGCCGACGTAGCGGATCGGCCCGACGCAGAACATCGGCGCCGCGGGCGCGATCGCGCCGCCCAGCATGGCGCGCTCGAAATAGTCCTTGTAGTACTCGGGGAAGGCTTCCCGCTCTTCCAGGTACACTTCCGACTTGACGTGCGGCCGACGCTCGAACCCCTCTAGCCGGTCGTTGATGTAGACGGCATGGCCAGGCTTCGACATCTCGCCGTCGGCGACGATGTCGATGCCGGCCTCTGCCTGCCGGCCCACCATGTCGTCGACCGACTGCTTCAGCTTTTCCTGAAACGCCGCCTCGTCCACGCCCTTCCCGTCGAGACGTGCCTTCAGCACATCCAGAAGGTCATGCGGACGCGGCAGGCTTCCCACATGGGTGGTCAGGATACGATCGGTGCTGTGTCTCATCGGCGTGTCTTCCCCTCGGTGATTGAATGCAGGCGGCGCCGGCTAGCGGCGCCGGAACGACGGCGCGCGCTTTTCCTTGAAGGCGCGCCGGCCCTCGTCGGCGTCCTCGGTCGCAAAGCACACCGTCTGCAGGTCGCGCTCGTACTGGATGGCGTTCTCCAGCGGCATGGCGAAGGCGGCCTTCAGGTTCAGCTTGGCGGTCTCCGCGGCGATCGGCGCCCGCGACGCGATCGTGGCGGCGATCTCGCGGGCGCGCGCCACCAGTGCGTCGGCCTCGGCGATCTCGCTGACCAGCCCCCAGGCGAGCCCCTGCTCGGCGGAGACCGGGTCGCCGGTCATCACCATCAGTGCGGCGTTGCTCGGGCCGATCGAATGGGCGAGCAGCGCCGTCATGCCGCCGCCGCCGATCCAGCCGAGCTTGATTTCCGGCGCCGCGAAGCGGGCGTTCGGCGAGGCGATGCGGATGTCGCAGGACATCGCCATCTCCAGGCCGCCGCCGAACGCGTAGCCGTTGATCGCCGCGATCGACGGCTTGGTCAGGCCGCGCACCGCGTCGCAGTAGTCGGGACGGCCGCGGAACGACCAGGCGGTCGGATAGGTGTCGAGTTCGCGAATGTCGCTGCCGGCGCAAAACGACTTCCGGCCGGCGCCGGTCAGCACGACGGCGCGGACGGCGTCGTCGCCGTTGACGGCGGCGACATGGGTCCTGAGCTGGTCGGTCATCTCCGGTGTCATCGCGTTCAGCTTGTCGGCCCGGTCGAGCGTTATCAGCGCGACATGACCGTCGACTTCGAGTGTGACGTTGCTCATCCGACTAACCTCCCACCACCTGCTCGGCTGACTTCCGGTAAATTTCCTTTGGCGCCGTGACGGCACGTTGGCCCGTCCGGCTCCGCGCATAACGGTCCTGCAGCCGCGACAGGATCGTCTCGGCCGGCACTCCATTCGTCATGGCGTCGCGCAGGGTCGCGGATGCCTCAGACTGGAAGGCGATGTAACCGTCGTGGCGCGGCCGCACCCAAGCGGCTTCGAGCGTCGCAGCGGTGTCCCGATAGAAGTTCCCGGAAGCGGCGTTGACGGTTGCGTCCGACCACGCCGCCCGGCTGCTCGGCTGGCCCTCGTGGTCCGGGATGAAGCCGCGCTGCGTCTGCGGCGCCATCAGCCATCTCAGATGGTCGAGCAGGCCAGGTGTCACCACGGCGCGTCGGCTGACCGCGAGCCCGGTGCCGCCGAGCGTCGAGCCGGGGGCAGTCCCGCCCGCCGCCGTCGGCGCGTCGGCAAACCGCAATGCGCACCGACCGGGCTGCGAGGGCACTGTATAATTCACGTAGCCGAAGACGAGCGGCACCAGCGCGAGCGGCTCGCCGCCGGCCATCGCTTCGAGCAGGTCCTTCGGATTGAGGTTCCTGGTCCAGTCCGGCGAGGACGCCGCAAGGGGCGACAATATCTCCAGCGCGGCTCGTCCCGTCCCGGAGGACACCAGCACGCCGGGGTCGCGCGAGGCCGGCGGCTCGCCAAGCGCCACGCAGATGCTCATGAAGCTGAGCAGCGCGTGCGGCCCGGCCAGCGACAGGGCGACGGGCGCGCGCCCGGCAAGGTCCGCAACCGCGGCCCAGTCGGCCGGCACCGGCCCGTCCAGCAGATCGGGCACATAGGCCGTCACCTGAGCGGCGGCATCGAGCGGCAGCGCCCAGTGGCGGCCGGCGTAGCAGTAGCTCGACAGGCACTGCCCGATCGTCGCCGCGCCCCAGGCCGCGATCTCCTCGGCGGAAAACATCTCCTCGAGCGCCAGGAAGCAGTCGCCGTTCAGCGCCTCGCCGAGATGCGGATGGTCGATCACCACCAGGTCGTAGCGCTCGGCGAGATCGGCGATCGGATGGGACTCGAAGCCCTCCAGCGGGTGGCTCGACCAGTCGATGGAGATCCCCTCGCGCGCCGGATCCAGCCGGGACGCCGCGGCGGCCAGCGCGTTGAAGCCGCGCGGATGGTCCCAGGTGAGCCCCTTGTAGCGGACCGCCATCAGGGCTGCTCCTCGGCGATCACCTTGCGCTCGAGAAGGTCCTCGATCCGGTCGGCCCCGTAGCCGATGTCGGCGAGGATCTGCCTGGTATCCTCGCCGGTGACGGGCGCGCCCTTGTAGACCTCCGCCGGCGTCTTCGACATCCGGAACGGGAATCCCGGCGTCTTCACGCGGCCTTCGGTCGGGTGCTCGTATTCGACGAAAGTGCCGTTGTGGCGGATCTGCGGATCGTCGACGAGATCGGCATAGCCGTAGACCGGGCCGGCCCAGATGTCGGCCTCGGAGAACGCGGCGAGCCATTCGGCGCTGGTGCGGTCCTTCAGCTTCTCGCGCGTCTTCGCGAAGATCTCGTCGCGCCGCGACCAGCCGTCGACCTCCTCGTTCATCTCCAGGAACGACGGCTCGCCGATCACCTCGCCGAGCCGCTTCAGCGGCGGGAACGCCAGGATGATGAAGCCGTCGCTGGTTGCGAACGCCCCGTACGGGGACCGGATGTAGACGTGGGCATGCGGCTCGGCCGAGCGCGTCTGCGGCTTGCCGGCGACGGTGAACACCGACAGTTCCTGCATCTGCAGCGTCGTGATCGCATCGAGCATGTTTACGTCGACGCGCTGGCCCTCGCCGGTGCGCTCGCGGTGCAGGAGCGCCGCCAGCACGCCCTCGAACGCGGTATAGGCGGTTACCGCGTCGACCAGGTACTGGCCCGCCGCGTTCGGCGGCTCGCCCTCGCGGCCCGCCGACAGCATCGCTCCGCTCATGCCCTGCAGCACGAGATCCTGCCCCGGCCGGTCCCGGTAGGGGCCGTCCTCGCCGTAGCCGGACATGGAGACGTAGACGAGCTTCGGGTTGATCCGCGACAGCGTGTCGTAGTCGACGCCGAGCCGTTCGGCGACGCCCGGCCGGTAGTTCTGCAGGAACACGTCTGCCGACGAGACGAGGTCGCGCAGGATCTCCTTGCCCTCGTCGCTCTTCAGGTCGACGGCGAGGCTTCGCTTGTTGCGGTTGAGCGACAAAAACGACACGTTGATCCGGTTGCCGCGCGCACCGCCGGCGGCGGTATGGCGCTGCCACTCGCCGGTCACCGGCTCCACCTTGATCACGTCGGCCCCAAGATCGCCGAGCCGCTGCGCCGCGAACGGCCCGGCCATGGCGATCGAGCAGTCCAGTACGCGGTAGCCTGAAAGCACTCCCATTTGTCTTGTCCCGGTTGATAGTTCAGCGCCCGCGCGGCGGGCCGACACTGGCCTCGATCCTTCGAGACGGCCGCTGGCGCGGCCTCCTCAGGATGAGGCGCATACTCAGAGTGGGTTCCTCATGGCGAGGAGCGGGCACCCGCCCGCGTCTCGAACCATGCAGGCCCCGGTTGCCGCGCCCGTTCACTTCATCACCCATCCGCCGTCGACATTGATGGTCTGGCCGGTGATGAACGAGGCGTGGTCGGAGGCGAGGAACATCATCGTGCTGGCGATGTCTTGCGGACTGCCGCGCCGCTTCAGCGCCTGGTGGTCGAGGACGAAGCGCGTGTAGCCGTCGGGGTCCGGGTGGATCTTCTCGGCATCGGTGGGGAAGGCGCCCGGCGCGACGGCGTTGACGGTGACGCCGTACTGGCCGAATTCGCGGGCCCAGGCCCGCGTCAGGCCGACCAGCGCGCCCTTCGACGATACGTAGGGGAACAGCTTGTCCCAGCCGCCGTAGAAGGTGATGCTGGCCACGTTGATGATGCGGCCCCAGCCGCGCTGCCTCATCCCCGGCAGGAGCGACATGGCGCACTGGACGTGGGCGTCGACATTGACCGCCTGCACCGCGCGGTGTTCCTCGAGCGTGAAGTCCTCGAACGGCTTGGCGGGGTAGATCGCGGCGTTGTTGATCAGGATGTCGACGGCGCCGTGCTCGGCGACGATGCGGTCGAGCCCGCGCTTCAGTTCCGCCTGGTCTGACAGGTCGAGATGCTCGTAGACCACGCTGCCGTTGCCCAGTGCCGCTGCGCGCGACAGGAGATCGCTGCCGCGGTCGTCGCGGATGTCCAGGACGATCACCTTCGCACCGGCGCCCGCAAATCCGAGCGCGGTATCGATGCCGAGCCCGCCGGCACCGCCGGTCAGCAGAACGGTCTTTCCGGTAAAGTCCATGCGCGCCTCCCTGGCCTCGCCCGCGCCGGCGGTCGCCGTGACGTTCATCGCGCGATCGCCTTCCACTCGTCCGTCGGGGCGGGATAGTCGTCGGCGGGCTGTGCGGCGATCGCGGCGATGCGGGCCTGCGCGGCGGCGATCTCGGCGGCGCCGTCGATCACCGCGAACCGCGTCTCGTAGCGCCGCTCGTCGCCGTGCTCGAGCCAGATCAGTTCGCCGCGTTCCCTGGCGAAGGGCTTGCCGAAGACGTGGTTCGTGGACGGCTCGATGCCGATCGCATACTGGCCCTCCTGGAGGTTCTGCCACTCGTACTGGCAGGGGAACTCCGAGGCGTTCGTCTCGACCATGAAGCCGATCCCGCGGCCGCCGTCGAAACCCTCGTTGACCACCGCGACCGGCACCTTGCCGTCGGCGTCGGCGCCCATCTCGTGCTGCCAGACCTGCTCGTGGAAGTTCGACTGCGGCCCGGGCAGGGTGCGGTAGCCGACGCCCTGGCGGCGATAGTCGTCGGCATGCGCCGCCCACACCGTCTGCCGGACCGGCGCGACATAGCGGCTGCCTTCGCCCAGCACGGGATGGCCGAGGTTGATGTGGTAGAGATACATGTGCGGGGTCCGGTAGAAGCCGTGATTGACGACGCGGTCCGTCAGCACGAACTCGTTGCTGCCGACCTTCGCCTCGATCCGGCGGATCAGGTGCAGGTCCTCTCCGAACACCGCGGACTGCTGCACGACGCCCTCGCACCACAGCGTGCACTCGTCGCCCTCCCAGCGTTCGCCGTAGCCGGTGAGCCTGCCGGGGATCGTGCCGATGCGGCCGTGGATCGAGCTGTCCACCGTCTTGCGATGGACGTAGTGGTAGTGGTCGGCGGGATCGGCATCCATGAACAGGATGTGGTCGAGCCCGCAGGTCACCATCAGCCCGGAGAACGAGCGCAGCCAGGCGAGGCCGCCCTCGCCCTCGTACTCGTGCAGCGCGGGATTGCGGAAGCCGGCGGGCGAGTGCCAGCCGATCGCCGCGCCCCGATACTCGCAGTCGGCCACGTCGAGGGCCCGGTCGATCAGCACAGTGAACCGGAATCCGGTGCCGGTCCGGAACTCCAGCATGCGGATCCCGCGCTCGACGCCGTCGCCCAGCGTGACCAGCCTGACACCGGCGAACTGGGACAGCATTCCCGCGTGGCGGGCGACGTCGCGCCGCGACATCTCCCGACCATAAAGTTCCACCATTTCGACGTCTCCAGTACTCTCTTGCGCCGCCTGATTACCTTGCCGGCGACCGAGCCCCCTCACCCGGCCCGGTCGGGCCGACCTCTCCCCATCGGGGAGAGGTGAACCGTGCCGCGCGTTCGGAGGCAGATCGGCCGTCGAGCCAAGCCGTCACCGCCCACCTCTCCCGGCGGGAGAGGTCGGATCGCGCGAGCGATCCGGGTGACGGGTTACGGTCGTTGCGATCATGATGCCGACGCGCCTCACAGGCCGTTCGCCCTCAGCTTCCCGTCGATGAACTTCTTGGCGCGCGGCACGTCGGCCTCGTCCAGGTGCTCGATGATCATCGGGATGTTCGGATGCTTCTGCGCGAGCCGCTGGAAGTAGAGGTCGTAGTTCAGCTCGCCGAGGCCGGGCGCCGGCAGCTCGATCTCGCCGACACCGCGGAAGGTGTGCGATTCCAGCGCGTCGTCGTCGCCGATGTCCGCGTGCTTCTCCGACTTGTCGTCGCCGGAGCGCTTCACGTCCTTGGCATGGCCGATCTTGATCTTGTCCGACAGCGTGTCGAAGACCTGGTTCAGGATCCTGTCCATGTCGTCGATGTTGTGGGTCTCGAAATAGTTGGTCGGGTCCATCAGCAGGCCGAGGCCGGGGTGGTCGACCTGGGCGAACATCCGCACCGTCTCCTCGACCGATCCGACGACGTTGTTGACGTAGGTCTCCAGCAGGAACATCGCGCCGTGGTCGTAGGCGTGCTGGGCGAGGTCGGCGATGACCTTGCGGCACTCCTCGAAACCCTCTTCCGTCTTGTTCTTGTCGTCGTGCACCCAGTCGCTCTCGGTGTTGTAGGTGCCCGTTTCGGAGATGACGTAGGGCGTGCCGAGATACTGGGCGTGCCGGATGATCTCCTTCAGGTAGCCGACCCGCTTCTCGCGCTCGGCCGGATCGGGATGGATGATGTTGGTATAGCCGGAGATGCAGCAGATCGGCAGGTTGTGGTCGCGGAAGGTCTCGCGGATCTTCACGCACTTGTCCTTGGTGATCTGCCCCGCCGAGACGTCGACATCCTTGAAGTGCATGTCGAGCTGCACGGTGTTGAAGCCGAGATCGCGGATCTTCTTCGCGGTCGTCTCGAGCTCGTAGGGGAAGTATCCGGTAAAAATGCCGACTTGCATCATGGCGTTCGTCTCCCATCCTGGTTCGTTGGTGCTTTTGGTTTCATGGCAACTGCCCTAATCCCTCACCCGGATCGCTGCGCGATCCGACCTCTCCCTATGGGAGAGGTGTGCCAAGGAGCCTGCCGACACCTCTCCCCGGCGGGGAGAGGTCGGCCCGAAGGGCCGGGTGAGGGGGAACAAAAGGTGCAATTCATGCCTCGGCCGTCCCCGCTCATACCGGTATCTCCGACAGCCTGACGGCGCGGTTCTCGGCCATCGACCGGTAGCCGGCCTCGATCAGCGCCACGGTCCTGACGTTGTCCGCGACCGACAGCGCCGGCGGCTCGCCGGTCTTCACCGCATACTGGAGCTGCTCCATGACGCCGATGAAGGCGTGCGGGAACCACATGGTGTCCCAGGTCGGCGTGACCCATTTGCCGCCGGTCGTCCTCGTCGAGGCGTAGCTGAGCGTCGAGGCTGCCCCCGTCGGCCAGCCGATCGTGCCCTTGGCGACGCCGTCGGTACCGTCGACGCGCCAGCGGATGTGCTGATCGTCCTCGTAGCCCTCCGCGCGCGGCCCCGACCAGACGTCCTCCAGGGAAACGGCCAGCACCCCGGAGGGGAACTTCAGCGTCGACACCGTGATGCCGTCGGAATGCTCGAAGGCGGTGCGCGGGTCCTTGCGCGACGTCGTGAAGATCTCCTCGGGCTCGCCGAACAGGAAGCGCAGCACGTCGAGGTGGTGGACGCTCATGTTGGCGAGCGTCAGCCGGTCGTAGTCGGCCAGGAAGGTCTGCCAGTGCGGGATCGCGTGCATGTCGATCTCTGCGAAGACCGGTTCGCCGATCTCGCCGCGGTCGAGGATCTCCTTGAGAACCCGCATCGACTGGTCGTAGCGCATGTTCTGGTTGACGGAGAGGATCTTGCCGGCGGCCTTTGCCTCGTCGCGCAGGGCGACCGCTTCCTGAAGCGTCAGCGACAACGGCTTCTGGGCGAGGATCGCCCTGATGTGCGGCTGCTGGAGCGCGGCGTGGATCAGGCCGGGCTGCAGGTCGGGTGGATAGGCGATGTCGAGGATCTCGACGTCGGGGTCGGCAATCAGGTCCTCCGGCGTCTCGTGCACAGTGGCGATGCCCCAGCGCGCGGCGACCTTGTCGGCGTTCGCCTTCGTCCGCGAGGCGATCGCTGCGACGGGGAAGCCGGCCTCCTTGTAGGCGGCGAGATGGCACTCGGCCATGATCATGCCGGCGCCGATGCAGCCGATCCTGAAGTCGCGGCAGCGGACCTCTGGATCCGGATGGAAGCCCTTGCTGTCTGCCATTTGCGGTTCTCCCTCGGTTCTAGCGTCCCGCGCGTCTAGCCGCGGGTATCGGCGAACAGTGTCGCGCCGCTGTCGCGGGCGAACAGGTGAATGCTCGACGGCGCGATCGACAGGCCGACCGGCTCGTTGGCCCGGATCGGCGGCTGGCCGCGCAGCATGGCGCGCAGGATCTGGCCGGACATCTCGACGTCGACGATGGTGAAGCCGCCGAGCGGCTCGACCTCGTAGACCCGCGCCGCCGCGGCGCCGTCGGCGTCCGGCGGCGAGATCCGCACGTCCTCCGGGCGCACGCCGAGGTCGACCGGGCCGTCGTGGGCGAAGCCGCCCCGGTCGAGGTCGATGCGCAGCGCCCCGTCGTCGGTCTCGAAGCGTCCGGTGCGCACCACCCCCGGGATGAGGTTGATCGGAGGCGACCCGACGAGGCGGGCGACGTAGCGCGAGGCCGGCCGGTCGTAGATCGCCTCGGGCGTGTCGATCTGGCGGATCGCCCCGTGTTCGAGGATCGCCATCCGGTCGGCGACCGACATCGCCTCCTCCTGGTCGTGGGTGACGTAGATCAGCGTATGGCCGAGCTCGCGCTGGATGCGCTTCAGCTCGACCCGGGTCTCCTCGCGCAGCCGCGCGTCGAGCGCCGAGATCGGGTCGTCCATCAGGTAGGCGACGGGATCGCGCACCAGCGCGCGGGCGATCGCGACGCGCTGGCGCTCGCCGCCGGACAGCTGCGCCGGCATCTTCTTCAGGAGCGGCGTGATGTGAAGCTTCTCGGCCACCTCCGCGACGCGGGGAGCGATCGTCTCCGCCGGCTGGCCACGCTCGACCAGCGGGAAGCGGATGTTGTTCTCGGTGGTCATGTGCGGGAACAGCGCGAGGTTCTGGAACACCATCGCGACGTTGCGGCCGGCCGGCGAGACGCCGAGCACCGACTTGCCGTCGATCAGAATGTCCCCGGCATCCGGCGTCTCCAGGCCGAGCAGCAGCCGCAGGATCGTCGACTTGCCGCTGGTCGGCGGACCGAAGATGCAGAAGAACTCGTTGTCGGCGACGCGGAACGACACGTCGTCGACGGCGACCGTGTCGCCGAACCGCTTGCTGACGTTCTCGAAGGTGATCTCAGCCATCGGCCGGCTCCTTATCCAGGGCCTGACCGGTCGCCGCATCGAACAGCCGGACGGACTCCGGTTTGGCGACGACACCGAGCCGGTCGCCGATCGCGACGGGAAAGCCGTTGCCCTCGATCGCCTTCAGCTCCTGGCCGTCGCGGGCCAGGTGCACGATCGTGCGCGGCCCGACCCGCTCGACGAACACGACCTCCATGACGAAGGCGCCCGGCAGGTCGGTCGCGGTGATCGTCAGATCCTCCGGCCGGATCCCGAACAGCACGTCGGCGGAGCCGCGTGCGGATGCCGGCGCGGCGACCCGGCCGAGGCCCGTCACCTCGACGACAGGCCGTCCGTCCTCCGTCCCGAGTCGCGCCGGCAGCAGGTTCATGCTGGGGCTGCCGAGAAAGCGGGCGACGAAGGTGTTGACGGGGTTGTTGTAGACCTCGATCGGCGAGCCGACCTGCTGCAGGACGCCCCGGTCCATGACCGCGATCCGGTCGGCCATGGTCATCGCCTCGAGCTGGTCGTGGGTGACGTAGATCATGGTCTGGCCGAACTCGCGCTGCAGATGCTTGAGCTCGGTGCGCATCACCGCCCGGAACGCGGCGTCGACATTGGACAGCGGCTCGTCGAGCAGGAAGATCTGCGGGTTGACGGCGGCCGACCGGCCGATCGCCAGGCGCTGCAGGATGTTCACCGAAAGGCCCGCCGACTTCTGCTTCAGGAACGGCGTCAAGCCGAGCAGTTCGGCGACCTGCCTGACGCGCGCGTCGATCTCCGCCTTCGGCAGACCGCGCATCCGCAGACCGTAGGCGATGTTGTCGTAGACCGACATGTGGGTGAAGATCGCGTAGTTCTGGAACACGAAGCCGACGCCGCGCCGGCCCATCGGCACGTTCAGCATGTCGCGGTCGTCGAACCGGACGGTGCCGGCGCTCGGCTGCTCCATGCCGGCGATGATGTTCATCGTCGTCGACTTGCCGCAGCCTGACGGCCCCAGCAGCGCCAGGAACTCCTTGTCGGCGATGTGCAGGTCGAGCGACTTGACGGCGGTGAAGGTGCCGAAGGTCTTGGTGAGGCCCGAGAGGGTTATCGACGCCATCGCCTCACCTCCTGTCCATCAGCTTGAGACCGAAGGCGGTGACGACGCTGAGCGACACCAGGATGATCAGCGCAACGGTGGCGACGTAGGACCACTCGAGGTTCTGCAGGGTGACCTTGTAGATGTAGACGGAGATCGTCTCGGTGGAGACGCCGGGGCCGCCGCCCGTCATGATGTAGAGGTTGTCGAAGATCTTGAAGATCTCGACGGTGCGGATCACCAGGGCGATGACGATCACCGTCCTGATGCGCGGCAGCATGATGGTGCGGAAGCGCTGCCACCATGAGGCGCCGAGCAGGGTGGCCGCCTTGAGCTGGTCCTCCGGCACGCCGATCAGACCGGCGAGCAGGATCAGGAACATCAGCGGCGTCCACTGCCAGATGTCGGCGATCATCACCGCGGCCAGCGCAAGCGAGGGATCCGACAGCCAGGCGGTGGTGACGTTGAGGCCGGTCAGGTCCGACAGGATGCCGTTGATCGGCCCGCCGGACTGGAACAGCATGAAGAACATGTAGCCGGCCACCGCCGGCACCACCATCATCGGCGTCAGCAGCACCGAGTAGAACACCCGCTTGCCCGGGAAGTTCTCCACGAACAGGATGGCCAGGCCGAGCCCGAGCAGGAACTGCGCCGGCACGCAGACGATGATCACCAGGAAGGTGCGCCACAGCGCCGACCAGAACCGCCCGTCCTGCATCACTTCGGCGTAGTTCTCGAACCAGTTCCAGGACTGCCAGGCCTGCGTCCAGTTCTGGCCGTAGAGCGGCGTCCAGGCGGTCAGCGAGATGTAGAGCTGCATCAGCAGCGGGAAGACGACGATGAAGACCAGCAGGAGCTGCGTCGGCAGCGCCATCAGGAAGCCGAGCCTGCGGCCCTCCGCCTCAAGCGGCGATTCGGGCGGTGTGTGCGATCGGCGTGCGGACGCCGGCAGCGGATCGGACATGGCAGCCTTTGCCGTCATTGCCTCGGGCGTCATTGCTTCAGGCGTCATTGCTTCAGGGCCCCGAAGGTGAGGCCGCGCACGAGGTAGCGCTGAATGGCGATGCCGAGGATCACCGGCGGCAGCGCCGCGATCAGTCCGAGCGCCGCCTTGGCGCCGTAGAGCTGTCCGGTCATCGAGGACGACAGGCTCGCCATGTAGACCGGGATCGTCACCCAGTCCTTGGTGGTGAGCAGCAGCGCGATCAGGTAGTCGCTCCAGTTCAGGATGAAGACGAACAGGGCGGAGCTGGCGAACGGCGCCAGCATCATCGGGAAGGTGATCTTCAGGAACACCCTGAGCCGCGAGCAGCCCTCGACCAGCGCCGCCTCCTCGATCTCGCGCGGCATCTCGTCGAAGAACGTCTTCATCAGCCAGAACGCGAACGGCAGGGTGACGATGCCGTAGATCAGCGCCAGGCCGTACCAGGTGTCGGTGAGATCGAGGAAGGTCCACATGATCATCACCGGGATCAGCACCGCCATCGGCGGGAAGATCCTGAGCTGGATCAGCGACAGCGGCAGGTTGCCGCCGGCCCTGAAGCGCGAGACGGCGTAGGCCGCAGCCGTGCCGCAGACCATCGCCAGCAGCGTGCCGAACGTCGAGGCGAGCAGGCTCGCCAGGATCGGCCGCCACGCCGTCCGGTCGAGCGACACCAGCAGCTCCGAGGTCGAACCGCCGAAGATGAAACGGAAGTTGTCGAGCGTGGGATTCTCCGGCCACCAGCGCAGCGCCGCGCCGCTGGCCGTCCATTCCGGAATCGGCTTGAACGCCATCGAGGCCATCCACAGCGTCGGGATCAGGGTGATCGCGACGGCGCCGAGGACGAGGGCGTAGCGCAGGAGCTGGAGGGGCAGGCGGGTCGGCATGGAAGTTCCGGGGATCGTCCGGTCGGGAGAAACTATGCGGCGGCGAGATGCTTCGCCGCCGCGAGTCGGGTTCCGGGAACCGGTCAGCCGCCGTCGACGGGATCGACGATCGTCGGCCAGGCCTGCGAATTGTTGCGGATCGCGTCGACGATCTTGTCCTCGCCGATCTTGCCGGTGATCTTCTTCCACTCCTCCGCCGTGTCGGCCATCGCCTGCTCCGGCGACTTGGACTTGGTCAGCGCGGCGACGAGGTTCTCGTCGAGCGCGTTGTGGAAGGCGGTGGCGCCGGGATAGTTGATCGTCGGCACGCTGCGCGCCGCGGTCTCGCGGATCGTGTCGACCTGGTAGTCGTGATAGGTCTGGCGGACCAGCGGGTCGTCGAAATTGGCGAGTTGGAAGGGATCGAAGTAGCCGGCCGGGTTCGCCGTCATCCACGAGTAGATGCGGCTCGAGCCGAGCCACTGCAGCAGCAGGTAGCAGGCTTCCGGGTAGTCCGACTGGCTCGACACGCTGGCCGACAGGTTCAGCCACAGCACGCTGCGGCGCACCAGGTCGGAGCCGTGCTCGCGGCCGGGCGGCAGCATCGAATCCATCTTGCCGGTGACCTTCGAGCCGGTGTTGGCCGGGTTGTCGAGGAACTTCGGCATGTTGGAGAAGGCGCAGGTCATCGCCGCCCCGCCTTCGGCCATGTTGCCGTACTGCTCCGGCCAGCCCCAGCTGATCGCGTCCGGCGAATGGTAGCTCAGCGTCAACACGTACTCGCTCGCCGCCTGGATGCCCTTGTCGGAATTGATCAGCGGGTTGGCCTCGAGGTCGAACAGCATCTCGTTGGGCTGGCCGAGCGAGCAGTAGCGCTGGTACCAGTTGGTGTAGCCCCAGCCCTGGTTCCTCAGATCGGTGCAGCCGAACATGCCCTGGTCGGGCCGGTTGAAGAAGGTTGCGATCTCGTCGAGTTCCTTGAAGGTGCGGGGATAGCGCAGCGGATAGCCGTGCTTGTCCTCGAAGGCCTTCTGCTCGTCGGCGTTCTCGAACAGGTCCTTGCGGACGATCCAGGTCTGGAAGTCGCCGTCGAGCGAGACGCCGTAGATCGAGCCGCGGTACTTGTTGAGCAGGTTGACGCCCTGGGCGCCGCCGAAGTAGCCGCGTTCCGGATCGTCCCACTCGGGGCGGTATTGCGAGGCATATTCGTCGAGGTTGACCAGTCCGCCCGTCTCGGCGAGGTCGCCGAGCCGGTTCCACTCGACCGCGTAGATGTCGAGGGCGCCGGCCTTGGTGGCGATGTCCTGCATCGTCTTGGTGAATTCCTGGCCCGACGGCACGCCGACGATCTCGATCGTCACGCCGGTCTCCTTCTCGAAGACCTCCTTCACGGTCGGCCCGCCCTCGGGATAGGCCTTGGTCAGGTGGCCGACCGAGCCCTCCGAAAGCATCATCACGATCTTGTCGGGTGCCTTGCCGGCGCCCTTCAGCGTCTTGATACCCTCGATGGCGCGTCCCTCGGGCGTGTCGGGCCCGTACTGGTAGCGCTCGGCGCCCTCGAAGCCCCAGGGGCCGCCGGTCATGCCCGGCGCCAGCGCGCCCTGCGCCCGGGCGGTGCCCGGCGACAGGAACCGCGGCGAGATGCCGATCGCGGCCGTCGCCGCGAAGGCCGCGCCGGACTTCAGAACGGCACGACGAGATGTGTGTGGTGTGATTATGCGACCAGCCATCGCCAGCCTCCCTCCCGTTTGCTCCCAGAACGGCATCTTGTTTGATGCTTTATGACGTTGAATGATGCATGCTGATCCCAAACTGTCAATACATACATCAAAACTTCATCCCGGCCCGGCCCAGTTCCGTCGATTCGCGAGGGAGTGGCGGGCATGCGATGCGCCGGGAAATGTCCGTCCGACCGCTGCATGTGCTCCCGCCACACCGCCTCTTTCGTGCAGCGATGGAGCAGAGATTCAATATGGATAATCTTATAAGTATACGGACTATATGAGGAAATGGAGAAAGCTCCGCACGGCGGCGCGACGCCGTGCGGGAACGGCGGGTGCCCTCGGCTGCCGATGCGGGCGGCCGGTTGCCCGGTTCGCGGTGAAACGAAGCGGGCGTATCCCGGGGCTGATGTGGATGATGTAATTCACATCATTTAACATCAATATTGTTGACGCAACCGCAATGGCGTAGGACTATGACGGTTGCAGGAATCAGGTCAGGCGAACGGCGCATGCGCGCGACGATTTCGGATATCGCGAAGGAAGCGGAGGTCAGCACGGCGACGGTGGATCGCGTGCTGAACAACCGCTCCGGCGTCCATACGCGCACCCGCGACCGCGTCCTGCAGACCGCCGAGCGTCTCGGCTATCTCTCGGCTGCGGCCGGCCACAACGGCGCGCCGCGTCCGGGCGCCGTCACCCGTATCGATTTCCTGCTGCCCGGCGGCACCAATACGTTCATGGACGCGCTTGCCGGCCACCTGAGGACCAATGCGGAAGCGCGCGGCCCCGAGGTCGACGCGCACGTCCACCTGATCGAAGGCTTCAATCCGGACGCGCTGGCGCGAAAGCTGCTGGACCTGCAGGGCAAGACCGACGGGGTCGGGGTGATCGCGCTGGACCATCCCACGGTCCGCGAGGCGATCCGCGAGGTCGGCGGCGGCGGGCTGCCGGTGCTCACCATGGTGTCCGATATCTCCCACGTCCCGAGGTTCGGCTATATCGGCATCGACAACCGCGCCGCCGGGCGACTGGCCGGACACCTGCTGGGCCGTTTCATCCGCCCCGGCCACAACAACGTCGCGCTGTTCGCCGGATCGCTCAGCTATCGCGGCCACGAGGAACGAGAGATGGGCTTCCGCAATATCCTGGCGGAGGAATTCCCCGACCTGCGCATCGTCGAGCTGCGGGAGGTCAAGGACGACACGGAGCGCAGCTACACCGAGGCGAGCGCGCTGCTGGAGAGCTACGACGACATCGGCGGCATCTACAATATCGGCGCGGGCAATCGCGGCATCGCCCGGGCCCTCGAGGAGCACGGCCGCGCCGGCGAGGTCGTCTTCGTCGGCCACGAACTGACGGTGCATACGCGGCGGTACCTCCTGTCCGGCACGATGGACGCCGTCATTGACCAGAACCCCCGCGTCGAGGCCCGCGATGCCGTCGAACGCCTGCTCGCGGCAGCCCGCAACCAGCAGCCGCCGAACCTGCCGCCGATACGCATCCAGGCGATCTTCCGCGAGAACATCCCGGAAACGTGACGGCCGCAGTGCATGGGCCAGCCGGCCGGATGGTCACGGCCGGGCGAGGGCATCCGCACCGGGGACCCCTTCCATTGCAAGGATGTCTCAGATCGCGGCGGCCGACGTGATATCCTTGACTCGGTAATTGCGATGGACGCGCGGCTCGGGCATGTGGATCTCCGGCCTGCCAGGGCGACAGGGACCTCGAAAGGGAAACACCAATGAAACAGCCTACGGGAACCCGCCGCGCCTTCCTGGTCGGCGTTGCAACCCTGCTGGCCGTGCCGCCCCTGAGGGCCGTGGCGCAGGGCGTGGGACCGTCGATCCATGTGGTGAAGGATCCGAACTGCGGCTGCTGCTCGGCGTGGATCGACATCCTTGAAGACGAAGGATTCTCGGTGACGACCGAGCGCAGCTTCGGGACGCTTCTGATGCGCTACAAACTGGACAACGGCATCCCCAGGGAGATGGCCTCCTGCCATACCGCTCGGCTCGAGGAGTACACGATCGAGGGCCACGTCCCGGTCGCCGACATCCGCCGTCTGCTGATTGAACGACCCGAGGCTGTAGGTCTCGCCGTCCCCGGCATGCCGTATGGATCGCCTGGCATGGGTCCGGAAAGCGAACGGGAAGCCTATGACGTCGTCCTCATTCGGCCCGACGGGTCGACCGAGGTCTTTGCCAGCTATTCCAGCGCCTCGACGCCCAACTGACCGCAGCGGGCAAGATCGGACAGACCGCGCGGCGGCAACTTCCGTGCGATGGCGCGGAGCGCAGTGCGCAGGCCTTCCTCCAGCGTCGGATGGTAGACAGGCATCCGGAGCAGGTCGTGGACCGTCAGCTCCTGATCGATTGCCAGCGCCACGAGGTGGCCCAGATGTTCACCTCCCGGAGCCGCCATTTCGGCGCCGAGCAGACGTCCGTCGGAACGTGCCGCATAGAGCCGTAGCAGTCCGTGGTTCTGCTGCATCGTCCGGGCACGTCCCTGTGCGGCGAAATCCACCTCGCCGATGAGAATCTCCCGCGGATCGAGTTCTTCGGCTCGTTGGCCGACCGATACGACCTCCGGATCGCAGAACACGACGCTCATGGGGACGCGCCTGCGCAGATGGACCGGTTCTTCGCTCGTGGCGTTGAGCCCGGCGATATGGCCGTCGTCGGCACCTTCGTGCAGCAATGGCCTGTCTCCGTCGGCGTCCCCGGCCAACAGGACCGGAGTGCCGGCGATGCGCATTGTCGAGGGGTCGACGCGAGGCAAACCCTTTTCATCCAGCGGCACACCCAGCGTCTCGAGCCCGAGCCCTTCGACATTGGGGCGTCGTCCCACCGCCGCGAACACCTTGTCCACGACGACACTGCCGCCGGTCCACCGAATTTCGATCGCGCCGTCGACCTCGACCAACTTCGCGTCGACTCCGAGATGCAACGTGAATTCGGACGCGAGAGCGTCGCGCGCCACCCGCGCGACCTTCTGATCTGAGATGCCGGCTACCCGCTCGCCGCTGTCGAACCCATGGACATCGAGTCCAAGCCGCGCCAGCGCCTGCGCGATCTCCACTCCGATGGCGCCGAGTCCGATCACACCGATCCTCGGCGGCAGGTCTTCCTGCTCGAACAGCGTGTCCGACGTAAGGATGCTGCCACCAAACGCGCGCCAGCTCTCTGGAACCACCGGGCTGGAGCCGGGTGCCAGGACGATCCGGCCGGCTTCTATCACGCGATCGTCGACGACGAGCCGGTTCGGTCCGTCCAGTCTGGCGTGGCCGGAGATGTTGCGCGCGCCGAGGCCCTCTGTCGCCGACAGGACGCCGGAGACGAAGTGGTCGCGCAACGCCCGTACGCGCCCGAGCACGGCCGGAATGTCGGCCGCGAGCGCGGCTTCACCGCGAATGCCGAATTCCTCCAGTCTTGTCCGGGCGTGGAACGCGTTGGCCGCCGCGATCAGTGCCTTGGAGGGCATGCATCCGACCCGCGCGCAGGTGGTGCCGTACGATCCGGCATTGATCAGGACGAAATCGTCCGTGCGATCCCGGATCTCCCGCAATGCGGCGAGGCCAGCGGTGCCCGCGCCCACGATTGCGACCTCTACCGGGTCGCGCTTCGGCTCCTTACCGGTGGAGCCAGCGACCATCATTGGTCGCCGTGCCGATCGAGGTAACGACGGACGAAACGCTCCAGACCGGATGCGTCCTGCTCGAAGCCCAGTGAAGTGGCCTTCGCGACGGCCTCGTCGCCCGATAGTCCCTGCTCCGCGGCCAGATGCATAATTACCATCCAGCCGGAGCGTTTGCCCGAGGCGCAGTGCACCAGCACCGGGCCGGGCAAGTCCACGACCTTTTCGCGGAACCGGTCCACGACGTCCTCCGACAGCTTTTCGCCGTCCACCGGATGATGAAGGTATGTCAGCCCTGCCGCCCGCGCATGCTCGCGCTCCTCACCGGGCGTCACTTCCTGCTTCTCGTTTTCGGTGCGCATGTTAACGACCGACTTGAAGCCCTCGTCAGCCGCGTCTTTCAACGCGTCCGGGGAGGGGGCGAACTTCGCCACTGTGAATCGCGCATTCATCCTTACGGCATTCTCCATGGCTCCCTTTACTCCTCTGGAGGTGTTTTTGCCTCGAAGCCGGCATTCTGCCAGGCCTTCCAGCTGCCGGGCACGTTGTGCACGCTCTCGAAGCCGTTGGCGGCGAGGATGCTCGACGCCATGCTGGCGCGAAAACCGCTCGCGCAATAAGTGGCGATGGGGGCCGTCCGGTCGAGTTCCTGCATGCGGTCGCGAAGTTCGCCGATAAAGATGTGAACGGCCCCCGGAACATGTCCCTGCTGCCATTCCTCGTCCTTGCGAACGTCGAGAGGAAGCACACCCTTTTCGCGCAGTTCGTGAACGCTGAGCTGGGTGATGTGGCGCAGTTCCAGGCCAGCCTCGTGCCAGGCGCTCATGCCGCCGGCGAGGTAGCCGCCGAAGCGGGTGAAGCCGGTCCGCCACAATAGCCGCAAGATGTCATTGAGCTGCCCGTCGTCCTCGAGCACAAGGCAAATCGGCCGCTCGGGGTCGAGAAGCCATCCCGCCCACACGGACAGCTCCGGCCTCGCCCCTATGTTAAGGGCGCCGGCAATGTGGCCCCCACCAAAGGCGAGCATGTCGCGGACATCGAGAAGCTGCATGCCGTCGCTTCCGACCGCATCAGCGAAGGCATCAGGGGTCATGCCGGGCGCCCGCGGCAAATTCCCCTGCACCTGTGGTCCCGCGGCGTTGACCTTCTTCAAGCGTGGGTAGTGGGTCGGGACCGGCGGCGCGTTCTCCTTCAATGCCGATCTGAATTCATCGGGGTCGGAGATTGCGGCGTACTTGTTGTGCGTGCGCTCGTAGCCGATCGTGCTCGACATCCTGTCGCCGATATTCGGACCGCAGGCCGATCCCGCGCCATGACACGGATAGATGATCACCCCGTCGGGCAAATTCATGTAGAAGTCCTGGACAGTTCGAAAGAGCGCGTCCGTGAGCTCGTCCGCCTTCTCGTCGCCAAGTAAATCCGGCCGCCCGACACTATCGACGAAGAAGCTGTCACCCGTCAGGACGCCCCAAGGCTGGTCGGCCCGGCCTTCGTAGAGCAGAAATGCGAGATGCTCGGGCGTATGACCCGGCGTGTGCCGCGCCACCATATGCATTCCACCTAAGCTGAATCTGTCGCCGTCGCGCACCGGCTGGTGATCGAAGCCATAATGCGCACCAGCCTCGACACTGACGCAGAGCCGCGGCGCACCTCCCAGTCGCGACATCAGTTCGCGCGCGCCGCTCAGGAAGTCGGCGTGAATGTGCGTCTCGAAGATGTGGGTAATCGCAAGTCCGTAACGTTCGGCGAGCCTGAGATACGCATCCGTATCCGGGGTCGGGTCGACGACCGCCGCGCTGCCGGAACCGTCATCCCCGACGAGGTAAGAGCATTGGGCCACGCCATCGGCGAGGATTTGTTCGAATCGAAGCGTCATTCCGGCGTGTCACTCTCCGAAAGCGTGAAACTGTTCAACGCCGCCGGTGTCGCTCTGTTCCGTCCGCCGCTTTCGCATCCGGCCTGCCCGCGTGTGTGCTGGTACCGGCCACCCGGAACTTCGGTCTGCGGGGCCCGTTTAGCTCAGGCAAAGGAATCAGCAGTCCCGAAGGAACCAGCCGATGTTTGCAACAATCGCAGGGGAGTCCCGAGCTTCATCGAAAAGTCGAGCGCGAAATTCGTGACCGCCTTGAGTGGCTGGCTGGAAATCCTCAAGCCATCGAGCACCGGCTCCGAGAACTCGACGAAGAGTGGGATATCGAGCGGGCCATTCAAGCCAATGCAGCGACGCTGGCGCTTGGCGGCACCGCGCTCGCGATGCTGCACGACCGCAGATGGTCCTATCTGCCGCTTCTCGTCACCGGCTTTCTGCTCCAGCATTCCACGCAAGGCTGGTGCCCGCCGGTCCCGATACTGAGACGGCTGGGGTTCAGGACCCAGGTCGAAATCGAGAGGGAGCGCTATGCGGTAAAGGCGCTCCGGGGCGACTTCGGGCCGGTCTCGACGAATGGAACGCCCGCGCGTCACCGAGCACAGGCTGCATTCGAGGCAACCCGCTAAGAGCCGCCCGCGGACAGCATTTCGGAGGCCGCCGCTGCGGCGCTGCCATACGAAATCCGCCTCGGATCTGCGCTATATCCGCCGTGCCGACGCCATCAGCGGGGCCACCTCCACGCCGCCATCTCAGGAGACGCCGGAATGAAGAGCAGGCGACACGATGAAGAGCGCAGTATCGTTCTATAAGCCGCTCCCCGAAACGTCATAAGGCATTCCGGAAGGCACGGCGGTTCGCCGCCCGGCAATCTGATCTGACCGCCCGGGGGAGGGCTCGGCCGCATGGCGAACTGGCACATTCCTAAGGGACTGCGGACGGTCGACATCGAGGGCTATCCGCTGGCCTATTCCGACCAAGGCCGCGGCGCGCCGGTGGTGCTGGTGCATGGGTCGCTCAATGACTGCCGCAGCTGGTCGGCGCAGGTGGAGGCGCTGTCGCCTTCCCATCGCGTTCTTTCCCTCAGTCTGCGCCACTACTATCCCGAACCCTGGGACGGGGTCGGCGGTGATTTCTCCCTGCAGCGCCATGCGGCGGACGTGGCGGCGTTCATCCGGGCGTTGGGGCTGTCGGGGGCGCACCTCGTCGGCCATTCCCGGGGCGGTTCCGTCGCCTACATGGTGGCGCGCGACGCGCCCGAACTGGCGGGTAGCCTGACCCTGGCCGAACCTCGCGGCCTCGAGGACCTGCTTGCGCCCGAAGACGTCGCAGGCGACGGCTCGCGGTCGAATGCCGGGATCTTCGAGGCCCTGCATGCCGATCTCCTCAAGGGCGACAAGGCGCGGGCAGTCGAGGCGTTCGTCGACGCCTTCAACGGACCCGGCAGCTGGCAGGCTCTGACCAAACTCCAGCGGACCATCCTGCTCGACAACATCAACACGGCGGTCGACAGCGGCGAGCTACCGGGGATGCGCTGCGAGGACATTGCCGGGTTCGGGTTCCCGATCCTGCTCATCCGGGGCGAGAAAAGCCTTTCGCGCTACGCGCTCGGGCTCGAGGCGATGCGCCGCTGCAATTCCTCGATCGCGCCCGTCGTCGTGATCCCAAACGCCCCGCACGGAATGCACCGGGCCAACCCTGCGGCGTTCAACGCGGCGGTCCTGGCCTTTCTCGCAAGCGTTGGTCGGACGCGCTGACGCGTTTCCAGCCTATTCGGCGAAGACCTGCTGCCGGCGCTTGCGGATCGACGGCAGGATCGAAACGGCCAGCAGGAGCACAGCCACGACGAGCAGCACGGCGGAGAGCGGGCGCGTCAGGAAGATCGTCGGATCGCCGTTGGAAATGATGACGGCACGCCGCAGGTTCTCCTCCAGCAGCGGGCCGAGCACCAGCGCCAGGATCAGCGGCGCGGGCTCGAAGTCGTGGCGGATCAGCCAGTATCCGATCAGGCCGAACAGGCCCATCAGGATCGTGTCCAGGCTGGAGTTGTTCACGGCATAGGCGCCGATGCAGCAGAAGATGAGGATCGCCGGGAAGAGCAGGCGGTAGGGCACGCGCAGCATGCTGACCCAGATGCCGATGAGCGGCAGGTTGAGGATCACCAGCATGACGTTGCCGATCCACATCGACACGATGACCGCCCAGACCAGGCCGGGCTGGATCATCATCACCTGGGGACCCGGCACGATTCCCTGCATGGTCATCGCACCGAGGAACAGGGCCATCACCGCGTTGCCGGGGATGCCGAGCGTCAGCAGCGGGATGAACGCCGTCTGCGCCGCGGCGTTGTTGGCGCTCTCGGGCGCGGCCACGCCCTCGATGGCACCCTTTCCGAAGCGCGAGGGATCCCGCGAGATCCGCTTCTCGAACGTGTAGGCGGCGAAGGACGACATCACCGCGCCGCCTCCCGGGAGCACGCCCAGGATCGAGCCGATGACCGTGCCCCGGCCGATCGCCCCGGCGGACTGCCTCAGATCCTCGCGGGTCGGCATCAGGTTGCTGACCTTGCCCCGCACGATGCCGCGCTGCTCGGGCGACTGAATGTTTCGCAGAACCTCGGCGATGCCGAACATTCCCATGGCGATGACCACGAAGCTCACGCCCTCCGACAGTTCCATCAGTCCGAAGCTCAGCCGCGGTACGCCCGTCTGCAGGTCGGCCCCGATCGTCGACAGCAGGAGGCCGACGAAGATCATGGCGATCGCCTTGAGCACCGAGCCGCTGGCGAGCACGATGGCCAGGATCAGGCCGACGAGCATCAGCGAGAAGAATTCCGGCGCACCGAACATCAGCGCGACGTTGGTCAGCGGCTCGCCCAGCAGCGCCACGAGCAGGGTGCCGGCGGTGCCGGCGATGAACGATCCGATCGCCGCGATCGCCAGCGCCGGGCCGGCACGGCCCTGCTGGGCCATCTGGAACCCGTCGAGCGTCGTCACCACCGACGACGCCTCTCCGGGAATGTTGACCAGGATCGATGTCGTGGAGCCGCCATACTGCGCGCCGTAGTAGATGCCGGCGAGCATGATCAGGGCGCCGACCGGGGGAAGACCGAACGTGACCGGCAGCAGGATCGCGATGCTGGCCACCGGCCCGATCCCCGGCAGCACGCCGACCATGGTGCCCACCATGACCCCGACCATGCAGAGGAGCAGGTTCTCCGGGGAGGCGGCGAGGGAGAAGCCGAGAGCGAGATTTGCGATGAAATCCATCAGCCCGACACCCTAGAAGTCCGGCCACAGCGGCAGGGAAAGCCCGAGCGCGAAAACGAACAGGAGCGTGCAGCCGATCGACAGGAATGCCGCCCACACGATCGCTTCGATCCAGCGCGTTTCGTGGGATGCGGCGGACGCGACCAGAATGGTGAAGAAGGCGGTGACGGGAAGGCCGAAGCTGCCGACGGCGGCGGCGAACAGGACGACCGAGGCACCGATCAGCAGCGGCCCCCGGATGCCGTAGCGCTCTATCTTCTCGCCGTCCTTGCACAGCCCCATGATCATGACGGCGAAGCCCGTGGCAAACAGCAGGCCGGCAAACAGCCTCGGCGCCGTCCCCGGGCCGAACTGGGTTCCCTGCGATCCGGCGAGGTCGAGCGACCCCCACCAGGCGACGGCGGCGAGCAGCATCAGCGCCAGGCCGCCATACGCATCTTTCGGGCTGCGGATGATCCGCTTCGTCACGATGTCCGTCGTCATCTGCGCGTGCGTCCTCAGGGAACGGAGACCGGCGCCCGCCGCATCAATGCCGCGGGCGCCGGATATCGTCTTCCGGCGTCGGCGATCAGTTCACCTTCAGATTGTACAGCTCGACCATCGGCTTCCAGGTCGCCCGGTCCCGCTGGATGAGAGCGGCGAGTTCGTCCGGGGTGGTCGGCATCGGCGTGCTGGCGACGGTCTTCAGGCGCTCGGCCACGTCCGGATGGGCCAGTGCCTTCACGGCTGCCGCGTTGACCTGCGTGATGATCTCCTCGGGAGTGCCCGCCGGGGCATAGAACGCATTCCAGCCGACCAGCGTCAGGTCGATGCCGCTCTCCTTCAACGTGGGGACGTCGGGGATCAGGGTCGAGCGTTCCGGCAAGGTGACCGCCAGGCCCTCGATCTGCCCGCCCTGGATCGGTCCGACCGCCGACGGCATGGCTTCGATCGCGACGGCGACGTCGCCGCGGATCAGGTCCGGGAATAGGGCCTGATTGCCGCCGGCGTAGGGAACCACGTTGAAGCTGGCCCCGGTCGCCTCGCTGAGCATGCCGTTGACGACGCGCGCCGTGGTGCTGACCAGCCCCATGCGGACGCTGTCCGGCGATGCCTTCGCCTGCTCGATGACGTCGCCGATCGTCTTGCCCTTGAAGGCGCTGCCTGTCGCCACGACGTAGCCCGTCGATGCGATCCCGGTGATCGGGAGCAGGCTCGTGTCGGGATCGAAGCCCATGTCGGAGTAGATCAGCGGGTTGGCGACGTGCGTGGCGCTGCCGGTGCACAGCAGCGTGTAGCCGTCCGGCCGCGCCTTGGAGGCTTCGGAAGCGCCGACGTTCGAGGCGGCGCCGACCCTGTTCTCGATGACGATCGTGGCGCCGAGTTCGACCTTGAGCTGCTCGAGGAAGACCCGGCACATCACGTCAGTGGCCTGCCCCGCGCCATACGGCACGATCACAGTTATGGGCTTGCCGGGATAGTCCTGGGCGTGGAGAGCGGTGGACGCGAAGAGCGCGCCAACGGCCGCCATGGCTGCGGTCCATTTCTTCATGGTAACCTCCCTTTTTTCGGTTTTGACGCCCGCAGGCGCCGTGCAGGTTCTTGGCTTCAGGTTCGAAGTCAGTCGGGCTTGTTCCAGGAATCCCACTCCGGTTTCACCCATTCGACGCCGCGATCGCCGAACTCCTCCTCCTGGTAGTCGACCAGGTGGATGTAGTCGTTGCGAACTGGTGCGAAGATCTCGAGCAGCGAGGCCGGCGTCTCGCCGACGGCGTAGCCGCGATGCATGACATGGGCCGGGATGACGACGAGCGATCCTTCCTCGAGGTCGTACTCCTCACCGCCGATCTCCATGTGCATGTGCCCCTTCATGACCACCAGCATCTGGTCGTGCGGGTGGTCGTGCGGCTTGCGATGATGGCCCTGCCGGTCGAGCGGCTGAGGCTGGATCTCGGCAAACATCACCATCGCCGAGGAGGTGCGCGCCGCGAATCGCGACATGCGCCCCTCGTGCAGCCTGTTTTCCTTGGGAATGTCCGCAAACCGGTAGACGGGAAGTCTCTTGGTCATGGCCGGTACTAACGTCCCTGCGTCGCGTCGGGGCTCAGCTCCGCGGGCGTGCTGGTGCCGAAATCGTCGGTCTGGTAGGCGGTGAGCGGGAAGAAGTCCGGCCGCAGCGGCGAGAAGATGTCGAGGTTGAGCGCGACGCCGTCCTCGGGCAGCGGCGGTTCCGAGTAGTGCACGACATTCGGCGGGATGCGGACGAAGGATCCCTCGCGCATGTCGAACACCTGGTCGCCGACGTGCAGCTTCACACGCCCCTTCATGATCATGAATATCTGTTCCCAGGGATGGCTGTGCGGACTGGGCTTCATGTCCGGATGGAGTTCGGCGAAGCTGACGCACACGCTGCTGCCGCGGAAAACGCGCTGCACGACGCCGTCCCGGGGATTGAGGACGGGGATCTCGTCCAGATTGTAAACAGGCACTGATGTTTCGGGCATGAATTCCATCCTGCGTAAGTTGGGTCTTGTGGCTCTCGCCCCGTCGCTCGGCCTCCCCGGCGGGAGCGGAGGTGATCGGGTGAAAATAGCGATGGTTTGGCGGCCGGGTTTAGAACAGAATTTCGGCCGCCCGACCCGTCGGCTGGTTGGCGCAATTCCATTCTAAACATCGCCGTCCTACCCACTTACGACTGACCGGCAGTTTCGGGCGTGCAGTCCGTCCAGCGTCGGACCGGTGCGGCATCGCCCGTGGCCGGACGTACAGAACAAGACAACCAAGGGAGGTCGAATTGACCAGAAGGCACCTTTCCGCACTGCTCGTGTCCGCAGCAGTCGCCATCGCCGCCGCGGCTCCGGCTGCGGCGCAGGAGTACAAGATCCTCCTCGGCACGGCAGCCAGCCCGCCGCATCCGTTCTACGAGGCCGGACGCATGTGGAAGGAGGAGGTAGAGAAGCGGTCCAACGGACGCGTAGAGGTACAGTACCTGCACAGCCGCCAGCTCGGCGAGGAACGACCCCTGTTCGAGGGCGTGCTGTCCGGCACGGTGGACGCGATGGTCGGCTCCTCGATCAGCCTGACCGTGTTCGCCAACAAGTCCAGCTTCGAGGCGCTGCAACTGCCGTTCCTCATCTCGTCCTACGACACGCTTGCCGAGGTGCTGAGCTCCGACGCGGCGATGGACCTGCTCGCGGATCTCGATTCGTCGGGCATCAAGGGATACTCGCTGTTCGAAGGCGGACAGCGCCACTACCTGTCGACCAAGGGCCCGGTGCGCACAATGAGCGACCTGGCCGGCATGAAGACCCGCGTCATGAACATGCCGATGCACCTGGCGATCTGGGAACAGGCTGGCGCCGCGCCGGTCGGCATGAACTACGGCGAGATCTACACCTCGCTCGAGACCGGCGTCATCGACGGAGTCGAGATCAACGTGTCGTCGCTGGAATCGGAGCGCTTCTACGAGGCGGCCAAGCACTTCACCTACACGGGCCACTACTTCTGGCCGGGCATGCTGATCGGCAACAAGGCGAAGTTCGACTCCCTGCCGGAGAACATCCAGCAGATCATGATCGAAGCCGGCCGGGACATCATCGTCCCGCAGGTGATGGCCACCAAGGAGGCCGAGGCCGCCATTGCCAAGAGGCTGGCGGAGGAAGAGGGTGTCCAGTTCTACGAGTTCGAGGAAAAGGACGAGATGCGCAAGGTGATGGAGCCGTTCATCGAGGAGCGGGTCCAGTCCGATCCCGCCATCGCCGCCTTCGTCGAGACGGTCCGCGAGATCGAGGGCCGGTAGCGGCCCTTGCCGGCGGGACGACACGTCCCGCCGGCGATCGCCTCCGCCGTAGACACGAAAAGCCAGCTGACGATCGTCCAGACCTCGAAAGCCATGCAGTCTCTCGTTTCCCTCTACCGGTTCTACGTCCGCTTCATGCAGGCGGCCGCCGCGATCGCGATCGGAGCGATCGTGGTGATTCTCACCGCGCAGATCCTCTACCGATACTTCCTGTCCGGTTCCCTGATCTGGGCCGAGGAGCTGTCGCGCTGCCTGCTGGTGTGGACATGCTTCCTGTTCGCCGGCATCGCCTACCAGCGCGGGGAAATGGCTGCAGTCGACCTCGTCACGCGCCTGCTGACGCCCCGCGTGCGACTGGTGGTCATGCTGCCGGCGATCGTCTGCGCGCTGTTCTTCCTCGGCGTGCTCTTTCACTACAGCATCATCTACGCCGGCCAGAACCGGATGCAGATCCTGCCCGGCGTCAGCGTGTTGTGGCGCAACCTCACCGGAAGCGCGGGAGGATTCTCGATCTTCTGGGTCTACATCTCCATTCCCCTCGGCCTCGGGATCCTGTTCCTGCACATGCTTGGCACGGCCATCCGCATGGTCGCGACGCCGCGAGAACTTCCCGTAAGGAGTGAGGGGGCCGCACTATGACGATGTTCTTCGGGTCCTTTGCCCTCTTCATTTTGCTGGGCGTCCCCATCGCGCTGTCGCTGGGCATCGCCTGCATGGCACTGCTGTGGGCGAGCGACAACTTTCACCTGATGTCGGCGTTTCCCCGCTACATGGCAGCGGGACTCGACCAGTTCCTGCTGCTGTCGATTCCGCTGTTCGTCCTGACCGGCAGCCTGATGAGCAGGGGCCGGATCACGGAGCGGATCGTCCTGTTCGCGCAGGCCCTCGTGGGGCGCGTTCCCGGCGGTCTTTCGATGGTCAGCGTCACGACGTGCATGTTCTTCGGCAGCGCCGCCACGGCGACCTCCGAGGCCGCCGCCGTGGGGTCGGTCATGATCCCGGCAATGGATCGCAGCGGGTATCCGCGCGATTACGCGGCGGCGCTGGTCGCGGTCGCCTCGGTGATGGGATCGATCATTCCTCCCGCGATCTCGATGATCATCTTCGGCGCCCTGACCGGCACCTCCATCGCGAGCCTGTTCCTGGCGGGGATCGCGCCCGGCGTGATGATCGGGGTCGGCCTGATGGGATACGCATACTGGCAGGCCATCCGGCACCGCTACCCCGTCTCCGAACCCATGGCCTGGGGCGACAGGCTCCGTGCCGTTGCCGGCGCATTTCCCGCAGCGATGCTGCCGGTGATCATCCTCGGCGGCATTCTGTCCGGCATCTTCACCCCGACCGAATCCGCCGGCGTGGCGGTCATCTATGCCCTGTTCCTGTCCGGCGTCGTCTACCGGCATCTGACCTTTCGGGACATCTACGATTCGCTGTGGGAGACCGCCTTCCTCACCGCAGGCATCATGATCGTGGTCGCGATGGCCAACATGGTGTCATTCGTCTTCGCGATCGAGGGCGTCGCCGACGGCATCGCCCGGACCATGCTCGGCATCAGCGAGAACAAGTTCGTTCTGCTGCTGTTGATCAACGTCGTGCTGCTGTTGCTCGGCATGTTTCTCGAACCGATCTCGATCATGATCCTGATCCTGCCCGTTCTGACGCTCGTCGGATCGAACATCGGCATCGATCCGGTGCACCTGGGCGCGATCGTCGTGCTGAACGTGGTGATCGGCCTGGTGACACCGCCCGTCGGGCTGTGTCTGTTCATCACCAGCGCGATCTCGCATGTGCGGATCGAGGACATCAGCCGCAAGGCGCTGCCGATGATCGGCATCTGTCTCGCCGTCCTGGCGATCGTCACCTACGTGCCGGAAATTCCGCTGTTTCTGCCGTCTCTCTACGACACCTACCGATAGGAAGAGCCATGTCCACCACCGCCGCTATCCGCACACCCGCAAACTGGCGCGACACCGACCCCGGCATCGTCGACAGGCTGCTGCGCGGCTCGATCGACCTGCATTGCCACAGCGGCCCATCCGTCATGAGCCGCTACTTCGATCACATCGAAGCCCTGGAGGAGGCGGCTTCGGTGGGGATCAGGGCACTGCTGCTCAAGGACCATTGCTACTCGGTCACGCCGGTGACGGAACTGCTCAACAAGCATTACGGCCATCACGGCGTGGAACTGCTGTCAGGCGTGCCGCTCAACAATCCGGTGGGCGGGCTCAACATTCACGCCGTCGATCACGGCATCCGCCTGGGGGCCAGGCTGATCTGGATGCCGACGTACTGCGCAGCCAACCACATCGACTATCACGCCTCCCACCCCGAATTCGTCGACCAGTTCCCCAAGACCAAGACCCTGACGGTCCCGCCGTCACCGATCACCATACTGGACGATGCCGGCCGTCTTAAGGAGGAGGTGCTGCCGATCCTCGATCTGATCGCCGAGGCCGACGTGGTGCTCTCCTCCGGCCATCTGCACATCTCGGAAATCTGGGTGCTTTTCGAGGAGGCAAAGAGGCGGGGCATCAAGCGGCTGCTCTGCAATCATCCGACCTTCATCATCGGCGCCGATGTCGACGACGTTCGCCGTCTGTCGGAGATGGGCGTCTATGTCGAGCATTCCTCCTGCATGTTCACGCCCGGCAACAAGTATGCGTTCTTCGATCCCGAGCAACTGCAGGAACTGATCACGGCGGCCGGTATCGAGCGGACGATCCTCGGCTCCGATCTCGGCATTTTTGACGGGTTCAAGCTCGTCGAGGGGTCGCGCGCGGTGATCGAGGTCCTGCTCGACGTAGGCTACAGCGAAGACGATATCCGGCTGCTTACCCGCACCAACGCGGCAAGGCTGATGGGCATCGATGTCGATGCCGAGTGAGTGCGGGACGGGCAGGAGGTGGCCGGCATGAACGAGCAGACCAGCGTTGCTTCCGGCGGTGACGCCGACGAGGCGGTCGTCGGCTACGGAAAGTACCGGTACCGCGTCGACGACAACTGGGCCAGGCTGCCCGAAGGCTGGGGCTTTCTGGAGGTCGCCGATATCGGCGTCGACAGGCAGGACAACGTCTACGTGTTCAACCGCGGCGAACATCCGATGATGGTGTTCGACCGGGAAGGCAATTTCCTTCGATCGTGGGGCGAGGGAATCTTTCCCCACGCCCACGGCGTCGACATGGGCCCCGACGACACGATCTACCTCACGGACGACGGCCGTCACACCGTGTGCAAGTGCACGCTGGACGGGACCATCCTGATGGAGATCGGCGTGCCGGGCCAGGCCGCCCCGTTCATGAGCGGCGAGCCCTTCCATCGCTGCACCCACACGGCCCTTTCGCCGCAAGGCGATATCTACGTCTCGGACGGCTACGGCAACGCCCATGTGCACAAGTACGCGCCCGACGGGCGCCACCTCATGACGTGGGGCGGCATCGGCACCGATCCCGGCGAGTTCAACCTCGTGCACAACGTCTGCTGCGACAAGGACGGCTGGGTCTACGTCGCCGACCGCGAGAACCACCGCATCCAGGTCTTCGACGGCAACGGCCGATACGAGACGCAATGGAACAACCTCCATCGTCCGTGCGGCATGGTCATGGAGCCCGGCCCGGAGCCGGTCTTCTACATCGGCGAGCTGGGGCCGATGCTGGGATCGAACCGGCACTACCCGAACATCGGTCCGCGGGTCAGCATCCTCGACCATTCAGGACAGCGGGTCGGACGAGTCGGTGGATGCTGTGCCGGCCTGAAGTCGGGCCAGTTCGTGGCTCCGCACGGTATCGCCGTCGATTCACGCGGCGACGTCTATGTGGGCGAGGTGGCGCATACGGCCTGGTCGGCGGTGTTCCCGGACACACCGCGCCCGAGCCCGGTGCGAAGCCTGCGCAAGCTGGTGAGGCAGTAACCGGTCGCAGTCCCGGCGGCGCGGGGCCATTCAAGGAAGGCGGGTGGTCAGCACTGGATCCAGTCGAAGCTGCCGCGTGCGAGAGCCTTGCTTTTCTCGGCCTCCTCCAGAATCCAGCTGCGGAACTCGCGGACATAGGGATTCTTGAGGCGGTCCCTCGGGAACACCAGATAGTACCCGGTCTCCAGGCACTTCAGCTGCCGGAAAGGAGCGATCAGGCGCCTCGCCAGCAGATCGTCGGTAACGAAGTGCAACTGGCCCACGGCGACTCCCACCCCCTGTGTGGCGCCCTGGTAGACGAGCCCCGGATTCTCGAAGCGAAGGCCGCTCTCGGGATCCACCTTCTGCGCGTCGGCCGCCTTCAGCCAGGTCCGCCAGTCCGTCGTGCGCGTCAGGGAATGCAGAAGGACATGGTGTGACAGGTCGTCCGGCACCTCTATCGGCAGATGCCCGGCCGCCAGCGCCGGACTGACCACGGGCGTCAGCAACTCCTCGAACATCAGTTCGCACACGACATCGTCCGGCATGCTGGGCGAGGGGTAGTTGACGGCGATGTCCAGGTCGCGCTCGAAGAACGTCGTGTTGAATGGCGTCGAAATCTGCAGCGACATGTCCGGGCAGCGGGCCTGGAAGCCGGCAAGGCGCGGCACGAGCCAGCGTATCGCGAAGGTCGGGGGCACCTTCACCTTCAGGCTGCGCTGATTGTTGCTGGCCATGATGGTTTCGGTCGCGTCCTGGACGCGCCGCAGGGCCTCGCGGATCTCGTTTGCGTATCGCACGCCTTCGGGGGTCAGCACGACCTGGCGATGGCTGCGCTCGAAGAGCACTACGCCCAGATGCGATTCCAGGTTCTGGATGTGGCGGCTGACGGCGCCCTGCGTGACGCAGAGCTCCTCTGCCGCGCGTTTGAACGAAAGCTGCCTGCTGGCCACCTCGAAGGCGCGCAACGCATTGAATGGCGGAATCCGGGCCATGCCGTCTCGCTTGCATTTTGCTCAATCGTAACTTGATACAACTTACATTGAAGCAGCGCCAACGCCTCCTGCATAGTTGAAAAAACTGAGATGCGAGGACGTGGAATCGCGTCAGAAGAAAGCGGCTTCAAGGAGGAAGACGATGATCCAAGCGACGCCCTTGCGCGCCGACGGTCGAGGCGACCGGCCAGGCTCTGCTGCATCCGCACGGACCACCGGCCCCAGGCCGGCCGGGCGGCCTCTGCCCCGGGCCGGCGTCGCGTCAGGCAACTGCATCGTCAGGTGCGTGGAGGAGAACCTGGCGCGCAACTACAGCGAACAGATCACGCTGCGCGATATCGAGAAGTCGAGCGGATACAGCGTCTACCAGATCATCAGGACCTTCCGCCGCCGTCTCGGCATCACCCCGCACGCCTACCTGACGCTCATGCGGCTGCACTACGCTGCCGAAAAGCTTCTGCAGGGCGATACGATCGCCGGCGCGGCCGCTGAGGCCGGGTTCTCGGACCAGAGCCACATGACCCGCCATTTCAAGCGCGTCTTCGGAACGACGCCGAGACAATACCTGCTCGACCAGCGCCGAGCCTCCGCACAGACTCGCGGCCCGGCGGCATTGGCCTAAGCCCCATCCTGGCGCGGGATCCCGCGCCACAC
>NZ_JAZHOF010000002.1:197254-362595 GCF_037855135.1 Microbaculum marinum
CCCCCCCCCCCCCCCCCCTCCCCCCCCCCCCCCCCCACACCCGACCGCAGCGGTCCCGCAGCAACCGCAGGGCGGTGCGGCCGCGCTGCCCGGTCATCGGCGTCCGGCCGGTTCCTGTCGTGCCAAGCGCGAGGCAATCCAGGCGCCGGCCGCGACGAATGGCAGGGTCCCGAACAACGCCATCAGTCCGCCGCCGAGCTGCTGATCGGCCAGGGGACGCAGGCCGAAGGCTCCCAGGCAGAACTGCGGCGCGTAGATGAGCTGCGGCGCAAGGATCAGAAGGATCCCGAGCATCGCCATGTGCATCGACGCAAACAGTGTGGCGACGCCGCCGATGGCAAGCTCCTCCCTGGTGCGGCCGGCGAGACAGGCCCACCAGAGCGCGATGCCGGCCACCAGGAAGCTGAGCTGCTGAAGCGCGAAGCGCGAATGGGAGCGCGCGGCCATTTCGTGCATCGCGGGTGCGTGCCAGCCCCAGACCACGGCGAACTCCAATGCGGATGCTGCGACGGCGACGAGTACGGGGTACCGCAGCGTCCCCCGTCCGGGAGAAAGCCGCAGCAGGCCAATGACGATCAGCGGCGCAGCGGTCACCGCGACGCCCAGGTGAAGGATCATGTGCGGCGAGAAAGCCCTGCGGGCCATGTCCGGGAGCGGACCGAGCCACAGCCAGCCGAGCAGCAGCAGGCCGACTGCCAGCGGCCAGCCCCCGGTCACCCGCATGCCGTGACCGCCAGGGTGGGAAACAATGTCCAGATCGTCGCGACCAGTCCCACCCACCCGCTGGTGCGGCTGACCGTTCGCGCGAAACCCGGCCGCGCCTGGAACGACGTGGAGTAGAGCAGGGCCAGCAGGCCCATCTGAACAAGCAGCGCGAGAGCGAACGCACCGACAAGCATCGGCCTTGCCCACGCCCTGCTGTACCCGGTTCCGTCGATACTGATCTCGCACAGCACCCCGTGCAGGCCGTAGACGGCGCTGAAGGCAGCCAGCCAAACGACGGGCGAGATGAGGATGCGCAGCAGGTCCGTCATGTCACCAGACCGGGCAGATAGGCCGCGACGGTGACGAGCAGCGTCACGACGCCGAGATAGCCGATCCAGATGGGCGCGATCGCCAGTTCCGCGCGCCGGACAGCCGAGATATAGCCGGCTCTGTGGCGGCACAGGAGGAAGACCAGCATCAGCGCCGCCAGCAGGGCGTGCAGAACCACATATACCCCGAATACCCACAGCGTGGCGCCGTAGGCATGGGCGGTGGGGGAAGGCGCGTGGATCAGGAACACGCCGAATGCCGCGGCGACGCCGAGGGTTCCGCCGAGCGCGAGCAGCAGGCCGACAACCGGCTGCTTGCCGGCCCGGTTGTTCCTGACCGCCAGGGCGCATGCGACGATGGCAATCACTGCCCCGACCGGTGCGGCTGTCAGTACGAAGATCGACGGTGCGACGAAAGCCGGCGGCGGCCAGTCCGGGGCGACGGTCCACAGAAAGGCGTATCCGAAGAGCAGCGAGCCGAAGAAGATGGCGTTCGCGACGAGCAGGAATGCCGAGCCCCACCAGCCCGGCGGTCGGTCGACGGCGGTGATGTTGGGTACCTGTATGCCACGACCGATCGACTGGTCGCCCGGGTCCTCCCGCGACCCCAGCCGCCAGACCCAGATGCACGCAAGTACTGCGACGCCGAGGACGGCGACCGGCGCCACCCAGTAGAGCTTGACGAGGACCGAGAGGAAGAAGCCGCCTGTCGTGGCCGCCATGACGATCGGCAGAAAGGTGTTGGCGGGGTAGATCACGTGCTGCTCAGGCGCCCCCGTCGCCACATCCACGACGATCGTTTCCCGCCGATCGCCTACGGGGTCGCCGAGATATCCCTCACCGCGCGCGAGCCGTACCGGAAGGTCCGGATCGTCCCAAAGCGGATCACGGGAGTCCACGTGCGGCAGGCTGGCGAAATTGTACGCCGGGGCCGGCATAAGCGTGGCCCATTCCAGGGTGCCCGCCAGCCAGGGGTTGCGCTCGGACCGGTGACGCACGATGACGTTCAGCATCACTTCCAGAAGCACCATGGCAAGGCCGAAGGCGAGCACGAAGCCACCGACGGACGAGATCAGGTTGATCGCCGTCCAGCCGTCTTCCGCCCCGTAGGTCGAAATGCGCCGCCGCTGACCCATGAGCCCGACCCAGTGCATCGGCAGAAAGGTTATCTGGAACCCGAGGAAGATCAGCGCGAACGCCACTTCTCCGAGGCGGAAGTACCGCTTTCTGCCGGTGACCAGCGGCAGCCAGTAGTACACGGCGGCCAGTATCGGAAAGACGAATCCGCCGAACAGCACGTAGTGCAGATGGGCGGTGACGAAGGCGGTGTCGTGCACCTGCCAGTCGAAAGGCACCACGGCGACCATGACGCCCGTGAGGCCGCCGATGACGAATGTGAAGAAGAAGCCGAGAATGTGCAGCATCGGCAAGCGCAGCCGGGGCGATCCTTTCCACAGCGTCCCGATCCAGGCGAAGACCTGCACCGCCGTTGGAATCGCGACCAGCGTCGAGGCCGCGGAGAAGAACGCGAGCCCCATGTGCGGGATGCCGGTGGTGAACATGTGGTGCACCCAGAGCCCGAAGCTCAGGATCGCCAGCGCGACGGCGGCGGCAACCACCCAGCGGTATCCGAGCAGCGTCGTCGAGGCCATCACCGGAAGGATCGTCGAGATCGCGCCGGCGGCCGGCAGGAAGATGATGTAGACCTCGGGATGGCCGAACAGCCAGAAGAGGTGCTGCCAAAGAAGGCTGTCGCCGCCAAGCCCGACCTGGAAGAAGGGCATCCCGAAGGCGCGTTCCAGCTCGAGCAGGATCGATCCCAGGATCAGGGGCGGAAAGCCGCACAGGATCATCAGCGCGGTGACCAGGATGTACCAGGCGAAGATCGGCATCCTGTCGAGCGACATGCCGGGGGCCCGGTATTTCAGCACCGAGACCGTGAATTCCACCGCCGCGCATATCGCCGAGATCTCGACGAACGTGATGCCGATCAGCCAGAAGTCGGTGTTTATTCCCGGGGAGTGGATCTTGCCGGTGAGCGGCGGGTACATGAACCAGCCGCCGTCCGGCGCGATGCCGAAAAGCAGCGAGATGATCAGCATTCCGCCCCCGAAGAAGTAGCACCAGTACCCGTAGGCGGTGAGCCGGGGATAGGCCAGGTCGCGGGTGCCCAGCATCTTCGGCAGCAGATAGATCGCCAGGCCCTCGATCACCGGGATCGCGAACAGGAACATCATGATCGTTCCGTGCATGGTGAAGAACTGGCTGTAGATCTCGGGGCCGGCGAAGGCCGAGTGCGGGGTAGCCAGCTGAGCTCTGATCAGCATCGCCAGGATGCCGCCGACGAGGAAGTAGAAGAACGCCGTGGCCAGGAACATGAGCCCCACGTCGCTGTGGTTCACCGTGGAGAACCAGCCCTTCCAGCCGGGTCTGGACGACCAGATGGCCGTCAGGCGACGGTGCCGGGCCAGGGCGTTCATCGGCTATCCTCCAGGAAGCCCTGCCATGCTTCGGGCGGGTGGGCGACGACAGTGAAGGTGAGGTTGTCGTAGCCCGGTCCGCTGAACTCCGCGCTCAGCCCGGCGTAGGTCCCCGGCCGATCCGCCTCCAGCCGCAGCACGTTGACGTGACCGGGTATGGCGTCGAGCTTGCCGGCAAGGCGCGGCACCCAGAAGCTGTGGATCACGTCTGCACTCGTGATCGCGACGTCCACCGGGCGGCCGGCGGGTATGTGCAGCACGTTCTCGGTTGCCCGTCCCGGGGCGTCGCGATACGAAAAGGTCCAGGACAACTGGCTTGCCCGGGCCTCGACCCGCGTGACATCAGCACCCTCGCGCGGCAGCAGCCGTTCGCCGATCCACAGCCCGTAGGACAGCAGGGCCAGCAGCACCGTTGAGGGAAAGGCGAGGCCGAGGCCAAGGATCCATATGCGTTCGCTTCCTTTCGCCGCCATTGCCGTCGGCGCCGTCGACCCGGCCGCAGCACGCCAACCGGCCGCCAGAAGCACCATCACGAGCACGAAGATGGCAACGGCGGCAATCAACATCACCCACCAAAGGGTGGCAATCGAGCGCGCCGCGGGGCCTGCGGGATCAAGGGTCGAAAGCGGCCGTGCGCAACCAGATACGACGGCGGCCGTTGTGAACAGCAGGGACGGCTTCAGGAGATGCCTGACATGGTGCAGCGGACGATAAAGGGTGCGAACGAAAAACTGATCGATCCGGTCGCGGACAGTCCGGGCTTCGACGATACCGAATCGCGCATCGCCATACTCGGGCATCCCGTCCACGCCATGAGCGTCGCGTTTCCGGTGGCGCTGACGTTCTGCACGTTCGGGGCCGACCTGCTCTACTGGTGGACCGGCGATGCGTTCTGGGCCCGCGCCGCCATGTGGGCGGTCGGTGCAGGCTTCCTGTTCGGCATGCTTGCCGGCTTCTCCGGGACGGCCGAACTGCTCCTGGTCTCCGGCATTCGCGCCCGCGCGGCGCCCTGGACGCACTTCATCGTCGCGGTGACGCTCATCTCCCTTCTCGGCGCCAACTGGGGCTACAGGCTGCACGGCTACGAGAGCGCGGTGCTTCCCTACGGAATTCTGCTTTCTGCGTGTTGCGTGCTGGTCGTTGGGTTCACGGGCTGGCATGGCGGCAAGCTCGTCTTCGACTACCGGCTGGGCACTTCGAAAGGCAACTGACCGCCGCGAGGGGTCTTCAGCCAGTCGGGAAAGTCGATCCAGTCGAAATCGGGCTTCCCCAGGACGAGCAGCAGGATGGCGACCGCACACGCCATCACGCCGGTGCCGACGAGATAGGGACGTGGCGGCGTGTGGGACCCCGGCTCCTCCGCGATCCGCACGATGCTGTTGCCGACCCACGCATGCAAGACCATGAGCAAAGCCACGAAGACGAGCTTCGCGAACATCCATGGCACGAACGTCTGCCGCAGGAAGATCAGCCAGGTTCCGGCGATGACGGCCACCACGGCGGCGGGAGTCACCACGGACGTATATGTGAGGTGAGTGCTGTGACGAATGACGCGGAAGTCATCCTGCGATACCGCCGGTTTGTGCAGCGACAGCATCATGGGAAGCACGATCAGACCGCTGCACCAGATGCTGAGAGCGATCAGGTGCACCGCCTTCCAGAAGGGGATGGTAGCGATCAGCCAGTCTAGCACCGTGGTGACACCATCGGCTGCGCGTCCTCTCCCTTGCCAAACCACCCTTCGCCGCACAGAAGCGGGGTCGGGGCCTTCCCGGCCGTCCGTCCGCGATTCGGTGATGCGACAGCACCAATCTGCGCCATGGCTCAGGATACTGGCCGGCGCAGTCGTCTTCTACTTCGAAAGGTGTCGCCCTTGGCCGACCGGCGTGCGTACCCCACCGCGGACCGTTCGCTCGATCAGTATACGACACCCGCTTCCCGGCAGGCCTGCACCGTCACGTCTGCCAAATCCGGCTGCGTTTCGCTGTCGGAGCCTTCGGCATGGGGGGCGCCCGGACCGGCGCCTTCGCCGGCTGCTTCCTGTTTGCCGTCTCCCGACGCCAGACCCTCGATGTCGATGCTCAGCATCTCGCGATCGGCGACCGCCACGTCATCGGTTGGTGCTTCCGCAGGCTGCCGCGTCTCCGGAGGCGCTTCTCCCGCTTCCGCCTCCCCGCTCATGCGCATCGGAGGCGATGTCGGGGGAGCCGACGACCCGGCCAAATCCTCCTCGGCAAGCTCTGTGCAGCGTTCGATGAGCGCTGCCATGGCGTCGCGGTCGCCGGTATCGAACTCCTGCTCGCCCAGATAGATGGGCTGAGCCAGGCTGATCCCCACGGAACCGAACAGCAGGACGAAGGACAGCTGGACAAGACGCAACATGAACCGGCCCTCAATATTCTTCGGCGAGGTAGTCGCGCATGTCGACAACCTCCGATGCCGACACGGGGGCGGCCTTCCTGGCGCCTGATTGGCGAAGGTAGGTCAGCAGGTCGGCAATCTGCTCATCGGTGAGCTTCCAGGCGAAGGGCGGCATTGCCAGCACGCTGGGAACCGCCTCCGTCGGTTGCGCGCGGGCACCGCCGAGGATGATCCGGATAGCGGTCGACGGGTCTTCGGCAAGCACCTTGTTCGACGTCGTGAGCGGGGCGAAGAAATAGGGGACGCCGGAGCGGTCCGCCGCGTGGCAGGCCGCGCAGTTGTCGAAATAGATCCCTTCGCCGATCTCCAGACGATCCGCCTCGGCCAGGTCCTGTTCCTCCCGCGGTCCGTCGTCGAGGGTCTTGAGGTAGATGGCGACCGCTTGCAGATCCTTCTCGCTCAGATGCTGGGTGGACATCGCGACCACCTCGCCCATGCGCTGCATCGGCGCCGTATGCCTGGCGCGCCCGTCGCGCAGGAACGCGACGATGTCGTCGCGGTCCCAGTCGGCGATGCCGCCGTTCTCGCCGCCGCGGATGTTCGGCGCGAACCAGTGCTCCAGCACGCCGCCGCGCAGGTACTCGTCGTCATCGTCAGCGCCGAGCGCGCCCTTGCCCGTGTGGCAGCCGCCGCAGTGGAGCGGTCCATCGACGAGATAGCGTCCCCGGTTCCATTCCTCCGACATCTCGGGGTCCCTCGCAAACTCCTTGTCCTCGAAGAAGAGGAGCTTCCAGCCCCAGACAGATTGCCGGAGGCTTAGCGGGAAGGGGAGATCGTTCTCCGGCACGTCCGACGCGATCGGCTCCAGCGTGCGCAGGTAGGCGAAGATGGCATCCGTATCCTCCCGCGTCATCAACGTGAAATAGGGGTACGGCATCGCCGGATAGAGATGGTGCCCCTCCCGGTCGACGCCCTCGTTGAGCGCGTCGTAGAACTCCTCGCGCGTCCAGCGACCGAGACCCGTCTCCATGTCGGGGGTCAGATTGGACGAATAGATCGTGCCGAAGGGGGTTTGCAGGCCCCGCCCGCCCGCAAACGGCACGCCATCCGATTCGATGTCGGTGTGGCAGGCCTTGCAGTCGCCGGCGATCGTCAGATAGCGGCCCCGTTCCACCTGCGAATATGACAGCTCCTGCGCCTGGGGCGCACCTGTGCCGAGTGCCAGTCCCGCCATTCCGGCGGCTGCAAGAACGATCAGGAACGTCCCGCGCGCCGGCCTCATGTCTGCACCAGCGGGCCGGTTTGGCGGAGATACTGGTTGATGATGGCGTCGACCGACCAGTAGGCGAGCGCTCCGACCGTGCCGGTGGGGTTGTAGCCGGCGTTCTGGGGGAACAGACCGGCGCCCGCCACGAACAGGTTCGGACAGTCCCAGCTCTGGCAGTAGCGGTTGACCACGCTGGTCGCGGGATCGGCGCCCATGATCGTGCCGCCGGTATTGTGCGTCGTCTGGTAGGGGACGGAGTCGTACGACCCGCGCCGGTCGTTGACCTTCACCTCGCGGCCGCCCATGCCGCGCGCGATCTGCTCGGCGACGGGCGTCAGGTGCTGGGTCAGCCGCCGGTCGTTGAGCGTGAAGTCATAGGTCATGCGCAACAGCGGGCGCCCGTGGGCGTCGGTATAGGTCGGATCGAGATCGAGATAATTGCTGCGGTGGGCCATCGACGCACCGTGCACGCCGACGCTGGTCGTCTTCAGGAAATTCTCGCGCACGGCGCGCTTCCATTTGCTGCCCCAACGGGGGACACCGTCCGGAACCGGATGGCTCTCGATCGGGCGGGCGTTGGTCGTGTGGCAGGCGATGTAGCCGCCGCCGATGAACCCGAGACCTGAATGATCGAAATTGTCGCCGTTGTAGTCGTCCGCGACCATGCCGAGCGCGCCGGCGCCGATGAAGCCGTTGGTGAATTCCTCCTCAAAGAAGACGGTGGCCGACGACATGACCTGATAGCAGTAGTTCTTGCCGACCACGCCCTCCCCGGTCCGGGGATCGTAGGGCTCGCCGATCTGCGACAGCAGCAACAGGCGCGTGTTCTCCAGCGGATAGGCGCACAGGACGACCATTTCGGCCGGCTGGAAGTAGGTGTCGCCGCTGGTGTCGACGTAGGTGACGCCGGTGGTGCGCGAACCGTCGGCGGATTTCTCGATCCTGAGAACTTCCGAATTCGTAAGGAGGCTGAAGTTCGGCCGCTGCATCAGGACCGGAATGATGGTCGTCTGCGGCGACGACTTGGAATAGTTGCCGCACCCGTGCTTCTCGCAGAAGCCGCAATAGGTGCAGGGCGCGAGTTGAAGTCCCAGCGGATTGACGTAGGCGCGCGACATGTTGGCGGAGGGGACGGGGAAGGGATTCAGCCCCAGTTCGCGCGCGGAGGCGGCGAAACGGTCCTGCGAGAATGTCATCTGCATCGGCGGGTTCGGGTAGTCGTCGCTGCGCGGACCCTCGTACGGATTGCCGCCGTCCACCGTCCTGCCGTTCAGGTTGCCCGCCTGCCCGCAGATGCCGCAGATCTTCTCGAAATAGTCGAAATGCGGCTCGAGCTCCTCGTAGGTAACTCCGTAGTCCTGGACGGTCATGTGCTCGGGGAGGGGGCCGTAGCGGTCCTCGTTGTGCGAGCGCGCCTCGAAATCCGAGGGCAGGAAACGGTATGTCTGCCCATTCCAGTGCACGCCGGCGCCGCCGACGCCGTTGCCCGGCAGGAACGATCCCCAGTGCCGCATCGGCAGCGCGGTCTGGGCGCCGTTGTTGCGGAAGGTCAGCGTCGCCTGGGACGCTTCCTGGAACATTCCGTGTCGCCAGTAGTAGCGCAACTCGTCCTGGGCGAACGTGGTTGCGAAATCCCCCGGCGTGTCGCGCCACGGCCCCCGCTCGAACGCCCTGACCTCGAGCCCTGCCGCCGTCAGCTTCTCGGCGTAGATCGCCCCCGTCCAGCCGAAGCCGACGAGAACGACGTCGACGCTACGCAATTGCTTCGTCATCGAATACCTCGACTGCGACGCATCTAGGATCTGTTCCAGCCCGGCCGGCCCATCAGGCTGACCGGCTCGAGCCGCACCGCCGCTCCGCCGTGCCCGACAAAATCGCGGTAGTCGTAGCGGGTGCCGGGAAAGCCTATGTATCGCCAGGCGATCATGTCGCGGTTGCCGCCGTAGATCGGATCCGCGAAGAAGCCCTCGACGGCGTTCTTCAGGATCAGGTCGAAGAAGGCTTTCGCCGAGACGCCCTTGAACTCGATCGTCTCCTCGTCCAAGCCAGTGAGGATCTCGTCCTGCGTCTCCGCCGGGAGGTCGACGAACGGGTAGCCATTCTCGGTACGGCAGTATGAATCGAGTTCGGCGAGCGCGAGCCTGTAGAGCATCGCGGGCGGGTGTTCGCTCTGGTAGCCCTGCGTCGCGGTTCCCTCGCCGAAGGGGCCCTGCATGTACCAGTGCTGGCCGCGCCCGTAGAAGCCGGCCATCTGCCGGTCAAGGAAGGTGACGACGTCGGCCTCGCTGGCACCCGGGCCGTCGCTGTCGCTGGGAATGAGGCGGGCGCAGATCGCGGCGACGGTCTCGCGTTCCGCGGGACTGAAGAAGCGGTCGTCGTTCGTTCCGTAGTAGGGAGTCTCCCCCTTCAGAGGCGACCAAGGCATCCCCTTGCCGCGCCCGTATTCTGCAGCGAACAGGCCGCGCGGGGCCGCGAAGGCCGTGCTCCCGAGCAGCATGAACTGCAGAACGCGACGCCGTGTTTGCAAGGACATCCGATCCCCTCCTCCGGAGAGATAACCGAAGACTCGGACGGTGGTTCCCAGGACGGGCAAGAAATTACCGACAAGGCGCCGGGAGTTTGCAGAGTGTAGACAGCGTAGATCGGCGCGCGTTGGCACCTCGAAATAGGGGGCCGCAGCAGGGATTCGGGCGGAACAGACCGTCCCAAGCTCCGGCAGGACCTTTCAACGCGACGACAAGGATGCCGGGTCGACCCCCATGGACAGCCGAACGCCCACCTACGGCCAAGAATCGTTTTTTTCGTTATCTGCTTTTTGCAGGAGTTGGGCGGGAGCCAGAGGTTCGGGCACTGGAGCTGTCAGCATCTTGTCCTGCCCGGCCATGATATCGCCCTGCACCTGCTCAGTCAGACGCTGCGCGTCGCGGCGGCGGATATCGTTCAGCGCCTCGGTCACGGCGGCCTCGTCCCAGCCGAGGCGGCGCAGCCCTTCGGCCCCCATCATCAGGGCCGACTCCACTGTCTCTCGGATTTCGAAATCCACACCCGCGCGGATCAGTTCCATTGAATGGCCCCGGTCATAGCTGCGTGCCAGCACCGCCGCATTTGGAAACTCGTGCTGGATCAGTTCGACGATCGCGCTGACCGTACGGCGATCGTCGACGCAGATCAGGACTACCTGCGCCTCCGCCGCGCCCGAAGCGCGCAGGATGTCCAGTCGCGTGCCATCGCCGTAATGGACCTTGAACCCGAAGCGCGCTGCCTCCCGGATACGGTCGGGGTTATTCTCGATGACCGAGACCTGCGCACGCCGCGCCAACAGTATCTGCAGGGCGATCTGTCCGAAGCGACCGAAGCCGATCACCAGGACCTGTCCGCGCAGCCCGTTCGCCTCCTCGACCCCATCCAGCGCGGCCCCCGGGGCACGCAGCAGCCTGTCGGCGGCGATCAGTATGAGCGGCGTGATCGCCATGGACAAGATCACGACAGTCGAGAAGATCGCATTCTCCCGCGCATTGATGACCTGGCTCGCCAGGGCCGCCGTGAAGAGCACAAAGGCAAACTCGCCGCCCTGGGCAAACATCGCGGATCGGCGCAAGGCGGGCAGATTGGCTGCGCCGAACACTCGTGCCGTGGCATAGATGGCCGCCGCTTTGACCAGCACGTAGACCACCAGCATGGCGAGCAGCAGCGGCCATTCCGCGGCGACGATGGCGAGGTCCAGAGACATGCCGACGGCCAGGAAGAACAGCCCCATCAGAAGGCCCTTGAACGGCTCGATGTCGCTTTCGATCTGATGGCGATAGCTGGAGCCTGAGAGCAGGACGCCGGCAAGAAATGCGCCCATCGCCATGGACAGGCCGACCGCCTCCATTAGGAGTGCGGCCCCCAGCACGACCAGGAGCGCCCCGGCGCTCAGCACCTCGCGGGCACGGGCCCGCGCCAAAAGGGCGAAGAACGGATCAAGCAGCCAATGGCCGGCCACAAGCAGCGCCACCAGCCCGGCGAGTGCCAGCGCCACGTCGGCCAACCCACCATCGCCCTGACCGACAGGCGACAGGAAGGCCACGACCGCCAACAAGGGCACGATCAGCAAATCCTCGAAAAGCAGGATCGAGACGGATTTCTGCCCTTCATGGCTGGCGATCTGCCCGCGTTCCTGCAAGGTGGACATGATGACGGCTGTCGAGGACAGCACGAATCCGGCACCGGCAATGAACGCCGTGATCGGGGGAAACGTGAAGACCACGACGCCCGCCAGCGTTAGCAAAACAATCGCAAGGCTCACCTGCGCCAGACCCAGCCCGAAGATCTGTCCACGTAACGCCCAGAGCTTCTGCGGGCGCAGTTCCAGCCCGATGATGAACAGGAACATCACGACGCCCAGCTCTGCGAAATGCAGGATCGCCTCAGGGTCGGTGAACAACCTGAGTACCGATGGACCCACCAGAGTACCGGCTGCGAAATACCCCAGCACCGACCCCAACCCCAGACGCCGGAACAGCGGCACGGCAATCACTGCTGCGCCCATCAGCACGACCGCCGGGCCAATGACGGCCCCCAACCCCTCTGCAGCCATCGACTCGCCCCTTGGAATTCGCAACGCCGACGCCCGGCAGCGCCGAGCGTCGTCTCCACTGTGGTGCCGGCCGCCGGACCGCTTCGGCAGCGGGCGAAGCTCCGTCGGTCCGGCGGCATTTCGCCGATCGTGATGCTGCGCGGCACAAGGACCGGCGGCACCGCAGGGCCCTATCCTTGGGCCTCGAATGGTCCGTCCAGAGCGAGGGTCGGCCCATCGGCGTTCAGGTCTTCGGCTGGCGTAACACGTCCTGCCAATCCGGATGGCGATCGAACTGTGACTTCGCGAACGGGCAGAGCGGTATGATGACCGCCCCGTCCCGCCGCGCATCCTCGACCGCCTGTCGTACAAGCCTTTCTCCCACCTTGCGGCCACGCAAGACGCCGGGAACCTCGGTGTGATCGATGATGATCTGCCCCTTTCCGGCCCGGCTGTAGGTCATCTCGGCTTCGTTGCCATCGATTACCAAACGGTAGCGCCCCTTCGATGCCCCATCTTCCCGTTTCACCGGTGGGTCTGTCGGGGAAGGTTCAGCCTGCTCCGACCCCGCATTCGCCCGTTCCGGGTTGGGGCGGCGCACACGGCGCGGTCGGCCCTGTGCACATTCCAACAACGCGCGGTCCCAGTGTCCGAGGTTGGCTGCCGACTCGTATGTGGAGACCAGGAAAGCCATCAGCGCCTCGTCGGGATCCGAGGACGTCTGCACGGCATCGTATGGCAGCATGAATTCCGACAGGCCGTCATGCCAGAAAGCCGCCTCGGGCCGGACTGGCGCGCCCCTATATCCGCCGGGCGACGGATAGGCGTAGGCATAGAAGGCGGCGTAGTCGATGCCATTGCCGCCCGGCCAAAAACCTGCCGAGGACACTTCCCGGTCGTACGCTTCCTGTGCCACGTCGTCCGGCAGCGAAGGGATCCCGGCAGGGTGGAGCGGCGCGCGTCGTCCCGAGAAACGGGTGACCGCGAGATCCATAGACCCCCAGAACAGGTGAACGGGGCTGGACTTGCCGAGAAAGGAGGTGCGGAACCTGCCCAATACTCTGTCAATCGCCACCAGTGCCCGGTGAAATCGCTGCACCGCATCCCGGTCATAGGGTCGGTCCCGATGATCCTCGCTGAACGGGATGGGGTCGGGGACTTCGTTCGGCGTGTCGTGGAACGTCGGCGTGCCGCCGATATCGGCGATCATCCGCACGACGTTGGCGCGGAACGCCGCAACTGTGGACGGTGCCAGCGCGAATCTCGCCTCGCGGCCGTTGCCGGAGGTGCCGATAACCATGTGCTCCCGAAAATCGAACCGGATCTCGATGCCCGCACCGTCAGGTATCGGTGAGGATGTCAGGCCGGTTGGCGTGACGTAGAATGTGGCGTTCCAGGAATGGTTTAGCCACGGTGTGTGGGCCAGCCGGTACTTTCCGACGATCTGCAGATACAGATGCAGGGCGGAACAGGTCTCGCGCCATTCAAGATAGTCGAGTCGGGGCCAAACGTTACTCATTTCCTACACTTTCCTGCTACCGGCACGGCCACTGCTCGGGACTTGAAAAGCGTGTCCGTTGCCGTCGAAATGGATGCAGCTCGGACGGCTGGCGCGAGATTCAGTGCGGAGAGTCATCCGGGGCCGCCTCCGCTGGTAGCGCCTCGGACGGTTGCTGCCAGCCGCACGCAGCGAAGTAGATCCTCGGCGCGAAGTGGCTTGGAAAGGTAATCGATCGCCCCCATCGTCAGCGCCCAAGACCGTTCCACTGCGTCCGGAAACGCAGTCGCCAGCACGGTCGGCACCTGCCGTTCCAGAGCGACGAGCCTGCGAAGCAGTTCGAATCCTCCCATTTCTGGCATTCGGACATCGACAACGACACAGACAGCCAGCGTCAGCGCGTCCGATGCGAGAAAGGCGGCTACGGTCGTGAAGCCGCTAGCTGCAAATCCGAGCGCCCGGATGAGGCTGGCCCCGGCTGCGAGCGCCGAGGCATCGTCGTCCACGATCGCAACCAGCGGGACCTCAGCCAATCTCTCGTCCTCTCGTCAGGGCATGCCGCAAGGCCACCCTTGGCCACGATCATCGGAACGAGGGGGGTGGCAACGCAATTGTGCGAGGGGATCGTTGGCCTAGGACTCTTGTATGTGAGCGCCGAGCGAGTCGGACATCCGGACGAGATCCGGCAGCGATCGCGCCTGCATCTTCTGCATCGCGTTGGCGCGGTGCACCTTGACGGTCACTTCGCTCAGCGCCAACTCCGCGGCGATCTGCTTGTTGAGAAGGCCCGCGGCGGCCATCCGCATTACCTGCCGCTCGCGCGATGTCAGCAAGGCATACCGCTCGCGCAGCGCGTCGAGATGCAAGTCGCGACGGCTTCGACGCCGATCCTCCTCGAGGCCGCGGTGGACCGCGTCGAGCAGGTCCTGATCGCGGAATGGCTTCGTGAGAAATTCGAGCGCCCCGGCCTTCATTGCGGCGACCGACATGGCGATATCGCCATGGCCGGTGACGAATATGATCGGGATGGCGCTGCCTGCAGCGGCGAGCTCTCGCTGCAACTCGAGGCCGCTCGCGCCCGGCATACGGACGTCGAGCACCACGCAGGCCGGACCCTCCGGGCGGCTGAACTCCAGGAAGGACTGCGTCGAGTCGAATGTGACGACGGTGTGGCCTACCGAGCGGAGCAAGCTCTCGATCGACGCCCGCATCGAGGCGTCGTCATCGATGACGTAAACCACGGCCTCGGGTTCAGCCATTGCGTGTTGCCCTCCCTTCGCTCTCGATCCCGCCGAGTACCGGGAGCGTGAAGCGGAATGCCGCCCCGCGCGGCACGACGTCATCGACCCAGAGCCGCCCGCCATGGGACTCGACTACGGCCCGACTGAACATGAGCCCCATGCCCATGCCGTCCGGCCTGGTGGTGAAGAACGGCTCGAAAATGCGCTTGCGGAGATCGGATGCAATGCCGGGGCCTGTGTCCTCCACCGAAACGGTCAGCCCTTCGGGCACTATCGTGTCGCAACGCACCACAACCTCTCTCTCAGCGACGGACCTAGTCGCGTCGATCGCGTTCGCCACGAGGTTGGAGATGGCCTGCGAAAGCTGCACGGGGTTTCCGATCACGACTACATCGCACGGCGCCACGTCGGCGCGGAGTAGAACCCGCGCGGCCTCCGCCTCGCGTCGACTGCGGGAGAGTACGTCCTCGATCAGCTGGCGTATGTCGAGCGGGCCTCGATCGCGCGCGTCCTTCCTGAACAGTGTCCGGATGTTGCTTATGACTTCTCCGGCTCGATGGCCGTCATCGACGATGCGCCGCAATGCGCCTTCGGCCTCGCCGATCTCGGGGCGCGGCTTGTCGAGCCAACGCAGCGCCGCGTTGGCGTTCGTAACCATGCTTGCCACTGGTTGCGTGACCTCATGCGCGACCGTCGCCGACATCGCCTCCATCGCCGACAAGCGGCTCTCCCGGACTCGCCGTTCCGCGGCGACCGAGCGGGCGAGACGCGAGTAGAGCGACATCGATTCGACGAGCAGCGCGACGAGGACGATGCTGGCCGAGAGCAGTCCGAATGCCCGGCCAGTCCACCAGCCGACGCTCAATCGGATGCCGCCGCTGATGTAGGAGAGGAGAACTATCTCAGCCAGCAGCGTCCCGAGCACGATCGCCAGCCAGAGGTCCAGCGAGCACGTCCGGCGCCGCCAGAGGAGCGACAGCGCGATCACGTAGAGTACGATGGACACGGAGGGAACGATGTTCCACGCGGCCGCGATGCGGCGCTCATTAAGCATCAAGGGAGGCAGCTGGTCGTCATTGATGATGACACCCCAGGACAGCGCTGCTGCTGCGGCAGCTGTTGCCAACACACTTGTGAGTATCCGCGACGCGGCAGTGCCGGAGGGGAGCTGCGGCGCGGAGCGTCTCGCGAGATATGCGAGGATGAACAGGGGAAAGCCAATGCGGCGAATGGCGGCAACGTACGCGGTGCTCTGGTCGGTTGGACCGAGTCCGAATGCCTCCAGGACGCCAGGGAAGGTCAGGGCCCACGGCACGACGAGCAAGGCGGAAAAGAGATATCCGTTTGCAAGGGTCAGTATGGCTGGGGAGGGATGGGCTGCGAAGTGGGCGATCAGCAACGCCGCCGTCATGAGCTCGACAAGTAGGCGGGCCGCAGCATAGCCGGGCAGCAGCGCTTCCGTGCCGCTCAGAACATAGCGCGCAGCGGGCGTGGCGGCCACGACCACGATTGTCATGACCACGACCATTGCCAGCGCAATCTTCTTCTGGGTGGTGCTGGGCGGAGAGCTGTTCAGCAGATCCTGATCGTCGCTGCGCAAGCCGGTGGTCGCTGAACGTTCGTTTCCGGCTCCCCCGGCATGCACGAGGTCGGACCGGTTCGGCGTGATCCCGTCAAGGCGCGACATAACGGCGGAGATATTGCTGCCTCGCATTCCGCCGCGCAACGAGGAAGTGCAGATGACATCGCACGGTGCCCGAAGCCTGCAACGCTCCCCGGTCGGAACGATCATGCCATGGCCGTAGCGGACCGATACTTGCGCACGATTGCTACGACCCGTGGACCTTGATGCATCCTCTCGCTCGAAGTCCACGAACTGCTCCATGCAGTACATGGCCAAGCGGGAGCTTACGTAATGACGTCACAGTGGCGCTTGCTTGAGCGCTGGCGGAACGGGCCGGCGACAGATGAACTTGTTTCGGCGGTCAGGCCGCGCGTCCGTGCCTATGACACGGTACCTCATGAGGCCGCGATCGCCGTGGCCAGTCGGCTCACCCATACCGACAAGGCTGATCAGGTCGTCGTCTGGGGCCTTCCGGCCGGCGCCAAACGTCCACTCGTGCGCCACCTGGTGGCCCGTTGGAACGATAACGGGTCCGATGAACAAGAAAGGATCAAGCCATGAGCTGGAGTCCCAGCCCGGATCCCGTCCTCGGCGACCGAGCGACTACGGATGCGATCGAAACCCTCATCGTGCCGCGTGCGGTCGATCTCGGGGAGATGACGGTACGCCGGGCACTGCCCTCGACGAAGCGCCAGATGGTCGGGCCGTTCATCTTCTTCGACCAGATGGGGCCGGCCGAGTTTCTGACCGACCAGGGCATCGACGTGAGACCGCACCCTCATATCAACCTCGCGACGCTGACCTACCTGTTCGAGGGCGAGATCCTGCACCGCGACTCGCTCGGAACCGAGCAGGCGATTCAGCCTGGTGCGGTGAACTGGATGCGCGCGGGTCGAGGCATTGTGCACTCCGAGCGAACGGCGGAGGAGCGCAAACGGAACGGTCAGCGGCTCTTCGGCATCCAGACCTGGATGGCGCTTCCCTCCGACCAGGAGGAAGACGATCCGGCCTTCCTGCATCACGATGAGGCGGCCTTGCCGACGCTCGAAGTGGACAGCGTCCGTGCCCGGCTGATCGCGGGCAGCGCCTTCGGACTCACCTCGCCGCTCGTGACTGGGTCGGAGACACTCTACGCCGACGTGCAGCTTGCAGCCGGTGCGCGACTGCCGATCGACCGGGAATACGAGGAGCGCGCGCTCTACACGATCTCCGGGACTATCGAGGTGGCCGGGGACAGCTTCGGGCCAGGTCAGCTGCTGGTGCTGCGGCCAGGCGAGGCGCTCGTTGTCACAGCTTCGACCGCAGCTCGATTCATGCTCTTCGGCGGCGCGCCAATGGAGGGGCCGCGGTACATCTGGTGGAACTTCGTGTCCTCCCGACCGGAGCGGATCGCCGCTGCCAAGGAGGAATGGGCGCGGGGCCGCTTCGACACCGTCCCCGGCGACGAGGCCGAGTTCATCCCGCTGCCCGACCGCCAGGATGCCCCGCAGAGAGCAACCGGTGGGGTCCATTATCCCTAAGGGTGCTGGTCGCACGCTGACGCAAGGGCCGCTGAACATGACCCTGTCAATCGCATCCTTCGCCACGATCTTTGGGTCGCCGAAGGAAAATGACGGCTCTTTCGTCGACCTGTCGGGCCAGCGCCGGGCTGCGAACACCGTCAGCCTCGACCATCCGGGCACCCGTCACCTCAGGACGGAAACCATGCGCTTCGCTCAGTTGCGGGGTACCTGCTCCCTTGAGGCCTTTCCGGAAATCCGGCCGCCTTCGGCGCGTCCAGATCCCTGATAATTGTGCAGCCTTGGGTGTGCGATGGAACTCCCCGCCTATCTCGCCCGAATATTCAAATGCTGCCAGTTCGCCGCCGGCCTGCCGTTCAACCGCCACCACGCCATTGTCTCCGCATCGGCGCTTGCCGCGAGTTACGCCTTTCCACTGCGGCCGTGCATGCGGGGCTTTCCACCCGAGACTTTCCAGAAGGAGAAACCAGCATGGGCTTTGTCACAACCGGCGACGGCGTACAGATTTTCTACAAGGACTGGGGTCGGCCGGACGCTCAGCCCATCGTTTTCCACCATGGCTGGCCGCTCAGTTCCGACGACTGGGATGCGCAGATGCTTTTCTTCCTGTCGAAAGGCTATCGCGTCATCGCACATGACAGGCGTGGCCATGGTCGCTCTGGGCAGGTTGCCGAGGGTCACGACATCGACCATTACGCGGCCGATGCTTTCGCCGTCGCCGAGGCGCTGGATCTGCGGAACGCGGTTCACATCGGCCATTCCACCGGAGGCGGCGAAGTGGCGCGGTACGTGGCGCGGCACGGCGAACCTGCGGGTCGGGTGGCCAAGGCCATCCTCGTCGCCGCCATTCCGCCGCTGATGCTAAAGACCGACGACAACCCCGAGGGCACACCGCTGGAGGTCTTCGACGACTTTCGGACCGCACTGGCCGGCAACCGTGCGCAATTCTTTCGCGACGTCCCATCGGGCCCGTTCTACGGCTTTAACCGTGAGGGTGCGACAGTACATGAAGGCGTGATTCAAAACTGGTGGCGGCAAGGCATGATGGGGAGCGCCAAGGCGCACTACGATGGCATCAAGGCCTTCTCGGAAACCGACCAGACCGGGGACCTCAAGGCGATTACCGTGCCGACGCTGGTCCTGCATGGCGAGGACGACCAGGTGGTTCCGATCGCCGCCTCGGCACTGAAGGCGATCGAACTGCTGCAAGACGGGATGCTGAAGACCTATCCCGGGTTCTCGCACGGCATGCTGACGGTGAACGCCGACGACCTGAACGCCGACCTTCTGGAGTTCGTGACCAGGTGAGCGCCCACGGGCGTGGCGCGTAGCCGCGATCCACAGCGCGATTCGCGACCGCCCGTCGTAAGCCGTCATCTGCCTCGGGAAAGGGAGGGGAGCCGAACCATGAATTGCAGCCCTGCCGAAGGAAATGAGACATGAAAGTTCTGATGGTTCTTACATCGCATGACCAGCTTGGCGACACTGGCCGCAAGACCGGTTTCTGGCTGGAGGAGTTGGCCGCTCCCTATTACGCATTCAAGGACGCAGGCGCCGAGATCACACTGGCCTCACCGAAGGGCGGGCAGCCTCCTCTCGATCCCAAGAGCAACGAGCCCGACTTCCAGACCGATCAGACGCGTCGGTTCGAGACTGACAGAGAAGCCAACGAACTTCTTGCGAACACAGCCAAGCTCGCGGACGTGTCCGAGGCGGACTTTGACACGGTGTTCTACCCCGGTGGGCACGGTCCGCTGTGGGATTTGTCGGAGAGCCCGGACTCACGGGCACTGATCGAAAGCTTCCTCGCGGCAAACAAGCCGGTTGCCCTGGTCTGCCACGCGCCCGGCGTCTTGCGCCACGTTACGACGCCTGATGGCCAGCCACTTGTTAAAGGCAGGAAGGTCACAGGCTTTGCCAACAGCGAAGAGGCCGCGGTCGGGTTGACCGAGGTGGTGCCGTACCTGGTCGAGGACGAGTTGAAGGCCAAGGGCAGCATCTATTCGAAAGGGCCCGACTGGGGATCCTACGTCGTGCAGGACGGACTGCTGATCACGGGCCAGAACCCGGGCTCCTCCGCCGAAGCCGCGGGGCGCCTGATCAAGGAACTCGAGGCCGCTGCATGACCACCTTCGCCGTCTTCGTTCAAGCCAGCGTCACCGACCCCGAGGCACTTGATCGCTACAGTGCGCTCACGCCCGCCGCACGGGGCGCGCATCCGCTCGAACCGCTCGCCTTCTACTGCCCTCCCGAAGGGCTCGCGGGCCATCCGGTCGACGGCATCGCGATCTTGAGCTACCCCACGATGGAGGCGGCGAAAGCCGGGTACAGGGCCCCCCGATACCGGGCGGCGCTTCCGCATCGCCTGCAGGGCACCACGGGCCAAGTCCACCTCGTCGCGGGAACGGACGGCTGACCGCCGATCCAGGCTGGTGATCTATCCCGTCGGCGCGACGGGACCGTCGATGACATGTCCTATGCGCGACGCAAACGGCAGCTTTGAAGCACCCCTATGGCTACTCGTCGCAGTGAGTGCGGCGATCCTGGCGATGACTCTGTTTCTTCACCCCATGATCACCGCCGGGCTGCCGCGGGAAGACGTGCGACTGTCAACTCCACCAACGAAGGAGAGCCCGAATGAAGGTCTTTATCATCGGTATCGCAGGTGGCGTCGGTCGCCGGGTAGGACAACAGCTCGCCACGGCCGGCGACGAACCCACTGGCCTTGTAAGGCGGCCGGAACAGGTGGAGGCTCTCGCCTCCGGCGGAACTCGAACCATCCTGGGCGATCTGGTCGCCATGTCGGTCGATGAACTGGCTGACGCGATGCGGGGTTCGGACGCGATTGTGTTCAGCGCCGGTGCCGGTGGCAAGGAAAACGACGCTGCAACAACACGCATAGATGGCGATGGGCCGGGCAAGGTCGCCGCTGCGGCGGAACGCGCTGGTATTCGCCGCTTCGTCCTCGTCTCGGTCTTTCCCGAGGCATGGCGCGAGCGGCGCATGGACGCATCCTTCGAGCATTACATGGTCGAGAAGAAGAAAGCGGAGATCCAGCTGGTCCAGACAAGTCTCGACTGGTTGATCGTCCGTCCGTCGGCGCTCACGACTGAGCCTGGAACGGGCCGCGTCGATCTGGGTCTCGCCAAAGTCCATGTCGAGATCACCCGAGATGACGTCGCCTCGACAATTGTGGCGCTCCTGCGATCACCTGACCTCAGTCGATTGATCCTCGAGGTCACTGGTGGAACCGTGCCGATAGCAGAGGCGATCGACGATCTAAGGCAAGCATTGACGCCGATCGCACCGGGCGGGAGCGGCGGACAATGAGCAGCTATCCGGGTCATTCGATTCTTACTGCGCTTGCCGCAGCGCCGGTGATTTCAGCTTTTCCACAAAGCGCGCCCACGAACGAGTACCGTTTAGCGACTGATGTACAGGAGGTGAGAACATGACCAAGGGGTCGGACCTGTTTGTCGCGGCGCTCGAGAATGAAGGGGTGGAACGCATTTTCGGCGTTCCGGGCGAGGAAAACCTCGACGTCCTGGAATCGCTGCGGACCTCTGGGATCGAGCTCGTCCTGACGCGGCACGAGCAGGCGGCCGCCTTCATGGCCGCAACCTACGGTCGTCTCACGGGGCGGCCGGGCGTCTGCCTCGCAACGCTGGGCCCGGGCGCCCTGAACTTCTCGACCGGGGCCGCTTTTGCGCATCTGGGCGCGATGCCGATGATCCTCGTCACGGGCCAGAAGCCGGTGATGAGCGCGAAGCAGGCCCGGTTCCAGATCGTCGACATCGTGGCCTCGATGAAGCCCCTGACCAAGATGACCCGCCAGATCGTCAGCCCCGCGGCCATCCCGTCGGTGGTCAGGGAGGCTTTCCGCGCCGCGATTGAGGAGCGGCCGGGGCCGGTGCATCTCGAACTGCCCGAGGACGTCGCGGCCGCCGAGGTGGAGCATGCCTCCCTCATTCCTGTCCATCCACTCGAACGTCCCGTCGCCTCCCCCGCCGCGCTCGACCGGGCGGCCGAACACATTCTCGCAGCCAGGCGGCCGCTCGTTATGATCGGCGCTGCGGGGAACCGGCCGTCGCTGGTCGAGCCGCTCTCGGCGTTCGTGACGGGGGCCCGGCTTCCCTTCTTCAACACGCAGATGGGCAAGGGCGCCGTTCACGGCGGCTCCAACCTCTACATGGGCACCGCCGCGCTCTCGGAGGGCGACTATGTGCACGAGGCCGTGGAGCGCTCGGATCTCGTCATCGCCATTGGTCACGACACGGTTGAGAAGCCGCCTTTCCTGATGAAGAGCGCGGGCGGGCCCAAGGTCATCCACGTCGGCTACCAGTCCGCGACGGTCGAACAGGTTTACCACCCGGACATTGAGGTGATCGGCGACATCGCGAGCTCCGTCGAGGCCCTGGGCGCGCGCCTCGCCGGTCGGCTGCCGGGGGATGAGGGGATGATCGAGCTGCGCGGCCGGATCCTCGCGCGAATAAACGACCGGTCCGACGAGGATCGTTTCCCGGTCACGCCTCAGCGCCTCGTGCACGACGTTCGTGCGGTCATGCCGGACGACGGGATCGTGTGCCTCGACAACGGCATGTACAAGATCTGGTTCGCGCGCAACTACCGCACCCACGTCGCGAATACGCTTCTCCTCGACAATGCCCTCGCGACGATGGGGGCGGGCCTGCCGTCGGCGATGATGGCCGCGATACTTCATACGGACCGCCGTGTCATGGCGGTATGCGGCGATGGCGGGTTCATGATGAACTCGCAGGAGATGGAAACGGCGGTCCGGCTCGGATTGAACCTCGTCGTGCTCGTCCTGAACGACAGCGCCTACGGCATGATCCGCTGGAAGCAGGCGGTGGATGGGTTCCCGGATTTCGGCATGAGGTTCAAGAACCCGGATTTCGTGCGCTATGCCGAAGCCTACGGAGCGCAGGGCTCGCGCGTGGGTGCGGCGGAGGATCTCGTCCCGACGCTCGAGACCGCGTTCGAAGGTGGCGGTGTGCATCTGGTCGAGGTGCCGGTCGACTATTCCGAGAACACGCGCGTGCTGGTGGACGAACTGCACAACCGCACGCCGGATGTCGACTGCGCCTGAACGAGCGACTTCGTCCTGGGCCGCTACAGAAAAAGGGAGACCGATCATGCTTGAGGTGGTGCAGGCCTTCGACCGCGCGCCGTTCGCGCAGATCCCTACCGACGATGCCGCGGCATTGGAGCGCAAGCTGCAGGCCGCCGAGCGTGTGTTCCGGGACCGCGATGGCTGGCTGAAGCCGCACCAGCGGATCGCGGTTCTGCGCAAGCTCGCCGCGCTGATGGAGGGACGGCGAGATCATCTCGCGCTGCAGATCGCGCGCGAGGGCGGCAAGCCCCTGCCGGACGCCATCGTCGAGACCACCCGCGCCATCGACGGCGTACAGAATGCCGCAGACGAGTTGCGCAACTTCGCCGGTCGGGAGATTCCGATGGGCCTCTCGGCTCCGTCGGAGAACCGCTGGGCCTTCACGACAAGGGAGCCGATCGGCGTTGTCGCGGCGATCTCGGCCTTCAATCATCCGCTGAACCTGATCGTCCATCAGGTGGCGCCGGCGATCGCCGTGGGTTGTCCCGTCATCGTGAAGCCGGCGACCACGACCCCGCTGTCCTGCGTCGAGCTCGTGTCGCTCGTCCGTGAAGCGGGCCTTCCCGAGGCGTGGTGCCAGACCTTCGTCCCCGGGGGGAACGAACTTGCCGAGAGGCTCGCGATCGACCGACGCGTCGCCTTCCTGAGCTTCATCGGGTCGGCGCGGGTCGGCTGGTCGCTGCGGGCGAAGCTTGCCCCCGGTGCGCGGGCGGCACTGGAGCATGGCGGCGCAGCCCCTGCGATCGTCGACCGCAGCGCCGATCTCGACAGGGTCGTCGAGCCGGTCGTGAAGGGCGGCTATTACCACGCGGGACAAGTTTGCGTGTCGACGCAGCGGATCTTCGTTCACGAAGACGTGGCCGACGACTTCACACAGAGGCTCATCGCCCGTGTCGAGACTCTGCGGACGGCCGACCCCGTGCTGAAGGATACCGAAGTCGGGCCCCTCATCCTTCCACGCGAGGCCGACCGGGTCGGGGAATGGGTCGAGGAGGCGGTGAAAGGAGGGGCGACCCTCGCCACGGGGGGAAGGCGTCTCTCCGAGACCACGCTGCAGCCTGCAGTGCTGCTCGATCCAGCAGCGGACGCCAAGATATCCACGCAGGAGATATTCGGCCCGGTGGTTGCGGTGTATCGCTACGGCAATCTCGACGACGCGATCGCGCGGGCCAATGCCCTGCCCACGGCCTTCCAGGCCAGCGTCTTCGCGCAGGACATCGACGTCGCGATGCGCGCGGCCGATCGTCTGGACGCCTCGGCCGTCATGATCAACGATCCCACCGCGTTCCGGACCGACTGGATGCCTTTCGCCGGGCGCCGGGAATCCGGCTACGGCACCGGCGGCATCCCCTACACCATGCGCGACCTGGCAGAGGAGAAGATGATCCTGATGCGGAGGCGTTGATGCGTGAGAGAGGGTGAGCGAGTGCATGTGCTGAAGGTCGCGATCGCGGGTTTCGGGAGGATCGGCCGCGCTACCGGCGATCTGCTCCTGTCGCGCCGCGAACGCTACCGCCGGCTCTACTGTGCGGACGTCCGTCTCGTGGCGGTCTGCGGCTCGAGGGCCGGCCTCGCCGATGCCGAGGGTCTCGAGCCGCATCGGCTGGACGACTTGGAGCTGGGACTGACGGGAACGGACTTCATCGCAACGAGCGGCGCAGAGATTCTCGTCGAGGCGGGTCCCAGCGACTATCGCACGGGCGGGCCTGGGCTCGCCTACCTCCGCTCTGCCCTGTCGGGGGGGCTCGACGCCATCGTGATCTCGAAGGGCCCGCTCGTCCGCGGCGGCCGGGAACTGCGCGGTTTCGCGAAAGGCTCGGGGTCGATGCTGAGGATCAGCGGCGCGGCCGGCGCGGCCCTGCCGGCAATCGACCTGCTGGAGCACGGGTTGTTGGGCGCTACGGTGGTCTCGGCCGAGGGCATCCTCAACGCGACCACCAACTACCTCCTCGACGCGATGGCGACCCGGGGCATCGGCTTCGAGGAGGCTCTGCGCGAGGCGCAGTCCGGCGGGTTTGCAGAGCCCGACCCGCGCAACGACACGCAGGGCTGGGATACGGCCGCGAAACTTCTGCTGCTCGCCAATTTCGGTCTCGGCCTTGATCTGGCGCTAGAGGATCTGGCTGTCACCGGGATCGAAGCGGTGACGCAGGATCAGATTGCGGCATGGCGGCAGCAGGGGCTCTCGCCGAAGCTCGTGGGTAGACTCGTGCGGGAGGAACGAGGCGTGAGCGCCGAGGTCGGCATCCGGCTCTATGGCGCGAACGACCCGCTCGCGCGGGTCACGGGCAAGAACAAGGCGATCCGCATCACCACCGACGCCATGGGCGAGACCGTCGCAATCGGCTCCGGGACGGAGCCCCTAGCGACTGCCGCGGCGGCGCTGAAGGATCTGGAGCATATCCTGATCGCTCGCCTCGCCGGCCGCCGCGCAGGATGATGGAGATCTATGACGCGACGCGTGGCTCAGGCCTTCCGACATATCCGTTTCGACGAGCTCGGCAGTTTCCGAGGCGCCATCCCCGGAATGGACCGTGGGATGATTGGCGGAGGGGATGGAACCGGGATCGAACCTTCTCCGCCCAACGCCCAGCCCCACGTAAGAATTGAAGTCGTATATGGTGCCGGCACTGATACATGTTAGACGTCTTAGGTTAGTTCGGTGTTGATCCAGGACCTATGCTATTGTGGGTGGAATGCGGTGAACCTGGTGACACATGCCGGTCGACATGAAACATGATTGCGCGAGCCCGTGTTTGGGCGTGTCCCCGTGTTTGGGAGTGTCACTGACAGTGGCGGTCAAAGCAGCACCCCCCGGATGCCCTCTACACGCACCCTCCGGCCTCGGCGCTTCTACCGAAATTCCGCGCCGCGGTCTTAAGTATTCCAGTTCAGTAACGATGGACAAAACAAGTTTTCTATCTCCATCTCTCGCTCAATAATGCCCTGATCAACGGAATAGCGTACCAGAGATTCGAGTTCCGCCATATTATTCTGGATGCCATAGCTCCAATAATCTGCACCAAGTAGTGCGCGAGTGTGATGAAACTCACCGGCAGACCAAGGTAGACTCGAGAAGGGCGCCTGTGAGTCCCCCAGGCGCTTTATCGCGAAGGCCTTCGATGCTTCGAACGCCATGGCGATCCTGAAAGGGAGGTCCCCCTGGGCAAGGTCGCGCCGGATACCGATCAAATGCATGATCGGAAAGATGCCCGTGCGACGGGCGTAGTCTTGTTCGGACGCGATGTGATCGGTAAACAGGCGGCCGACGCCGCTGCCGACGGTGAAGGCCGGCGGGGGGCGGTAGGCGAACATCGCATCGATGCGGCCCTCCAATAGCGCATCCGACAGATTGTCCTCGTCATCCAACTGGTCTAGCTCAATGCCTCGCGGCCTGACACGGACGACGGGAGGTGTATCGCTGGCATCTACCCGTCCGCACGTCCATTGTATCGACGCGGCCTCTAGTCCAAAATCGTCCTTCAGCAAGCCGCGAGCGACAAGCGCCGCCGTCATCGAATACTCACGTACTCCGACGCGGCGTCCGGCCAGGTCCTTCGCCGATGCGATTGCCCGATCGGTACGGACATAAACGATCGAGTGACGATACGCCCGTGAGGGAAAGATAGGAATGCCCACATAAGGGCAGGTCCCAGCGGCGGCTAAGTGGAGAAAATTGCTGAAGGAGAGTTCGCTGACGTCGAATGCCACTTCATCGAAAGCGCGGTGGAAGATCGATTCAAGCGGGTCGCACACAAAAGTAGACTCGACGCCCTCGATGGGAGTAAGACCTGCTATCAACGGCAGAGTGCGATCGTAAACCCCAAGCGCGATACTCAGTTTGTCGGGCATAGTACCTCTTCTGCTTGCCTGTAGTCATACAACCCACTCCTCGTGAACAATCCGGCAGTCCATTTCGAACTCCATGCCGACCACTGGAGGTCTGCAGAAATGCCAAACCAGCTCGCTTCGTGCCGCTCCTCCCAGCAGCAGGTCGCGGCTCATCAGCGGATGGATGTTGTGCACTGAATAGATCTGTGAGGTCGTCACATCCGACCATCGGAAGTCGAGAGCGTGAAATCGCCTTTCCATCTCGTTGACGACGAATTCAGCCTTCTTCAAAAGAGCAGGTTTACTGGTATCACCCAGCGCAACGATATGGTCACGATAGTTGACCTTACCCTCTGGAGCCTCGGCGCTTCCCGAGATCGCTGCTGATGGCGGGCCATCACCTTGCACAGCAAAGGTAAAAGCGTGGACGCTGGGCTCTGGCGGCGGCGCGTTCATTGGGCACACATTACTGCGGGCAACAGGGTTGCGATCGCCGTCGATAACGCCCCAGGCGTCGAGTTGGCCAACATAGAGTTCGTTGAAAGTCCTGAACCCGGCCTCTGTGAAGGGAGCAGGAGAGCGCAGCTCGAACGCGCAGATCGCCTTGGCAGGGCGACCCTGAGACGCCGTGATGCTTTCGGCGCGCTTCATGCCCTCGACAAGCGGGAGCTGCGTCGAAAAACGAACCCTCACCAACCGATGACCAGGCAATGCAGCCACCCCGCCCGAATACTGAAATACGCCGGAAACGTAGCGATATCCCCCAGATTTGAATTCCGTCGTGAGTACCATAATTGGTTCCGTGGCTCGATTATTCGCGGCTGTAGGCCTCTAATCGTGCGGAAGGGTGCTCTTGACGATCTTGTCGTCCAGCGCTTCATACTCGAAATATTTGATCACGTCGTAGAGCTCTTTGCGGGTCATCATCGCATCGATATGCGCCGAGACATCGCCATTGGCGCGCAAGGATCTATAAAAATCCTCGACTGCTCGTGCAGAGACGCGAAGCGCCGAAACCGGAAAGATGACTAACTCGTAGCTGAGTTCTTCCCATTCGGAGGCAGATATAAACGGCGTCCGTCCAAATTCGGTCATATTGCCGAGCAGGGGACCGGTAATCTCCTCGCGAATCCGTCGGATTTCGGCGACATCAGTCGGAGCCTCGACGAAAATTATATCCGCGCCGGCATTCTGATAGGCTTTGGCGCGCCGGATCGCTTCGTCAGCGGAAATAGCCCCCGCATCGGTTCGCGCGCACACCAAGAGATGCCTTGAAGCGCGCTTGGCCGCTGCGATCTTGCGGCACATGTCTTCACTGGGTACCAAGCGCTTATCGGAGAGATGTCCGCACTTTTTGGGGAAATCCTGATCCTCTATCTGGATGCACGCCGCGCCGACTTGTTCGAGTTCCACGACGGCACGCATCACATTGAGTGTTTCGCCAAAGCCCGTGTCACTGTCGACAATCAGCGGCAGAGAGGAGACCCGAGCAATCGAGCGGGCGGCGTGCACCACATCGTCGAGCGTGAGCAGTCCGAGGTCGGCCAAGCCCATAGATGCCGAAAGCGCGGCGCCAGAAAGATAGAGCGCCTCAAAGTCCGCGCGCGCAGCGAGTATCGCCGAAAGACCATCGTAGACGCCCGCCACCGGCACCGTCCGCTGCATCTTGATCAGGCGCTGCAATTCGGTGGCGTGGTCGCCCGCAGTCATTTTGCTCTCAAGCCACGTGGCAGGCACAATCACTCTCCTTATCGCCGCCGCTGCGGTGTTGAGATGACCGACAATGAGGCCAGCAGGCTTTCCCGCGATGCCTCGATATGCTGCACCATCAATAACTCGGCCAAGGGCGAATTGCCCTTCACGATCGCCTCAGCGATCTGACGGTGCTCCTGTAGTGCGTCGCGGCCCCGGCCGGGTCGGATAGAATGTTGGCGCCGAACCAGGATCAGCAAATCACGAAGGTCGTGACCGCAGATCCGCCAGACCATGCGATTCTTCGAACCTTGCAGTATCATCGTATGGAAGTCGTGATCGAAACTACTTAGTGGGTAGGGGCCAAGCGGCTCCTTCTCGATTTGCAAATCGTGCTGTGCCAGCAGATCGAGCAACGCAGCGCGATCTTCCTCCGTCATCCATTTGGCGGCGTTCCGGGCCGCAAGACCCTCGAGTTCGGCACGGACTTCGTAAAGATCCGCGATCAACTTCGGGTCGAGTAGTACCACGCGGGCGCCGACGTTCGGCTCAAACGACAGAAGGCCTCTAGCGCTCAGCCCGCGTATCGCTTCTCGAACCGGTCCGCGGCTCATGTCCAGACGTTGCGCGACATCCTGCTCATTTATGCGTGCACCGGGGCCGATCCGCCCGTCGATGATTTCCTTGAGGATGAACGCGGTCGCGCGGTCGCAGCGGGTCTCCTGCGGACGACCGTCATCCCCTGTTCCTCCCGCAATTTTCATGTTCGTCATGTGCCAACAATCTCCTCATATTGTCAACAATGTCACCGAAAATTTCAGTTTTTTGTGGCATGGCCTCGACAATTCCGCAATCTCTGTCAACATAGTGTCAACAGGAGGGCGATATGAGCATCACGGCCAACGATACCTTTGAGGATCACGTCTGGAAGGATTTGGTGCCTCCGGAAATTCTCAAGGTGTTCTCGCACTACCGGCGAGGGCTCCGCGTCGGGCGACGGCCGGCGTTGGTCATGGTCGACCTGTACAATCTTGTCTACGAGGGTGGAGCACGCCCCGTCCACCAGATCGTGGATCAGTACTCCTCATCCTGCGGCGAGTATGCCTGGGCCGCGATAGAGCCGACTCAACGACTCCTCGCTTATTTTCGGGCGCAGGGATTGCCGGTGATCCATGTGACCTATGACGACCGTCCAGAAACGGATCATCAGGGAATGGTTCCGACGTTCCGCAAGAAATATGCCTACGATCCCCGACTTTATCAGATCAAACAAGAGTTCGAGCCGATCGACGGAGAACAGTTCATTTACAAGAAGCGGGCCAGTGCCTTCTTTGGGACGCCACTCGCGACTTCTCTAGTTCAGCAGGGCATCGATAGCGTCGTGATCGCGGGCGAGACCACAAGTGGCTGCGTGCGCGCCTCGGCGGTCGACAGCTATTCATACGGCTTTCATACGGTCATCGCCGAAGACTGTGTCTTCGACCGATCGATCCTGTCACACAAGATCAGCCTCTTCGACCTGCATCACAAATATGCGGATGTCTTCACGACCGACACGTTGCTGTCGGCGCTCGATGGACGCGACGCGGGCGCCTGAAAGGAGCACTACAATGGAACCGAGACCATATGGACCATTTCCGTTCTGGCCAGCGCCGGTTCGGCCGCGCATTGAATGGCCAAACAACGCTCGAGTAGCCTTCTGGGTGATTCCCAATATCGAGTTCTTCGACCTGCGCGAGCCAATGCCAGGGGACAACAATGAACGCGTTCCTAAGGAGAAGGCGAAAATCCCGTTTGTCTATTCCTGGGCTCACAGAGACTATGGCAACCGGGTCGGCGTCTGGCGCGTAATGGACGTAATGAGACGCTACGGTGTGCGCGGAACGGTGGCTTTAAATAGCGAGATCTGCATCCATCATCCCGAGATCATTCAGGCCTGCCGCGAACTCGACTGGGAGTTCATGGGCCATGGGCGGACCAATGCGGTTCGTCTCAACGAAATGGCGCCGGAACAGGAGCCGGGCGCGATCGCCGAGGTATTTTCCACCATCGGGGACAGCACCGGCAGTCGGCCACGCGGCTGGCTGGGTTCGGGATTAGCCGAGACCTGGAACACTTTGGACTATCTGGCCGATGAGGGTCTCCAATACATCTGCGATTGGGTGAACGACGACCAACCCTACTATATGAACCTCGCGAATGGCAGGCAACTGCTGTCTATGCCCTATTCGTGGGAAACCAACGACGTCCTGATCAAGTCCGACAAGCTGTCCACCGATGAATTTGAGCAGATCTGCAAACGTCAGTTCGACGTTCTCTATCGGGAGGGAGAGCAAAGCGGCAAGGTAATGGCGCTTTGCCTGCATCCCTATGTCATAGGCGCCCCCCACCGTATCGACATGCTGGATAGGGTCTTGGCGCACATCACCAGCCACGAGGGCGTCTGGGTCACGACGGGCGGTGAGATCTACGACTACTTCACCAAACGCTACCCAGAAGAGCGCTTTAACCCAAACGTCGGCGTCAAAAGCTGACTACGAACTGAGGGGAATTTGAAATGGACAAGTCGACCTTAACACATATTACCCGCAGAACCACACTTGCGGGCCTGACCGCACTCGGTGCCAACGCGTTCCTTCCGCGCCGCGCGTCCGCTCAGGGCACGATGCCACTAATCCTCGGAATAATCGGGCCGACCGTCGAGTACTACCCCATCTTCGTGGCGCAGAAGAAGGGCTACTTCGAGGCTGAGGACGTGGCGCTTGATCTCGTCACTACAGGTAGCAGCGCGAATTCGGCGCAGATGGTTGCCGCCGACGCGATTAACATTGGCAGTTCCTCTTGGCTCGACACTGTGCGGGGGGTCGCCGGCGGTGCGCCGCTGGTAATTGTGGCAAGCAGCTTGGTCAACGCTACCACCATGATGCTCGGCGCCAAGGACATAACCTCGGTCGAACAGCTCAAGGGCAAACGCGTCAGCGTCGGTGGCGCAAAGGACATCACAATGGTGTGGTGGAGCGCGCTCGCCGAACAAAACGGACTCCACCCGACAGAAGACGTGGAGGTCATCTTTGGCGGCGGTACGTCTGCGCGGTTTGGTGCACTTGCAGGCGGTGCGGTACAAGCCGCTGCGGTGGCTACACCTCTGGCCTTCACGGCCATCCAGGAAGGATACAATAATCTTGGCGTTCTCGGGCCGCTGCTTCCCAACGTCCCCTACATGACTTGGCATGCCAACCGCGCCTGGGCCGAGGCCAATCCCGAAACCGTAAAGGCATTCATCCGCGCCCACAGCAAGGCGATTGATTTCCTCTATGATCCCGCCAACCGCGAGGAAGCGATCGACATCCTTGTCGAGAGCACCCAAGCTTCAGCGGACGAGGCGGCCTTGACCCACGATCTCGTCGTTGAGATTCAAGGCTTTAAAGAAGGTTCAGAATTCGCCATGGCGGATGTGGAAGGCGTCATCGCACTTCTCGCGGACTGGGGCGACGTCGATGCCACGCTGGCTGCCGATACGATCGGCGACACGAGCTATCTGGCTCAGTAAGCATCGACGTGCGGTATCTTTCACTCGCATCTGTGGTCGGCGGGTTTCTACTTTGGGAGCTTGCCGGCCGCTTCCTTGTCGGACAAAGCTTGTTCCTCGCGGTCCCCAGCCAGATCGTCGAGGCGGCCGTCAAACTTTGGGCTGCCGGTGTTCTGCAGCGGCACATCATTGTTAGCTTCAGCGAATTCATCATCGGCTATGTGATCGCCATCGCTATAGGATTGCCGATTGGTCTTCTTCTGGCGGTCTCGCCCCGGTTTCGTGCTATCTTGAGTCCGTGGGTAGACGGTCTTTACGCCACGCCTGTCATAGCGATCGCGCCGCTTGTTATACTTTGGTTCGGCATAGGTATCTGGTCGAAGGTTTTTGTCGTAGTCAGCGTCGTGATCTTCCCGGTTATCATCAACACCGAGGCGGGGATCCGCTCCACGCCGCACAATTATGTCGAAGCAATCCGATGTTTCGGGGCGAGTCGGGTACAGGTCTTTCTGAAGGTGATGATACCTTCGGCATTGCCCTTTATCTTTGCCGGCATGCGTCTGGGTATTGGGCGTGGCCTCATCGGCGTTGTAGTCGGTGAATTGTTCGGCTCGCGCGCCGGGCTCGGCCGTCTGATCGCGGAGTCGGCGGAAACCTTCAACATGCCCAACCTCTTTGTCGGTGTACTGCTGCTCGCGGCGGCGGGTATCCTGCTCACGTCTGCTTTCCACGCGCTGGAACGCCGGATCGTTCACTGGACCTGAGGGACAAATCGACGAATGTCTTCGCGAAACGTACCCAAACTAGAATTCTCAGACCTCTCAATGGAGTTTGGAAACCTGACGGCGCTCTCGCACGTGAGCGCGCGAGTGGAAGATGGCGAGTTCATCTCCATCGTCGGCCCCAGCGGCTGCGGCAAGACCACTCTTCTGCGCATTGTAGCCGGGCTCGAGCGTGCCACCGAGGGTTCCGCCCGCCTCAACGGAAAGCAGATCACGGGCACTGGGTTCGAGCGGGGGTATGTCTTCCAGGCCGACAATCTCCTGCCTTGGCGCACTGTGCTGGGTAATGTGTTGATAGGAATCGAAATTCGGGATGGCTCGCGGTCCCGAGACGAAATCGCTAAGGCCCTCGAGCTGATCCGAATGGTGGGCCTAGAAGGCTTCGAGGGCTACTATCCTCGTCAATTGTCAGGCGGCATGCGTCAGCGTGCCAACATTGCCCGTGCGCTTGCTATCAATCCCGAGATCCTGCTGATGGACGAGCCATTTTCGGCGCTCGATGCCCAGACGCGCGAGGTAATGCAGCTAGAGCTCAATCGGATTTGGCAGCACGGCAAAAAGACCGTGCTGTTCGTTACCCACCAAATTGACGAAGCGGTTTTTCTTTCCGACCGAATCATCGTACTTGCCCGTCGGCCGGGCCGTATCCGCGAGGTTCTCGACATCGACCTGCCGAGACCGCGGGATCTCACAACCAAACGGAGGCCCGAAAGCGTCGATTATGTCGACCGCATCTGGCGTCTGATTGAGCGCGAGGTACTGGATAGTATAGAGGAGGAAAAGGCGAATCCAGATAAGCATTGATAGAATTAATATTGAAGAGTCCGGTATGCTGAAATTTCGGGCGAGTAATCTGTCGGGAAATATGCTATTTACTATGCAAATTAAGGATCTCTATTGGTAGGATCGTCTAAAAAATTCTGGTGATCTAAGAATCTATTTCAATTGTCGATCTGTTTTAGGGCGAGCTGCTGGTCCAGCGCCGCTTTTTGCTGCCGTACCAGCCTCGTTAAAAGGGGTGCACACCGGCCACGGCACTTCAACGGAGGTGCGCGCTATGGCGCCTTCGCTCCGCAGCTCACTGGCGTTCACCGGGGCAATCACAGCGCCCTCCGAAAATATGGCGTGATCAGCACATGATCGACACGGTCATTGGCCGCGTCGATGGTGTCCCGCGCCGTCGATGAGGCGTTCGACGAACAGTCTAATCCCCTGTCCAAAGGGCTCGAACTGGCATCGAAGTAGCTGATGGCGACAATCGCGCTTATCGGGAGGACGGCAAGGCCGAGGTGTGGCAGATGACCGTGAAGTCCTGTTGTCAGGTCCGGGTAAGGAGCTCAGGATTGAGATTCCCGGTGTCCCCGTGAATTCAGAGGCGGCCGTATCGTTCTCCGCGCTACTCGTCAACCTCAATTTAGTTTAGCCAACAAATGTGGCCCACTCATCAGTGGGTCAGATTGTGCGCTCTATCGCGGGTCCGGAATTTCTAAGCTGACTATCCCGCGCGTCGCGACGAACGGACGGAAGTGTGTCGCGACGAACTGCTCATGCTCTTCCGAATTGAGATACGAGAGCAGCTCGTCTTCGCGATCGAATTCGACGACGAACGCGTGGCTGAACGTGTCGTCACGCCTGCTGATGTTGCGGCCGAGCGACCAGTTCTTCATGGCGGGAAACCGGCTTGGGAATTCGTTCAATTCATCGAGGACTCGCGCCTGTTCGTCAGGTGGAACCTCCGGTTTGAACCGAAAAGCGACGAAGTGCTTGATCATCAAGCTGGCTCCTCGTTGACTGTGCAGGATTCGCGAAGCTCCCGAAAAAAGCTGTCTATCGCCCCAGCGAACCGGATGGGATGTTCAAGCATTATCGAGTGCCCGGCGGGGCCAATTGCGGTGAATTGTGCGTGCGGGATTCGAGCCAGCAGATCGGTCGAATGCTCGAAGGGGGTCAACTGGTCCTCGCAGGCCGTCACGATCAGGCAGGCCGGCTGGATCTTGGAAACCCAGTCTCGGGAATCGAATCCCGCACAGAGTTCCAGATCGTGCGTGAGCACGGCGGGATCACGTTTCATGACCAATTGGCGTGCGGCCTCCATCATCGACTGAGAAGCGCGCGGCGAGACCTGTCCTCTTGCAAAATGCTCCATCATGACCGGCCAGTTGTCTAGGATGCGGGGCAGTCCCTCTCTGTCGACGAAAAACACGCAGCCCGAATTGGCGATCACGATCCCGGCACAATGTTCGCTTTGCTCAAGTGCATAGGATTGTGCGATCGCCCCACCCAGAGAATGTCCCACGACGGCAACTCGGCTCAGGCCGAGCGCTCGACGAACCGCATCGACGACATCGGCAGCATCTTCAACGGACCTACAGAGCGGCCCAGGCGATAGGCCATGTCCGGGTAGATCAATGGCAATCGGGTCGAGCTCGGTGAAAAGCGAAAGCACTGGGCTCCAGATATCCGCGCGCCCGCCCGAACCATGCACCAGGATTGTCGGCAAGCCCCCCTGTGCCGCTTCGGCAATGTCCGGCCGGAGTATTGCGATGTCGCCACGTGCGGTAGAGATCAGTGACATTCGGATTACTCTATATTGCCGAGTACCGCTTCACGGCGCTTTCGTCGAATTCGAGGCCTACTCCCGCCGTCGCCGGCGGCCGGATCTTTCCGCCATCGAACGCGTGCGGGGTCACCATCATCCGGTCCCACCAGGGGAGATATTCGACCCAGCCGCCATTCGGGAGGCCATCCATCAATTGCGCAGCTATCTCGCAGAAGAGATGCATAGACACCGCGCAATCGCTTCGCGCAGCGATCTCTGCAATTTCGAGCCATCCGGTGATACCGCCCGAACGCTGTAGATTTGGCATGATGATGTCGAGGCTGTCGGATTCCACGAGACCCTGAAATGTATACGATCCGAACTCGTTCTCACCGCCAGCCAACGGCATGCTCAACCGCGACCGCAATAAGCGATTGGCTTCCTTGTCCCGCACCGCTAAGGGCTCCTCGAGCCAGAGGAGGTCAAGGTCGGCTATCTCATCGGCGAAGCGGATTGCTGTCTCGTAATCCCAGCCTTGATTTGCATCGGCAATCAGCGCGACTCCGGGCCCGATTGCCTCACGCACCGACCGGACCCGTTCAACATCTTCGCGGAGGCGAGGCTGGCCGACCTTCATCTTGTAGCCGCCACACCCCATCGCCACGAAGTCTGTCGCCTCCCGCAGCAAGGCGTCGATGGAACTTCCCAGGCCGCCCCCGCTACCATAGACGGCAGTCCCCTCGCCCGGACGATCCAGAAGGCGCCATAGCGGCACACCGAGAGACTTAGCCTTAAGGTCCCAGATGGCGACGTCAACCGCTGCCACCGCCATCATGGCGAGCCCTTCCGGGCCGACGAGAGTGATCGAACGATTGAGTAGACGCCAACAGGCCTCGGGGTCGGAAATATCACTTTGCTGGATGGCTTCTACGAGCCAGTCACACAGTTCGGCTAGTATCCGTGTGAGTCGACGGTCGTAAGAGAACAGGTATGCATTACCTACCAGGCCGGATTTCAAGTACAAGCGTAAAACAACAGCATCCACGGTGACTATCGTGTTCGTCACCATGCGGAAGGGCTCCCGTAGAGGCATCGATAATACCGAAATATCGTATGATTCAATAGAATGAGAGGATATCATCGACGCTAGGACCTACATCAGAGTGTTGGGAAGCCAAAGAACGATCTTCGGCAATAGCGTTAGAACAACAAGGACAAGAATCATCGTTCCGACAAAGGGCAATACATTCCTGGCAACCTCGGCATAGGGCGCGCGCGAGATCGCTGTTGTGACAAAGAGACTAGTTCCCAGAGCCGGTGTAACCGTTCCAATCGCTAAATTAACAATCAGGATAATCCCGAAGAACACAGGATCGATACCCATCTGAGCGACCAAAGGAAGGAATGTCGGCAGCAATATTACCATTATTGCTGTTGCCTCGAGGAACATGCCAAAAATCAGGACGATCCCGTTGATCAGGAGCAGCAGGACAAGCGGATCAGAGGCAATTGACAGAATATGATCGCCAAGCGTTTGCGGCACACGCTCGCGTGCAAGTATCCAGCTGACAAAAGCAGCTATTCCAATGATGAACATAACCCGGGCAGACGAAATCGCTGTCGTGTAGCAAACATCGAAGAATTCCTGCCAACTTAAGGAGCGATATATGAATTTGCTCACCAGGAATGAATATACGGCCGCAACCATGGCGGCCTCTGTCGCCGTAAACACTCCGCCCAGAATGCCTCCCAGAATGATGACTGGTGCCATGAGCGGAAAGATCGCATCGGCGGCAGTACGGGCGAGATATCTGAGGCCCTTATTCTCCTCACGCGGAAAGTCGCCGCGCCGGGCGAGAACGTAGCAGAGAGCAAGCAGTGCCGCGCCAAACACGATTCCAGGCACGATGCCAGCGATAAAAAGACGACTGACGGAGACGTTTGCGAGTGAGCCGTAGATGACGAGCAGTATGCTCGGCGGGATAATAGGGCCAAGCGAGCCAGCGGACGCGAGCAGGGCGGCTGCATAGGCGCGAGGATATCCGCGGCGCTCCATCGACGGGATCATCACGGATCCGATTGCGGCCGCATCGGCGCTGGCTGAGCCACTGATCCCGGCCATCATCATGGACGCAAGTACGGCTACCATTGAAAGGCCACCACGGACCCAACCGACGATCGCGACGCCGAGCCGGACCAACCGCTCGGAGATTCCGCCCGCCTCCATCAGCCCGCCTGCCAGGAAGAACAGCGGCATGGCCAGCAGCGGAAACGAGTCCGTTCCGGTCCAGACTCGCTGCGACATGATCACGATCATGCCCTTGAGTGGCAGGCCGTCGGAGAAGCCGAAGACCAGCACGAGCGCACCGAGGGCAAGCCCGAAGGCGACGGGTACGCCTATCGCGAGTGCGACCCCTAGAGTCACACAGAAAACGAGGATCTCCATCAGTTCCCCGATCCGCGAAGCGCGCGCACGATACGGCGGGCGACGAGGAAGCTCGCAATCGACGCACTCAACGGCAGGACAGCGTAGACCAGCGGCATGGGTACAGACATTGCTGGTGAGTAGTGCCGCATACTGATGCTGATCCAGAGTATGCTCCCGGCCAGGACGAGGAGCATCAGGAAGAGCACGATAAGGTCGGATACCACGCCGAACAGCCGAGCGAGGCGCTTCGACAGGTACGAGACGACCAGATCCACTCGGATGTGGCCATCACGGCTGGCCAGAAGTGCGGCCGCTCCGACGAACGTCATCCAGACCAGCGCAAACCGGGCCGCTTCGTCGGTCCAGAACAGTGGTTGCCCGACCACGTATCGTGAGATTACGCCAAGCGCGACACTGCCGACCATGACGAGCATGGTCAGGATGAGGATCCACCTGAAAACTGCCGTGAGCACCGTCATGGACGTCGCCGATCTGGACATACCAATTGTGGGGCGATATTTGCCACCGCCCCCCAAAGGGGGGCGACTGCCCGGCCCTAGAAGCCGCCTACGGATTTCAGGCGCTCGACCAGTTCTTCCGTACCTGGTTGCGCTACGAGTTCCACAAACCGGTCATAGCCTTTTTCGACGTGCGCACGGAACGCCTCAACGTCGGCCCGGTTGATCTCGACTCCCACCTGCTCCAGCAATGCGGCATGCTTTTCGTCGTCGGTCGCGTACAGATTGCGCCAATACTGCCCGGCGGCTTCGCCGGCCTTCAGAACCGCCGCCTGCTCGTCGGAATCCAGGCTCTGGAACACATGCTCCGAGACGATGATCGGGATGAAGACGTACATGTGGTTCGTGATCGAAACGTATTTCGCCGTCTCGTATAGCTTGGTTGTGTAGAAGGTCGTGAGACTATTGGTGATGCCGTCGATGACACCTTGCTGGATCGATGTGAAGACTTCCGAGAAGGCCATAGGCGTCGGAGTCATGCCCATAATCTCAAGGGCGAGGATCGCAGACGGCGATTCCCAGATACGGATCTTCAGACCCGACAGGTCCTTCGGCTCTACGATCGGACGCTTCGAGTTCAGGATCTGGTGAAAGCCCGCTGTACCGTTCGCGACGATCCGCAGGCCCGCAGCCTCCGGAAGGTCTCCGAAGAACTCGCTGGCCAGTTCGCTGCTGAAGAAGCTTTCTATGGCCGCAAAGTCTTTGAACAGGAACGGCATGTCGAGCAAATAGAACTTCCGGATGTTGTCGCTGGTCGCCACATGGCTGACCCCGCAGGCGCACCCGTCGATCGTTCCCAGTTTCATGCCGCCGAGCATTTCGATCTCGCCGCCAAGCTGGCTCGAGGAATACACCTCAACGTTTATGGCGCCATCGGTGAGCCTGCTCAGTTCGTCCCGAAACCGCTCAAGTCCCTTCTGATAGGGATGCGATTCAGGAAAAATGTGGCCCATACGGAGCGTTTTTTCTCCCGACTGCGCGCGTAGAATCGCAGGCCGTGCAAGGCCCGACGCTGCTGCGACCGCGAGAGATCCGGCGATGAAACTGCGACGCTTCATGGTGATGCAACTCCCTAGGTATGGTTCGTGGACCCGGACCTGCCGATCGGACATCGTCGTCCGATCTTCTTGATTGGCTTGAGAGTGCCGAATGTAGGACTTGCTGTCTAATGCCTAGAAATGCCATTTCCATAACATGGAGGCATACCCTTGATATCGTTCCGCCAGTTTGAGGTCATTCGAGCGGTCATGCGCAGCGGAACTGTCACGGAGGCCGCGCGCATGTTGGGGATCACACAGCCGGCGGTGAGCCGTCTGCTAAGACATACAGAAGACAAATTGGGGCTTGCGCTCTTTATTCGGGGCCGTGGGCGGCTGCGCCCCTCGGATGTCGCCTGGTCTCTCTTCCCCTACATCGAAAAGCTATTCGAGAGCCTCGAAGCCGCCCAGCGCGCCACAGCGGAACTGCAAACCGCAGAACTGCAGCGACTTCGGATCGTCTCGACCCCGGCAATCTCGACCTGCGTGTTGCCGAATGTGATCCATCGGATTGAGGAGCGGTATGGGCGCGCGGCAATCTCCCTGGAGACGATGGCGAATTTCGAGGCGGCCAGTGCGGTCGCAAATGGCCGCGCCGATATCGGTTTCGTCTTCGTGCCACCCGACTATCCAGACCTCGACAGCATAGAACTGGGTCCAATACCGATCATGGCCGCCATGCGAGCCGATAATCCCCAGGCTGAGCACGAGATGTTCGGCATCGATGCAATGCAACTCTCACGCCTGATATCGCTTCCCGCCAACCTTCCGATCGGTGCCGCCATTGTGGAGAGTGCCCAACGCCACTCGGTAGACCTCCGCCTATCGATCGAGGTGACGGACTCCTTCACCGCCTGCTCCCTCGCCGACGTCGGGATCGGAATTGCTCTCGTGGACGCTTTGACGATCGAACTGCTGCCGAATTTGGTGGCAAGGCCCCTGCAGATTGCTCCCTTCGTCCGGGCCAAGGCGCTATTGGCTGCCGGTCGACGGAGATTAAGCCTGGTGAAGCATCTGCTGGAGGAGGTTCGGTTGGTCTGCCCCATCAAAGATGGTCCAGAGTACGGTTCGCTTTTGGATACTAGGAATGATTGTCGCACCGAACCCGCGTCAGAGGGCCGAAACTAAGTTCTAACGGTCTCCGAATCGTTGATCCGGCAAGCGCTTCGCATAGCCCAACACTCCTCGCCGTTTTGTCCCCCATCACAGCGCCCTTCGACGATACGGCGCGATCAGCGTATCAACGACCCGGTCGTTGGCTGCATCGATGCTTGCATCGGCGCCGTCGAAGAGGCGCTGGACGAGCAGCTGGATTGCCTGGCGAAGGGGCTGGGGCACGTCGGCGGGATCGCCATAGCCGGCGGTGAAGATCACCGAGACGGCGTCGTCGCGGCGCCAGGTGGCTGGCCAGGAGTGTCCGGGCTGGAGAACCACGTAGGCCCCGCGGGCGTCGCTCAGGAGCGCACAGGTTCCGGCATCGAGCGTCTGCGGATCGTTGATGACATCGAAGTAGCTGACAGAGACGATCGCGCTCGCCGGCACGAGGGGCAGGCAGAGGCGTGGCGCGAAGCCGGCGAAGTCCTGCCGCCAGGTCTGGGTGACGAGCGCGCGGCCGACGATGCCGGTGAACCCGTCGACCCAGGCGGTGGCCGCCTCGATGTGTGCTGCGATCAGCCCGTCCTGATCGTCATGATCGACGCGCAGATGCGCCTTGGCCTCGTCCAGCGACACCGGGGTGGTCGCCGGCGCGGCAATGCGGACAGGGGTGAGCATGGGGACCTCGGAGGGATGTCGGGCCGGCTGGGCACACGGCGGGAAGCTTGGGATCTGCTTGTCCGGGTATCCCGGCCGCCCCGTCGTCAGGCCTGATCGGCCTCGGGCTGGATGGCGCCGCGTCCCTTGATGACCAGGGCGGCGATCGGCGTGCCGGCGCCATGCGTGCCAGAGAAGTCGGCGAGCAGCTTGAGGTAGCGCTTGCTGCCGACATAGCCGCACCGGTAGACGCCCGCCGCCGCATGGGCGGCTGTGAGTGCCTTGATGATGCCGCCGGTGCCGACGCTGGCAAGACCGAGCATGTCGTCGATGGTGACAGGGGCGTAGGTGTCGTCGTCGTCGGAATGGGTCAATTTGAAATCGATCTTGTTGGTGCCGGAGAAGGTGATGCCGCCGATGCCGACGGCAAGCACGATCTCGGCTGCGTCATGGCCCTGCAGATTGATCGCAGCCGGCGTGTTGTCGGCATCGAGCACGGCTGCACCGATCGCCTGCACCACGGTGAGGCCGGAGTGGATGTCCTTCATGGGAGAAGTCCTTTTTCGGGGGGAGGGGGAGGGGACGGGCGGCACGGGGCCGCCCGAGGTTCACGACGCGGCGATCTTCAGGAGCTTGATCGCCTCGAAGTTCTGCACGCCGCCGCCCACGCGCTTGGTGGTGTAGAAGTGGACGTACGGCTTGTTGGTGAAGGGATCGCGCAGGACCCGGATGCCCATCCGGTCGACGATCAGATAGCCGCGCTGGAAGTCGCCGAAGGCGACCGGGACGTCCTCGGCGCCGATGTCGGGCATGTTGTCGTCATCGGTGATCGGATAGCCGAACAGGGTCGCCGGCTGGCCGACCTGGATGGAGGGCTGCCAGAGGTACAGCTCTTCGGTCTTCGACTTCAGCTTGCGAACGACGGCCTGCGTTTTCCGGTTCATGAGGAACCGCGCATTCTGGCGATAACCCTGCCTGATCGCATAGACCAGATCGGTCAGTGCGTCGGCGCCGTTGTGGGTGGAATCGGTGAGGGCTGCCGCCACGCCGGAGGCGACGAAGCCGAGCTTGCCCCAGGCGTGGCTGGTGTCGGCGACGGTGTCGTAGGACAACAGCCCCCGGGGCATGCTGACTCCGGACCCGGAGATGAACGCCGTTCCCTCAAGCTCGGCGAAGGTGGTCGACACCTCGTCGGCAAGCCAGGCGGCGATGTCGATGCGGGCATCGTCGAGCAGGGTCTGGGTCGCAGCCGGATTGGCGTAGAGCTCCATGGTCGGGAACTCCAGCGCCGAGAGCTTCGGTGTCGCCGTCTCGGGGCGTGCATCGTGCTCGCCGACCCAGCCGGCCGCAGCGCCGCCCTGGTTGACGAGCTTCTTGTAGGTGCCGGCCGAGATCGACAGGACACGCGAGATCGACCGCATCGCCGAGACGGTGCCCAGCACCCGGTCAATCGTCTGCTCCATCTGGTCGGGCACGACATAACCGCCGTCGGGATCGGAGTCGGTGCGGATCGCAGCCTTCACCTCCAGATCGCGCAGGCCCGCCTCCGCGCCCTTGCGGAAGAAGCGGTCGAAGGCCTGGGCATGTTCACGCCGTTCGGCAGCGTGCGGCGCGACGTCGCCGGCCCCGCCGACTCTGACCGCGGCAAGGGCCGCGTTGGTCTCGTCGAGCGCGGTCTGGAGGGCGGTGATCTCGGCATTGATGCGATCGACCTTTTCGGTCTGCACCACGTCGGCAAACCGCGCGTTGATCCCCTTCAGTTCTTCCTCGCGTTCGGCCTTGAAGGCCTCGAAGGTGGTCTGCAGCTCGGCGAGGATCAGGCCGGCATTGCCGGAATCGGCGCGCACGCTCCTGATCCCGCGGGCGCGGGCATTGAGTTCGATACCCATGACGGGTCTCCTATGATCGGATGGTGTCAATGAGCCGCCGCAGGGCGGCGGGGTCGATGCCAGCGTCATGCGTGGCGGAGGCGGCAGCGTCGTGCGTGCCGCAATCGGTTGCCTCGCGCATCAGGCGCCGGCGCTCGGAGCGCGGCATTCCCTGGCGGGCGAGAAGGGCGTCGAGCCGGCGCTTGGCCTGCACGCCGCGCCGGGCCTCGTCGGTGGCGGCAGGCTCCGGTGCGTCCGCGTCGGCGGCATCCGCAAAGCCGGTCTCGACGGCTTCGGACGCGGTCAGGAAGGTCTCGGCGTCCATCAGTTCGACGACCCTGGCCCGGTCCAGTCCGGTGCGCGCCTCGTAGATGTCGGCAAGGGCTGCATCGAAGCGGTCGAACAGGCCTGCGGCCTCACGCATGTCGTGGCGATTGCCGATCACGGCGCCCCAGGCATTGTGAACCATCATGAAGGCGCCCATGCCCATGCGGATCTCGTCGCCGGCCATGGCGATGATGGCGGCAGCCGACGCCGCCCAGCCGGGCACCTCGACGGTGACCTTCGCGGGATGGCCGCGCAGCAGGTTGTAGATCGCGATCCCCTCGAACATGTCGCCGCCCGGCGAGTTGATCCGCACCGTGACCTCGCGGGCGCCGATCCTGCGCAGTGCCGCCGCGATGCGGGCCGCGGTCACGCCGCCGCCCGATCAGGGATCGGCGCCGATGACGTCGAACATCGAGATCGTGGTGTCGGTGTCGCCGTCGGCGGCAAGGGGCGTGTCGGCCCAGTTCGCAAGTGCGTCGGAGGGGGCATCCCAGCGGTAGCCTTGCGGCCGCGGCAAGGTCCGCGCCTCGGGCAGGGTGCGAAGGCTCATGTGTCGGTATCCTCCCGGCGCGGCGCCGCTTCGGTGGCGCCATCCTCACGCTCCGGCGTGCCGGCGGTGTTCGGCGGCGGATAGAAGACGTCGCCGCCGTCGCGCGGGTTCTGGTCCTCCAGGGCGCGGATCTCGTTGGGGCTGTAGACGCCCCATTGCAGGCCCTTCACGTAGGCCTCCCAGCGCGCCTTGATGTCGCCCTTGACGAGCGCTGCCCGGTTGAAGCGGGCATAGAGTGCGTCATCGGGTCCGATCAGGTCGCGGTTGATCGCCTCTTCCCACATCGTTAGGTGGTCTTCGAGCGTGTAGGCGACGAAGCCGATCGACTGCTGCTCGATGCCGGTGCCCCAGCTGGTCGACTTCTCCGTGTCGCCGATCATGTGCGGCGGCACGCCGAAGAACATCGCGATGTCGGTGCGCGAGAACTTCCGGCTTTCGATCCACTGCGCATCCTCGGCGGTCATGGCGATGCGGGCATAGTCCATGCCCTCTTCGAGGATCAGGTTCTTGCCGTCCTGATCGCCGCCGGCGCGGAACGCCTCGAGCCCGGCCTTCAGGTTGGCGACCGCCTCGGGACCGAGCTTGTTCGGATGCTTCAAGACGCCGCTGACGCGGGCGCCGTTGCGGAACGTCGTGGCGCCGTGATCCTCCATGGCCAGCGACAGGCCGATCGTCTCGCGGGCATAGCAGATGGGCGAGACGCCATGGACGCCGTCGAGCGTCAGCCCGACCAGATGCAGGACCTCGTGCTGCGCCAGCCGGATACGCCGGCCGTCGGCGCGGGTGTAGACGTAGTCGAGTGCCAGCTCCGCAGTCTGCGTCACCTCGACCCGGTCGGGATGCAGCGGGATCAGCTCCCGCACCCGTCCGCGCGAGCGCACGATCATCGCGTAGGCATTGCCGCGCAGCAGCAGATGCGCCTGCAGCATGCGGCGCAACTGCGATGGCGTCTGCCAGCGGTTGGGCCTGCGCCGCAGCACCATCCAGAGCGGGTCGTCGGAGGCATCCTCGCGGGTGCGCTCGTCGACACGGCGCTTGATGTGGAGCGGCAGGGTCGCGACCGCCCCGGAGATGATCCGCACGCAGGCATAGACGGCTGCCACCCGCATGGCGGTGTCGGGCGTCACCATGGCGCCCGATGCGCTGAGCGCGCCCGCCCGCAGCGCCTCTTCCAGCTGCTGCGCCGTGGTGACGACGATGCCGCCGCCCGCCTGCTGGAACGCCGCACGTGGAGTCGTGCCTGGCGGACTGGAGCCGCCGAACCAGTTCGACCAGAATGCCATCGAGTTTGTTCTCTTGCCTGCTAAAGGTCTGGGCCGCAGTAGCGGGGCCGCAGGTCACAGCATCAGGATGCCGCGACCCTCGTAGACCGAGCGCCCGGCATTGACGTCGCGCACCAGGGCGCGGCCAAGCGCGTTGCAGATCGCAACGATGCCGTCGATGCGCTCGGAAGAGCGCTCCTTGTCCGGCTTGATGTTGCCGGCCGGATCGTGGCGCACCGCAACGTTGGAGGCGTTCCAGCGCAGCACCGGATGGCCGCCATGCCAGAGCGCCCGCGATACGGCGAGCCGCTCCAGCTCGGCCGTCGGTGCCCCCATGCTCAGGAACCCCTGACCGAACTGGACGAGGGTCAGTCCCTCGTCCTGCAGATGCTGGACGATCTCGCCGGCGAAGGTGCGGTCGTAGGACAGTTCGCGCAGGTCGTGGCGCGCTGCCAGGGATATGATCTCCCGTTCGACGAAGGCAAAGTCGGTGGCGTTGCCGGGCGTCGCGGTCAGGAACCCCTGGTCGCGCCAGACATCGTAGGGAACGCGGTCGCGCCGCGCGCGGCGGAGGATGTCGTCCTCCGGTATCCAGAACCGGCAGAGGACGATCCACTTGTCGGCGAGCATACCGAGGTCATCGTCGCGCGTCGGCGGGAAGACCAGCACGAAGGCCGACAGGTCGTTGACGCGGGCGAGATCGAGCCCGCCATAGCATTCGCGGCCGAGAAGCTTCTGCTCCAGTTCCTCAAGATCATGTTTGGCGATGCGCCAGTCGGTGGCCGCTGGCGGCCCGCCGACTTCCCAGACGCTCATGTCGAGCCAGCGCGTGACCTGCTCGGTCCATTCGTTCAGTCTGAGCCGGCGGATCGCATTCTGCTGCGCCGGCATCTCCCTGGCCTCGTCGATCTGGCGCTTCAGGTCGTCGACCTTCACCGTCACGCCGAGGCTCGGATTGGCCTTCACCCACACATCCGCGTCGGTCCAGTCGTCGCCCTCGTCGATGGTGGCGATATAACCAAACCAGCTGTCGGCAGCCTCCCTCGGCACGGTGCCTTCCAGCGCCTTGACCGAGAACTCGTGATGCTGGCGGCAGATCGAATGGCGGTCGTGACCGGCCGTTGTGATCTCGAAGATCAGCGGCTGGCGCCGCGCCCCGGTTGCCGTGTTGAGCTTCTGGATGATCTGCGGACCTGAATGTTCATGCACCTCGTCGACGGCGGCAAAGTGGATGTTCAACCCGTCCATCTTCGAGGCATCCGCCGACAGCGGCCGGAACCAGGACGAGGTCGGCAACACCGCCAGGTTGTTCACCGTCTGTGTGATCCTCGATCGCAGCGCCGCGCTTGCCGCCACCATGCGTTCGGCCTCGCCGAAGACGATCCGTGCCTGGTCGCGGGTCGTCGCCGCCGAATAGACATGCGCGCCTGGCTCCCCGTCGGCGATCAGCGCATAGAGCGCGGTTCCCGCCAGCAGCACCGACTTGCCGTTCTTCCTCGCCACCTCGACATAGGCCGTGCGGAAGCGGCGCAGGCCGTCTTTCCGCTTCCAGCCGAAGAGCGCGCCGACCACGAAGGCCTGCCAGGGCTGCAGCACGAACGGCTCGCCCGCCCATTGCCCGGTCGAATGGCGCAGGTGGCCGAAGAAGTCGATCGCGTGCCGTGCCGCGTCGCCGTCCCAGACGAGGTCGCGCCGGCCGCCCGACTTCAGGTCGGCCAGATGCCGCGCGCAGGCAAGCCGCACGAGCCGACCGGCGACGATCCTGCCGCCGGCCACATCGCGGGCATAGGCCGTGACCGGGCAGGGCGGTGTCGCCCGGCCGCGCGTCTTTCGTCGGTTTCCTTGTTCAGGCCTTCTTGCCACGGCTCAGGAAGTCCTCGAACGGATCGGCCGCCTCGGCGGGCTCGGCCATGCGGATGCGCGAGCGGCTCGAGGGGGTCAGCCCGAACTCGCTCTCGATCTGCGCCATCTGCGCCAGGCACCGGTTGGCAACGGCCAGGAACGGGTTCTGGATGATGTTGTCGTTCGACGTCTTCACCACCGGACCGCGCCGCTTCACTTCGGCTTCCGCCTCCAGCCAGCGTCCCCGGATCACGACGTAGCGGGCGAGCGCGCCGGCATCGAGCTCGGTCATCACGCCGTGGCGGGCAAGCAGCGCGGCCACCCCGGCGAACGTCGCCCGGGCGGCCTCGTCGAGATGATCGGGCGGCTCCGGCGTTGCCACCACAGGCTTCGGCTCGGCCTTGTTCATCCGGTGCGGCCGGGCGGTGCCCTTGAGCAGCTTCAGATGCGTCGGCAGCGGTTTGCGGCCGGCCATGGCGATTCTCCCGCGCGCCGGCCGCGTCAATCGTGTCGGCGTCAAAAACAGCAATGATATGATCGAGTTGACCGTTGATAGTCGTGTCGATCAGAGCATCAGTGTCATGGCCAGAACGAAGGAGACGGCCATGACGAACAGCACCCGGTCGAACGACCAGACCAGCGCCCCCACGGGGCCCCTCGACGCCTTCATCGCCCGCAAGATGGAGATCGAAGCCATGCTGGAACGCCTCTCGGCTCTCTGCGACGACCACTTCGACGTCCTGCCCGACGACGTGAACTGGGGCCATGTCGGCACCCTCGACCACTACGCCGCCCGCCTGCGCGAGATCAGCGACAGCGCCTTCGGCGAGGGCGAACACGCCGGGTAGCGCCAGCCTTCGGTGCCCGACACTTCGGATTCCGGCCCGCCGGGTCCGGCCCGCCGACTGGCGGGCTCGGCCTCGTAGAAGGGCCTGCATCCCGCGCGCCCGACCACGGGAGACCACCCGATGACAAAGCTATCCGACACGCAACTCGTCGTCCTCAGCGCCGCGGCCCGCCGAGACGACCGTATCGCCCTGCCACTGCCGGCCAACCTGAAGGGCGGCGCCGCTGCCAAGGTCGTTGCCAGCCTGATCGCCAAGGGTCTCATCGAAGAGATCGAGGCGCGGCGCGCTGGCCTCGACCCGGATCTCGGCGATCCGATCTGGTGCGAGACCGACGGTCACGCCACGACGCTCGTCATCACCGACGCGGGGCTCGAAGCCCTCGGCATTGTTCCGGACCACACGCCCGAGACGGATGCGTCACAAGGCGCCACAGGCGGCCACACGGGCGCGACTGCAACGCCGGCGGACCATGACGCCACCGCAGCCGAGAGTGCGCCCACGGCGCCCGCCGGCGCAACGACCCGCCCGCCGCGAGAGGGCACAAAGCAGGCGGCGCTGATCGCCATGCTGCGCACGCCCGAGGGTGCGACCATCGCGCAGATCGTCGACGCTACAGGCTGGCAGCCGCACACGGTGCGTGGCGCGATCGCCGGTGCACTCAAGAAGAAGCTCGGCCTGAACGTCACCTCCGACAAGGTCGAGGGCCGCGGGCGGGTCTACCGGATCGTCTGAAGGCACCGCATCATTGTTGAGCGTGAATGTGTCAAGAGGGATGCGTCGTCCCTCTTGACGCGCCTCATCGCGAGTGACAAGATGGATGCATCAACCCTCTAGAAAGGTATGACGAATGGTCGACGCAATCACAGTCAGGCTGGACAATGTTCTGGCATCCCGCCTTGGCAAGTATCTGGTTGAAAACCCCAGTCTTTCCGGTGCTTCCGTGGCCGTCCGCGCCCTGGACGAATACCTTCCGAAAGCTGACAATAGCCTATCGAAGAAACCGTCCAACTCGGGCGGCGGACAGGACGAGGTGTCCGGCCGCGAGGGCTACGAGTTCGGCGTCTCGGCAGGTAGGGCCCTCGCGAGCCAAATCGGCGAGCTTATTAGCCCTGTGGCAACCGAGCTTTGTCTGCCAGATGGTCGTCGGGCGACACTACGCACGGCGAAGGGGCGTAACACCCAGTGGGGATGTCTCAACACCCTTCTCGAACGTATAGATGTCGTTCTTTGCGCCTTCACATCGGACGGAACGAATTTCGATGTCTGGGAGGTTGATGCCAAGGTGTGGGCGCGCGAGGCCCGAAACGCATCACCCGGTCATAAGCTGCACAACAAGCTGACCCTGTTGGGAAAGTCAGGAGTTAGGAGGTTCGGAAAGCCCTTCGGCAACTACGCCATCTGACCGCCCACCATTACGACTTCCACCAGCGACATGCCGCTCGACCGCCTCATGCCCCTGCCGCATCCGCGGCCTCGGGCACGCGCTCGGCGGCGATCTCCTCGAAGCTGCGGCCATCGCCCTCCAGTTTCGCAGCCTTCCCGGTGAACTCCTGCCAGCGCCTGACGATCACGTCGCACCAGGCCGGGTCCAGTTCCATCGCAAGGCAGTTCCGGCCGACCGTCTCGGCCGCGATCAGTGTCGTGCCCGAGCCGCAGAACGGCTCATAGACGGCGTCGCCACGCTCGCTGTTGTTCACGATCGGGCGCCGCATGGCCTCGACGGGCTTCTGTGTGCCATGCCGCGTCGCTGCGTCCTCGGCGCCCGCTGCCGCGATCGCCCAGATCGTCGACTGGTTCCGTGAGCCCTGCCAGTGGCTGCGCGTGCCCTTGCGGACCGCATACCAGCAGGGCTCGTGCTGCCAGTGATAGTCGCCACGCCCGAGCGCGAAGCGGTTCTTCGACCAGACGATCTGCGCCCGGATGTCGAAGCCGCAGGCGATCAGGCTCTCGGCCACCGTGGTGGCGTGGATCGCCGCGTGCCACACATAGGCGGTGTCGCCGGAGAACAACGTCCAGGCCTCCTGCCAGTTGGCCCGGTCGTCATTGGCGACCTTGCCCGTCCGGCTGGTCGACGACACGCCTGCCTCGTTGCGCCAGTTCGGATCGTAGTCCACGCCATAGGGCGGATCGGTTACCATCAGATGCGGCCGCGCGCCGCCCAGAAGGCGGGCCACGTCATCCGGTTTCGTCGCATCGCCGCAGAGCAGGCGGTGGTCGCCCAGCAGGATCAGATCGCCGGGTCGGGTTACTGGCTCCTCCGGGACATCCGGAGCCGAGTCCTCGTCCGTCAGACCCGTGCCCGGACCGTCCTCCAGAAGCTGGCGCAGTTCGCCGGCGTCGAACCCGGTCAGGCCCAGGTCGAAGCCTGCCTCCTTCAGGTCGGTCAGTTCGAGTGCCAGCAGATCGTCGTCCCAGCCGGCATTCAGGGCGATCCGGTTGTCGGCAAGCACCAGCGCGCGGCGCTGCGTCTCCGACAGGCCGGCCAGCACGATCGCCGGCACCGTCTCCATGCCGAGCTTGCGTGCCGCCAGCACCCGGCCATGGCCGGCGATCAGCGTGCCGTCCTCGGCAATCAGGACCGGGTTGGTGAATCCGAACTCGCGGATCGAGCCGGCGATCCCGGCGACCTGCGCGTCGGAATGGGTGCGGGCGTTGCGGGCATACGGCACCAGCTCGTCGAGGGACCGGTAGTCGACCGCGAGCTGGCGGTCGCCGTGTACGGCGTCGATATGCGCTGGATCAGCCATTTGCATGTTCCGTGTTCAACAATATCAATCGGTTATAGATGCACCCCCCCATCGCCATTTTGGCCATGGATGCGCGTTCCTCCCCGCGCGGTCCTGTCGTCGAACTCTCCAGAGATCCGACCACCCCGGGGGGCTCAGGATCGGCGTCTCGGATTGCCGAAGCCGCCGTCCATGCTGGCGGTCTTGCGGCCGTGGCAGGGCGCGCACAGCGACTGCCAGCGCGACCTGTTCCAGAACACCGTCTCGTTGCCGTAATGCGGATCGATGTGGTCGACGACGGTCGCCGCGCGGATCACGCCGCCTCTCTCACACTCGATGCACAGAGGATGATCGTGCAGGAAGGCTGCGCGTTCGCTCTGCCAGCGCTTGGAGTGGTAGAGTGCCTGGGCAACCGGATCGCGCCTGCGCTGGTAGTCACGGTCGCGCTCGCGCTTGTCGCGCCGTCCGACCGGGCGATGGATCGGTGGGCGGACGGGCACGGTAGTCAAATCAGTAATGGTTGCGGGGAATGCCGGCGCCTGGAACAGCGACCCTCGCCAGCATGGCTTCGTCGTGCGCAGGGCGCCAACTCTAAAAATCAATCTACCCGATTTGCCCCGATCTGTTGCATGGAAAAGTGTTGCAAAACTTTGGGTTCACGCCGCGTTCAGCCGTGCAGCAATCTTGGTGAGTGCCAGCGTCCAGCGCCGCCAGGCCGTCGTGCGGTCGCAGCCAAGCTCGTGGCTGATCAGCTTCCACGGCACGCGGGCCGCGCGGGTCCAGACCAGCTTGCGCTCCGCTTCGTCGATCCAGTGTACCCAGTCCGATGTCTGCTCGAGCCGGCTGATTGCCGCAGCCGAAGGGCGAATGCACATCGGCTCGGCCTGCATGCAGGCGATCTCGCGGGCGCTGCGCCGCACGTGGGGCCAGGCGTTGAAGTAGCCCTGCACCGTGACCGGCGGCAGCTTGCGCATGGTGCGATATGCCTCCTCGAAGTGATCGGCGACTGCCTCGGCGGTCCATTGCTGCCCCATCGCGTGCCTCCGAATTCCGGCGAGTGGACCTTCTCCCGCAACCTACCAGAACCATCAAGTCTCTGAAATATAGACACTTTCCGTCTTTCTCCGCCAATCGCCGCCATTCGACGGCGCAGTTATGCGCGATGCATGAGTGCCTCAGCGCATGGCTGTTCGACGTCCGGGCCGTGACCTGTCTCGGCAACCTGCGAAATGCAACGGATGCAACGGATGCGACGTGAGAATCCGTTCTCGGCCTGCGCGCGTGCGCGCGAGAACTGATGGTGTTCTCACGTCGCATCCGTTGCATCTGTCGCCCGGCAGCTTTTCCGACTTTGACAGCCCCACGTTGTCCGGGTTCAACTTGATCGGGGAGGACGAACCCAAATGGGTCACAACATGCTCGGAGTCCTGCCGAGGAGCAGGCTCTGGCGGGATGTCGTCGGCTTGCTCGACACTGGTGCCGCGGACAGCGATGTCGTTGCAGCCAGCGCGCGCGCAGCCGAGAAGGACATGCTGCGCGCAGGTGACGACCCCGTGTTCGTCGAGGCGGTACGCCTGCTCCTCAACATCCCGCTGGCTGCACGTTCCGAGGATTTCGGGCAGGCGCTCCGCGACATCGGGCTGACAGTGGGCAACCGGCCCGAGCTTCTCGACCTGGTCGCGTCCGCTGCCGAACGGCTCGACACGGTACGGCGCGAGACGCGGTCACGCTCCGATCTCGGAGAGATCGCGGCACGTGCGTTGACCAGGACGCTGTCTTCCTCCATGGGCGACACGCTTCCATCCCTCTTCGGTGCTACCCCGGACGACGTGCAGGCCGTCGCACGCAGGATGTCCTGGTCGAAGGGCATTTCCGGGTTCACGAGGGAATTCTTCGGAAGTCTCGTTTCCGGGACACTCTCGTACTGGCTCGACAGGACGCTGGCTGTCCAGATCGGCGAAGGCAGGCGATTTCCGTCCGCCACCGCCCGCAACGCCTTCGACAGCGAACTGGACCGCTTTTCAAGCGAAGCAACACGCATCATCCAGGAGTTCTCGAGCGGCTGGTACGGCAAGACGCTGCATGGCAAAGGCGGCTTTGGCACCGGGGACGCCGCGACGTTCGGCGCGGTGGCCCTGAAGAAGACCGTGTCGGAACTTCGTGCCAGGGGCGCGAAAGATGTTTGAGGCCGTTGCGCGGGTCGGGGGCCGAACACAGCCTGTCGTCGTCCGCATCAACGGTCAGCAGCCAACCTTCAGGCTGGCGACCGACTCGCTGGAGAAGAAGGCGCTTCTCGACCTTCATCCGGCACTTCTCGATCTGATGGAGATTGCCGCGACCGTGTTTGCCGCCGACGGCGCCATTCCTCGCGGAGGTCCGACACGGCCGAACATGGGCGAGGACTGGTATCGACGGTTCGACTTGGAGATCCCCGTCCGGAACCCGGAACTCTGGCAGCGCACGGAAGTGGCGGCAGCGCTTTGCGAAGCCGTCGAGACACTGACCGGGGACAGTGTCAGCTTTCGGTTCATGCCGGCAGAGCCCGGCCCGTTGCAGCAGCGATATCTCGATTTCGATCCCGCGGGTGCAACATTCCGGGCCGACGAGGTGCTTCTGTTCTCAGGAGGTCTCGATTCCCTCGCGGGCGCCTTGGAGCGCCTGGCAACCACATCGAGCCGGGTCGTTCTGGTGACGCATCGATCGGCACAGAAGGTGATCCCGAGACAGGTCCGGCTGGGGCAGTACCTGGCCGATAGGTTTTCGGGCAGGGTGCTGCATGTTCACGTCCTGGCGCGGCGAGTCGAGCAGGCAGCTGCGGATTCCACCCAACGCTCCCGTACCCTGCTTTTTTCTGCTCTCGGCCAGGCCGTTGCTCAGGCATTCGGTGCCCGGCGCATCCGCTTCTTCGAGAATGGCATCGTCAGCCACAACCTGCCGCTCAGCCCGCAGATCGTCAGCACCATGGCGACGAGAACGACGCACCCGCTTGCCTTGACGAACATCCGTCGCCTCATGCAACTCGTCGTCTCGGACGCCGCACCGATCGAGAATCCGTTCCAGTGGTCGACCAAATCCGAGGTGGTCTCGCGGATCCACGAGTACGGCGCCGCCAGCCAGATTCCGCTCGCCGTCAGTTGCACGAGCATCCGCGAACAGGACAAGCTCTACACGCACTGCGGGGCGTGCACGCAGTGTTTCGATCGGCGGTTCGCCATTCTGCACGCAGGGCTGGCAGAACACGATCCGGACGAAATCTATGCGACGGACGTCCTGGTCGGAGAACGTCTCAGCGAGCGCTCCGTCACGATGGCGGTCGAATGGACGCGCCATGCCCTTCGCCTGGGTAAACTCGACGAGAAGGGGTTCATGGAGAGCTTCGGCCATGAGGCCAGCCGGATCTTACGTGGACATTCCGATCTCCCGCCCAAAACCGCGCTCGAGCTGACGCTCAAGATGCACCATCGCCATTCGCGCGCGGTCCACGATGTCCTCGAGAATGTCCTGCGTGAGAGGGCAGCCGATCTCGTCGCCCACCGTCTCCCGGAGACGTCTCTCGTCCGTCTTCATCTCGGCTCGGGTGATGCGCTCCTCCAACAGGTTCCGGAGTACCTTCGCCGACAATTCATTCGGGAGCCGAACGGGGACGGCGATGAAGTCGATGAAATCGATGAAGTTCCGCAACCGGGAGCGCCGCTGCGAGTGAGATTCTACATTGACGAGGGAAGTCACGTCGTGGACGTGATCGGACTAGCGTCGGTGACGGGACGATCTGCTCGTGTGCCCCACGCGCTGAAGCCTTCTTTCGACGAGGACCGACGCAACGGGGTCGCCCCCGAAGACCATCAATACAGGGTCGGAACGACACTTCCCGACCTCACCGACATGAACAAGGGTACGATCCGGAAGTTGGTTCAGCGCTGTCGCAAACAGCTTGCGGAAGAATACCGGCAGCTGCACGGTGAACCGCCCCCGAACACATGCTGATCCAGACCCGGCCGTCGAGGGGCTATCGTCTCGATCCGTCCATTGTCGTCGTTTCGTCGAATCGGACGGCTGGACGCGCGTGAGCAGGGTGCACTTGGGCGCGATCGAAAAGCGCCCTTGTCACGTCATGGTGGGCTTTGTCACGTCGTCGAAGGTTGACGTGGACGATTCGAGAGATTCGTGCTCGCTCTTCGTCACGCCGGGCCGCCGTCATGTCACGCCGCCAGCCGACAAACGTCGGCGCTTCGGACTTACGCTTGCGTCATGGCGAACGATCCACACAAGTCACTCGGTCCGGACGATCCCTGGCTCCTGATCCGCGAACGCGAACTCGCCGAGCGCTGGAAGACATCGCGCCGGACGCTGCAGCGCTGGCGAGCCGGCGGCTCGGGGCCAGCGTATATCCTGATCGGCGGCGCTGTCCGCTATCGGATGGCAGACGTCCTTACCTTTGAGGAGCGGATGCGGCGCGCTGGTGGCGCGTCATGACGGCACCACTGGAATCCACCTTCGACGCGGTCGTCGAGCCGGAATCGATCCGCAGCTACTGCAACGTCCTTTTCGGCTACCTGGAAGGCTTCGTCCCGATCAGGCTTCTTTCGGAGTCCGGCACGCCGGACCAGCAGCCACGGCTTGAGTTTCCCGACACCGCCGCAGTCGCCGACCGGCTGATCACGATCTCGCCCGAAGCGGACATGTGCCAGCGCGGCGTGTTCGTGGTTCCGGGAACCGTCGCCTCGCCAGGGTCAGCCCGGGCGAGGGACGTGGTGCAGACCGGCGTCATCCTCGTCGATCTCGATCACGGCGACATCGCCGCAAAACGCGATCACCTCGTTCGGCATCTCGGGCATCCTTCGCTCGAGGTTGCCTCGGGCGGGATCACCGATGACGGCCAGGCGAAGCGCCACCTGTACTGGCGGTTGATCGAAGCGGCCTCTGGCGAAGACGTGGTTCGCGTCGCAGCGCTGCGTGGACTGCTCGCCGCCAGGGTGGATGGCGATCCGGCGTTTCGCAGCGGCCACCAGCCGATCCGGGTGGCGGGCACCATTCATGGCAAGGGCGGCCGCCGCGCGAGCGTGCGGATCCTCGCTCAAGGGGCGCACGAATATGAACTCGGCGAGTTGGCCGAGATCATTGCCGGTATGCCGCCGATGCCCGGTCTTCCGGGTCCGTTGGAAAGGGACCGCGTCGGCCCTGGCGGTCTCACCCCACACGATCTCGCGACGACGACGATCGCCGCAGGAGGACAGGGCGGGGAGACACGCTTTACCGCCTTGTCCAAGGTCATCGGCCACTGGCTTCGTAATGCCCGCCTGGGTGTCTGCACCATCGAAGCTGCCTGGAACGCCGTCCAGGACCACAACGCCGCCATGATGGTTCCGCCATGGGAGGAGGACCGCCTCAGGCGGGAGTTCGACGCATTGCTCGCAAAGGACATCGCCGACAAGGGACACCTGCCCACTCGGGGGCAGGGTGGTCTCGAGGGCGACCCCACGCCGATCGCGCCGCCTCTCAGCGATGATGCCATCGCGGCGGACTTCGCCGATAGTCATGGACAGAACTGGAAGTACGTACCTGCCTGGGGGGCCTGGCACCAGTGGTGCGGCAACGTCTGGAAGCCCGACGTAACGGGATTGGTGCGCGAACTGGCGCGCCAGGTCTGCCGATCGGCCGCGCGGCAGGCAAGCAAACCCGGTGAAGCGCGGCACATGGCCAGCGACAAGAAGATGTCGGCCGTGCTGCGCGTTGCGGCAGCCGATCCGCGCATCGCTGTCGCTCCGTCGCGATGGGACGCCCACCAGATGCTGCTGAACACGCCCTCGGGCGTCATCGATCTGACGACCGCCGAGATCAGCTCCCATTGTCCCGACCTGCTCATCAGCCAGATGACCACGGCCTCACGCGGCAGCGATTGTCCGCGGTGGACGACCTTCCTGCGCGAGATCACCGATGGGGATGCTGCGCTGCAGGCTTACCTCGCGCGCCTCGCCGGCTACTGCCTCACGGGGTCGACCAGAGAACAGGCCTTCGCCTTCCTGCATGGCCACGGAGCAAACGGCAAGTCCGTATTCCTTCAGACGCTGGCGTCCATCATGGGCAGCTATGCCGCGACCGCCGCCCTCGACACGTTCATGGCGTCGCGGGCCGATCGGCACCTGACGGAACTGGCCGGACTTCGAGCTGCACGGCTGGTCCTCGTCTCCGAGACCGAGGCCGGGCGCAGTTGGGCCGAGGGGCGCATCAAGGCGGTCACCGGTGGAGAAAAGTTGCGCGCGAACTTCATGCGCCGCGATCACTTCGAGTTCGTTCCGCAGTTCAAGCTCCTCGTCGCCGGCAACCATCGTCCCGCCCTGGTCGGCGTTGGCGAGGCAATGCGACGCCGCCTCCACCTCGTCCCGTTCGCGGTCACCATCCCCGCAGAACACAGGGACGCACGACTCGCCGAAAAACTCCTCGCCGAGCGCGACGGCATCCTGGGGTGGATGCTTGCGGGATGCGCGGCCTGGCAGCGCGAGGGACTCGCACCGCCAGCGTGCGTCATGGCTGCTGCCGAAGACTACTTCGAAGCCGAAGACCTGGTCGGACAATGGATTCAGGAGCGCTGCATCCGCAGTCCGGAATGCACTGCGGCGGCAGCACAGCTCTTTCAATCATGGAAGGCCTGGGCCGAGGAGGGAGGTTTCGCGCCGGGATCTCAGAAGTCTCTCGGAGAGGCTCTACGCGCACGCGGGTTCAGGCCGACCACCGTCCGCCGCGGCCGGGGGTGGTCGGGAATTGGCATCCACTGGTCCTCGACTTCGGCGGAGCCAGGCGAATGAACCCGCTGCACCCCCGCCACATGAAGCCGTTGGAACGGCGCGCCGAACTCTGCGCGATCCTGTCCCGCGGACTGCTCCGGCTTCGGCTCCGCCAGTCAAGTGAACACTTCGAGTCCGGCGGAGATAGTTCGCTACACTACCCGCCCGACCAATGCCGTCATGCAACTCCAACTCACCGGAGAAACGCATGACCCCCGATCCGATCCCCGCGCGCCTGGCCGCGCTGAAGACCACCCCTATCCTTGAGTTGAAGCAGCAGTGGCGGGAGTTGTTCGACAGCGAGCCGCCGCCGTTCAACCGCCGCTACCTGGAGAGCCGACTGGCTTACCGCATCCAGGAACTCGCATATGGCGGCCTCAAGCCCGAGACGATCCGGCGTCTGGAGCAACTCGGCGAGGAGCTCGATGGAGGCGACCGATCCAAGCGCCGCATCCGCGCCGATCGCGACCGTCCCATCACCGGTACACGTCTGCTGCGCGAATGGCAGGGGGTCGAACAGATCGTCACCGTCACCGCCGACGGCTTCGAATGGCAGGGCCGTCCCTACAAGTCGCTCTCGTCGATCGCCCGCGCCATCACCGGCACGCGCTGGAACGGATGGGTCTTCTTCGGACTCAAGAACCACCGGAGGCGGACATGACGAAGCCGCCGGAGAAGGCGAAGGTCGTCCGCAAGCTCCGCTGCGCTGTCTACACCCGGAAATCCTCCGAGGAAGGGTTGGAGCAGGAGTTCAATAGCCTCCACGCTCAACGCGAGGCATGCGAGGCGTACATCGCCAGCCAGCGGTCCGAGGGTTGGGTCCTCGTCCGCGATCAGTATGACGACGGAGGCATTTCGGGCGGCACGCTGGAACGCCCCGCGTTGAAGCGGCTCACCGCGGACATCGAGGATGGGCTCGTCGACGTGGTGGTGGTCTACAAGATCGACCGCCTCAGCCGCTCGCTGGCCGACTTCGCCAAGCTGGTCGAGGTGTTCGACCGAAACGACGTGACCTTCGTCTCGGTCACGCAGTCCTTCAACACGACCACATCGATGGGAAGGCTGACGCTGAACATCCTGCTCTCATTCGCCCAGTTCGAGCGCGAGGTGACGGCCGAGCGCATCCGCGACAAGTTTGCCGCCAGCCGCCGGAAAGGCATGTGGATGGGCGGCGTGCCACCCATTGGCTACCGCGTCGAGAACCGGAAGCTGCTGATCGACGATGATCGGGCCCGGCACGTCCGCTGGATCTTCGCTCGGTTCCTCGAGATCGGCTCCTGTACCGAACTGGCACGTGAGGTCGGCAGGCGCGGCATCCGCACGCCCCGCGGCAATTCGATCGACAAGAAGTACCTCTACCGGTTGCTGAACAACCGGGCCTACATCGGCGAGGCGGTTCACAAGGACAACAGCTATCCCGGCGAGCACGACGCAATCATCGATCACGAAGTTTGGGCCAAGGTCCACGCCATCCTGCAGGAGAGCCCCCGCAAGCGCGCCGCCCACACCCGTGCCGACACGCCCGCGCTGCTGAAGGGGCTGCTGTTCGGCCCAGACGGCGCCGCGTTCTCGCCGACCCACACCCGGAAGGGTGGGCGACTTTATCGCTACTATGTCAGTCAGACGGTGTTGAAGCATGGCGGCGGATCGTGTCCGGTTGGCCGAGTCCCTGCCGGCGAGATCGAGGCCGTGGTCGTGGCTCAACTGCGTGCGGTGTTCCGCCAGCCCGAGATCGTGGCGGGGACGTCGAAGGCGGCGAGGGCGCAGGACGACGACGTCACTGAGGCCGATGCGCGCGTAGCCCTGCAGCAGCTTGATCCCCTGTGGGATGAGCTCTTCCCCGCCGAGCAGGCGCGCATGGTGGCGCTGCTGGTCGAGCGCGTCGACCTCGGAACGGACGCATTCAACGTCCGGCTCCGCGCAAACGGCCTCGGCGGCCTCGCGGGCGAGATGCTGGCAGGCGGGATCGGAGAAGCGGCGTGAACCGCGGCACGCGAATCCCGGAGACAATCACACTCCACGTCCCGTTCCGCATCGTGAAGCGTGGCGGACGCAAGCAGGTGATCCTTCCGGGAGGCGCATGTCGGGATGAACCACGCCGGCTCGTCGACAACACCATAATCAAGGCGATTGCCCGGGCCCACCGCTGGCAGCGCCTCTTGGAAAGAGGATGCTACGCCTCTGTGACAGAGCTGGCCGACGGCCAAAAAATCAACTCATCATATCTGAGCCGGATCCTGCGCTTAACCCTGCTGGCCCCGGACATCGTTGAGGCTATTCTCGACGGAAGGCATCCGGTAGGCCTTCATGTGGACGCCCTGGCTAAGCCCCTACCGCTCGATTGGGCCGCACAGCGGGTTGCACTGGGCCTTTGACGTCCGGCAGATGCACCAAAAAATCGCAACGCCTGTCGAGTTTCTATTGCTCGGCGATTTCCTCCGCACTAGCCTGACCGAATAGCCTAGTAAATGGGCATGCCTTGTTTGCGAGTGAGCCGTGTCATTGGGAGTCCAGGGGGCGACAGCTAAGCCCTAACTGGGCTGGGGCCGGACGCCAGCTCACGTTCATCGGGTTGCCGGGGGTGTATTGGGAGGGGCACATGAATCGGGGCGATCTGGTGGAGGCGTTAGGTGTTTTGGTGAACCAGGCGTCGACCGACCTGGACCGCTGAACAGGAATGACGCCGCAGAACATGCACTACGGCAATAGTGTGCGTGCGTACGTCCGCAGCGCAGTTTTTGCCCCACAGTTCCTGAACCCGACGCCGGCCTCCCACACGCCGGCGCACACGATTCTCCCGGTCCGAAGGGCGCTGCTCTACTACGCACTGCGCAGGCTCGGTCTGGATACCGGTCCCACGGCAGGGGGGCCTCAAGACCAAAAGATCGTTCTGTTCAATCGGGATGCAACCGTTCCCGGTCTGGCGCGGCAGGACAATGGGGAGCTTCCAGCGTGAGCGAGTCGTTTTTCGAACGCCCGATTCTCAATTCGCCCTACGCATTTCCCCGCCAGCATTGGGAGCTTGACGAGGACGGACAGCCGACGAACCGGATCATCGAGATGCGTCGGCGTTCCGATCTGATCACACCGGTTCCGAAACCGAAGAAGCGCCGCCAGAACCAGAAACAGGCCTCGCTGATCCTTGGCGGCGACGATGATCTGTCGAACGAGGAGCAGGAGTACAATCCCACCCCGATCATCAACGAAATACGCACTTACGTCGAAACCTGGCGCAACTTTCCGAACCCCGACCAATGGTTGGTCACGCCGGAAACCGCGCGCCTACTGACGCATTGGCGCCACCACAAATTCGAGGGGATCCGCCCCTTCTTCTGCCAGATTGAAGCAGTCGAAACGGCGATCTGGCTAACCGAGGTCGCGCCGAAGCTCGGCGCCCGGGCGAAAAAGTTCTGGGCCCACATCGAGGGCGGCAACGCGCAGGCCAATCCGGAACTCATGCGCCTGGCGCTGAAGCTGGCCACCGGGGCAGGCAAGACGACCGTGATGGCGATGCTGATCGCCTGGCAAACTGTCAATGCGGTCCGCCATCCAAACAGCAAGCAATTCTCGCGTGGGTTTCTGATCGTCGCACCGGGCATCACCATCAAGGACCGACTGCGTGTCCTGCTGCCCAACGATCCGGAAAGCTACTACCGGCACCGCGAGATCGTGCCGCCCGACATGCTCGCCGATATCGACCGGGCCAAGATCGTCATTACCAACTATCACGCCTTCAAATTGCGCGAGCGGATCTCAATCTCGAAGGGCACCCGTACCGCCCTGGAAGGCTGGCGCGGCGAGACGCTCAAGACGCTGGAAACCGAAGGCCAGATGCTCCAGCGGGTCATGCCCGAATTGATGGGCATGAGAAACATCGTTGTGCTGAACGACGAGGCGCATCACTGCTATCGCGAGCGGGTGAAGGACGCCGAAGGCGAGACGGAGGCTGATCTCAAGGGGGAGGACAAGGACGAGGCGAAGGCCAACAACGAAGCGGCGCGGATGTGGATTTCCGGGCTCGAGGCGGTCAAACGCAAGCTCGGCATTCCGCTCGTCTACGACCTGTCAGCCACCCCGTTCTTTCTGCGCGGCTCGGGCTATGCGGAAGGCACCCTGTTCCCCTGGACGATGAGCGACTTTTCGCTGATGGATGCGATCGAATGCGGCATCGTGAAACTGCCGCGCGTGCCGGTCGCCGATAACATCCCCGGGGGCGACACCCCCAAGTTCCGCAATCTGTGGGATCACATCGGCAAGAAGCTCCCCAAGAAGGGCCGCAGTGCCGGGAGATCGCTCGATCCGCTCAGCTTGCCTGCCGAGCTCCTGACCGCACTCGAAGCGCTTTATGGCCACTATCAGAAGACATTCGATCTCTGGGACAACGAAGGCATCGGGGTGCCTCCGGTCTTCATCGTCGTGTGCAACAACACCTCGACCTCGGAGCTGATCTACAAGTACATCTCCGGATTCAATCGCGAGAACGACGACGGCTCGACGACGCTGGAAAACGGCCGCCTCGCCCTGTTCCGCAACTATGACGACTACGGCAACCGCATCGCACGCCCGAATACGATCCTGATCGACTCGGCGCAGCTTGAATCCGGCGAAGCCCTCGACAAGGACTTCCGTGAAATGGCGGGCGACGAGATCGAGCGCTTTCGCCGCGAGATGATCGAGCGCACCGGCGACGTCCATGCCGCCGACAGCATCGACGACGCGACACTCCTGCGCGAGGTGATGAACACCGTCGGCAAGGAGGGTCGACTTGGCGAACAGGTGCGCTGTGTCGTCTCGGTCTCGATGTTGACCGAGGGATGGGACGCCAACACCGTCACCCACATTCTCGGCGTTCGCGCCTTCGGCACGCAGCTTCTGTGCGAGCAGGTGGTCGGCCGCGGCCTGCGCCGGCAGTCCTACGATCTCAACGAGAAGGGGCTGTTCAACGTCGAGTATGCCGATGTGCTCGGTATCCCGTTCGACTTCGCAGCCAAACCGGTCATCTCCCCGCCGGCCAAGCCGCGCGAGACGGTGCGGGTCCATGCCGTCAAGCCGGACCGCGATGCGTTGGAGATCGTCTTTCCGCGCGTGGAAGGCTACCGCGTCGAACTGCCGGACGAGCGGCTGAAGGCAACCTTCCGGCCGGACCATGTCCTCCACCTGACACCGGAGCTTGTCGGGCCGTCGGTGACGAAAAACCTGGGCATCATCGGCGAGGGCGTCGACCTGACGGTCGCTCACCTGGAGGACATGCGATCCTCGACCGTCCTGTTCCACCTCGCGCGGCATCTTCTCTACAACAAGTACCGCGATCCGGGCGACGAGCCGAAGCTCCACCTGTTCGGGCAGCTGAAGCGCATCACGCGCCAATGGCTGGAGGGCGGTTACCTCAAGTGCTCGGGCGGCACCTATCCGGCACAGCTCATCTACAAGGAGATCGCCGACATGGCGGCCGAACGGATCAAGGCCGCCATCACCGAAACGCTCGCCGGCGATCGCCCGGTCAAGGCGATCCTGGACGCCTACAATCCCACCGGCTCGACGGCGTTCGTGAACTTTACCACCTCGAAGGAGACGCGCTGGCAGACCGACCCGCAGAAGTGCCATGTGAACTGGGTCGTCTGCGACAGCGACTGGGAGGCGGAGTTCTGCCGGGTGGCCGAGGCGCATCCGAAGGTCCGCGCCTACGTCAAGAACCAGAACCTCGGCTTCGAAGTGCCCTACCTGATGGGCTCGACGCCGCGAAAGTACATCCCGGACTTCATCGTTCGGGTGGACGACGGCGGGCCCGAGCCGCTGAACCTCATCGTCGAGATCAAGGGCTTTCGGGGCGAGGATGCGAAGGAAAAGGCGAACACCATGCGGGCCTACTGGGTGCCGGGCGTCAACAACCTGGAGAGATACGGTCGCTGGGCTTTCGCCGAGTTCACGGAGGTCTACGAGATCGAGGCTGAGTTCAACAATCTCATCGACAAATTGGTCGCTCGGGAGGCGGTCTGATGCACAAACGAGTGAGTGAAAACGCGATGTCCGGAATGTGGGGAGAGGTCGAGATCACCCAGGGGAATCTGAACCCACCCAACAATCATTTCTACATGCGGGGGTTCCTGCATCGATTTCCTGCCGATCTGATCGGCGGATCGAACAGGTCGAAGGCGGCCGTCAGGAGTGCGCTCGTAGACTGGGGCGGCCCTTCGCCGGTTGAAACTGACATCGACGGTACAAAGGCATTCTTCCGCAAGCGCGCATGGGTGCGGCGATTCTTTGCCGCAAACGATGCCGTGGCGGGCGACATTGTCCGTGTCGAGGAAACGTCCCCGTATCGGTACCGTGTACGTCTGCTCAAGAGTCATCGGCGGTGACGGCGAGGTATTCCAAACAGGGCGTTGCCTAAGTTTGAAAGCATGTAGCGCGGATCGAAAGCCCATCTATCTGGGAGAGTTCAGATGCTTTTTGACGATGCACGGACGCGGCTTGTTCACTGGACGCAATTTCTGGATGGCAAAGAAGCTTCCACAAACAAAACTGTAAAGAACGGACCAAATAAATCGGGTCACGCCGAAACCTGGTGGCGCGAGAACAGCGGAACGACACCCGATTGGCGCAATCCTCGCACGGTGGCTTACTTTTGTGCCTATCTCGATATCGCACAGGGCCGTATTCGTTTGGAAGGCATAACGTTGGACGACGGTTATTTGTGGCCAGATCGCGCCGTTATGCGCGCTCTGCTTGAGAGCGGGTGCGTCACCTGTGGAGACGAAAGGTTTCAGGTGACGACTCTTGGAGAAGCGATGGTCGCCCCGTTTCTCATGATCGAGGGAGGCGGAGTGCGAGTGGTGATTCCGCCGACGGGTTGGAGTGCAGTCTGATGGCGAAGAGACCCGTCTCCGTCGAAACGCTGAAGCACGATGCGGCGACGCGCAGGAACATCCCGACGGCCGAGTTCGAGAGCGTCATGCGCGAGGAGGACAAGACACCGGTTCAGCTCGCCTATGAACGCCGCAACCGCGATCTCGATCCGCAGTTGGTCTGGCGCGGCAAGGACGAGCAGGACTGGTCGGACCTCATCGTCTCCGCCCCGCCGCTCTACATCCAGGAGAAAGTGCAGCCCAAGGTCATCATCGACGACCTGAAGCGCGGGGCGAAGGCGCGGGCCGACGAGGCCGCCGCTCGGGAGGCGGGGACGGCAGCAGGCGCGACAGGGGCGCAAGGAAACTTCGCGGATCTCTTCGCGGACTTCAACGGGCTCCCCGACCTGGAGGCCAAGACCGAATTCTACGCCCACGACCAGCACTGGTCGAACCGCATGATCTCGGGCGACTCGCTCTCTGTCATGGCGTCATTGGCCGAGCGCGAAGGCCTGCGCGGCCAGGTGCAGTGCATCTATATCGACCCGCCCTATGGCATCAGGTTCAACTCGAACTTCCAGTGGTCAACCACCTCGCGCGACGTGAAGGACGGCGCGAAGGACCACATCACGCGCGAGCCCGAACAGGTCCGCGCCTTCCGCGACACCTGGCGCGACGGGATACACTCGTATCTCACCTATCTGCGCGACCGGCTCACTGTCGCGCGCGACCTGCTGCACGAGAGCGGTAGCATCTTCGTGCAGATCGGCGACGAGAATGTCCACCGCGTGCGGGCACTGATGGATGAGGTGTTCGGGGAGGAGAATTTATGTGCGGTGATTGTATTTCGAAAAACGACGGGGGCAAATAGTCCAGTCGCCCGGGTAAATTCTGTAGCTTCTGTGTGTGATTATGTTTTGTGGTATTGTAAGAGATACGAACAACTAAAATACCGTCAACTGTACTTTGAGAAAGATCCGGATGTATTTCAAGGGTACAACCGCTTTTTGGATCCTGAAACATTTGATGAATATTCAAGATCCAGTGTCGAAGGTAGCGGAATTGAGAAGAGACTAAAATTATTCCAAACAGAAAATCTCACATCATCGGGATGGAGTGAAACGCTTTCCAAGCCTGCAAAATTCTATGGGCGCAGCTATACACCGACAAAGGCAAATCACTGGAAGACTACGCCAGCCGGTATGATTAATTTGTTTAGATCGGGGCGTCTAATAGGAAAAGGTAAGCACCTAAATTATAGGAGATTTATGTTTGATTTCAGTGTATCGCCAATTAACAATATTTGGAATGATATTAGAGTAGGATTTGCGTCTGATCCAAAAGTATATGTTGTGCAAACTTCCTCGCAGGTCGTCGAACGCTGCATCCTGATGACCACCGACCCCGGGGACCTCGTGCTGGACCCGACCTGCGGCTCTGGCACCACCGCCTATGTCGCCGAGCAATGGGGCCGGCGCTGGATCACCATCGATACGAGCCGCGTCGCCATCGCGCTTGCCCGCTCGCGGCTGATGGGCGCGCGCTATCCCTGGTACGTCCTCGCCGACTCGCCCGAGGGCCAGCTGAAGGAAGCGCATGTGACACGCTCGGCGCCGCGCACGACGCCGACGCGCGGCGACATCCGCCAGGGCTTCGTCTACGAGCGCGTGCCGCACATCACCCTGAAGTCGATCGCCAACAACACTGAGATCGACGTGATCTGGGAGCGCATGCAGCCCGCCGTCGAGGAGGCGCGGGCTGCGCTCAACGCGGCGCTGAAGGGTCATGCCGAACCCTTCAAGGTCGAAACCGGCGGCCGCGTCGGCAAGACAATCGACTTCCGCGAGGAGGGGGAGGTGACGCTGCCCTCCGGCGAGTCCGTTCCCGCCGGCGGCTTCATGGAATGGGAGATTCCGCGCGAGGCGCCGAAAAGCTGGCCCGAATCCGCCAAGGGGGCACTTGAACGGTTCTGGCAAGCGCGGATCGCGCGGCAGAAAGAGATCGACGCCTCCATCGCCGCCAAGGCCGAGTTCGAATATCTCTACGACAAGCCGTACCCGGACAATTCGAAGGTCCGCGTCGCCGGGCCCTTCACGGTCGAAAGCCTGTCGCCGCACCGCACGCTGGCGGTCGACTGGAACGACGAACTGATCGACATCCTGCAGGCTTCCGAGGGCGCGCGCGCCGCGCGGGATCGCGACGAAGCGACGACCGACTTCGCGCAGATGATCATGGAGAATTTGAAGTCCGCCGGCGTGCAGCAGGCGCACAAGGAGGACCGGATCACCTTCACCGCGCTCACCGGCTGGCCCGGCCGCTTCATCTGCGCGGAAGGGCTCTTCATGGAGGGCGACAGGCAGAAACGCGCCGGCATCTTCATCGGGCCGGAATTCGGCACCGTCTCGCGCCCCGATCTCGTCGCCGCGGCGCGCGAGGCGGGCGATGCCGGGTTCGACGTGCTGATCGCCTGCGCCTTCAACTACGACGCCCATTCCGCCGAGTTCGACAAGCTCGGCCGCGTGCCGGTACTCAAGGCGCGCATGAACCCAGACCTTCATATGGGCGGCGACCTGAAATCGACCGGCGCCGGCAACCTGTTCGTCATCTTCGGCGAGCCCGACATCAAGATCGAGGATGACGGCGACGGCATGATCCGGGTGAAGGTGTTCGGCGTCGACGTCTTCAAGCCACAGACCGGAGAGGTGGTGAGCGAGGGCACCGACGGCATCGCGCTGTGGATGCTGGACACCGACTACGACGAGGAAAGCTTCTTCGTCCGCCACGCCTACTTCCTCGGCGCCAACGATCCCTACAAGGCGCTGAAGACGACGCTGAAAGCCGAGATCGACCAGGAGGCGTGGGAAAGCCTCCACAGCGACACGTCACGCCCCTTCCCGAAGCCGGCGTCCGGCCGGATCGCAGTAAAGGTGATCAACCATCTCGGCGACGAGGTCATGAAGGTGTTTTCGGTGGAGTGAGCGAAACAATAACTGGGAGGAGGGCGACATGAAGCATACAGGACTAGCAGTCATTGAAAGCAACTGGTTGCGCAAACAGAATATCTCAGTGCGCGGTCTATTCGATCTGGTGGCAAATATCGCTTGCGAGAACCCGAATGCCTATCACTACGAAATGGCGAACTCTGAGGCAGGGCTCAAGGAGGCAATTCCGCGGATCGGCGCCTACCCCGAATGCCGATATCTTTGTCTCGCCATGCACGGCGATTTCGACGGCCTCCAAACGCTGAGCGGCCAGCGACTTAGCCGAACAGAGTTGCGGAACCTGTTGTCCCAGATCAAAGACACGGACAGATCCAAGCTCAGGGGGCTGCATCTCGGATCTTGTCTGTTTGCGTCCGAACGTCTGGCTGCATTCCTGTTCGAGAGGGAAATTGGAGTACACTGGATTGCGGGCTACTCCAAAGAAGTCGACTGGCTGGATTCGTCGGCGATGGACCTGCTTTTCCTCAATGAGTTGCTGAATCACAATGACATGACAGAGATTCAGAGGATTGAGGGCACGGCTTCCCGGCTTCTCGATATTGCCGCAGGTTTGGTCCGTGATCTCGGGTTCGGTATATTTGTCCGCAAGCGCCGTACCGGTGGAATAAAGAATCTTCTGACTTCTGCATATCTCGAAGAAGAATAGCCAAGCACTTGTTCCATGATGGATTTCCGGATCGCCGACACGTTCACTGGCAGCCTCTCCAGGCTGACGGCGCAGGAACAGAAGGCGGTCAAGACCACCGCATTCGACCTGCAGCTCGATGCCTCCGCGCCCGGGCTTTCCTTTCACAAGCTGGACCGCGCCAAGGACCCGAACTTCTGGTCGGTGCGGGTGAACGCCGACATCCGGCTGATCGTCCACCGCACGCAATCGAGCCTTCTGCTCGTCTATGTCGATCACCACGACGACGCCTACAAATGGGCCGAACGGCGCAAGATCGAGCGGCACCCGACGACGGGCGCGATGCAGCTCGTCGAGGTGCGCGAGCGCGTCGAAGAGGTGGAGATCTTCAGGCCAAAGGAGGTTCCCGAACCGGTCGCTGCAGCACCTGCCGCGAAGCCGAAGCTGTTCGACAATCTGCGCAAGTTCGAGTTGATGGGTTTCGGCGTTCCCGAGGAGTGGGTGAACGACGTCCGCCTGGCGACCGAGGACACCCTGTTCGACATCATCTCCCATCTGCCGCAGGAGGCCCAGGAAGCGCTCCTTAAGCTGGCAGTCGGCGAGGCGCCGGAGCCGCCGATGACGGCACCCGTGGAGGCGGACCCGTTCGCCCATCCCGATGCGCAGCGGCGTTTCCGGGTTCTGACCAACATCGAGGAACTGCAGCGCGCGCTCGACTATCCCTGGGAGAAATGGGCGGTCTTCCTGCATCCCGACCAGCTGCAATATGTGGAGCGCAGCTATTCGGGGCCGGCCAGGATTTCAGGTTCCGCGGGCACGGGAAAGACGGTGGTGGCCCTGCATCGCGCGGTGCATCTGGCGCGCGCACAGCCACAGGCGCGCGTTCTGCTGACGACGTTCTCCAATGCGCTGGCCAATGCATTGAAGGTGAAGCTGCAGCATCTGGCCGGAAACGAACCCGGCGTGTTGGCGCGGATCACGGTGCAGTCCATCACGGGCGTCGCCTATGATCTCTATTCCAGCCTTTTCGGACAGCCGAACATCGCGTCGCCGTCGCTTGTTCACACGCTGCTCACAAAGGCGGCGGGACAGGACGATGGCCAGAAGTTCTCCTTGCCCTTCCTCGCCGGAGAATGGTCGGAGGTCGTCGACGCCTGGCAGATCGAGAACTGGGAGGGGTACCGGGACGTCTCGCGCCTTGGCCGCAAGACACGGATCGGCGGCAAGCAGCGGGAATCCCTCTGGTCGATCTTCGAGCAGTTGCGCGCCGGTCTCGCCGAGCGCAAGGCGGTGACATGGTCCGGCGTCTTCGGCCGGCTGGCGGCCCACTACGCAGGGACGCAGAAGCACCCGTTCGATTTCGCGGTGGTCGACGAGGCGCAGGACATTGGCGTCGCCGAAGCCCGCTTCCTGGCCGCACAGGTCTCTCATACTCCGGACGGACTGTTCTTTGCCGGCGATCTCGGGCAGCGCATCTTTCAGCAGCCCTTCTCGTGGAAATCGCTCGGCATCGATGTGCGCGGACGATCGCACACATTGCGAATCAACTACCGCACGTCCCACCAGATCCGCACCCAGGCGGACCGGCTACTGCCGGCGAACATCTCCGACGTCGACGGCAATACCGAGAGCCGCCGCGGCACGATCTCGGTGTTCAACGGACCGGTGCCCGAGATCTGCACCTTCGACACCGCCGCGGAGGAGAGCGAAGCGGTCGGGCGCTGGCTCGGTGATCGCCTGAAAGAAGGTTGCCAGCCGCACGAGGTCGGGCTGTTCGTTCGCACCGGCGAGCAACTGAGACGCGCGCGGGGCGCGATCAAGACCGCCGGCGCATCAGCCGTCGAACTGAGCGACAAGGTCGAGGCAGAACCGGGGAGAGTGGCAGTCAGCACCATGCACTTGGCCAAGGGGCTAGAGTTCCGGGCTGTCGCGGTCATGGCGTGCGACGACGAGGTCCTGCCGCTGCAGGAGCGGATCGAGACGGTGGCAGACGAGTCCGACCTGGAGGAGGTCTACAACACCGAACGGCACCTGCTTTATGTTGCCTGCACCCGCGCCCGCGACCGGCTGTTGATCACCGGCGTCGATCCGGCGTCCGAGTTTCTCGACGACCTGGCGCGATGATCTCAGGTGATGATACGGAATCTGGTCGGGCGGAGGGGATGTCAAATCCGCAATGAGATCGAAGTAAATTATTACACTATTCCAAATGCTTAGAAGTCCGTACTGGCGCCGGCGCAGTCCAGAGGTTGAGAGAAAAAGGTCAGAGGGAGAACGCTCGGTGCTGCGTATCCCAGCGTCGCAGTCCAGAGGTTCGCGCGCGAACCGCGCGGTTCCTTGGCCTTTCGGCCCCGCATCCGCGTGCGGAGAACGTTCGACACGGTAGAAATGGCGGAGGGGATGGGTCTGACGTCCAACCTTCTCCAGTATAAGTCATTGATTTTATTTGATGCGCACAGCTGCTACGCTGGAAGAGCGGGAGTCCGTCCGCAAAGGTTGGCTCTATCGTGATGTCGGCAACGATGAGCGGCAGTCGGCTGCCTTGATCTTGGAGAGCACCCCCGATCATCCACCAGCCGCCCTCGGCGCCAACAGGATGACGGCCGCACCGGCGAGGCAGATTGCGGCACCTGTCAGGTCCCAAGTGTCCGGGCGCTGCTTCTCGATGAGCCACAGCCAGAGGAGCGAGGCTGCGATATAGACCCCGCCATAAGCTGCGTAGGCCCGCCCCGCAAAATCGGAGGGGGCAAGGGTCAGGAGCCAAGCGAAGACGGCCAGGCTCAGGAGGCCGGGGACCAGCCAGAGCGCGCTCGCGCCTTGCCGCATCCATGCCCAGACCGCAAAGCAGCCCGCAATCTCGGCCAGAGCGGCACCGATGTAGATGGCGAGGGTGCCGGGTGCTTTCACGATGCCGCCTCGCTCTCCGGATGCTGGTGATCGGTTGCGCATAGCGAATGGTCGCCCAGAACTTCAATGACCCGGCAATCGGCAATCCGACCGCCTGCACATTGCACGACCATGCGCTCAAGTTCGCCTTTCAGCGCAGTCAGGCGCGCAAGGCGGCTTTCAACCTCGGCCAGCTGCGCCCTGGCGATGACATCGGCGGCTGCGCAGGATTGATCGGGTCTGTCAGAGAGACTCAGAAGGTCTCGGATAGCGTCCAGCGGAAAACCGAGCTCCCGCGCATGGCGGATGAAGGCTAGCCGATCCAGTGCCGACTGCCCATAGAGCCGCTGGTTCCCGGCACTGCGATCTGGCTCCGGCAGGAGCCCGATCTGCTCGTAGTAGCGGATCGTCGGAACCTTCACGCCGGCCGCTTCGCCCAATTTTCCGATGGTGAGCATCAGATTTCCTCTTGAAGCTATAGCTACTAGAGACCTTAGGTTCCCGACTCAGCAAATACAATGTTGCCCGCTGGGCGGGTTGGAAGGGCGTGATGACGGCGAACGACAGTGCAACCTACGAATGGACGGTTTCCGGGATGGACTGTGCGTCGTGCGCCGGCAAGGTCCGGGGTGCGGTCGAACGCCTGCCTGGCGTGAGCGACGTCGATGTGGCGCTAATGACCGAGCGGCTTCGGCTGACTCTGGATGAAGGGCAGACCCCTCGCAACCAGATCGAAGCAATCGTCAAGCGGCTCGGCTACGGGATCGCGGCGAAAGGATCGAGCCCCGATCGGAAAGGCTTCGTGCTGCCGGACGATGAGCAAGCGTCCCGTGCGGACGGCTCGCGAGATGCCGCAGGACTCGAGCCCAACGCTGGATCGACAGGGCCCGAGAGCGGTCCCGGGCCCGGTTCGCGTTGGTATCAGACCGCGAAGGGCAGACTGGTGATCGGCACCGGTCTCCTCCTCGCGGCGGCATGGGCCGTGAAACTGCTCGCCTCCCAGGATGTGGCAACGTGGGCATTCATCCTCGCGACGCTCATTGGTGTCGCCCCTATCGCACGCCGCGCCGTCGCGTCCGCCAGAGCGGGGATGCCGTTCACGATCGAGATGCTGATGACAATCGCCGCCAGCGGCGCGCTCGTCATCGACGCCGCCGAGGAAGCGGCGCTCGTCGTCTTCCTCTTCGCCGTCGGGGAGGTTCTCGAAGGTGTTGCGGCGAACAAGGCCCGCGACGGGATCCGGGCGCTCGCTCGTCTGGTACCGAAGACCGCGATCCTGGAGATCGGCGGCCGGACTCGGGTGATACCAGCCGACCAGCTGCAGGTGGACCAGATCGTTCTGGTGCGCCCGGGAGACCGGGTCCCGGCAGATGGCGAAGTTATCGAGGGCACCTCGGGCGTCGATGAGAGCGCCGTCACGGGCGAGAGTGTGCCGAAGCTGAAGGAACCCGGTGCCTCCGTCTTTGCCGGCTCCATCAATTCCGAGGCGGCGCTGCGTGTTCGGGTCACCAAGTCGGCCGAGGACAACACCATTGCCCGTATCATCCGGCTGGTCGAGGAAGCGGAAAGCGCCCGGGCCCCGACCGAGCGCTTCATCGACCGTTTCAGCCGCATCTACATGCCGGCCGTCGTCGGAGTTGCGGTGCTGGTGGCCATCGTCCCGCCCCTCGCGTTCGGGCAAGGCTGGGATACGTGGATCTACCGGGCGCTCGCGCTTCTCCTGATCGGATGCCCCTGCGCGCTGGTGATCTCGGTACCGGCTTCCATCGCCTCTGCGCTTTCTTCAGGCGCGCGTCGCGGGCTGCTGATGAAAGGAGGCGCCGTGATCGAGGCCGCGGCGGCCACCACGCATGTCGCATTCGACAAGACCGGAACCCTGACCCACGGACGGCCGCGCGTCACGGACGTGGTGCCGATCTCGGGATCGGAGACAGAGGTGCTGGCGCTGGCTGCCGCCGTCGAAGCGGGGTCGAGCCATCCTCTGGCGGAGGCGATCCTGTCCCGCGCGGAAGCTGCGGGAGCGCCGTTCCTGGCCGCGACCGCCGCCAAAGCGCTTCCGGGCAAAGGGGCCGAAGCAGTCGTTGAGGGTGAAACCGCCTGGGTGGGCTCTCCACGGTTCGCCGGGGAGCGCGGTGTGTTGGACGACCACGCGCTCCGGGCGGTGGTCGGCATGGAAGATGAAGGCAAGACAGTCGTCGCGGTCTTCCGCCGGAGCCAGTTGGTCGGACTCGTAGCGCTCCGGGACGAACCCCGAGAGGATGCCGCCCGCGCGGTGCAGCAACTCAAGGCGCTTGGCATCGCGTCTGTGATGCTGACCGGCGACAACCGGCGCACGGCAGCAGCCATTTCCGCTGGGCTGGGCATTGACCATCGCGCCGAATTGATGCCCGAAGGCAAGGTCGCCGCGATCCGTGAGATGACCGCCAGAGACCGCGTGATGATGGTGGGCGACGGCATCAACGATGCCCCTGCGCTCGCCACCGCCCACATCGGAGTTGCCATGGGCTCCGGAACGGACGTCGCGCTTGAAACCGCCGACGCCGCGATCCTGCGCAATCGCGTGACCGATGTGGCCGGCAAGATTCGCCTTGCTCGCGCAGCCATGGCGAACATCAGGCAAAATGTGGCGATCGCGCTCGGCCTTAAGGCGGTGTTTCTGGTGACGACGATCCTCGGCATTACCGGGCTGTGGATCGCGATCCTTGCAGATACCGGCGCGACGGTGCTCGTCACACTGAACGCGCTGCGGCTTCTTGCGTTTGATCCGGAACGTGAGGCCTGAGATCAGATCATCGGCAGGGCGATGGTTCCGCTGCCATGCCGCAGGGCCGAGCGCTGAGAACATAAACCTCGGGGTACTGTTCCGCCGCGAGTGCTCAACATGCTGCAACTGGAATCGGGCTTCTGCTCGGTTTCGCGCTGGTGGCCGCCATCTGGTCGCGCACCACTACGGGGCTATTGGCCGTCCGGGGCGTGAAGCCGAACTCGAAAGAGAGACCGCAGGCGGCGATCATGGTGGCGTTCGTCGGGCTGCTCGCGCTCCACACGATTGAAATCCTGGCTTTCGCCGCAGTCTACAGGGCGCTGCAGGGCTGGGGCGTGGGAGGCTTCGACGGCAGCTACGACCCATGCTGGAGCGGCCTGATCTACTTCTCCGGCGTCAACTTCGCCACGCTCGGGTACACGCAGATCGAGGCAACCGGGCCGATACGGATGGTCAACATGATGCAGTCGCTCGGCGGCTTCATGGTGCTGACCTGGTCGGCGACGTTCCTCTAACTCGGTCTGCGAACTGGCCTGGCGCGAGTAGCAGCCGACGACCATGGGGAATGTCAGTTTGCCTCCGACACCCTCTCTTGGTATCGGCGCTCGCGCTCTGGCCATGTGCTCTTGATGTAGTCGAGAACGGCGCGGATGTCCGCGTCGCTCAGCACGTCTGCGAAGCCGGGCATGTCGCTCTCGTATCCGCCGCCGACCACGGCGGCGGTGCCTTCCCTAACGATGCGGAACAGGACATCGTCAGGATGGTGCCAGGTGTGGCCGCTGGCGTCGTGGGGTGGCGCCGGCAACCGGCCGGACGGAAGCGGCGAGCGCCAGCCCGGCTGGCCCTCCAGTTCCGCGCCGTGGCAGGCGGCGCACTGATCCGCATAGATCTGGCGTCCTTGCGCGATGATGTCCGCCGACGCCACGGCGGTGGATGCGGTACCGGCATAACGCCAGCCAGCAAAGACCGCGAGGATCACACCTCCGACGACCAGACCGATCACGACAGTATTTCGGAGAGCTTTTTTCAAGACGTCTATCGCCGATCACTGCGGAATAACATTCGCGTTTGGTCGAGACCACGTTGTGCCAGCGGCGAGGCGCCTGCGACAATGGACATTCTCGTGAGCAATGCCTATCTTTGCAGCATGCTCGAACGTGTCGTCACCATGCTTGCCATACTCGCGATCACCGTGGTGACGACGGTGACCTCCGCGCATGCGACACGCATGAGCATGAATTCCGGTGTGGATCACGCGATGCATGTCGCCGACATGATGCACTCTCCGGTCATTTCGGGCTTCGACTGTGACGCTGGAGAGCACTGTGGATCGGCCGATGCCGAGATGTGCGAGTTCGTATGCGCAGGCCTCTCTGCCTTCCTGACGTCGGCAGGCGAGGAAGCCGGGCACGCCTACGGCGCCGCCAGTCATGACGTCCCGTCCGCGGCAATCCACGTCAGCCGTGCGCCGGGACTGAACGAACGACCTCCCAAGCTCCGTCTCCTCTGAGCGCGCCCGGGCAGACGCCCGAGGCGCCCCATCGGTATTGATGAACGGGACGGAAGTCCCGAGGAGACGACCATGAACATGCTTTCTCGACGCGGCTTTCTTGCCGCAAGTGCGGCCGCCATTGGCGCTGCACACTTGCCCCGCATCGCCTTCGCGCAAGGGGTGGCGCCGATCAGCCTCTCCGCTGCGACGCGCACGCTCGACATCGACGGTCGCGCTGCCACGGTCTTCGGGCTTGCCGGCCCCGGCGGTCAGGGACTGATCCTCGACCCCGGCCAGAGGTTCCGGGTCGATCTGACCAACGACCTGGACGTCGGTACCATCATCCACTGGCACGGACAGATCCCGCCCAACGCGCAGGACGGTGTGCCGGACATGCCGATGCCCCTCCTCGCACCGGGTGAAACCCGATCCTACGACTTCGAGGCACGGCCCGGCACGCACTGGATGCACAGCCATGTGCCCACCCAGGAGATGCAGCTGCTCGCCGCGCCGCTGATCGTGCGCTCGGCCGAGGACGTTGCTGCCGACCGGCAAGACGTCGTGATGTTCCTTCATGACTTCTCCTTCAAGGCCCCCGAGGAGGTTCTGGCCGAGATCGGCGCAGGTCATGGCGGCGGGCACGGCGCGGGCCATGGTGCCGGTGCATTGCCCGATCAGGGCGCTCCCATGGGAGGCATGGGGGCGATGCAGGGCATGGATCACGGGGCCATGGGCCATGGCGCCACGGGCGGCATGCCGATGGGCAACATGCCCCGAATGGGCGGGATGATGGGTATGGGCGGCCAGATGGGCGGCATGGCCATGGACCTGAACGACTATGACTGGGACGCCTATCTCGCCAATGACCGGACCCTGTCGGACCCGGAGGTGGTCCAGGTCGAGCGCGGTGGCCGTATCCGGCTTCGGGTCATCAACGCCGCTGCGGCGACGGTATTCTGGATCGAGACCGGCGGTGCCGAGGCGCGGCTGGTCGCGGTAGATGGGCACGCGGTCGAACCTCTCGCCGGCACGCGGTTCGGTCTGGCAATGGGCCAGCGTCTGGACATCGAGATCGACCTGCCGCACGAAGGCGGCGCCTGGCCGATCCTCGCCCTGCGCGAAGGCGCGCGCGAGCGCACCGGCCTGATCCTCGCCACGCAGGGTGCCGAAGTGCGGCGTCTCGATGCAATGGCGGATGCCGAAGCGCCCGCGTTCGACACCGATCTGGCGCAGGAGGCGCGCCTCATCGCGCTGGACGCTCTGCCGGATCGACCCGTGGACCGCAGCCAGATGCTGATGCTGGGCGGTTCGATGCAGCCGTACGTCTGGACGATAAACGGGGCAGTCTGGGGCCAGCACCAGCCGATCACCGCACGCAGCGGTGAGCGGGTCGTGCTGTCGTTCCACAACATGTCGATGATGGCGCACCCGATGCATCTGCACGGCCATGTGTTCCAGGTCGTCGGGCTGAACGGGCGTCGGGTCGCCGGTGCACTACGCGACACGGTTCACGTGCCACCGATGTCGATGGTCGATGTCGCCCTCGATGTCGGTGAGGCCGCCCGATGGATGCTGCATTGCCACCACATGCCGCACCTTACGACGGGGATGATGACCGAATTCGCGGTCACGGCGTCCGTCTGATCCCAGCGGGTCGTCCGGACATGGCGCCCCGCCCGGCACCGATCCTGGTCTGTCCTGCCCCATGTTGTCGTGAGGGCCGGCCAAAAGACGCACCCTGCGGGTAAAAATCAGGAGGATGAGATGATGAACTGGAACGACATGGGCCCCGGAATGGGTTTCGGAATGGGGTTTGGCTGGCTCTTCGGCCTGCTGATCCTCGTGCTGCTGGTTTTGGCCATAGCAGCGCTGATCAAGTATCTTCGGAAATAGAAAAAAGGAGTTGGCAATGACCTACACGATCAATCGAATGTTCCCCGACGCCGGTATCGACGACGTCGACGCTCGCGCGCGGAAGGCCCTCACCGACCACGGCTTCGGCATCCTGACCGAGATCGACGTCAAGGCGACGATGAAGAAGAAGCTAGATGTCGAGATGCCCGCCTACCGCATCCTCGGCGCCTGCAACCCCAAGATGGCGCATCAGGCCATCGGGATCGAACCGCGCGTCGGTGCGATGCTGCCATGCAACGTCATCCTGCGCGAGGTCGACGGTGGCGTGGAAGTCAGCGCCATCGATCCTGTGGCGTCGATGCAGGCGATTGAGAACGCCGAACTGACGGCCGTGGCGGGCGAGGTGCGCGACCTCCTGGCGAAGGCCGTCGCGGCGGTCTGAGATGAGCCTGCGCGTCACCATTCTCGCGGGCCTTGCGATCCTCGGCATCGGACTGCTCGCTGTCTGGCAGTTCGCGCCTTCGGTGTTCGCCGAGGCGCGCAGCCTCCTGGAGCCCGAGCGTCTGGAAACGCTGGTGGCGCGTGCGGGTCTCTGGGGGCCGGTCCTGATCGTCACGCTTATGACCATCGCGGTCGTGGCCAGCCCAATCCCGAGTGCACCCATCGCACTGGCGGCCGGAGCGGCCTACGGACATCTCTGGGGGACCGTGCAGGTCGTCATCGGCGCCGAGCTCGGGGCGCTGATCGCCTTCGGTCTCGCACGGGTTCTGGGGCATGACGTCCTGCGGCGGGTGTTCGGGGACCGCGTCGATGCCGGGCTGCTCGGCTCGCAGAACGCGTTGACGGCGACGGTTCTTGCCAGCCGCCTGATGCCCTTCGTGTCCTTCGACATGATCAGCTACGCGGCCGGACTGAGCCGATTGCACGCCTGGCGTTTCGCCTTGGCAACACTGGCGGGGATCATTCCGGCAAGCTTCCTGCTGGCCCATTTCGGCGGCGAGGCGGTGAGCGGAGATCTGGGCCGGGCGACATGGGCAGTACTTGGCCTCGGCCTCTTGACGGGCCTGCCACTGCTTTGGGTAGCCATGCGGCAAAAGCCTGAAAAGGGAAATCCATGACCGGAAGCGAGTACCAGAAGAACAGCATCACCCTTTCCGGTGCGGTAGCCATGGGCACCGGCGTGATGATCGGCGCGGGCATCTTCGCGCTGACCGGCCAGATCGCCGAACTCGCCGGGCCTCTCTTCCCGCTCTCGTTCGTGGTCGGCGCCATCGTGACCGCCTTCAGCGCCTACACCTATATCAAGATGTCGAACGCATACCCGTCTGCGGGCGGCATCGGGATGATCCTGAAGAAAGCCTACGGACCGACGACGGTCGCGGCGGGCGCAGCTCTCCTGATGGCGCTGTCGATGGTCATCAACGAAAGCCTCGTCGCTCGCACCTTCGGAACCTACACCCTGCGAGCCTTCGGCGGCGATCCGGACAGCATTCTCGTGCCGGTCCTCGGCGTGGGGCTGATCGTCTTCGCCTATCTCGTGAACGTCTCTGGCAACCGGTCGGTCGGGCTGCTGTCCATTATCATGGCCATTCTCAAGGTGGGCGGCATTGCGCTGTTTGGGGCGGCCGGTCTGTGGGCCAGCGGCATTTCGTTCGAAGCGTCGGGCGGAGATTTTCGTGCGGGTGGGTTCGTGGCGTCGGTCGCGCTGTCCATTCTCGCCTTCAAGGGGTTCACGACCATCACCAACAGCGGCGCCGAGGTGACCAATCCGCATCGGAACGTGGGCCGGGCCATAGTCCTGTCCATCGCCATCTGCGTCGTCGTCTACCTGCTGGTCGCATTCGCGGTCGGCTCCAGCCTGCCGCTCGATCGCATCGTGGCGGCGAAGGACTACGCGCTGGCTGAAGCGGCCCAACCAGCCCTCGGGCAAACCGGCTTCTACCTGACGGTGGCGCTTGCGCTGGTGGCAACTGCCTCGGGCCTGATCGCCAGCGTGTTTGCCGTCTCGCGGATGCTGGCGATGCTGACGGACATGAAGATGATCCCGCACAGCCATTTCGGGATGCCAGGCACGATCAAGGACCACACACTCGTCTACACCGTCGTGATCGCAGGCTTCCTGACGGTCTTCTTCGACCTCAGCCGCATCGCCTCGCTCGGGGCCTTCTTCTATCTGGTGATGGACATGATCATCCATTTCGGCGTGTTCCGGCATCTGCGCGAAGAAATCGGCGCTCGGGGCTGGGTGTTGCTGACGGCAATCGCACTTGATGCCGTGGTGCTGGCCGCCTTCGCCGCGATGAAATGGCAGTCCGACCCCTTGATCGTCGTCCTGGGTGCGATCGGCATGGCGCTGGTGTTCCTGTTCGTCGGAATCTTCCTCGCACGGAATCCCGCCCTGGAAGGCGCTCACGACCACCATTGAAAAGAGCTTGAGCTTCCAACGGCTGGAAGCGGCAAGCTGAAACAAGAGATCGAAAGGCTGGCAGACTATGGAGCACGATCACCATCACGCGGCGCCCGACATTCCGGCGGGGGCGAATACCGCAAAGGACCCGGTCTGCGGGATGACGGTCGCGGTCAAGCCGGACGGGCGTCACGCCGAGTTCCAGGGAGAGACCTTTCATTTCTGTTCGGAGAAATGCCAGTCGAAGTTCAAGGCGGATCCGTGGTTCTACGCCTCGGGCCGGGCCGCCGGACAGAAGAAGGCTGCTCCGGCCAACGTCCAGTACACCTGTCCGATGCATCCCGAGATCGTCCGCGATGCGCCGGGGTCCTGCCCGATCTGCGGCATGGCGCTGGAACCGATGGTGCCGTCGGATGAGCCCAGCGAGGAGCTGACCGACTTCACGCGTCGGATGTGGATTTCGGCGGCGGCGGCGGTGCCGCTCATCATCCTGACGATGGGTGAACTGGTCGCGCTGCCAGTGCGCGACTGGATCGGGCATCAGACCGCAAGTTATCTCGAGTTCGTGCTGGCAACGCCGATCATCCTCTGGGCCGCCTTGCCTTTCTTCCGGCGCGGCTGGGACTCCATTGTGAACCGCAGCCCAAACATGTGGACGCTGATCAGCATCGGCGTGGCGGCGGCCTACCTTTACTCGCTCGTCGCGACGTTCCTGCCGGGGGTGTTTCCGGAACAGTACCGGATGGGCCACGGCGTCGGCACCTATTTCGAGGCGGCGGTGGTGATCGTCGCGTTGGTCTTCGTGGGCCAGGTGCTGGAACTCCGAGCGCGAGAACGCACCGGGGATGCGATCCGCGCGCTTCTGGATCTGGCGCCGAAGACCGCGCGGCGCATCCTGCCGGACGGCACTGAATACGATGCGCCGCTGGAGAACATCATGGAGGGCGACCGGCTGCGGGTCCGTCCCGGCGACGCCATTCCGGTCGACGGCACGGTGATCGAGGGCCGCTCGTCGCTGGACGAAAGCATGCTGACCGGCGAGTCAATGCCGGTGGAAAAGGGGCCGGGGGATGAGGTGACGGGCGCCACGATCAACAAGAACGGCTCTCTGGTCATGGAGGCAGGCAAGGTCGGGTCCGATACCGTGCTGGCGCAGATCGTGGCGATGGTGTCGAACGCGCGGCGGTCCCGCGCGCCGATCCAGGGGCTGGCCGACCGGGTGTCGGCGATATTCGTGCCGACGGTGGTGGTCATCGCCATCGTCGCCTTCGTGGTCTGGCTGATCTTCGGCCCGGAGCCCGCGCTGGTCTTCGCAATCGCCTCGGCCGTGTCGGTCCTCATCATCGCCTGCCCCTGCGCGCTGGGGCTGGCGACACCGATCTCCATCACCACGGCGGCGGGGCGCGGCGCACAGGCGGGCGTGCTGATCAAGGACGCCGAGGCGCTGGAGCGAATGGCAGGAGTCGATACGCTCATCGTCGACAAGACCGGCACGCTGACCATGGGCAAGCCGAAGCTGACCGATACGGTTGCGCTCGGGGACGTCACCGAGACCGACCTGTTGTCGCTGGCCGCAGCGCTGGAGCGTGGCTCGGAACACCCGCTGGCTGAGGCGATTGTCGAGGGAGCCGAGGCGCAGGGTGCGCCGCGTCAGGAGGCCACGGACTTCGACGCCGTCACTGGCAAGGGCGTACAGGGCCGGGTCGGTGGGCGCGCGGTGGCGCTAGGCAACGCGGCGATGATGCGGGAGATGGGGCTCGACACCGCGCAGGCCGAGTCAAAGGCCGACACCCTGCGCGCCGAGGGCAAGACGGCGATGTTCGTCGCGCTTGACGGCGCGCTCGTCGGCATCGTGGCGGTCGCCGACCCGATCAAGGAGAGTACCGCGCAGGCCATTCGGGAACTTCATGCCCAAGGGCTAAGGGTGATCATGGCGACGGGCGACAACGAACGCACGGCGCAGGCGGTGGCGGGCAAGCTCGGCATCGACGAGGTGCGCGCAGGCATCCTGCCCGAGGCCAAGAAGGACCTGATCGACCAGTTGCGCCGCGACGGCCACAAGATCGCCATGGCGGGCGACGGGGTGAACGACGCCCCCGCGCTCGCCGCCGCCGATGTCGGCATCGCCATGGGCACCGGGGCCGATGTTGCGATGGAAAGCGCAGGCATCACCCTGCTGGGCGGCGACCTGATGGGCATCGTGCGGGCGCGCAAGCTCGCCCGCGCCACCCTGCGGAACATCAAGCAGAACCTGTTCTTCGCCTTCGCCTACAACGCGCTTGGCGTCCCCATCGCCGCCGGGCTGCTTTACCCTGTCACCGGACTTCTGCTCTCGCCGATGATCGCGGCGGCGGCGATGAGCCTGTCGTCGGTCTCGGTGATCACCAACGCCCTGCGGCTCAGGCGGGTCGACCTCTGATCTGCCAGCCCACACATCCAACCTCGAAAGGAACATCAGATGACCCAAGACATGTTTTCCCGCCGCAAGCTCCTGATCGGTACAGCTGCGCTGGCGGCTGCGTCGCCCTTGAGGGCTCTGGCGCAAGGCGCCGGTCCGGCGATCCACGTGATGAAGGACCCCAACTGCGGCTGCTGCTCGGCCTGGATCGAGATCCTCGAGAACGACGGCTTCGCCGTCACGACCGAGGCGAGCGCCGGGACGCTTCTGATGCGCTACAAGCTGGACAACGGCATCCCGCAGGAGATGGTCTCCTGCCATACGGGTCGTGTGGATGGTTACATTATCGAGGGTCACGTCCCTGTTGCCGACATTCGCCGTCTCCTGCTGGAACGCCCCGACGCGGTCGGCCTCGCAGTGCCAGGCATGCCCTACGGCTCGCCCGGGATGGGACCGGAAAGCCAGCGCGAGGCCTACGACGTGTTTCTGATCCGGCGCGACGGATCGAACGAGGTCTTTACCAGCTACGCTGCTGCCTGACCTTGAGGCTCCAATTCGGCTCTTGATCAGGGGCGAGAACACATACGGACCTGATCCCGGATCACGGCGTAGTCGCTCAGCATCTCGGCGATGGCCGACCCGTGCGGCAGCCGCGCGAGCTCCTCGGCTGCGCGCGCCTGGAACTCGCGGCTGTACTCTACCACGGGCGGGCAGACGGTCGCGATGCCGGGCTCAGAACCGACCGTTGCGCAGCCGCTCAGCAAGCTCGTCGCGAGACCTAGGACGACGAGCCGTCGCCTCGAGCATCTGGCGTTGGACATCATTGGCTTTCTCCGTGGTCTGAAGGCGTTCAGCGAGGCGTCCCGCTCGCTCGCCGGACCGCCGAAGCGAAAGCAGGAACAGGAGCAGGGCGAGGATGATGGCGCCGTAGCGCAAAGCGGCCCGCATCCATGGGCTGGCGGCGAACCCGATCAGGAGCGGGGCCATCACCGCTGCCCTCGGCGCCAGTCATCGAGACGCGCGTAGATCGTGACCGCGATGCCGCCAAGCGCCACGGCGATGAATACCCAACGCAACGTGTCGAGATACGGCACAAGCGGCAAGATCGCGGTCTGGGTCTCGGCCAGCACCTGCTGCGCCACCTCGACGCCCGCCGCGCCCAGCGTCGCCACACCGGCTGCCCCGCCGCCCTTCATGGTGCGGCTGTCAGCCAGCACCTCGCGCGCGGGCGGCGTCTCGGCTGCAAATGCCGTCGCCCGGACCGGGAACCGCTCGCCCCACTGCCGCGCGGGCCCGAGATCGACATGGATGAACCCCGATCGCGGGTAGAAGCCGAAGCCGAGGAATCCGACCTCGCGCGCCGCAGCCTCGAAGGCCACCGGATCGTGGTTCGCCATGGCGATGTCGAAGGCGGCGCCGTCGAGATGCTTCGACCGGCCCGCGCCCCCCACGGCACGGTTGTGCTCTGGGCTGCGGTAGGCGGAGCGGACGATCAGCGGCTTGCCCAGCCGGTCGCGCAGCGCCTGCAGCTTGTCGAGCGCGGTTTCGTTCACGAGCAGCTTGCCGGTGCCCCGGCATGCAATCTCGGCGGGCGAGAAATTCGGCCAGCGCCAGGCGCTCTCCGGCACATCACGCCAATGGCGGTGGAAGGTCGTGGTCATGAGGGTCCTCCGAAACGAAAAAAAACCGCCTCGAGGGCGGGTGCGGTTGGGCTGGTGAACGGGGGTGTTGAGCGGCTACGGGCCGCCGCCGAAGATCTTCAGCTTGATCGCTATACCCGCGAGCAGCGCCAGCATGACGCCGGTGGTGATCATGCGGACGGCGGTCTGCATCGCGGTGCGGCGGACCAGCCGGATGCAGTCGACCAGGGAGCGCAGATCGCGGATGTCGAGCGCGGCCTCGTCGCCGTCGAGGCCGACATCGGCCAGCGCACGCTTGGCGCCTTCCTCCGCCGCCCGGGTCAAGATCGCCTCGAACTCGGCGTCGGGCATGCGCACGAAGCCCTCGGATCGGGGTGGGTTCATCGGATCCTCCTTCCGCCGCTCAGCCGACCTTGCAGCCCCAGAAGGACGTGTGGTCGGCGGCGAAGTAGCCGTCCGCGACCCGGAAATACCCCTGCAGCTCGACGGTATCGCCTGCCGTCAGCGGCACCATGGTCTGAAGCCAGATCGCGGTAGCGAGCGAGACATGAGTGGCGGAGATTTCGCCGAGGGAGCCGCGGATTTCGGTCGTGCCGTTCAGGACGAGCCGCCCGCGCATGCGGGCGGTGGCGCTGGCGTTGATCTTGTACAGCAGAGTCGCGCCGAAGAGGTAGGTGCCGTCCACGGGGGCGACGAAGTGGTTGTTCACGGCGTCGAACGCGCCCTGATCGTTGTAGTCGGTGTTGTTAAGGCCGATCTTGGTCCAGGTGCCGACGCCGACGTAGTTGTCGTAGTTCGTGTAAGCCTTGAACCGCGGCAGCCGGGGCTGATCGACAATGCCGGTGGCGTTGTCGACGCTCAGCCCGTCGAAGAAGGTGCTGCCGTCGGCGGAGACCGCGAGCCGGAAGCGGTCCGACCCGAACAGCCCCACCAGCGCCTTGGTCACGAAGCCGGTCTGGAGGGTCAAACCGAGATCGTCGCCGGCCGCCTCCTTGTTCATGGTGTAGAACAGGTCGCCGGTGCCGCCCTCGGCCACGGTCCTCGCCGTCCAGAGCGCGGCGTTGAGCTTGGCCGAGAACGGGTTCGATGCATCCGCCGTGGTGCCAACCCCGAGGAGCGCCATGTTCTGCAGCGCCGCCGGTGTGGTCCCGAGCCAGCCCGCGCCATCGTAGACCAGCAGCAGGCCCTCGTCCTCGACCCATGCGCGCCAGCCGATCCGCGGGGGAAGTCGCAGCCAGGCGCCATCGGTCCAGAGCGCGACGTTCAGGTCCCATCCGGACCATTCGCCCGTCGCGCCCGAGGCGACGATGTAGCGATCGCCATCGGCGGGACTGCCGGGCGGCGCTGTCAGATCGCGGTCGAGCACGGAGAGCTGCACGAGCCCGTCGAGCAGCCGCAGCGCCTCGTTGTGGGTGACGTGCTTCTGGGCCTGCGCCGCCAGGATGTAGGGCAGCAGGAGATGGGTCGTGGCGTCGGACATGGGATGGCCTTCAGAGTATCAGCGTGAGGGTCTTGGGCGCGCCCCGCCCGACGAGGGCGGAGAGCTGGTAGATGCGGCTGTCGAGCGTGTCACCGGGGCCGAGCGGCGCGCCCCAATCGGCGGTCTGGTCTGCGGCGGTGTAGACCGCGCTGGTGGTGGCGGTGCTCAGCACCCGCTTAACGGTCGCGCCATCAAGGATCTCGACCTCGTAGGCTTCGAGCTCTTCTCCGAGCGGCACTTCTAGCCCGCCCCAGCTGTCGGCCGCGAGAGCTCGGGACCGGCGCGTCCAGCGGATCGTCAGATCGCCGGGCGTGCGCGGCCTGCGCCACGGCTGCTCGACATGGGCGCCGGAGAACGGCCGCAGCCCGACGCCCGCGGGCGTGAAGGATTGCGCCACATAGGTCTCGTCGCTGACGGGGCGGCTCGCCGGACCGATGCGCCAGTTCCACGGCAATCCGAGATCGGCCTCGGCAATCGGCAGGGACGCCAGCGACGCGTCCAGCACCACGACAAGAGCGCCAGCGGGCGCCGGATTGCCCATCGCGCCCTCGGTGCCGCGCTGGCCGCGCAGGAGCCGGGTCAGCCGGTATCGACCCGGCGCCAGCAGCTCGGCCGCGCCCGCCTGCACGATCTCCCAGGTGCCGGGCGCGCTCTCGATAGCCAGCGCATTGGCGCCGCCCAACAGCGTCAGGTCGGTGACGCTCTCCAGCGTGCCGGTGAGCAGATCGACCACAAGCGCATTGCCGTGGTCGAAGCGTGAGGTGGGGCCCGGATAGAAGTCCGAGACCAGCGCTCCGATCCGGGCGCGGCTGCCGAACGTGGTCAGCAACTCGAACCCGTCCGTCGAGGGGCTGCGGAACACCGCCATCTCGCCCGGCCAGGGAAGAGCGTGCGCCGCGACAAACGGTCGATGCGCGGGCTGGTCCTCGGTCAGCTGCGGCAGGTCCATCAGCACCGCGTCCGGCGCGCCGAACACCACGGCCCGCGTCAGCGACGCCGCGCGGGGATCGCCGGGCGGCAGATCGTAAGTCGCACGGTCCTGCCGCACCGCCTCGATGCCGCGCGCTGCCGCGTCGGCGATGGAGACGAGCCGCAGATCGACCAGACGCCCGTCATGCGCGAGCCGGATCGCATCGGCCGGATCGAACGCGAGGCGCGAGGGTGGCAAACGGAACGCCGCCGTCTCGCGGCCCACCCACGCCTCCATCAGCGCGCGGCGGCAGCGCCTCTCGGCCTCCTCGGGCGGCACCGCCATTGGAAAGGACTCGGACGCGATCCGGGTCGTGTCCACGGTGATGCGCCGGGCCTCGACGAGGGCCGCGTCGTAATCCTCGTCGGCGCGGGCGACCTGCCATTTCAGGGCCTGCGGCAGTTCGGTCTCCTGGCCGCGCGTCAGTTCCAGCACATCGCCCTCGCGGGTGGCCACCAGATCGTCGGGCGCGAGGGTGGCGACGGAGGCCCGGCCGCGCATGACAAAGCGGATCCCCCCCTCTGTCTCGACGGCGTCGAAGCCGAAATGCCGCGACAGCGTTGTGATCGAGGCGCGTGGGCTTTCCAGCGCCGTGATGGCGTAGCCTTCGACCGCGCCCCAGAGGCCGGTGACGTCGATCCGGGACTCGGGCAGCCCGGCGCGCAGGCAGAGGTGCCGCACGAGCGCCGCCAGCGACACCGCGCCAAGCCGTCCGGTCAGCCAGTGCCCCAGCCGCCAGTTCGCCCCGTCCGTCCAGACATCGGTCAGCGCCGGAAAGAACGGGTACGGCCGCGCGTCCCAGGTCCAGGCGGCGCATTCCGGCACATGCACCATCCGGCCGCCGTAGACCGATGACACCGGGTTGTTCGCCGGGACGCCCCACCAGAGGTACGTCGCCTCGAGATAGGCGCGCTGGATCGCGTCGTCGCGCCAGCCCCGCGAGAAATGCGGCGTGAAGCTCTCGGACGACTTCGGGTCGAAGAAGACGTTCGGCTGGTTCGTGCCCCGGTCGATGGCGGGACAGCCGAGCTCGGTGAACCAGATCGGCTTCGACTCCGGCGCCCACGCCGTCAGCGTGCCGCTCTCCACCCCGCCCGGGCGGTCGTAATGCGCGTTCGACCACCAGGCGCGAAGATCCTTGTAGCGGAAAACCCATGGCTTGCCCGCCGCGCCATCGCTGATCGGGGTGCGCACCTGTGCCACCCGATCAGCCGCACTGGCATAGAACCAGTCGAAGCCTTCCCCGCCCGCAATGTTCCCCTGCAGATAGGCCCGGTCGTAGATCGCAGGCCAGCCCGCCTGCGCATCCGCGTGCTCGAACCCGTCGCGCCAGTCCGACAGCGGCATGTAATTGTCGATGCCGACGAAATCGATCTCCGGGTCCGCCCAGAGCGGATCGAGGTGGAAGAACACGTCGCCCGAGCCGTCGCCCGGCTGGTGCCCGAAGTATTCCGACCAGTCGGCGGCGTAGCCGATCTTCGTCCCGGCCCCGAGAATGGACCGCACATCGGCAAGGAGGTCCCGATAGCCCTGCACCGCCGGATAGGTGGCCGCGCCCGAGCGGACCGTCGTCAGCCCCGGCATCTCGGTGCCGATCAGGAAGGCATCGACCCCGCCCGCCGCCGCGCAGAGATGGGCATAGTGCAGCACCATGCGGCGCAGGCCCCAGTCGCCGGGCGTGCCTGTCCACGAAACCGATTGACCCGCCACGCTGAAGCTCGCAGGTGTCGCCGCGCCAAACAGCGCCGCGACCTGGCTTGCGGCCGTGGCAGTCTTGTCGACCGATCCCGCGTAGCCTGCCGCTGGAGAACAGGTGATCCGGCCCCGCCAGGGGAAAGCGGGCTGGCCGGTCTCGGCGGCGTTGTCGGAATAGGGGTTCGGCAGGGTGTTGCCGGGCGGCACGTCCATCAGGATGAATGGGTAGAATGTCACGCGCAGCCCGCGCGCCTTCATCTCCTGGATCGCCTGCACCACGGCGAAGTCGGACGGCGTGCCGCCATAGACCGGGCGGTCCTGGTCGTCGCGGCTGACCAGGAAGGCGTTGGCACGGCTCACGCCGTTCACCGACCAACTGGCGGGCGTGGTCGACTTGGCCGAGACCTCGACGCCCGGCCGCACCTTGCAGGAGCCCGCGCGCAGGTCGTCGCCGAACCAGGCCACGACGAGGCTGACGCTCTCGACCGCAGGCGCCATCGCTTGCAGCCGGTCGAGCGCCTCCACCATGTCGGTGGAGTCGGCCAGCGCGTTCAGGTTCTCGGGCATCGTCGCGCCGCCATCGGTCTTGCGGATGGCCTGCGTGGCATATGTGAACTCGCCCGAGGCCGGGATCATGGTGACGGCGCGGGTCAGCCCCTCGGCGGTGTCGGGATCGGCGAGCGGCCGGAAGACTTCGAAGGACAGCTGCGGCAGGCGGTTGCCGTAGGTCGAAAGCGCCAGTTCCTCGAAGACGACATAGGCGGTGCCGCGATAGGCGGGCGTGTTGGCTGCGCCCATCTTCCCCGCAATGAACGGGTCCGCCGTCTGCGCCTCGTCGCCGGGATACCAGCGCCAGGTGACGCCGGAGAGGTCCATCGGCTTGCCGTCGGCCCAGATCCGGCCAATGCCGGTGATCGGGCCTTCACACAAGGCCACCGCGAAGCTGGCGTAGTACAGATACTCGGTGGTCTTGACCTTGCCGCCCCCGCCGCCCTTGCCGCCGCCCTGCGTCGTGGTCTTCGTCTCCTCGCGGAAATCGGTCGCCCAGATGATGTTGCCGCCCATCCGCATCCGGCCATAGAGCCGCGGGATCACCGCGCCCTCGGTGGCCGAGGTGATGCGCAGCGTGTCGAGCCGCGCGCCCTCGATGCGCTGGGTCGGCGCCAGCGACGAGATGATCCAGCTGTCGACGACCGAGCCGATGCTCGAGCCGATGAAGCCGCCGATGGTCGCGGCGCTCACGCCGAGGATCGCCCCGCCGATCGAACCGCCGATGGCGGCGCCGGCTGCACCGAGAACAAGCGTTGCCATGTCGGGGTCTCAGCGTTGCGGGAAGAGGAAGGCGAAGGCGATGCGCCGCCGCCAGGCATTGGTGAGCGGTTCCTCGATCACGCCGAGCCGCTCATAGGCGTGGAGGAAGGTGGCAGGACCGGTGAGGATCCCGACATGCTTGGCGATGGCGCGGGGCCTCATGCAGAAGAGGACCAGCGCGCCGGGACCGGCCTCGGCAGGCGACACCTCGATCATCATGCGCCGCGCGCCTTCGGCCAGAACCTCGCGCGGGCCGGTCTCGCCCCAGTCGCGGCTGTAAGGCAGAATCGGGAACGGCTCCGGCCCCACCACGTCGCGCCAGACCCCCCGCGCGAGCCCGAGGCAATCGCAACCGACGCCGCGCAGGCTGGCCTGGTCGTGGTACGGCGTGCCGAGCCAGGAGCGTGCGACGGCGACGACACGCGCGGGGTCGGCCGATGCGAGAGGTTGCGTCACAGCACGCCTCCCTCGTGGCCGCCATCCTTGGTGGCGTAGCGCAGCACGGCATCCTGGCCGGGGATGTGCGGGAACCCCCGGAAGTTGGCCGTGTTGGCGAACCTGGCGCCGCAGGTCTCGATCCGCTTATCGCAGCCCGCACGGATGGTGAAGGCATTGCCCTCGGAGATCTCGCGCACCGGCGCCTCGAGAAGGGTCAGCACGGCGATGCCGTCCGTCACATCATGGCCGAGAACCTCGGCCCGACGCCCCGCGTTGGAGCCACTGGTCCATTCGATGGTCCCGAAGGTGAACCAGCCGGAGGCGAAGCCGCCGAGGCCCGAAGCGGTGAAGGCGCGGTCGCGTAGAAGGTCGATCACGACGCTCGTGCCCTTGAACGCCGGGTTCTCCAGATCGACGCCGCAGCGCGCATCGCCGAGCGCGGCATCGCAGGTCGCCTGGAACGTCCGCCCGATCGTCTGGCCAAGCACATGCGCGAGCGAGCGGACTTCGGCGACGAAGGCCAGCCGCCCGCGCCGGATCTGGCCGATGGCCCCGCGCCGCATCAGCACGCGCTGGTTCGTGTCGGCCCAGTTCACCCGCCAGACTTCGACCTCGGCGTTATCCCAGCGGCCGTCGAGGATGTCGGTCTCGGTAATCCGGTCCGAGGTCAGCACGCCCTCGGCGTCCTGCGCATCGACCGAGAGGTCCGAGCCGGAACGGACCTCGGAGGCCGTCAGCCCGCTCTCGGGCTCGAAATCCGTCCCCTCGAAGCTGAGCGTCCGATCGTGGTCGGTGAAGCCGAAACTCGTGCCGTCGGCGCGCACGATCCGCCAGCACCAGGCGAGCGTCGTCGTTCCCTCGTCGAGATGGGCCTGCAGGTCGGGGTCGAGGGACTTCATCGGCGCAGTTCCAGAAGCGGGATGGAGGTGATCGAGCCGAGCCGCTCGAGGTCGAGCGTCACGTCGAGCGCGTCGGTGTCGAAACGGACCGGCACGTCGAACTCGAAGCCCGCGGTGATGGCGGCGCCAGCGCCCGGCGCGGTGCTGAAGGTGACGACGCCGGTGGCGGTGTCGACCGACCAGCCGGAAGGCTGCTCGACCCCGCCGAGCGCGATGCGCGCGGTTCCGGTCACCGGCTTCGCGACGGCGCGCGTCCAGGATTGCGCACCCGAGGCGTAGCGCTTGACCAGCTGGAAGGCGGTCGTCGCGCCGTCGCCCGTGCCGATAGACTGATCGGTGGGCGACGGCGTGCCCGAAGGCAGGCAGGACTTGTGGTCACCCCAGTCCTTGAACCGGAAGCCATGCAGGCGGCCATTGCGCGCCTCGAAGAAGGCGACGACGGCGGCCAGATCGTCGGCGCGGCGGATGCCATAGGCGACATCGTAGCGGCGGCGCGAATTGGCCCAGCTGGCGTTGCGCTCCTCGTCGCCCGAGGCGAGCTCGACGATCTGCGTGCGCCGCTCCGGTCCGCCCCGCGCACCTCGGCTGATGTTGTCGGGAAACCGGACCTCGTGAAACGCCATCACATGCCCCTCCGACCGAGCGACACGGCGCGGGCGATATCCGCGGCGACCTGCGTTCGCGATTGCCGGAAGCTCTCGGCGTCGCGGGCCATGATGGTCACGTTGACCCCGCCGCCCGCGCCGTAGCTCTGTGCCTCCCGCCGCGACAGCACGCGTTCCCCGCGCTGCAGGATCGCGGGCACCTCGTCGTGACGAAGCCCGGCCATGCCGCCACCATGCATCCGCGGCGCGGCGGCGAAGGCCATGGCCGGGACCATCCGCGAGGGTCCAGCCGATCCGACCATCCCGCCCGCATGCAGGACGTTGGCGAAGATGCCGCCCGCCCCGGAGAAGACGCCGGAGAGCGCATTGGCGATCGGCCCGAGGATGAACCGCCGCGCCGCCAGTTGGGCGAGATCGGCCAGCAGCGACGTCACCAGATCGCGGAAGTCGAGCTTGCCGGTCTTCACGAACTGGCCCACCGCGTTCTCGGCCGACTGGAAGGCGCCGACGAGGCTCTGGCCGATGTCGCCACCGATCTCGCGGGCCTTGCTGGCGTAGTCGGAGAGCGCGGCGGTGACCGCCCGCCAGCCGGTGACGGCCGCGTCGGTCGCGGGCTCCGCTACCGCAGCAGCAGCTCCGGCCGCCACACCTGCATCTGTTGCGGCGCGCCCGGCGTCGCCGAGGGACGTCTCCAGGCGCTCCGCCGCAGCGGTGGTCTCGGCCAGTGCGTCGGCGCCGTCCTCGTCGGTGCCGCGTACGGCATCGCGCAGCGCCTGCCAGCTTTCGAGGGGCGCACGGGCCCCCTCCGCCAGGTCGCGCGCCGCGCCGCGGTAAAGGTTGGCGGACTCGAGCGCCCTGTTCGCCGCCTCGGTCAGACCGAGATCGGGCGCGGAGAGCGGATTGTCCTCGAAGGCCCGATCGAAGGCCGCCTGAGCTGCCGTGGTTGCGGCAGTCGCCGCTCCCTCGAAGCGGTTCTCGATCTCGCCGAGGTCGAGGTCCGGAACCAGCGATATGCGCCGCTCCGACCCGAGCGCTTCGAGCCCCTGGTTGATGCCGCCGATAAAGCCGTTGATCCGCGAGACCACCCCGTTCAGCATCGCCTCGACGCCATCGACCAGGCTGTTGGCCGCCTGGAACGCGAGATCGCCGATGGCGGCGGGCAGCAGGCCCCAGATCGCCTTGATCGCCTCGTAGGCGCCTTCGAAGGTGTTCGCGGCCGTGTTGCCGAAGCCCACCACGCTCTCGATGGCGCTCTGCATGCCCGATGCGGCATCCGCCTTCAGGTCGAAGAACATCGCCGTGGCGGCCGCGCCCGCCGCCGCCGCGCCCATACTGATGCGTTCCCAGACCTCGACCGCGAGGTCCTTCAGGAGCGACATCGCTTCTCCGAAACCGCCGGCGCCGGAGACGAGCCGGGTGAACTGGTAGACGAGCTCGCCCGCGCCGACGATCAGCGCGCCGATGCCGGTGCGGATCAGCGCCCCGCGCAGGACAACGAGCGCCGTGGCGAGGCCCCGGACCGAGAGCGCCGCAGCCGCCATGCCGGCGACCCAACGTCCCGCGAGGAACGCCGCGAAGGTGGCGGCATAGGTGGTCAGGCGGCCGATGTTGTCCAAGAGACCGCGGATCGCGATGCCGAGCGGCCCGGTGCGGCTGGCCACCGCCGCCATGGCATCGGCGACGGCTTCCAGCGCAGGTGCCGCTGCGACCGCCAACTGGTTCGAGAGCCCGCGCCAGACCAACCCGAGCCGCGAGATGGCGTCGTTCGTCCGCTCGATCTGGTCGGCGTCCTGCTCGGAGACGACAACCCCGAAGGCGAGGACGTCCTCTGTCGCCTGGCGCAGCGTCGCGGTGTCGATCCGGCTCATCGCGATGGAGCCTTCCTCGCCGAAGAGCTGGCCCGCGACCGCCGCGCGCTCGGCGGCAGGCACGAAGCTCTCGATCGCCGCGTTGATCGCGCCCACGCGCTGGTCCAGCGGCAAGGCGATCAGCTCATTTGCTGAAAGCCCCAGCCGGTCGAGCGCGTCGGCAGCAGGGCCGGTCCCGGCGGCCGCCTGACTGAGACGGCGCGTCAGATCCTTGGTGGCCTGCTCGATGCCGGACATGGAGACGCCCGCCAGATCGCCCGCGCGCTCCAGCGTCTGGATCGAGGCGACGGTGGTGCCGAGCGACTGCGCCAGCTTCGCCTGCGCATCGACCGTCTGCAGGCTGGACCGGATCATCGCCACGCCAGCAGCGGCTGCGGCGGCCACGGCAGCGGCAGCCGCGACCCGCACCCGCCGCGAGAAGGCCGCGAGCCGGGCGTTCGCGGCTTCCATCTCCCGGCTCAGCCGTCCGAAGCCGCGCGACCCGGCCTCGCCCACGCCTTCGAGTTCGGCGCGCACCTGCCGTCCGCCCACGGCCGCGAGGCGGACGCTGACCCTCTTCTCAGCCATGGGAATGATCCATCTTTTCGTTGAGCTTGGCCACCATCACCGCTTCGATGACGGGCAAGAGTTCACCCGCAGCAGCGGGCGGGACGCCGAGCGCATTTCCCAGAGCGAGGGCCGCGGACAGGTCCCAGCCGACCACCGCGCCGGGCAGCACGCGCAACTGACCGCCGAGGCGGCCGACGAGATCCCAGACCTGCCAGCCCTCATGGGTAAGCGGCCGGTTCAGGCGCGTCGGGCAGTCTTCGCACGCTTGCGCGCAGGCTTCGCAGTAGCGCTCGCCCCCGCCGAAGGACCACTCGGCGAGAGCGCGGAGGCGTTTTTTTCCTGTTCCAGCAGCAGGCCTTTGGACACGTAGGTCAATTGGAAGGCCTCGAAGATCGGCCAGACGTCGAGCAGCGCGTCGATGGCCTCGGGGGTGGGATCGATCGGGTTGCCGTCGGCATCGCCGATGCCCTCCCAGCCGAGCACAGCCCGTCGCGCCAGCGCCTTGGCGAAGGCGACGGCGCGCTCCTCGTCGGAAGCCTCCTCGGGCACCGCCTCGACGGCGGGGTCGCTGCGCGTCGCGACCATCAGGGCGGTCGTCAGCGGGCGCAGTTGCACCCGGACGCCGGGGGCGAGGTCATGCCAGCGCGGCGCGTTGGTCAGGTCGAGCGTCAGCATCAATACGTCTCCACGTCATTCACGAGGGTGGCGGTGCACATCCGGCCGACGACGCTGTCGCGCGCGGCCTGCCAGTCGAATGTCGCCTGGACGCCCTGCGGCCCGGAAATCTCGATCCGTGGACGCGGCAGGTAGACGGCGTGCACGGTGAAGGAGAAGCTTTCGCCTGAAGGCAGGACGTAGGCGAATTCCATCTCGCAGGCCTCGCCGTTGATCGCCTGCGTCACCAGCGTCTGGTCGGCGAAGCGCACCTCGATCCGGCCCGTCAGCGCGGCAATGGATGGATCCGCGCCATCGATGCGGCCGTCCGAGCGGATGGTCTCGATCCGGTCGAGGTTGTTGGCGTAGGTGATCTCGGCCGAGACCACATTGCCGAGGGCGGTGCCGTTCCGGGTGATCGCCCCGTTGAAATGGCCGAAGCGCTTCAACTCCAGTGCGGCGGGCGTTCCGGCACTGGTCGTGGTGCCGACCGTCTCGCCCTGCGCCACCAGCCGCGCGGTCGCGGTGAGCAGGCCCGAGCGCTGCATCTGCCAGGTGATCTGGTCGAGCACGCAGCCCGAGTACATCGCATAGCGGGGCACCTCGGGCATGCCGGTCTCGATCGACATCGAGGGCAACGTCCAGGACCCCGACTGAAATTCGTGGCTGTACGGGGCCTCCGCGCCCGTGGTCGTGGGCGCGCCGAAGGCTGCCTTCAGCCAGAAGCCGAACGCCTCGGCGTCCAGCGGCACGACGACGTCGCCGTCGGCCGTCACGGCGTCCTTGATCGGCGCTAGCGGATCGCGGCCGTAGCCGAGAAGCTCCGAATTCAGCAGTGGCTGCTCCGCGCCGAGCGACGTGCTGGCGAAGGGCATGCGGGTGAAGCCGCTGACGGGCGGCGTTCCATAGGTCGTCTCGAACGCAAGCGCCATCAGCGCTCGCGCCCCTTGGGCTCGTGCCATGTTCGTCTCCTGTGGTCGGTTGGGTCAGGCCAGCGGGTCGGCCGTGGAATAGTGCAGCACGACCGGGATAACGGCGGCCTTCAGACTCGCCGCGCCCTCGACCGGCAGATCGACCGGGCGCGGGGCTTCGGCCTCGACCCAGTCGCAGAACCCGCCCAGCGTCCGGTCGGCGGCGAGCGCTGCGCCGATGCTGGCGGTCAGCGTGTCAAAGGCGGCGTCGCGATCGGCACCCTGAACGACCGCCTCGATCTCGGCTCGGTGCTGGTAGTGATAGCGCAGCGGCGACAGCGTGACTTCGGGCGCACCTGGTTCGCCATCGCGCAGGATCATCAGGCCCTCGACCGGCATGCGCTCGGGCAGCACGTCCCCGCGCAGAGCGGTGGCGGGCAGCGCCGAGAGCCGCGCGTGCAGCGCGACGAGGATGGTTTCGCGAGGTGTCATGGGTCGGCCGAGTTGGAAATCGCGTCGAGCACCGGACAATCGGGGACTTCGGCGCCCGAACACCTGGATGCAGTTGTAGCGAGGACGGATTCGATACGCCGAAGATCCGCGATCCTCGCGCGGACATCGGCAAGGTGCCGCTCCGTCCGTTCCTTGACCTCGGCGCAGGTCGGCGCGGCGCCGTCGCCGAGCCCCATCAGCCCGCGGATGTCCTCCATCGAGAACCCGAGTTCGCGGGCGCGCAGGATGAAGCGGAGGCGTGTGGCGTGTGCGGCGGAATAGACCCGGTAGCCGGCGTCCGTGCGGGGCGGGTCGGGCAGCAGGCCGGTCTTCTCGTAATAGCGGATCGTCTCGATGTTGCAGCCGGTCGCCCGGGCCAGGTCGCCGCGTGTGAAGCCGCTCTCGCGCTCGTGATCGGTCATGGGCAAGTTTCCTCTTGAGCCTGTAGTTGCTACAGACCCTACACCCATCGTCAATCACAGACGAGAGGTGCGCGACATGGCGCTGACAGACGACAGAACGGACAGCACGGGCGCGGATCGCCCCGCCCGAAAGGGCTGGCTCGCGGCGGGCGGTGTGGTGGGCGCCTTTCTCGCCTCGGCCTGCTGCATCGGGCCGCTGGTGCTTCTGACTCTCGGCATCTCGGGCGCCTGGATCGGCAACCTGACGGCTCTGGAGCCTTACAAGCCGATCTTCGCCGTGATCGCGCTCGGCTTCATCGCGGCGGGTTTCTGGCAGGTCTATTTCCGCAAGCCAACCGTCTGCGAACCCGGTTCCTACTGCGCAAGGCCAGCATCGGCGCGCATCACCAAGTCGGCTCTCTGGGCCTCCCTGATCCTCGTTCTCGCAGCCCTCACCATCGACTGGTGGGCCCCGCTTCTCTACTGACCCCGAAAGGACATCCACATGAAGAAGATCCTTGCACTCGCCTTGTTCGGCCTGACCGCCGTTGTGCCGATCACCGCCATCCCTGTTGCCGCGCAGACCGTCGCCGCCGAGCAGACCGTCACCTTCGCGGTGGACAACATGACCTGCGCGCTCTGCCCAGTCACCGTGAAGCGTGCGATGGAGGGCGTCGCGGGCGTGCGCGCCGTCGAGATCGACTTCGATGCCCGCACCGCCACGGTGATCTTCGACACCGCCGCGACGAGCGCCGACGCCATCGCGACCGCGTCGGCCAATGCAGGCTACCCGGCGCGTGTCGCGGGCTGACGAGATGACCGAGCAGTCCGACCGCAAGCTGATCGCGACAGGGATCGTCGGCACCGTCATCGCGGCGCTCTGCTGCTTCACTCCGGTGCTGGTGGTGCTTCTGGGTGCCGTGGGCCTGTCGGCCTGGCTGGGTTGGCTCGACTACGTTCTGCTGCCCGCGCTCGCCTTTTTCGTCGCGCTGACCGTGTACGCGGTCTGGAGACGGCAGCGGCGCCAGACCACTCGAACGGATGGATGACTTGATGAAAGACGATTGCTGCGCGCCCAAGGGCGATTTCGACCTTGCCGTGATCGGCGCCGGATCGGCCGGGTTCTCGGCCGCGATCACCGCCGCCGAGGGAGGCAAGCGCGTCGCGCTGATCGGCCATGGCACCATCGGCGGGACCTGCGTGAACGTGGGCTGTGTGCCCTCCAAGACGATGATCCGGGCCGCGGAAGCCCTGCACGGTGCGCAGACAGCACATCGGTTCCCGGGCCTGAACAGCGAGGCGCAGGTCGCCGACTGGTCGGCGCTGATTGCGGCCAAGGACGATCTTGTCGCGACACTGCGCCAGAAGAAGTACGCCGATCTGCTGCCGGGCTACGGCGGTGTGACCTATCTCGACGAGGGTCCGGCGCGTCTCGTCCTCGGCGGGGTCGAGGTCGGCGGGCGCAGGATCACGGCTCCCAAGGTGATCGTCGCGACCGGTGGCCGACCCGCCGTGCCCGACATCCCTGGGATCCAGGACGCACCAACGCTCGACAGCACGTCGCTGCTGGAGCTGGACCGGTTGCCCGAAAGCCTGATCTTCCTCGGCGGCGGCTACATCGGCGTGGAGCTGGCGCAGATGATGGCGCGGATGGGCACCCGCGTCACCATTGTCTGCCGCTCGCGCCTGCTGCCGCGCACAGAGCCGGAGGTGTCCCGGGCGCTGACGGAGACGCTGCGCGCCGAGGGCGTCGCGGTTGTCGATGGCGCGACCTACGACGCCGCACGGCGCGACGGGGCCCGTGCGGTCCTGACGGTGACGGTGGACGGCGCAGACCGCGATCTGACGGCCGACCGCCTCGTCCTGACGACGGGACGCGCAGCCAACACCGAGGGGCTGGGCCTCGCGGAGATGGGCGTCGAGACCGACGCGCGTGGCGCGATCCGGGTGGGCGACGACATGCAGACCACGAAGGCCGGCATCTTCGCGGCGGGCGATGTGACCGACCGCGACCAGTTCGTCTACATGGCCGCCTATGGCGCCAAGCTCGCGTCCCGCAACGCCGTTCTGGGCGGGGCGGAGCGCTACGACAACGCCGCGATGCCGTGGGTGGTGTTCACCGATCCGCAGGTCGCCGGCGTCGGGCTGACCGAGGCGCAGGCGCGCGCCGCGGGTCATGACGTCAAGACCAGTGTGCTGACGCTCGACAACGTGCCCCGCGCGCTCGCCGCCCGCGACACGCGCGGCCTGATCAAGCTCGTCGCGGACCGGGCGACCGACCGCCTCCTGGGCGGCGTGATCATGGCGCCGGAGGGAGCCGACAGTGTCCAGACGCTCGCCATGGCGCTCAAGTTCGGCATGACGACAAAGGCGCTCGGCGAGACGATCTTCCCCTATCTGACCACGGTAGAGGGGCTGAAGCTCGCCGCGCAGACCTTCGACAAGGATGTCGCGAAGCTGTCGTGCTGCGCGGGGTAACCCGAGCCGTCGGTTTCGTGGCTGCCGAGCAAGATTGCGCATCGATGCGATCACAACCTACCCCCCACCCAGTTCGCCACGATCAGCCCCGGCACGCTGTCCAACGCCCGGTCTGCATCCCGCGCCAGATCCAGCCGCTTCGGCAGCTTGACCTGCGGCACCAGCAGGAAGATCGGCGCAGTGACCTTTCCGCGCCCGGTCTTCGACCGCGACACCACCGCCTGGCCTTTCGTGTTCAGCCGCCCCTCGGCGACCAGCAGGCTGGGGCCCGTCCGGCGATAGACGAAACGCAGGCGGAGGCCGCGTCGCCGCTCCCATTCACCGGGGGTGATCCGGCCGCCGCGCAGGGATTTGCCCGCCGCGGGCAGCGGGATCGCCAGCCAGAACCCGTTCTTCGATCGGATCAGCGGCCCGGTGTCATGCGCACCGACGATTACCGGCGCCTTCGACCAGACCAGCGCCGCAGCCTCAAGGCTCTCGCCCGACCTCGGGAAGTTCTGGCTCCGGATCGAGTTGGCGAGCCGTGTACCAAGCCCCGCGCCGGTGATCTGCAACCGCCACGCCGTCTTCAGCCCAGTCCCGGCCTCGCGAATGGCGGCGGTGACGGCCCGTTCACCCGCCGCGACCTCGGCCGCCATCATCGCGACGATGTCGGGATCGATGTCGAGCTTCAGTTTCACGCGGGCCTCAGGTCGACGGTCCAGACCAGCCGCTCGCGGTCGCGGACCGGCTCGCCCTGTATGAGGAAGGCGTCGCCGTCGATCTCGATGCGGTCGCCGGGACGCGGGTTCGCCACCTCGGCCACGCGCAGGTCGATCCGGGTGGTTTCGGACCAGAGCCGCGCGTCGCCGAAGTCGGTGACCGCGTCGGCGCGACGGGCGACGGCACGCACCAGCACGGGTGTACCGCCGTCGGCGATGTAGACCGCGTCCCGGCCGATGTTCGGATCGGCGAAGAGCGCGCCGATGGCGGCGGCGAAGGCCGACATCAGAACGTCGCGTTCAGGCGCACCCGGCCGATGGTGTCGCCGGCGCCGCTCGCCACCGCCTCGACGGCCGCGCCGATGAGGGTGTTGTCGGTCGCGACGGTCGTGGTGCGCTTGTTGGTGTCGTCCCAATAGACCTTGGCGCCAACCGTCCACGCCTGGGAGCCGACCTTGGTGATGTCGAACACGCCGACGAGCGCGGTCTCGACGGGCTCGCCAATGGCGGCGGCACCCGCGGCGATGCCGAAGATGGAGCCGACGAGCAGGCCATCGCCGGAGGCGACGGCATAGGGCGCGGTCAGGGTGATGGTGTTGCCGGGCTGGACGTAGGTTTTCATGATGGGGATCCTCGTGGAAAGACGAAGGGCGGCCCGTCAGGACCGCCCGTGTGTCAGGGTTCAGGAAGCGCGCCTTACGCGCCCGGGTTCTTGTAGAGGCCGCGCCAGTCGATGGCCTTGGCTCCGAAGTCGAGGCGGCACTTGATCTCGACCCCGTCGACGTCGAAGCCGTTGCGCGTCTCGATATAGGCGCCCTGCTGGCCCTCGAGATAGGCGTACTCGATGGTGTCGATCTGGTTCGGGCTGGCCGCCAGATACCAGGCGGTCTCGCTGGCGGCGTCGAGCCGGGGCTCGCTGATCGGCGCCAGCGTCCTGATCGACTGCGGCACCACGCTGGACGTCGCGGCGGGCACGAGGTTCTGGGCCACCAGCTGTTCGGCTTTCAGTTCCAGTGAGGCCGGCACGATCAGGAAGGCAGGCCGGACGTTCAGCACCGTCTTCTTGTCGAGGCCGGTCTGCTTGGCCATCGCCGCGCGCGCCGCTCCGACGCTGCTGACATCGAGCGCCGCGCCGGTGCCTGCCAGGTTCTTGTGGGTGGTGTGGAAGAGCGCATTGCCGTCGGCCATCGCCGGGTTGGCGGTGATGATGCCCCAGACCACGTCCGACTCCAGCTGGGCGATGGAGTTGCCGTACATCGCCGGGATGCGGGTGAAGGCGTCGAGATCGTCGTTGATCAGCGTCTGACGGGTGATGGCGACCACCCGGCCATAGGTCTTGACCTTGTAGCTCTCCTTGCTCTCGCCCAGCGTGCCGCGCTTGAACTCGCCGCTTTCGCCGACCTCGAGCAGCTGCGGGGCTTCGCCGAGCTGGACGCGATGCATCGCCTTGAAGTCGGTCGCCAGCACCTGGCGACAGAACAGCATGAAGGTGCGGGGATAGGCCTCGTAGGCCTGCCGCAGCGTCTTGTTGGTGACGGCCGACAGGATCTCGGGGAAGTCCGAGGTCGAGTGCAGCGCGCGCGTCGCCACCTCGTCACGCGACAGGCCGCGCGTGTTGACCCCGGCATTGCCGAGGCTTTCGCGGGCGAGCTCCAGCAGCGTCATGCCGCGATACTGGCGCGCGGCGTCCTCGAGCTGGAACAGCGTTGGGCTGTAGCGGTGCAGCAGTGCGTTCGCCACCGCGTCACGGCGGGTGATGCACTCGTCTCGGCCGCCGAGCGGGACGGAGACATGGGGGAAGTTCCGGGTCTCGTCGGATTTCGCGGCGACCTGGTCGAGGATCAGTCGGCGGGACTCGTCGATGCTGACGCCGCGCTTGACCAGATCCTCGGCGAAGCCGCGCTCGAGGTTCAGCCGCCCGGCCAGATCGTAAATGGTGGAGACGCGGTCGCGCTCGGCCTCGCGGGCGCGGGTGGCGACCACTTCGGTATCGGGCGCGGGAGTTACCTGCGTCTTCTGGCTGCGCGTCTCGCTGGCCGCGACCTTCGGGTCGGGCGCAGCCGGTTTCGGCTCGGTCATGGGGGTGTCCTCGGTTTCGACCGGCGCGGTCGGCTGGGTGTTGGCGGGGGTTGCGGCGTCGCTCGCCGGGGTCTGGGTCGTGTCCGTCATCGGGATCGGTCCTTTCGTGGTGGAAGGGGCGTCCCGGCGGTGGAGGACGCAGTCGTGAAGGGGGTGCTGGGCGCGGAAGCCCGCTGCTGGGTCGGCTCCGACCGCGACGGCGGAGACCTCGAAGGGCGTCCAGTCCACCGCGCGCCAGAGCTCGCGGGCGCCATCAGGCTTCGAGATATCAAACCGGTGGACCTGGTAGCCGATGGAGACGGCGCGGATGTGCCCCGCCTGGATGTCGCGCCAGATCGGCTCGACATCGGCACGCTCGCTGATCCGGACCAAGGCGATGCCGCGACCGTTCTCGATCCGGGCCGAGCCCGGCACGACCGAGCCGATCACCGCGTCGAGCGTGTCGAGCTCGTGCACCTTCAGGAACGGCGCGCCCGCGTTCAGCCGGTCGAGCCGGACATGGGCCGGGTCGAGGCTGAGTTCCTCGTCATAAGGCTCGCCGAAGAAGGTGGCACGGCGGACGCGAGCCCCGGCCGACCAGACCACCTCGACGGTGCGGTTGTCGGCATCGGCCGTGTTCGGCGCAAGCTCCGCCGACCGGCGCATGGCCGGCAGTTCGATCATCGTGTCCATGAAGGTCAGTCCTGTTGGTCGGCCTGCGCCGGGTCTGTATCCGCGTCGGCGGTCGGGTCGTCGGCGTCTGGTTCGTCGGCGGCCGGATCGTTCGCCGGATCGCTGGCCCCGTCTTTGGATTGTGCGCTGCCGGTCTTGGTGACGCGGCGAGGGTCGCTGTCGAGGACCAACCCCAGCGCGTCGAGCTTGGCGTTGGTCGCCGCGATCTCGGCCAGCACGGCGTCGGGGTTGCGGCCCTGCCGGGCGATCACCTCGGCCAGCGTCATGGTGCCCGAGCGGATGGACAGCAGGTTCGCCATCGCGTCCTTCTGCGGATCGACCGCCTCGAACTTCGGCGGCGACCATTCCACAGGCACGATCGGCGACGGGATCTGCCCCGCCGCCCATGCGGCTTCCGTGAACCACCGCCACACCGGGGCGCAGAACATCGGGATGAACAGCTGCCATTGGACGGCGTCGATCTGGCGGCGGAACTCCACGAGACCCGCCCGGATCGAGGAGTAGTTCACTTGGGACAGGTCCCCCGTCAGCAGCTCGTAGGGCACGCGGAAGCCTGCCGAGATCGTGTGCAGGCTCGCGCGCTTGTATTCGCCGTAGCCGCCCGTCGCCGAGGGCTGGTTGAAGCGGATGTCCTTGCCGCCGCGGGCATAGGCGATCAGCCCCGGCTCGAACTGTTCCACCCGGTTGCCGTCGGCATCGACCACGGAGGGCGCGATGCCCTGTTGCGCCTCGTCGTCGCCGAAGACGATGGCGGTGACGCAGGCCTCGGTCTTCTTGCGAACCAGTTCGGCCACTTCATAGTCGTCGAGATCACGCAACGACCGGATCACCGGCGCGCCCCAGGGGACGCCGCGCGCTTGCGTGCGCTGCTTCTCGTAGACATGGGCGATCTCGGTCGCGGGGACCGGGCGGCTCTGCAACCCGTTCTGCAAGGCCCCGTAGGCGTCGCCCGGATGCTCGGCATGCAGCCAGTAAGCCCGGCGCTTCCCGACCGGGTCGAACTCGATCCCCTGCACGAGGCGCCCTGCGCCGAGGGCTCCGGACTTGGTGGCGTCGAGGAAGTCGGCTTCCAGCACCTGCAATTGCAGCGGCACCGGCAGGCCGTCGCTCGCGCGCCGCAGGCGGCGGCGCACCAGAACCTCGCCCGCCTCGACCATCTCCCGGCAGATCAGCGTCTGCAGGCCATAGAAGTCAAGCTGGCCATCGGCGTCGCAGTCCGCCGTCCAGCGTTCGAAGAGCGCATCGACCTTCCGGTCCAGCTTGTCGTCGCCGCTAGCGGCGCGGGGCATGATGCCCGCGCCGATGATGTTGTTGACCAGCACCGCCACGGCCTTGGCCGCATGCGGGTTGTTGCGCACCAGATCGCGCATGCGGTCGCGCAGCAGCGCCCCGGCGACGCCGATTTCGGTGTCGGCCGAGGATCCCGGCGCGCGCCAGCCGTCCGTCCGTCGCCCGCGCGCCGCGCCGTCATAGCCACGCGTCAGCGTCTCGAATGCCTGACGCGCCATCACGCGCCGAGCCGCCATGCGCGGCGCCACCGTGGCGATGGCGTGGTCGAACCAGGTCGCCGACATCAGCGATCCCCGCGCGAGAAGCCAGCGAGCCCCGCCACGGGCAGCGGGCGGCTGAAGCCCGCGATGGCGCGCTCGATGGTCCGGATGCGGGCGAGCAGATCCTCGGCCGAGCCGTAATCCACCGACTTGCCGTCATAGCTGACGCGCGTCGTGCCGCTGGCATAGGCCCGGCGCAGCGCCGAAAGCTCGGTTTCCGTCCAGTCGATCATGTTCAGAACCATCCCTCCCGCCGCCCGAGCCAGTCGGAGCGGCGCTTGCCCTGCGGGGCCTGTCCCGGCCGGTTGATCTGCCCGGCGGGATCGGTGTCGGTGGGGGCGGCCCCGAGCTGATCCTCGAGGTCGCGCCATTTCTCGTCGGGCCAGCGGTCCGCGCCCGCGATCCAGGCGGCTGCGCGGGCGTAGACCCGGCAATCCAGCGCCTCGTTGCGCTCGCGCAGCTTCTGCCATTCCAGCCGGGCGAAGCCGCGCTTGGTGCGCACCGTCACCAGCTGCTCGGCCACGAACTGCTTCAGCCATTCGTTCTCGACCCAGTGCGGCAGGTGCACCGAGCCGGGCGGGAACGCCGCCCCGTCGGCCATCTCCTCCTCGGTCGGGCGTGCCAGCCGCAGGAAGCGGTAGGTTTCGGCCTTGAAGGTCGAGACCGCCACGGTCCAGAGCCGCGCCCCGCGCCGCAGGCGTTTGCCGCCCTCGGTCGCGTCGACAAAGGTCGGCCCCGACACCGGGCTCGAGCGGTTGAACCCCTCGACGCCCTTGACCGGCGACACCTGCGCGAAGCCTTGCGCCCGCGACCAGGAATAGACCGCCGGGGCCTCGTAGCCGGTGTCGATGGCGAGCCGCGCGATCCTGAGATGCGCGCGGCGTTCATGCGGCCAGGACCTGTCCAGCAGCGCGGTCAGCTCCGACCAGGCGTCGTGCCGGTCGGGCCCGCCCTCGATGACGACGTGATCGACGAGCCAGCTTTCCAAGCCGCGACCCCAGGCCCAGACATCGACCTCGATCCGGTCCTTCTGCACGTCGGCTCCGGCTGTCAGGAACAACCCGCCTGCTGGCACCGTGCCGGATTTCCAGCGTTCGCGCCGGTCGTAGAGCCGCTGCCAGTCGGGCGCTTCCCCGGTCTCGACCCATGTCTCGCCGAGGATCGTGTTGCGGAACGCCTTGATCGCCTCGTCCGACCCTTGGGCTGCTTCCCATGACCGCACGATCCGCTCCCAGCTCAGCCAGCCGATCGGCGAATAGAGCGCCGAAAGGTGATACCCGACCGTGGTCGGATCGGCGGCCGTGGCGGTCGCCCGCCATTCGCCGCCCTCCAGCATCGCCGTCTTGTGGTGTTCCGCGATTGCCGCGTCGCAGCCCTCGCAGTGATACTCGGCCGTCTCCGGGCGGCCCTTTTGCCAGCGCAGCCGGTCGAACTTCAGCCATTGTGCGTGGCCGCATTGTGGGCACGGCACGAAGAACCGACGCTGGTCGCTGGCCTCGTACTCGCGCTCGATGCGCGACAGCCCCCGGATCGTGGGCGTCGAGACCAGCAGCACCTTGCGCCGGTGGGCGAAGGTCAGGGAGCGCGCCTCGGCGAGCGTGACCGGATCGCCTTCCTCGTCGGCCGAGGCGGGATAGGCGTCGACCTCGTCGAGGAAGATGTAGCGCGCCGGGGTGGACCGAAGCCCGACCGCCGAGTTCGCGCCCGTCATGATCAGGATGCCGCCCGCGAACTCCTTCGAGAGCATCGTGTTGCCCGCATCGCGGGATCGCGCGGGCTTCACCCGCTCCCGCAGCTCTGGGCTTTCATCGATCAGCGGGTCGATGCGCTGGCGCGAGTTGCGCTTGGCCAGTTCCACGGTCGGCTGGACCGCCAGCATCGGACCCGGCGCCTGGTGGATCGCGAACCCGATCCAGTTGTTGCCCGCCTCGGTCGCGCCGACCTGCGCCGCCTTCATGAACACGATCCGCTGCGTGGGATCCCCCGGCGACAGCCGGTCCATGATCTCGCGCATGTAGGGCGTGCGCACGGTGCGATACCGCCCCGGTTCGGCTGAAGCCCGCCCCGAGAGCATCCGGTGCCGGTCCGCCCATTCCGAAACGGTCAGGTCCGGGTCGGGCCGCAACCCGTTGCCCCAGGCGCGGAGGATCTCGCCCGCGCCGTCGAAGTCGATCAGGCCATCATCGTCACCGGAAGTCGGGCCGGACCTCGGCGAGTTCGTCGAGGTGGGCGCGTACATGTTTCTCCAGGACCTTCTGCATCGCGGCTGGCTCCACGGTGATCTGCTGGCCGGTCACGTCGGCGCACGAGGCTGACAGTTCGGCCGCCATCAGCGCCGCCGCGCGTGCAGGCCAGTTCACCCACGCGTCCCGTTCCTCCCGCGCCAGCCGGAACACCAGCGCCAGCGCGCGGGCCCGCTCGATCAACTCCCCCTTCAGCTTCTGGAGCCGGATGCGCCGCTCCTGCGCTTTCAGCACCTCGTTCGCGGTCTTCGCCTGCAGGAAGGTCGTGCCGCCGCCGACGGCCGGGACTGCCAGCCCCTGTTCACGCAGCGTGTCGCCAACAGCGGCCACGGCCGCCTCGGGGACGGGCTTCAGCTTCGGCGTGGGCGGCTTGCGGGTCTTGGACGGGTCGGTCGTCTCGGCACGTCTGGCGTCGCTGGCGGCCGCGTTGATGCTGCCGTCGGGATAGAGGACCAGCCGCTCGGCGGCCTTGGCCTTCTGGATCGCGCCCCGCGACAGCCCGACATGCGCGGCGTACTGGCGCTCGCTCATGCCCTGCATCGACGGCTCCGATTATCTATCGAAATCATGTTCTTATCGAGTTGATAAGCAGCGCGACCGGAGCGAACGTCCGTTCAGAAGGACGATGCAACTCACCAAGGAGCCATCACGATGACCACGCGCCTGAACCCGATCACCACCCCGCGCCACGAACTCCGCGCCGAGAAGGCGCGCCGGAATAAGGAAGCCGCGCTCGCGGCCTTCATCGGCAAGAAGGCCGAGATCGACGAGATGCTCGCCCGGCTGCAGACGCTGAGCGACGACCACTTCAACGCCCACCCCGACGAGATCAACTGGGGCCATGTCGGCACCCTCGAACACTACGCCAGCCTCCTGAAGCGCATCACCGACAGCGCCTTCGGCGAGGGCGAGCACGCCCGCTGATCTCCGGCACTGCCGGAACTCCCGCCGCGCGCCCTGCGCGGCTCGGGGTCGTAGGAGGCGCCGCATGACGCGGGCCCGAATACGGAGACGATCCCATGACCAAGCTTTCTGACACCCAAGCCATCATCCTCAGCGCCGCCGCACAGCGCGAGGACCGCATCGCACTGCCGCTGCCCGAGAGCCTGCGCGGCGGCGCCGCTGCCAAGGTGGTCGGCGCGATGCTCGCGAAGAACTTCCTGCAGGAGGTCGACGCCGACACGCGCAAGGGCGAGCTTATGTGGCGCGAGACCGGAGACGGCCACGGCGTCACGCTGGTTGCCACCGACGCGGGCCTTGCCGCCATCGGGATCGAGACCGAGGACGCGAACCCCGCGCCTGCGGGCGCGACGGACGCGCCTACCGAGGAGGCCGCGCCGGACACCCCCACCGTAGCCGAAACCGCGCCCAAGACGCGCACACCGCGCGAGGGCACCAAGCAGGCCACGCTGATCGCCATGCTGCGCGCACCGGACGGCGCGACCATCGAGGAGATCATGGCCGCGACGGGCTGGCAGTCGCACACGGTGCGCGGCGCGATGGCGGGGGCGCTGAAGAAGAAGCTCGGGCTCGAGGTGACCTCGGAGAAGGTCGAGGATCGGGGGCGCGTGTACAAACTCCCCGCCGCCTGACGCGCCGGACCCCGACAAGCTGATGACCGCCGTCCCTACGGGGCGGCGGTCGATCATTTGGCGCTCCGCATCCGGATCGCCTCGAACACCCGCCGCAAGGCGAAGGAACGGGCGATCGAGACGACGGTGAAAATGGCGCCCATCTTCAGGTTCTGCGCCAGCGTCGTGTGCAGCCCGAAGATCGGGAAGATCAGGATCTGCGTCACGACCGCGACGCCGTAGCCGACGATCACGTTGGCGACGGACTCGACCAGCGACATGAGGCGGGTCTGCTTCATGCCGCTGCCTCATCCATCGGCCAGCAGTTCAGCCGCGAGAGTTCGCAGCGCATGCGCCGCAACCAAGGGGACCACGCCGTTGCCACAGAGGCGAAGCCGGTCCACCCGGTGGGCCAACCCATCAGTGCCTCGACGAACAGCGGGTTCAAGGTCCGGCGCGGCTCGGAGGTATCGCTCCCAGCCATCGGCGTCACCAGGACCTGGCGGCCAAGCAGGCCGTTCACCGGCGTGTTCGCGAGTGTCGTCGCCCCGTCCTTGTGATCCCGCGCCGTCGGCGTCATCCACAATCCCACCGCATGGGTCAGATCGGCCGTCTTGCGGTTGCCCGCGCTCGGCTTGCAGCCGTCGTTCGCCATCGGCGTCGGCCAGTCCCGCGCCATGCGGTCCAGACCCTTCTCGTCTCGTCGTTCGCCGCCCCGGCTGCGGAAACTGTCGGTCTGCGGCGTGGGCCACATCGCAGCCGTGGTCGCCAGGTTCATGCCGTGCTGGCCCGCTTTCTGCGACGGCGTCGGTATTGTCTGCCTGTTCTCGTTGGCGCTGGCCCTTGGCGTCGGCCAGAGCCGCAGCAGTTCCGTCCGGTTCCCGCCACTCGACCGGGTGCCAGAGCAGGCGCGCGGGGTCGGCCAGCTCGTCCCCTTCGCGGATGGCGAGGATGAAGAGCCGCTCGCGCTTGTGGGGCGCGCCGACTTCCGCCGCCGTGAAGAGGCCTGCCGCAAGGCGGTAGCCCATGCCGACCAGTCCTGCGGCGACTTCGGGGAAGCCGAGGCGGAGATGATGGGCGACATTCTCGAGGAAGACGAAGGGCGGTTCGACCTCGCCGATGATGCGGGCGACATGCGGCCAGAGGTGGCGCGGGTCGTCGGCGCCCCGGCGTTTGCCCGCGACGGAGAACGGCTGGCACGGATAGCCCGCAGTGACGATGTCCACCGCGCCGCGCCACGGGCGGCCGTCGAAAGTTGCAACATCGTCCCAGACAACAGCCTGATCCAGGGACGCGTCTTCCATCCGCGCCACGAGAGTGGCTGCGGCGAAGGTTTCCCGTTCGACATGGCCCACAGCACGATATCCGGGGATGGCGATGGTGAGCCCGAGGTCGATACCGCCCGCGCCGGAGCAGAGGGAGAGGCCGAACAGACATGCGTCTCCGGCTCCGGAAGCGTCTCCGGAGGAAGGTAGAGCCAGGTCATGCATGTCACGCGGCGGTCTGGCGCTTTCGCGCGGGTTCGGGTTCGGCGTCCGTGTCCGGCGTATCGGTGACGTCGCCCAGCCGCTCCGCCTTCACCTGCGCGAAGGTCCGGCCGTCGCCGTCGAGGATCGCGTCCTTGTCGGTTTCGGCCTGCCAACGCTCCACGGCGACATCGACATACGCCGCGCTGATCTCCATTGCGAAGACGCGGCGGCCATTGGCCTCGCCCGCCATGATCTGCGACCCGGAGCCGGAGAACGGCTCATAGCAGAGGCCGCCCCGCGCCACATGCTGGCGCATCGGGATCCCGAAGGCGTCGAGCGGCTTCGGCGTCGGATGGTCAGGCCGGTCATCCTTGGCGAAGCTGGGAAGCGCCCATGTCGATGGCAGCGTTTCCTCGGCCACCTTCGGCGGGCGGTTCGGGCGACGCCAGCCCATGAAACAGGGCTCGTGCTTCCAGAGGTAATGCGACCGGGTCAGGACGCCCCGGTCTTTCACCCAGATGATTTGCTGATGCACAAAGGCGCCTGCCTTCTCCCAGCAGGCTTCCAGCATCGCCTGGCGGCGCGAGGCGTGCCAGCAGTACCAGGCAGCATCCTCGGCGATGGCTTCCGCCACGGCTGCAGCGATGAACCCGTCATAGAGTTCCGCGCCCTGCGAACTGTCGTCCCAAGTCGTGCCGTAGGACGCCGACCAGTCCTTGTTGCGGGTCGGATGGTTCGAGCCGTCGTAGTCGACGAGATACGGTGGATCGGTCGCGAAAAGGATCGCGCGCTCACCGTTCATCAGGCGGCGCACATCGGCCGCGCTGGTGCTGTCGCCGCAGAGCAGCCGGTGATCGCCGAGGATCCAGAGATCGCCCGTCCGCGACGCCGGATTGCGTGGGGGTTCGGGGATGGTCACCGGCGGCACGGAGCCCCCGGCGCCCTCTTCCTCGCCGCCACCGTCGAGATCGAAGGCCAGCAGCTTGTCGAGTTCGCCATCGGAAAACCCGACCAGCGACAGGTCGAAGTCTTCGGCCAGCAGGTCGTTCAGTTCCGCCGACAGCAGCGCCTCGTCCCAGGTGCCGAGTTCCGTCAGCTTGTTGTCCGCAATCCGGTACGCCCGGCGCTGCGCTTCGGTCAGGTGCCCGAGCACGATCACCGGCGCCTCGGTCAGCCCGAGCTGCGTCGCGGCCAGCACGCGCCCGTGGCCTGCTATCAGTTCGCCGTCCTCGCCGACGAGGCAGGGCACGGTCCAGCCGAACTCGGCCATGCTGGCGGCGATCTTCGCGACCTGATCCGCGCCATGCGCCTTCGCGTTCTTCGCGTAGGGCTGGAGGCGCGACAGCGGCCACGTCTCGATCGCGTCCGGGGCGAAGCTCAACGTCATGATGGGCACGGTTCCTCGGTCGGGTGGATGCCGGTGGCTTCCGGACTCCGGATGCCGGGCCGGACTCCACACGGGGTCCAGCGGCCACCAGCGGTGTCCGGTCGGAAGGCCAGCGTTCATTGGTGTTTGCGCGGGGCGCGCGTGGCTCCGGCTTCCGGGTGGCTTCCCAAAAATCCGGCCCTGTCGCTGGCGATGTTCCGCGCTTCGCCCGCCAGCATACGAATATCGCCAGGAAGGAACCAAGACCTCAATGGGTTAGCCCATTGGACCCCGGCTGGACCCTTCGATGGACCCCGGAAGCCAGCGGCACGGCGTCGGCCTGCGCGCTCATCTCCCGAGCATATTGGTTTTCTAACGGCCTCGACGAAATGTGTAAGGCCCTGCGATGTACACCCGAAAATTTCCTCAGAGGACGATTTTTCTTGACAGCCGATTGGCGTTTTCGATGACGAACTGCTGCGAGCGCCGGGGCGACGGCACGCGACCGTTCAGCCGCCAGGTGATCACCGCGAGGCCGTACTGCCAGCGCTTGGTCGCGGCCGTGCGCGACAGACCGAACTGCCAGCAGATCGGCTTCCACGCCATGCCGTCGGCGCGGGCCCAGACCAGGCGCCCATCCTCGGGCTCGAGCCAGCGCAGCCAGAGCATCGCTTCCTCGGCCTGTGTGATCTGGCGCGGGCTGGGCCTCGGGCGACGCATCTGCGGCTCCTGACCGACCTTGTCGGCGAAGCTGTGGAAATACTCGGGCCATGCGTTGAAGAAGCCCTGTGGCATGACGCCCGGCATCTGCCGCATCACGCCCGCCGCAAGTTCAAGCCGATCCTGCACCTGCGCTGTGGTCCACTCACCCATGACGCGCCTCCCGTTCCCGCTTGCCGTAGAGCCGCTCGCCGAGCTGGCGCACCAGCTCCCGCTCCGGCCAGGTCAGGCGGTCATCGTCGATGGCGACGGCCAGCAGGCCCTGTTCCTTCCAGCCGTCGCGCTTGACCTCGTCGGGGTTGCGGCGGTGGCCGCCGTAGCCCTTGGGCGTGAACCGCATGCCGCTCATTGCACACCTCCCCGGGTCTCGAGCGCCCAGAGCAGGATCGCGATGGCGTCGGCTTCGTTGTCGTCGGCGGGGGAGAAGCCGCGCGCCCGGGCCGCCGCCATCATGGCCTCCTTGTTTGCGTTGCCCTTGCCGGTGGCGTGGCGCTTGATCGTGCCGACCGGGACGCCCTCGTAGGGAATGCCGCGCAGTTCGGCCCATGCGGTCAGCGTGGCCATCAGCCCGCCATAGACATGGGCGGCATCGGTCGCGGCATGGCGGCGGACCTCCTCGAACCAGATGGCGGCGATGGGCCCGGACAGCCGGTCGATCTCGGTGAGCCAATTGGTGAAGCGGAGATACCGCATGCCGCCGCCATCAAACCGCCCGGGGCGGAAGGACGCCGTGCCGGAGGTGATGAGCCCGTCGATGCCGTGCAGCGCCCAGCCCGTCGTGGTGCCGAGGTCGAGCGCCAGCGTCACCCGGTTGGCGCGGACGACAGGCCGCAGATCGGGGATTGCCTCATGGGCGGAGGTGGCGAGAGTCAAGTCAGCCATGGGTGGTCTCCTCTTCTGGTTGGCTGCTCGGGTGGAAGACGACGGTGGCCTGGTGCTTGGCGGTACGGGGCCGCCGTCGTCGGATCGGAATGTGCTGGGAGCGTCGGAGCCCGCGCGCGGACACCCTCGACGTATGGGAGGAGAGGCCAAACCTGCCGGTTGGCCTCCCCATACGTAGTATGGGGGCTTGCCCACTCGTCTCATGTTCTGGCCGCAAGTCTCTGTTCCCGTTGATTTTTCAAGGCTCAAGGGATGAGGCGGGTCGATGAGGAAGGCCTTCCTCATCCTCATCGCCAACCCATTGATTTCATTGGGCCATGAGGAAGGGATGAGAATGAGGAAGGCCGCGCTCATGATGAGGAAGTCAGTCATGGACCTCCTCCGGATAGACCCAGACGGCGGGGTTCTCGACCTCGCGCGCGCGGCCCGAATGGGGGCATTTGTAGTGGGTCGGCAGCACCGCGACGCCCTCGGCAAGGACCTCTCCGGTGTCCGTGTCGATCACGGGATCGCGGCCGAAGCGCATGTCCCTGATCACGAGATATCCGAAATGCGATTGCGTCCCGGCGTACCCGTGCTCCGTGAAGCTCCGGCGGAACTTGATCAGGCCCTTCGTTGCGAGCACCGACAGCCGCTCGCGGATGCTGTAGCGCCCGCCGAGATCATGCTGGTTCTCGAAGGCCTCCGCGAACTGCGTGGCGGTGTAGAGCCGACCCTCGGCCGCCTCGTCGAAGATCATCCCCAGGACGACCTGGTTTTTCCGATCCCGCTCGGCATCATGCCTGGCGCCGATGTCCTGGCGCACGAGGCGCTCGTTCATCGGGTTGATCTCGACCCATTGGCCGCGCACCTTGTCGATCAGCTTCGAGGGCAGCGCGGGGCCGTTGCGCAGCTCTATCTCCAGCTTGCGCTCTGACGCGTCCTCGTCGGGGCGGTGCAGGATCAGCCCGGAGGTGTAGAAGCCCCGCAGGGCGCTGGCGCCCGAAAGCGCGAGAAACGGATCCTCCTTCACCTGGTGCTTGCTGAGCTTCTTGGTGTGGTGGATCAGGATGACCCCGCAGTCCGGGTCGATGTGGTCGCGCAGAACCTCGACCCGTTCCTTGAGGAAGAACATCATGGCGGTGTTGTCGTTCTCGCCACCGCCATCGGGTCCGCCATCGAAGAGGTTCCGGATCGGGTCGACGCAGAGGATGTCGGGCGGCGCATCCGGGAATGCCGTCCGGATCGCGCGGGCAACCCGCACGCTGCCCTCGTTGTCGAGCAGCATTTTCAACTTGGGTGTGGCCACGAAGGTGTCGCGCGCGGCGGCCAGCACGTCGGGCGGCAGGGCGATCTGCTTCAGCCGCTCGCGCAGATAGTGATACTGGATCTCGGCCTGCAGATAGAAGATCCGCAGCGGCCGTGGCGGCGTGAAGCCGAGGAAGGGCACACCGGCGGCCATGTGGACAAGCCAGGAGATCAGCAGGTCGCTCTTGCCGACCTTGGGCGCACCGCCCAGCACCAGCAGTCCGCCCGGCGTCAGCACCCGGGGCGCGATGATGTCCTCCGGCATCGGGCTCTGATCGTCCAGCAGCGCGCCCAACGTGAAGGCGGGCATCTCGACCGGTCCCGGTGCGCCGGAGTCCAGCCGGATCAGCGGCGGGCCGTATTTCTCGACATGCCGTTCCCAGAGCCGCTCGGATTCCCGCTTCAGCCGCTCGACCGGCCACTGGGGCCGCAGCATCGCGGCGTTGTAGCCGCAGATGCCGATCCAGCCCTCGTCCTTTGTCATCCGGCCCTCGTGGACCATGCGGATGAAATGCCCGATCGCGGCGGACGCACCTTCGAAGCGGGACCAGTCGTCCTGCGCCCCCTCCCGCACCGGCGTGACCAGCACTTCGTCCATGGCGGGCTTGTCGGGATGGGTGAACGCAGGCTGCAGGGACACGCCCGGTGCGGGCGGCATGTCGGTTACGGCTTCGATGAATTCGGCCAGATCGCGTTCGCGGTCGGCGTTCAGTTCGACGATGCGCACCTGCGTCTTGAGGTTGTTCTTGTAGTAGACCGAGCCCGCCACCCGGATCGGCTGATGGGCGGAGCGGAAATGCATGTCGCCGCCGACCTTTGCGGCGATGTCGCCGCGCAGACGGCAGACGCGGGCCATGTCGTCGCCCTCGGCGGGTTCGGTCAGCGCCCACCAGACGTGGCACTTGCGCTGCCCTTCGGCCGTCACGCCACCGCTTTCCACCACCATGCTGGCCGCGCCGAGGTGGCGCTCGAGGTGCGCGCGCTTGGCGGCGATGTCACCGGTGTCGAGATCGACCACCACCGTCTGCATCTGCAGAATATCGGCGGCCTTTGCCTGACCGGGCGCGGCCACGGTGCCGGGGATCACATAGACTGCCGCGCCCTCGCGCGAGGCCCATGTCGCGAAGGTCGCCATCTTCTCGGGGGCGGAATGATCCGCTTCCAGCCAGATGTTGTGCGGGCGACCATCGATGCCCTGACCCTTGTCGATGAAGCTGCGGACAGGGATCAGACCGTCGCAATACCCGAAGACGACCTGCATGAATTGCGCGATCTGCGCAGGGTCGGGCTCGTCGCCGAAGACGTCGATCTGCGGGGCGGCATCGTTGAAGTCGCGCCACGGGTTGAAATGGACAATGTTTTCCTTGGGCTCGTCGGGCGTCGTGTCGTCGCGCATGGCTGGCTCCTGATCGGGTTCGGATGGCTCGGTGGGCTCGTCGGTCATGCAGCCAGCCCCCAGCACCGCTCGGCATGAGCGCAGAACCGGCATTCGAAGAAGTCGCGGCTGGCGGCGATGCGGGGCAGCAGCTCGCCCGCTTCGGTGGCTTGCAGGATCCGCACCGCGCGGTCGGACATGCGCTGCGCCAGATCGGCATCGAAGGCGACCTGCTCGTGATGCAGTTCGGCCGTGTCCTTGTTGATCGCGGTGAAGAGTGCGGGGGCCGTGGAAATCCCCGGCACCGAGGGCTCCATGTAGGCCTGGTAGATCGCGATCTGGGCGGCATAGACGGGCTTGGAGACGGCGACCCCGTCCTTGACGCAGGCCCGCCAGTTCTTCGCGTTCATCGTCTTGCATTCCCAGAGCGCCGGGGTGCGAAGACCGAGCGCGGCCGGGGCTGCGGCCAGGATCCCGTCGACATGGCCACGGATGCGGCCGCCCGCGACGGAGAAGCCGAACTGATCCCCATCGGGCCGATTGCCCTTGCGGGTGTAGAGGTCGAGCCCCGCCGCCCGCAGCCAGCGGATCGCCAGATCCTCGAGATGGTGACCGATCTCGAAGATCCTCAACGTCTGGCCGCCGAAATCCGCGCCCTCATCCTTGGGCGCACCCGCGAACTCGAACTGCAGCGCGCGTTCGCAGGCATGCCCCAGACGGGACGCGCCGAGATAGGTCCGGGGCGGCGTGGTCTCCCGCGCGGCGATCAGCGCGGCGTCGACCAGCGCGTTGATCCGCTCGGCCATGGAGGGGCGCGGGTTGAAATCCAGCATCAGAACGGCACCTCGCTCCCGGCGGCGATGCGCGACATCTCGGCGCCGTAACCTTCCAGCACCTCCTCAATCAGGGCGGTGACATCGGTTTCGGTGAGATCGCGCAGCCGCTTGTCCCAGCCGATCAGGTCCATCGTCTGGCCCAGCCGCTTCATCACCAGTGCAATGGCGAGGCGTTCTTCATCGGTCGTTCCCTGCATGGTCAGTCCTTTCCGGTGGCGAGCCGCGAAGAACGCCTGGCAGTGCATCGAGCAGAACCAGCGGTGTTCGCGAGGGCGGGGTTTGTAGGGGTTGAAGAAACCGAAGCCGCGCGCGGGGCGCAGACAGACGGCGCAAGGCTTGAGGCGCGGGTGCCAGAGCCGAATACGCTCCGGGCAATCCGCAGGCGCTGCGGGCGGGGATGGGACTTGCGCGACATGATTCACGCCGCCCTCCGCTCGGGCTCGGCCGCCGTGACGAGGCGCCGGATGTCGCGCTTGTTGAACTGGAACGAGATCAGTGCGGAGGCGCGATAGCGCGTCAGGCCGTAATCGCGCCGGAACTCGGGCGGCAGGCAGTTCAGCTGCTTTTCCGTCGCGTCCTGCTTCAGCCAGCCTTTCGACTTGAAGGCGCTTTCGTCGGTCTCATGGGTGTTAAGCCAGTCGTCGGCCTGCGCGAGACAGACGATGCGCTCGCCCACGCTCAGGAGCCGCGTCGCCTTGCCCTTGGCGCCCCCGACCGCGTGCCAGCGGCCCTCGAGGAAGAACACGCCCCCCCAGGCGTGAAAGCCGTTGGCCATCAGCGCGGCGTCGTCGCCGAACAGGTCCACCCACGCGAAACTCGATCGCTCGAGAAGATCGAGCTCGGTCATGACGAAGCTGTCGATGGGCTCCGCGCCTTCGCGCGGCAGCTCGCACCCGCAGATCGGGCATTCGGTGACCGCGATCGGGATCTCGGCCTTGCATTCGGGACAGATTTTCGTCGGGGCTTCCCCAGGCGTCGGAATGCGCCCGTCGAGATCGACATCCTGTTCCAGCGTGCCGTGTGTGAGGCTCGACGTCCCGAAATCCAGCACGACGCAGTCGGTCTTCACGATGCCGGGATGTTCCTCGGGGTCGACGGTGCGCAGGCCGCGCCCGACCATCTGGATCATCGTGGACTTGTAGGAGCTGGGGCGCAGCAGCACGACGCAGGAGGTGGGCGGGTGGTCCCAGCCCTCGGTCAGCACCGCCACGTTGACCACGACGCGGATGTCGCCCGCCGCGTAGTCGGTGAGGATCGCCTTGCGGGTTTCTGCCGCCAGATCGCCGTGGATCAGCGCGGCGGAAACGCCAGCAGCCCTGAACGCGTCGGTGACATGCTCGGCGTGCGCGACGGTGGAGCAGAACACCACGGTCTGCCGGTCGCCCGCCTTTTCCTTCCAGTGGCGGATCACCTCGTCGGTGACGGGCGCGCGGTCCATGATGCCGGCCACCTCCGCCATGTCGAAATCCGACATGGTCTTGCGGACCGAGCGCAGTTCGTCCTGGACGCCCACGTCAATGACGAAGGTGCGGGGTGGGACGAGGTGGCCAGAGGCGATCAACTCGCCCAGCCGAACCTGGTCGGCGACATTGTCGAAGACCTCGCGCAGGCCCTTCCTGTCGCCCCGGTTCGGCGTGGCCGTGACCCCGAAGATGCGGGCGTCGGGATTGGCCTCCCGCACGCGGTCGATGATGCGGCGGTAGCTGTCGGCGACGGCATGGTGCGCCTCGTCGACGACCAGCAGATCGAGGCGCGGCATGTCGGCGAGGTTCGAAGCCCGCGCCAGCGTCGGCACCATGGCGAAGGCGACCTGGCCGCCCCAGGACTTCTCCGTGGCGTCGATGACCGAGGTGGCGACGCCCGGCACCACGCGCTGGAACTTGGCGCGGTTCTGCGCGGTCAGCTCGTCGCGATGCGCCAGCACGCAGGCCTTGGCCCCGCCGCCGATCATCTCGCCGGTGACCGCCGAGAGCATGATGGTCTTGCCCGCGCCGGTGGGCGCCACGCCCAGCGTGTTGCCGCGGGAAGCGAGCGCAGCAACGCTGCGCTCGACGAAGGTCTTCTGGCGGGGGCGCAGGCGCATGGCCGGTCTCCCCTTACTGCGCCCAGCTCGGCCGACCGGCGAACCCGGGGGCGGACGAGGGCTGGCTGGGCTGATGTGCGGGTGCCGCAGGGGTGGTCTGCTGCGGGGCATGCCCGGCTGCACCGTGTCCGCCAAACTGCAGCGGTGCAGTCCCCATGACCCGCGCGTAATCGCGATGATCCGGCGTGACCGCGCTGCGGATCTCGTTCTTGTCGTCGCCGCTGGCGTCGGTGCCGATGTCGATGCGGGCGATGAACTCGATCCCGTCGAGATCGGCGAAGCCGTTGATCCGCCGCGCCGCCTGCGCCTCGGCCGACATGTCCTTGTCGGAAATCCCGCGCGCCGAGTTCAGCATGCCGCGCACGAGGCTGCGGCCCATGTTCGCCCAGTCCGGCCCCTTGGGGCTGTAAAGCCCGATCAGGGTGAAGATCTTGCGCCGGGCATACTGACCCTCGGTTACCGTGAACTCGCCGTTGAGATAGACAGCACCCGTCGAGCCGCGCGTGGCATAGCCGCCGGTCCAACCCTGCGAGGCATCGTCGAAGCCGCCGGGGCGGATGGTCAGGCGCACCTTGGCCAGCGTGCCCTTGGGGATCAGGTTGGTGTTGCTCTGCGCGTCGTTGAAATCGTTCCAGGAACCCATGGGGAACCTCCTTTTCTGATCAGGATTGCAGTTGGGATTGGGCGTCAGCCGCCGGATCGGCGGGTGGCGGGGTGTAGGTCAGGCGCTTGGGCGCTGGCGCGACAGGGGCGCGGATCTTCGTCATCAGGCGGCCGAGGTGAGGCTCCTCGACCTGATCCAGACGGCCGGAGCGATCCTTGGCCGGAAAGCCCCAGGGGTTGATCGTCTGGCAAACGAAGGCGCGATAGGGATCGCCATCGGCCTTCAGCTCCGCCATGGTGATTACCTCGTCGACGATCCCCGGCAACTCCAACCCGGTCTTCGAGCCGTCGATCTGCGGCTGGAACACCTTGCGATTGAAGTCGTCGAGCTTCTCGTCGAGGATTCCGACGAACCAGACGTTCTTGGCCCGCGTGTGCTGGAGATGGGTGAGCCAGCCGATCATCTCGCGGCCGTGCAGCCCGTAGGCCCCGCGCACATCCGGCTTGCCAGTCTTCTCCGACAGCGCCTCGGGCTGGCCCTTGCACCAGCCGAAGCACAGCCGCCCCGCCACGGTGATCGAGTCCACGAAGATCGTGTCGTAGCGGTCGAGCGCGGCCGGATCACCGAAGCGGTCGCAGACGGCCTTGTAATGCGCGGGGCTGTAGGGTTGCTCGTCGCGCAGCGCCGGGTTCGGTCCGCCGATGAACACCGCGAAATCCCGGCATTCCGTCCAGGTCCGCGGCCGGATGCTGTCGCCCTCCCAGCCCTCGATGGCGAGATCGCCCGCCTCGAGATCCATGAACAGGGTCGTCGATGCGTTCAGGGTCCAGAGGAGCGACGTCTTCCCGATGCCGGATTTGCCGAAGATGCAGCCCTTGATCCCGCGTGGCTCGGCCAGCCGCTGGTCGGCGCTGATGATCGGGAGGCTCATTGATCGTCCCCCTGCGGGACGATCTCGATCTTCAGCGTGCCGGGACGGACGGTGCGCGCGGGCTCGAAACCGGCACGGATGGCATCGGGCCAGGCGGCGTATTTGCGCTCGGGCACCTTGAAGGCGATGTCGACATACTGGGCGGGATCGTCCCCGGCGGCGCGGATACGCTCGACCATGGCGGCGAGGCGATCCTGGTCCCAATCCACCCGCTTCGGCAGATCCGCGACCACGGTGAAATCGCCGTCGTCGAAGCGGATCGTGCCGGTGTCCTTGCCCGCCGCCTGCCGTTCCTCGGCGGCGCGGGTGGCGTAGCGGACCGTCAGTGCGCCATCGAGGCGGGTCTTCGCATCCTTGTCGCGCTTGATGCGCTCATCGACATCGCGCTGCAGGATGGCCAGCAGTTCGACGGGCAGCTGGGCGATGTCCTGTAAGCCGAGGCCCGGCAGGTCGTCGACGGTGGGGGTGTTCGCGGGGAATGGCATGTAAGGGTCTCCATGATCGGCAAAAAGGGATTGGAAGGCGGTCATCAGGCGGCCTCCTGCTCGGCGAGCAGGAGCGCGGACAGCGAGACGGCCGCGGCCTTCGGTTTGGGGCGGGCGACGGCGATGTAGGCGAACTGGTCGGGGCCCGTGCGCTCCTGCACCAGGTGCACGAGGCCCTGTTCGGCGGCCCAGAAGGCGCGCGAACCGAGCCGTGCCAGTTCCGCGCGCTGCTGATCCGGGAGCCGGGCGAACATCGGGAAGATGTCGAGAACCAGAAAGCCGCGATGGTATTCGAGCCGGTCGCCCGGCACGGCCTGCGCCACCCAGGCGCAGAACTCGATCTCGGTGAGCGGTCGGCGGGCGCGGACCGTGATGAAGGGGGTGGTGCCCATGAACATGATCTCCTCCTTTCGCCTCTACTCAGGCCGCCGCGAGATCGTCCCAGGCTGGACCGAGACCGTGGACGGTGAGGACGTGGCGGAGATCGGCGAGGCGGCGGTAGAGCGCGGACCGGCTGCCGAAACCCTCGGCCGCGAGCGCGGTGACGGGGCGATGCGCCAGCGCCGCGCAGAACCGGCGATCCTCGGCCGGCAGCCGCGCGAGGGCGGCCTGCAGGGCGTGGTGAAGTTCGGTGACAGCGGCGGCGCAGCAGGTCTGGCCGTGCCAGGCGGCAAGGCCGTCGTCCTCGGTCAGCGTGTCGCCGACCGGCTCGCGGGTACTGGCCAGCGGCACCTCGAGCGAGAGCAGCGACCCGCCCTGCGCACGGCGCTGACGGTGGTGACGCATCGCGATCCGCGAGGATTGGTTGCGCAGGACGATGTTGGCGAAGGCGCCAATGCTGCCACGCGACGGATCGTAGGCGGACAAGCGGCGCAGCAGATCGACCAGAAGGTCCTGGCCCAGATCCTCGCGCTCGCAGAGCGGCAGGCTCAGCTTGCGCCGGAGGCGTTGCGCCGCCGCATCGGCCTCGCGGATGATGGTTTCAATGTCGTCGGGGAAGAGTTCGATCTGCATCGCTGTGCGCCTCGGTCATCGTTTCTGATGAGCCCAAGGTGCCGGATGCGGTCGCCGCGCAGGTGGGAACGGCGTGGGAATAAGGTGGGGGTTTGGTGGGCCGACTTATTTGCCGGAACTAGGCCAACTTATTGAGTCGGGGTCACGCACAGCCGGTGCTCGCGCAATGCAGATGTTCAGGCGGACGGGGATTCTATTTGACAGTGCCTGGCGGTCACCGTTCCGCTCCATTGCCTTTTACAAACAAGGCCATCGGCACACTCGCGAGGTGGTGCTCGGAGCTGGACATCAAGAGGAGCCGATTGACGGTGTTGTCCTGGATGCCACCAGCGGGCAAAAGGCACGACACCCGCGCTTCCGACAGCTGAGCTCCAGACTTCTTCGCGACCTGCACCGTCGAGGCGTGGACACGCTTGAATTCAGCATTGAGGCTGGCTTCAAAATTTGGCTTTGCGCCTCCTTTCGGAAACGCTGACAGGTACTTGAAGACCTTTCGCATGATGTCTGGATAGCCTCGAAATACTCGACGCCCGGCGAAGGCGGCGATTTCCTGGACGTCGTACGGGAAGATAAAGTCAGCTTGCTCCATGCCAGCTCGTAACTGACTCAGCGGCGGTGCACCCTGCGTGCCGCGTCCTGCTGCCGTCACCAGCTCGCGCCAGCGGAACACGCTGTCGGTGACGATGCATGAGCCGGTAGCCTGCGCGAGATACATCGAGATCTCGAAGTTTGGCGCCAACTTAAACGGCGTGAACTGTCCGCCACCCTCGCCGCCCTCGAGCGATCCCTCTTGTAGCACGGCAAGTGGGTCTTGCTCACGAAGCATCTCGAAGCCATCCAAAAGGTCCTCGACAGCCTTTTCATCCAGTTCGGGAGAATTTCGGAGAACTTGGCGCCGAAGCGCCTCTCGTGGCAGCAGCAACATGCTCCGCTTGTGGTCATCCTTCATCAGCTCCGCCAAGCCGGGTTCTTCATCTGGATCGACTCTCATTCCCTGTGACCGAAACTTTGCCATTTCGAACATCTGATCGCGCAAATGAAAATCGAAGTTGCAGGGATCGGGAAATAAGGTGACGAGACCTTGTTCGACAAGCGGCATGATCGCCATGAACAAAATGACCGACTTCAGGAATTCCTGCCGATACGTCTTGGGGTGTTCGAGCGGACTGAACTCCTTGTTTACGGTTCTTGGGTGAATAAAGGGGTGCTCGATCAGCAGTTCGTCGAAATAGAGTGATAGGCCAAGCGCACTGTTCGAAATAAAAGAAGGATGTAGAAATCCGGTGTAAATCCCACGAGCCAAACCATCAGGCTTTGGCAGCATCGCAAGCAAGTTTGTCTCGCGCGGCCACAAGGCGTCGTAGATCCCATACACTTCCTTGATCTTCTCATCGGTAATCTCGCGGCGCACGGTGGCCCAATCGCGGTCTTCCGCGAGACCCAGAATTTTGGAGATGCCTGTAAAAAGCATCAAGTTGCGCTCGCGGATACTGCGCTCCGCCCATGTGGGTCGGAGCGCAACGGGCTTGCGCTCGCAGCACGCACCAAACGCGCGGCTCGACCCGCAACCGCAGGGATCGCGAGAGTGAGGTGTCTTCGCTGGCGGCTTCTTCCTTAGAAATTCACGTTCCTTTTCAGTCCTTCCGAAAGCGTCCTGATAATAGACTTCGCCGTTCTCGAAGCGAGCATACATCTCGCCACCAAAGCGCCAAAGATCGTTCTTGGGGGGAAGGAAGGTACCGCGCAGGTCGGCCCAAGGTTCAGCAGACGAGATCTCTGGGAAAAGCCATTCCTCTTTGCCAGCCGCGATGTACCGCCTCGCTCGCGCCTTGAGCAGTCGGTTGATCCGGATGACCTCTTGGCTCGCAAGCTTGCGCGTACGTATGAACGCGTCAGTGCGAACCATCGAATTGCGATAGTTGCCCGCGAAGGTCCGCTTCTCAAGCGGGTTGGCCGAATGCTCTTCTGCATATTCAAGATTCGTTAGTATGAGGCAAAAATCCCGATTGAGTGGGAAGACAGTCTGCGAGCCTTTAAGCGCGATCGACGGTTCTTTCGGATAGCAGTTGCCCGTCCCATCGGGTGGTATGGCGTAGTTGTAGACAGTGACCGGATGGTCGCTCACGATGAATTTAACGTCGGCGTCCTGCGCCGACACGATCTCTCTAACCCCTTCCGTCCAAATCGTGCAGTGCATCATGCGGATGCCTTGCATCTCGAACATGAGTTCGTTCTGCGTCAGTCGAGGGTACTGCGCACTTAACCAGTCGAGCCCTTTAGGCGTACGGATTTTTTGGATGTCGAGATATTCAAAGAATGTTTTGAAGTGACGATGCTGCTCGCTGGCATCGTCGCCCACAAAGGCGCGGACGGCATGAGCTCCGCGCGTATCGATATCACCGAATAGCTTCCGCTCAATTTCGTCATTCACCGACGTACCGAAGAAGGTAGAATACAGGTCCCGCTGGCAGAAGGCTCGTGATGTGGGCGAAACGAATTTCGATCTCCCAGTTACAACGCGACCGTCCGATCGCACGTGCTGGGGCGGGATCAGATCAAGATACGAATAGGTGTTTTGGCCTGGCTCAAAGAAGCCCTGCTGGTACCATTGGGGTACGTAATGGTTATTGCGTGTCTTCGTCATTTTTCTGAGCATTTGCGGCTTGGTGGACTGGGTGATTCTGAGCCAAGTATATCTTGTGAGAAAAGATGTCGGCGGACGACCCCTCGTCGAGCATCCGGCTCAACCCTCGATCACGATCTCTGTTGCGGGGACGCTGAGCCGATAGCCCCGGCCGCGCACCGTTTCGATCAGGGCCTTGCTCTCGGTATCGGTGAACCCCGCAGCCTTGAAAGCGTCGCGCAGCTCGCGGATCAGATCCTTGGCCTCGCGCGCAGTCGTGGCTTCGACATGGGATCCGGAGGCGACCTGGTCGCGCGACTGCGCCTTTTCCAGCAGACGCTCGAACACGGGGAAAATCTGACGCGACAGGATGACGGAGCGACCATCCCATTGAACCTCGGCCGTGGCCCTTCGCACGCGAAGCACGGGCGCCAGCGGGACCGGCGCCAGAGCCGCGACGTCGATTGTGCCGCCGAGGCCATTTGTGGCGGGCGTCAGCACCTCAAGGGTTTCGATGAGATGAAAGCCCGCATCCTGATGTCGCCGGGCAGTCTCCGCTGGCAACGCCGGTGCGAGGATCGTGATGTCCGAACCCTGCGCGGCCTGGCGCAAAGATGCGATGATGCCGTCGCCGGTCAGGGCTACGGGCTCCAGCGCAAGAAACACCGCCCGACCCGATGGCGTGTCGCCGAGCCGCCAGACCTTCTCCGCCGCCAGTTTCGGGGTCGCGCTGAACCCTGCCGCCGCGCCGATTACGGATGCCAATGCCGCAGCACCCATGCGGAACTCGCGCAAATCGTCCTCGGTGAGATCGACGTCGTGTCGGCGGTTGAGCGGGCACTCAGCACGATATCCATCGCCCGCTTTCCGGATCGGCCGACAGGGGAGTCCGCATTCGCAGGCGTCGCAGACATCCCAATCGGAGAGCGGCGCCTGTTCGACGAGGACACGTTTCGCCAGCAGCCGGTCAAAGCCCGGACCGAAGAACGGCGCGGCAAGCTCGCCAGGCAGGATTGCGTCGTCGCCAGCCTCACTCAGCCGCGTCAACAACCTCAAAATCGTCTCGGTCATTCATCAGCCCGTTCCGTTCGATCAGCTTCATCACCCGCGCCTCATGCTGGGTCCGGCGGAACTGCACGACGCCCGGGGGCCGCAGCTTGACCGTGACCTGCGGCTGGCGCTTGCCGTCGCCCTTGAACAAGATCCGGAACACGAGCTCGCCCAGCCTCCAGGCGCCGCCGAACGAGACCGGTGTGCTGCCGAAATGCTGGAGCGCGTCACCGCCGAGATCCCGCGACCGCAGCGTGCGCACCACGCGGGGATACCCCTTCTTGCCGGGCGCCATCAGGTCGGCCGCCGCCTCGATGATCAGCACCTTGTCTATCAGCGGATCGTAGGCGGCATCGAAGGTAAAGCCCGGTCCGGCCAGTTCGACCGGGCGCAGGGTATAGAGGTCCTGCGCGTCGTCACCGTCGAAGAAGCCTGGCCTGTCGAGGATGATCGAGGCGAAGAGTTCCGCGATCTCGGGCTGATGCGCCTTCCTGATGCGGGCCAGCCGCAACATCCCGGTGTTCTCGGAGTATCGCAGCACGGCGTGGGAAATCTGGCGCACGCTGATGACCCGTTCGACCTGGCCCTCAACGACCGGCATGGTCGAAACCATGGAGCCGTGGCTGACCACGAGGTTGATCTCGTCATCGTCGTCGTAGTCTCCGACCCGGCAGTAGTCCCCGAGAAACGCGTCACGGAAGAGCGCGGCAACGGCCGTCCGGAACGCCTCGACCTTCTCCGCCGTCAGATCGATCGCGACGCCACGTTCCCGCCCGGCATATTCATGCAGGCGGTCGGCGGTGAGCATCGCCATGTGATCGGCGGCCGCGTCAAACAGATCGGGATGCTCCAGAAACACCCGGACGGCGATGTGCTTGGGATCATGCGCCTTGTTCGGCGAGTCCTCGTCGCCGGTCTTCATGTCGGGGAACAGATCGACGCCCTGACGGGCAGCCTGCGCCTGGATGATCTCGAGGCCGCGGGCATCGCCCAGTTCCGCGATGCGGTGCAGATCGCCGCGCAGCCCCTCGGGGTAGCTGTCCTCGGCGCCGGTCAGCAGTTTCTCCAGCGCCTCGCGGGCGACATCCTCCTCCTGGTCCAGCAGGTCGACGGAGAAGCCCTTGTACTTGCCCTCGTGCCGCGCCAGCAGCGGCTTCATCAGGGCGAGATCAATGGTCTTGATGAACCGGGGGTTCACGAACTTCTTCAAATTGCCGGCCACAACGAATCCCCTTTCCTGCAAGACAAGTGTTCCTGTTACGTTCTTTTGATCGATTCTTCAACCTGTGCGGGATCGGTTGGGACGCTTTCCGACATCGACGAGTAGAGGCCAGAGGAGACGACTGCTCCGAGGCCCGCATGAAACGCCCCAATCCGCTCCCGCCCGACCAGATGACGCCCGCAGAGCGCCGTGCCGAATTATGCGGTCTGCTGGCGCTCGGGCTGGTTCGGCTACGGATGCGGGATGGGGGCGAAGTATCTGAGGATACTGGAGAACGTTGCCTACACTATCCGCCCGACCAATGCCGTCATGCAACTCCAACTCATCGGAGAAATGCATGAACAAGCCCGATCCTATCCCCGCGCGCCTGGCCGCGCTGAAGACCACGCCGACGCCCGACCTGAAGCAACAGTGGCGCGACCTGTTCGACAGCGAGCCGCCACCGTTCAACCGCCGCTACCTCGAGTCCCGCCTGGCATACCGAATCCAGGAACTCGCCTATGGCGGGCTGAAGCCCGAAACGACACGGCGTCTGGAACGGCTCGGCGAGGAACTGGACGGCGGCGACAGGAAGAAGCGTGGCATGCGCGCCGACCGTGACCGCCCGATCACCGGCACGCGGCTGCTGCGCGAATGGCAGGGTGTCGAGCAGGTCGTCACCGTCACCACCGACGGCTTCGAGTGGCAAGGTCGGCCGTACAAGTCGCTGTCGGCCATCGCCCGCGCCATCACCGGCACCCGCTGGAACGGGTGGGTCTTCTTCGGCCTCAAGAACCACAGGGGGCGGACATGACGAAGCCGCCCGAAAAATCGAAGGTCGTCCGCAAGCTGCGCTGTGCGGTCTACACCCGCAAATCCTCCGAGGAAGGGCTGGAGCAGGAGTTCAACAGCCTCCACGCCCAGCGAGAGGCGTGCGAGGCGTACATCGCCAGCCAGCGGTCCGAGGGTTGGGTGCTCGTCCGCGATCAGTATGACGATGGCGGCATCTCGGGCGGTACGCTGGAGCGCCCCGGATTGAAGCGGCTGCTGGAAGACATCGAGGACGGGCTGGTCGACGTGGTGGTGGTCTACAAGATCGACCGCCTCAGCCGCTCGCTCGCCGACTTCGCCAAGCTGGTCGAGGTGTTCGACCGGAACGCCGTGACCTTCGTCTCGGTGACGCAGTCGTTCAACACGACCACGTCGATGGGGCGGCTGACGCTGAACATCCTGCTGTCCTTTGCCCAGTTCGAGCGCGAGGTCACGGCCGAGCGCATCCGCGACAAGGTCGCCGCGAGCCGAAAGAAGGGGATGTGGATGGGCGGCGTCCCGCCCTACGGATATCGCGTCGAGAACCGGAAGCTGGTGGTCGACGAAGAGCACGCCGAGCACGTTCGCTGGATCTTCGGCCGCTTCCTCGAGATCGGGTCCTGCACGGAACTGGCGCGGGAGGTCGCGAAGCGCGGCATCCGCACGCCGCGCGGCAACCGGATCGACAAGAAGTACATCTACCGGATGCTGAACAACCGCGCCTATATCGGCGAGGCTGTGCACAAGGGCGACAGCTATCCCGGCGAGCACGACGCCATCATTGATCCCGAGATTTGGGACCGCGTCCACGCCATCCTGCAGGAGAGTCCGCGCAAGCGCGCCGCGCGCACCCGCGCCGACACGCCCGCGCTGCTGAAGGGGCTGCTGTTCGGGCCCGATGGCGCCGCCTTCTCGCCGACGCATACCCGCAAGGGCGACCGGCTCTATCGCTACTATGTCAGCCAGACCGTGCTGAAACACGGCGCTGGATCGTGCCCGGTGGGCCGCGTGCCAGCAGGGGATATGGAGGCCGCCGTCATCGATCAGCTGCGCGCTGTGTTCCGCCAGCCGGAGATCGTGGCCGGGACATGGAAGGCGGCACGCGCCCACACCGACGATATCTCCGAGGCCGACGCCCGCGTGGCCCTGCAGCAGCTCGACCCGCTGTGGGACGAACTCTTCCCCACCGAGCAGGCACGCATCGTGACATTGCTGGTCGAGCGCGTGGACATCGGCACGGAAGGCCTGAACGTGCGGCTCCGTGTCGATGGCCTTGGCGGCCTTGCGCGAGAGATGTTGGCTGGAGACATGGGGGCGGCCGCATGACCCGCGTGGCTCCGATCCCCGACACGGTGACGCTCTACGCCCCGTTCCGCGTCGTGAAGCGCGGCGGGCGGAAGGAGATGCAGTTGCCGGAAGGCGTCCGGCCAGACCGCAAGGCGGACAACACGCTGGTCAAGGCGCTGGCGCGTGCCTTCCGGTGGAAGCGGATGCTGGAGTCGGGCGAGTTCTCGTCGATTTCGGAGTTGGCCGAGAAGGAGGGTATCGCCTTCACCTACATGGCGCGGCTGATGCGGCTGTCGTTGCTGTCCCCGGCAATCGTCGATGCCATCATGGACGGTCGCCAGCCCGCGAATGTCACGCTCGCCGACCTGATGGGTTCGTTCCCGCCCGACTGGCAAGAACAGCAGGCCCTCTGGACTGCAGACAGCGCGCAAGACTGAATCGCGCGTGCAAACGGACAATTCCCGCGATAGGGTCATGGAAAACAAGCCCTTTCTGCAAGTACTGGAATTCGCGCGCATGTCCGACAGCCTGACCGACCTGATCCTCTCCCTGATGCCCGAAGACGGATCGTCGATCGGCAATGGCGCGATGATGGCCCTGTTGCGCGAGCATGTGCCAGTGCTGTCCGACGAGGACTACGCGGCCGCCCGCGATGAGTTGGTTGACGAAGGTGTCCTCGGGCGCGGGCGCGGGCGCGGTGGATCGATCTATCGAGCCGACGTGTCCGACCTGACACTGGAGATGCAGGACGAGGACGAGCCGACGGAGCCTCGCGGCAAAGCCCGAAGCGCGAAAAAATCAGCGGCTTCACGCAGGTCCGGCGAACCGGTGCAGGTGCTGTCCTATCGTCATGGCGAGACGCGGGTGAACAACCCCGAGGTGGGGATGGTCCACGCCGGGACGGACCCGGACGGCGCGCGCACCACATGGGCCTACGACCCGCACCTGGACCCGGTGCTGAACTTCGACTCTGCCCGCGCAGGGGTGGAAAAGCTGATCGACGACGCCCTGGCCAGCGATGACGCGCAGGCGATGAAGGACGCATTGCACGAGCTCAAGCGGCTCCAGCAGCCCTACCTCAACTGGACGGGCAAGGCCGAGCGGACGTCGTTCGACGTCGATACCGTCAGCCTGCACGTGCATGAGCGGGTGGACCCTGCGACCATCCTCGCCAACGCGGCGAAGCGGTTGAAGGGCAAGGATGCGGGCGCGCAATGGCGGCAACCCGACCTGTTCGCAGCGCCGTTCGAGAACCTGCCGCTGCGCCAGGCGCTCGACTTCTACTCCCACGAAAAGGGCTGGTCGAACCGGCTGGTGTCGGGAGACAGCCTGCTGGTGATGAACTCGCTGCTGACCAAGGAAAGCATGGGCGGCAAGGTTCAGATGATCTACATCGACCCGCCCTACGGCATCAAATACGGGTCGAACTTCCAGCCCTTCACGAACAAGCGCAAGCTTTCGGAATCAGACAAGGACGAAGACCTCACTCAAGAACCAGAGATGATCAAGGCGTTTCGGGACACTTGGGAACTCGGCATACATTCTTATCTCACCTACTTGCGAGATCGACTCATCCTTGCACGCGACTTACTCAGCAATAGTGGCTGTGTTTTTGTGCAGATTTCGGACGAAAATGTTCACTTGGTTCGCGGAATACTTGATGAGATTTTTGGTACTCAGAATTTTGTTTCGCAGATTTCATTCTCAAAGACAGGCTCTGTTGCCGGAAGTCATCTAGGAAAAGTTTGTGACATTCTTCTGTTCTACGCAAAGGACAAGGACAATCTGAAATATCGAACGCTATATGAGAAAAAAGCCGATAACGGTGATGATTTCTCTGAGGATCCGCTGAAGTCAGACGGATATCGCAGCACTACGACTGTCCCATATGTGTTTATGGGGAAGGAGTGGCCTTGCGCTCCCAATGAGCACTGGAAAGTGCCGATCCCCAATTTGGATAGAGTAGCGAAAGCAGGGAGAATTATTCCAAAGACAACTTCGCTTCGCTTAAGAAAAGAAGCCACAGACTTTGAGTACAAGGTCTTTCATTCGATCTGGCTGGGCTTCGGCGGTGCGTCAAATATGCAGTATGTTGTCGAGACAAATATAAAAATTGTAGAGCGATGCATTCTAATGACTACCGATCCGAGCGATCTGGTCCTCGATCTGACTTGCGGCTCGGGCACCACTGCCTTCGTGGCAGAAAAATGGGGGCGCCGCTGGATTACCTGCGATACGTCCCGTGTGGCCATCACGCTTGCCAAGCAAAGATTGATGACCGCGGCTTTCGATTACTACTCGCTTAGATATCCACACGAAGGGTTGACTGGTGGTTTTGACTACGAGACGGCGCAGCGCATTACTCTGGGATCGATTGGAAGCAACAGTGACATCGACACAATTTGGTCTGAAGATCATCCGAAAATTCATTCGGCGCTGACGGACCTGATTGCCGCATTGGCCACCGCTCCGCCGAAGCCTCTCAAGCCCGCGCAGGGCGTACGCAAGGGCAAGCCGGTGGACTTCGCCAAGGGCGAAACCCTACACGAATGGGAGGTGCCCTTCGACTGGCCCGAGGATTGGCCGGAAGCCGCCCGCGCGCCTTTTGACGCCTTTCACGCTGCCCGGCAGGCGATGCAGCGCCGCATGGACCAGTCCATCTCCGACCATGCCGATCAGGAAACGCTCTACGACAAGCCGCGCATCGACCGGAACCGCCTGCGCATCACCGGGCCCTTCTCGGTCGAAGCGGTGCCCGCACCGACTGTCCTGTCGCTCGATGACAGCCTTCCGCCCGTTGAGGCAGACGACAGCATTGCCCGCACGGGCGAGACCTCGCGCCAGTCGCTCTGGCGCGACGAGCTTCTGAAGACCGGCGTCCGGGCGAAGGGCGGCGCGATGCTGCGCTTTGCCGAGTTCGAAACGCTGCCGGGTCTGCGCCACCTCCATGCCAGCGGATCGCTGGCCGATACCGGAGAGCGGGTCGTCGTCAGCTTTGGTCCCGAACACGCAGCCCTCGAACAGCGCCAGGTGGAACTGGCCCTGACCGAGGCCGAAACCCTGCGTCCCGCGCCGAAGTTCATCCTGTTCTGCGCCTTCACCTTTGACCCCGAGGCCGCCAAGGACATTGACGAGGTCAACTGGCCCGGCGTCACGCTGCTCAAGGCGCAGATGAACACGGACCTGCTGACTGAGGATCTGAAGAAGGCGCGCTCCTCGAACCAGTCCTTCTGGCTGATGGGTCAGCCCGATGTAGAGCTGCGCAAACGCAAGGACGGGATGTGGGAGGTCGAGGTCAACGGCTTCGATTACTTCGATCCAAAGGCGGGCGACCTGGTGTCGGGCGGCAAGAAGCAGATCGCCATGTGGTCGCTGGACACCGATTACGACCAACGCTCCCTCATGCCCCATCAGGTGTTCTTTCCGATGGCGGACGCCAAGGGCGGATGGAACCGGCTGAAGGCGACCGTCCGATCCGAACTGGACGAGGATCTGCTGGAGCAGTTCCATGGCACCGTGTCGCTGCCTTTTGCGGCGGGCGACAACCGGCGCATCGCGGTGAAGATCGTCGATGATCGCGGGATCGAGTCCCTCAAGATCATGCCGCTCGAGGGCTGAACCCATGTCCCTCATCATCAACACGCCATTCGTCTGCCCGGCTCAGCATTGGATCGAGGGCAAGGGTGGCAAGCTCGAAATCAAGCCCGAGCGCCGCCCGGCGAGCTACGAGGTCTTCGACGCCCGCAACAACACGAAGCGGACAGAAGTGCTGGACCTGGTCAATACCATCCGCGCCCGGGTCGACGCCTGGCGCGAGGCGGGCTGGCCCGGCGTGACCATCGTGACCCGCAAGCTTCTGGAACACTGGCACGACCGAGACGCGCGACAGCACCCGTTCTATTTCTGCCAGCTGGAGGCAATCGAAACCTTGATCTGGTGGGTCGAGGGGGCGGAGGCATTCAAGCAGGGCATCGCGATCCCCGGCGACGGCGGGACCTGGGAGCGCCTTTGCAACAAGATGGCCACGGGCGCGGGCAAGACCACGGTGATGGCGATGATCATCACCTGGCAGGTCCTGAACGCGCTGACCTACCCGAAGCGGAACAAGGATTTCAGCCGCGCAGTGTTCATCGTGGCGCCCGGCCTGACTGTGAAGGAACGATTGCAGGTCCTGCTGCCCAGCGAGGGCTCTTATTACGACGAGTTCAACCTCTGCCCATCCGAGGCGCTGCGCCAGAAGCTGAACCAGGCCGAGGTGCTGATCGAGAACTGGCACACGCTGATGCCGCTGAAGGAGCAGGAACGCTCGGTCGTGAAGAAGGGCCGGGAGTCGGACGAGGCTTTCACCCGACGCGTGCTGGGCAAGCTGGCGGCACACAAGGATATCATCGTCATCAATGACGAGGCCCACCACGCCTATCGGAAACCGCCCGAAGTGAAGATCAGCAAGAAGATGGCCGCAGAGCAGGGGATTGACCTCGACGAGGCCACCCGCTGGATCGAGGGGCTGGACCGCATCCACAAGACGCGTCGCATCCAGCGCTGCTTCGACCTTTCAGCGACTCCGTTTGCGCCGACCGGCAAGAAGAGCACGGACACGGCGCTGTTCGACTGGATCATCTCGGATTTCGGGCTGAACGACGCGATCGAGGCCGGGCTGGTAAAGACGCCGCGCGTCGTGGTGCGCGACGATGCCTTGCCCGACGCGAGGACGCTGCGGTCGAAGCTCTATCACATCTACCGTGATCCTTCGGTCTCCGAGGATCTGAACAGGGCGAAGGCCGAACCGCACGAGGCACTGCCGAAGCTGGTGCAGGACGCCTATACGCTTCTCGGCGCGGACTGGCGCGAAACGCAGAGGCAGTGGCGAGAGGCAGGTCATCATTCCCCGCCGGTGATGCTTACGGTCTGCAACCGCACCGAGACGGCCGCGCGGGTCGAGCACTATTTCAACCAGGGCGACTCGCACTGGCCGGAGCTGCATGCGCCGAACAGGACGCTGCGTGTCGACTCAAAGGTGCTGGAGAAGGCGGAAATCGGCGAAGCCGCCACGTCCGACAAAGATTACGAGAACAGGCTGAAGGAAATCATCGAGGCTGCAAACCTGCCGGAGACACGAAAGCAGCAGCTTCAGGGGATGAAGAAGGAGGAACTGCTGCGTGAGATCGTCGACAATGTCGGCAAGCGCGGCGCTGCTGGCCAGGACCTGCAGAACGTCATCTCCGTCGCGATGCTGTCCGAAGGCTGGGACGCGAAGAATGTAACCCACATCATGGGCTTGCGCGCATTCACCTCGCAGCTTTTGTGCGAGCAGGTCGTCGGCCGCGGTCTTCGCAGGGTCTCTTACGACACGGACGAGAACGGGCTGTTCCTGCCAGAGTATGTGAACGTTTTCGGCGTTCCGTTGTCCATCTCGGAAACCGGGGAAGGTGGCGACCCGCCTCCACCCCCCAGACCGACCACCCAGATCGAGGTCATTCCTGATCGGGCACACCTTGAGATCAAGTGGCCCAATGTCCTGCGCGTCGAGACCGTGGTGAAGCCACAGCTGACCATGGCGTGGGACAAGGTGCCTGCACTTGAGCTCGACCCGGCCTCGACCCCCATAAGTGCTGAACTGGCCCCCGCCTTGGGAGGGGCCACAGACATGGGCAAGGTCACCGCGATCGATCTCGAACGCCTTCCGGACGGGTTTCGCCTGCAGAGACTTGTCTTTCAAGCTGCCAGAAAAGGCTTCGCCGAACTGCGGCACAGCTTCTCCGGAACCGAGGAGTACCTCGCGGCTCAGCTGGTGCGCATAGTCGAGACCTTTCTGAATTCGAAGCTTCTCGACATTCCGTCACTCTTCCACTCGGACCCATTGCGTCGCCGGATCCTGATCGCCTTGAACATCGATCTCGTCGTCCAGCACGTCATGCGTCATGTGAGCGAGCAGAATACTGAGCGCCTCACTCCGGTCTTTGATGAAGAGAACCCGATCGGCGCCACCGGTCAGATGCGCACCTGGTATACGACCAAGCCCTGCTTCCCGGCCATCAAGTCGCACATCAGCCACCTCGTCGGCGATTCGTCGTGGGAGGGACACGCGGCGAATGTGTTCGAGGGGCGGGACGACGTAGTCGCCTATGCGAAGAACGATCACCTCGGCTTCCAGATTCAGTATATGTGGGCCGGTTCACGTCGCCGGTATGTGCCCGACTTCCTTGTCCGGCTGTCTGTCGGCAAGATGCTTGCCCTCGAAATCAAGGGAACCGACAGCCCCCAGAACAAGGCAAAGCGGGATGCGCTGAACGAATGGGTAAAGGCCATCAACGCGTCGGGTGGTTTTGGGTGCTGGTCATGGGATGTCGCCTTCAAGCCGGGCGACGTACAGGACATCATCACGAAACACACGGCCGTTGCCGAGCCAGTTGAATAGTTCTGGCACAAGATCGTCCTCGAATCCTGGCTGGACTGCGAACGACTATCTCGGCAGTTTGGCTGCTTCGTTGCCGACGATTCCTGAAAGGAATGCCTCGTCCAGCTTCGGCTCGTCCCATCGCTCGGCGACGGCCAGCCAACGGTCGAGGTGGTCGCGGAACCCCGGATCGCCAGCCTTGAGGTGAAACGTGTAGAGTCGGTCGACAATCTGCCGCATCAGGTGTCGCATCCGGTCGTCGTCGAGATGGGATGCATCGGTCCAGGGAATCTGCCGACCGTCGGCGTCAGTGATGAATACGTCCGAATAGTCGCCCGCGTGGGTGACCGGGACAGTCCCGGCGTGCAGTTCCTCGATTCCCGTATTGCGCACACAGATCATCGCCATCAGCTGCGCCAGCCGGGCAGCGATACGAGCCTCGTCGGCCGGTTTCATGGGTCGGACCTTTGTGGATCGTTCGAGTGCGGTTTCATGAACAACTCGGCAAGAGTCGCTTCGGCTCGGGCCAGTCCGGCTTCCGTCAGAGCGAGCGATTTCGCCTTGCCGACGGGATCGTGGATCAGGCCCTTCGCGTGCAGCCGGTCGCTGATGGACCAGTCGATCCCTTTCCAGACACGGTTGCTGTCATGCAAGGTCAGGCTGAGGATGGCCAGCGCCGCGTCATCAAGTTTGTCGGTGTCGAGGTCCAATTCCGTCATGTACGGCCTCCTCCACCAACAAGATGCCGTCATCGCCCTGAATTCTCAATGGCGGAAGGGATTTGCGAGGCTGGACGGGGGAAAGAACGGGTTGGATTTCTGTTCCATTTCACGAACGCCACTGGCATCGAAGTGTTCAGGTGGCGCGGGGAACTCTCCGCATGTTTACAACTGGTTACGGGCTTTGTACCGAATGCGCGCAGTCGAGAGGTTCGGAGAATATCGAGCTCCAGAGAACGTATCCGGCTACTGTGGCAAGGACACCAGTGCAAAGCCGACTGCGCATAACCCCCGAAAACAACGAGAAAATTCGGCCGGAGCCTGATGGGGAGAACGCTTTCGCAAGGGCGAGTGGCGGAGGGAGAGGGATTCGAACCCTCGATACGGTTGCCCGTATACACGCGTTCCAGGCGTGCGCCTTCAACCACTCGGCCACCCCTCCGTTTCGCGGACGGCCCGAATACACCGCCTTGCGCCCAATATGCAAGTTGTCGTGAGGGCCCGCGGGCTCGCGCTTGGCTCGGCGTCCCGCTGCGCTTATGTAATGGACGATCCGTTTCCAGGCGAGGCCGCGCGCGATGCTGCGATTTCTGTCCCGATTTGTCGGTCTGTGGCTGCTGGCCGGCGCGCTGGTGGCGCTGGTGGTCGACGGCGCCAAGACGATTGCCGCCGGCAGCATTGTGACCACTCCGCTCGGCGCGCTGTGGTTCTCGGTCAGCCCCGAAAGCCTGCGTGCCGCCCAGGCGGGCGTGGAGGGCAGCGTCCATCCGTTCCTGTGGGATCCGGTGATCGTCGCCCTCCTGCAGGCGCCGACCTTCGTCGTGCTCGGCCTGCTGGGGGTGCTGCTTATGCTGGCCGGCCGCAGGAAGCGCGAGGTCAGGCTGTCCGAACTCGAGATCAGGTGAACGGCTATCGGGCCGGACCCGGTCCGCAACAAGGGAGACATCGAGAATGTTTCTGTTCCGGAAAGACGTGAAGATGCCGGCTCCCGGTGAGGCGTTGCCCGGGCGATCCGAACCGATACCCACCGCGCCCAGTCATTTCGTCAACGGCCGCGACCTTGCCGGTCCCTATCCCGACGGCCTGGAGATCGCAACGTTCGGCATGGGCTGCTTCTGGGGCGTCGAGCGGATCTTCTGGAACCTGCCCGGCGTCTGGGTGACGGCCGTGGGCTATTCCGGCGGCGAAACCCCCAATCCCACCTACCAGGAGGTCTGCACCGGCCGGACCGGCCACAACGAGGTCGTCCAGGTTGTGTTCGACCCGCGGCAGATCTCCTACGAGGCCCTGTTGAAGGCGTTCTGGGAGGGCCACGACCCGACCCAGGGCATGCGCCAGGGCAACGATGTCGGTACCCAGTATCGCTCGGGCATCTACGTGCACGGCAACGCGCAGCGAGAGGCTGCGCAAGCCTCCAGGGCTGCGTATGAGGCGGCCCTCGCCGACCGCGGCCTCGGACCGATCACCACCGAGATCGTCGAGGCGGGACCGTTCTATTTCGCCGAGGACTATCACCAGCAGTATCTAGCCAAGAACCCCGGCGGGTACTGCGGGCTTGGCGGTACCGGCGTCGCCTGCCCGATCGGCACGGGCGTCGCCGCCTGACGTGTCGCGCCGGCCGGTCGCGGCGCTCGCTCCGCGGCCGGCGCCGCGTCACCGCACGGCGTAGACCTCGACCGGCCGGGCGATGCCGCGCAGGCCGTGGCGGCCGTGCGGCACGAGCTTTTCGCCGACATGGGCGGCGAACGCCGCCGACGCCATGATCGTCTGCGGGAATCGCTTCGAGAGATCCTGCAGCCGGCTGGCGAGGTTCACCGCCTGGCCGATGACCGTGAAGTCCAGCCGCCGGCGGGTGCCGACATTGCCGTAACCGACCTCGCCGTGGTGCAGGCCGATCCCGTAGCCGATGTCGCCGGCGCCAAGCCCGGCGGCTTCGGGGACGCGGGCGAAGCCCCGGTCGGCGCCGAGTGCGGCGGCCAGCGCCGCGTGGCAGGCCGCCGCAGGTCCGCCGTCGTCCGGGAACACCGCCAGCAGGCCGTCGCCGAGGAACTTGAGGATCTCCCCGCCGTGCTCCTCGATCGGACCGCCCAGCGTCTCGAACCACGCATCGAGCAGCCTGACGGTCGCGGCAGGCGGCAGCCGCTCCGACAGGGCCGTGTAGTCGCGCAGGTCCGCAAACAGGATCGCGGCGTTCACGGTCACCAGGTCGCCGCGGTCGATCAGTCCCTCGAAGACGCGCCGGCCCGATCGCGGCCCGACATAGGCATCGAGCAGGTTGACGGCGATCTCGCGGACCGCGAGCCGCTCGATATGCGGACTGATCACGGCGGTCGCCGCTGCCAGCCGGGCCAGCATGCTCTCGGAGAACCCGTCCGCAGATCGCGTCGCAAACGAGATCACCGCGGTGCGGGTGTCGTCGACGAAGGGGAGGGGGTGGATGATGTAGTCCGTCCCGCCGGCGTGGCGCATGTCGACGATGGTCGGCATCGCCAGATCGGTCTCGGTCAGCCGGATCCGGAGCGGCTCACCGGTCTCGTCGACGATCCGGACCGGGCTGTCGAGATAGTCGTGGCTTTCCGCGACCCCGTCGCGCTCACGGTGGAATGTCGTGATCTCGCCCTCCGACCACGTCACCGTCCTGCCGCTCTCGGTGGGATGCAGCGTCTCGATGCCGATGAACGTGCGCCAGAGCGGCACGCCGAGCTCGTTCAGGCCGCGGCTGACGAGGTCCACAAGGTCCTCGTATGTCGGGATGCCGGCTTCCGCGACGGTCACGGCGAGCCGTTCCGGCAATTCGCCGAGCACGGCTGAGTCCAGGCCCACCTGGCCCGGGCCCGCGTCGGGCGCTGCCGGACGCCCGTGCCGCCTCACCGCCGAGGCAGGGGATTGGGACGCGGCGCCGGAGCGTTCGTCGGCACCGGCGCCTGGGCCTGCACGTCGGCCACCATCCGGCACTCCTGCGGAAGGTCCGCCATCGTCATCGGCGGCTTCGGCTTGACCGGGCCGTCGGCCGGCTTCCACGGCTCGTCGCTCAGCCACCAGGCGAGATCGCTGCCGCAGCCGTCCCCGGCGGGAGGCGGGGCCTGGTTGACGCAGCCTGTGCTGCCGGCCGGGCAGCTGATGCGGATGTGGAAATGGTAGTGGTGGCCCCACCAGGGCCGCACCTTGCGCAGCCAGTCGCGGTCGTTGCCGGCAAAGTCGCACAACGCCTTCTTGATCGCCGGATGCACGAAGATGCGGGCGACCTGCGGGAACTTCGCCGCCCGGCGGATCAGCGCCGCGTGCGCCGGCGTCCAGATGTTCGGATCGACTTCGCGCACCCCGTCCTTGAGCATCGAGGTGGCGGAAATGGACTCGCGCTCCTGGGCGGTCAGAGTGCGGTTCGGCATCGGCGTCAGCCAGATGTCGGCGTCGAGGCCGATCTGGTGGCTGGCATGTCCGTCGAGCATCGGTCCGCCGCGCGGCTGGGCCAGATCGCCGACCAGCAGGCCGTTCCAGCCTTCGGAGCGGGCGCCGACGGCGAGTTGCTCGACCAGCCTGACGAGTTCGGGATGGCCCCAGTTGCGGTTGCGCGACAGCCGCATGGCCTGCCAGGCCGGCCCGTCGACCGGCAGTGCCGCGGCCCCGGCGAGGCAGCCGCGGGCATAGGAGCCGATCGCACGCGACTGCAGCGGCGCCGGCCCGGTCTTGCTTCCGAACACGTCCTTGGCGACCTGGGCGCCGGCGCCCGAAAGGCCAGGCGCCAGCAGGCAGGCAAGCGCCGTCAGCACCGTCGCGACACGAAGGCGGAGTCCGGTGGAGGGGCGACAGGCCGATCGAAACTGCGTCATGGGTTCGCTGCCGTCATTTGCGGGAGGGCGGATCCGCGACGGATCGCCTCCGAAGTTGCCAATGCCCCCGCCCGATGCTGCCCGGACATGGTAAACGACTCGTCAAGCGCGACAAGCGGGCATGCAATCCCCGGCGCTCACGTCGCCGCACCCCGCGGGGCCTGTGCGCCGTGGCCGATATCGGGCGGGTCGATTTCGACGGTAGTGTGGTCGACGCCGAGTTCGGATTTGATTCGTGCCTTGACGGCGGCGATTGTCCGGAAGCCGTCGGCATCGTCCTCGAGCACCACGTTCAGCGTGATCAGCGGCCGGTTCTCGTCGAGTGCCCAGACGTGGACGTGTCTGACCGCGGCCACGCCCTCGATGTGGCCTTCGAGCACGGTGCGGACCCGTCCGGGCTCGAGGCCCGCCGGGGTGCCCTCGAGCAGGATGTGGCCGGACTCGCGGCACAGCTTGATTGCCGAGCGCAGGATCAGCAGGCCGACCAGCACGGACAGGATCGGGTCGATCGGCATCCAGCCGGTTGCCAGGATCACGCCGGCGGCGACGATGGCGGCGATCGATCCCAGGAGGTCGCCGGCGACGTGGATCAGCGCGCCCCTGACGTTCAGGCTCTCCTTGTGGCCGCCCATCAGCACCAGGAAGGAGACGATGTTGGCAATCAGTCCCGCGACCGCGACGACCAGCATCGGACCGGCCAGGACCGTGACCGGCTCCTGGAAACGCTCGGCGGCCTCGATCAGGATGAAGGCCGTGATCATGAAGATCGCGATCGCATTGGCAAACGCCACCAGCACGGGCAGGCGGCGGTTGCCGAAGGTGCGCTTCTCGGTCGGATCGGCCCCGGCGAGCCGGAACGCCCACCAGGCGAAGCCGAGCGACACGGCGTCGGTGAACATGTGCGCCGCGTCCGCGACCAGTGCCAGCGATCCGGTCAGCACGCCGCCGATCGCCTCCGCAACCATGAACACCGCGGTGATCAGCGCGGCGATTCCGAGGCGGCGCTGATTGGCGGACCCGTGCACGTGCCCGGGGCCATGGTTGTGCCCGTGACTGCCGTGGTCGTGTCCCGCGCCCATGACCTTCAGGAATGCCCGCTTTCGTGGTCCCGGATCGATCCCCGCCGACAGCCGCAGCCGTCGCCGCAGGAGCGGCACACCGAGCAGATTGTGCCGGTCGATGTCAACTGCCGCGAACAGGTTGCCATGCCTTCCTTGGCCGGCACGGATACTCTACGGTCTGCGCGGCAGGAAAAACAGCAAGGAGGCCCGCATGCTCACGCCGATCTGGGGTTTGCCCGAGAACGTCATAGGGTTCGAGGCCAGCGGCCGGGTCAGCAACTCGGACTACAAGGAGCGCCTGATCCCGGCTCTGGAGAAGGCCATCGCGGAGAGCGGCCCGGTCCGGTTCCTCTATGTGCTGGGCGACGGGTTCGATGGCTACGACCCGACGGCGATGTGGGACGATACCCTGTTCGGCCTCAAGCACATAAAGGACTTCAGGAAGGTCGCCGTGGTCACCGACGATTCGCTCTATGCCGGCGCCACCCGGATGTTCGCCCCGATGATGCCCTGCGAGGTCAAGGTCTTCCCGCTGTCCGAGCGCGACGCCGCCAAGGCCTGGGTGGCCGAGTGAGCGGGGTGCGGTGCCGGACAGACGCAGCCCATGGGTAAGGCCGTCGCGATCGTCCTCGGGCTGGCCATGCTCGTCCACCTGATCAGGCCGCTCGGCCTTCCGGGCCTGAGGAAACGGTCGGATGCCTGGAAGATCGCCCTGTTCGCGCTGTTCGCGATGGTGATCCTGGTCGGCATCCGACCGGAATAGCGTCGCGCCCCCCGGGAAAGCGAGGCGCGGAGCGTCTCGGCCGCCTGCGGCCCGGGACAACGCCTACAGATGCTTCACGAACCAGTCGCGCTGCTCGGCCGACGATATCCTGAACGGCTCGTCCGTGTAGGCGTCGAAGTGGCCGCCGGGCAGGACCAGCAGCTTCTTCGGCTCCAGCGCCTCCTCGTAGGCGCGCGCGGTCAGGTCGAACGGCGTCAGATGGTCGCCGCTCGCCACCACCAGCAAGAGAGGCGTCGGCGCGATCCGGGAAACGTAGGTAGCCGGTTCGTACTCGGTGAACATCTCGATCGAGCGTAGCGTCACCTCGTTCTTCCAGTTGGTCTCGCGGGCCTCCTGGAAGCCCATGAAGAACTCGTAGGTGTCCGCCGTCGGCAGGGCGGACGGCTGCCCTTCCGGCGCCGTCACCGGCATCTTTGCGCCGGGATCGCCGGCCATGCGGGCGGCGCGGTCGCCCTCGAAGGCGGCGCGCAGGCCCGTCCACATGTCGCCGCGTATCAGGCGGCGGGCCGTCTCCAGCCCGTAGGTGAGCGGCACCTGCGAGACCACGCATTTGACCCGGCGGTCGATCGCCGCCACCACCAGCACGTGCCCGCCCGAATAGCTCGATCCCCATATGCCGATACGCTCGGCATCCACTTCGGGTTGGCTCTGGGCCCAGGTGATTGCGTCGCGGTAGCCGTCGATCTGGGCCCAGGGATCGGCGTGGCTGCGCGGCTCGCCGTCGCTGACGCCGAAGCCGCGGTGATCGTAGACGATCACGCCGAGACCGGCCTCTGCAAAGACCTCGGCGAAGTCGTCGAGGAATATCTCGCGGGTCGCCGTGAAGCCGTGCGCCATGATCACGGTCGGAGCCGGCCCGTCGACGCCCTTGGCGGGAAAGTGCCAGCCGCGCAGCGTCACGCCGTCCTCGGTCCGAAATTCGATATCGCGCCTCATCGTTTCCTCCTCTGGGATGTTCCGGTGCGGCGGCAACGATGGCTGGCGCCTCCCGCCTGCGCTTGTCCAGGAGGGAAATCGCTTGTGCGAGAGGGAAGCGGCGGTGTGATAATGTCCGGCAAAGGACCGCACGGCCGTCACGCAACCGTCAACGAGGTCCGCCTGGGGAAACGCGATGAACGCAGCTGGAAGCGGCTCGGCCGGGGTCTCCGCCGGCCAGTGGTCGACACGAAACCTGCCGGATGCGGTGCGGGCCGAAGCTGCCCGCCACATGCTCAGCCAGGTGCATTTGCCCTGGAGCCTGAAGCTGCGCGACCGGGCGGCCTACCAGTGCCGGCTCGACTGGCGGGAGCTGGGCGGCTGCACGCTGATCGACTGCCGCAGCGCGCCGCTTGCCGGATGGCGCGGCACGCCGGAGATCCGCCGCACGCAGGGCGACCACCTCGGTCTGCTGCTGGTGCTGTCGGGAACCGAGCGGGTTCGGCAGGGCGAGACCGCCGCAACGCTCGGCAGCGGCGACATGCTGCTCTGGGATGCCGCTCGGCCGCTCGCTTTCGAGGTCGCCGGTCCGCTCCACAAGATCACCGTGCTGATCCCGCGGGAGCGGCTCGCGCGCGCCTGTTCCGGAGACCGGTTCGAGGGGACCCGGCCGCTCAACGGCCATGCCGGACTGGGCGCCCTGGTCGCCGGCCACGTCACGGCGCTCGGACGGTTCGCCCACGAGATCCCGGCCGGCGACGTGCCGCTGGCGAGCGATCTGATCGTCGACCTGCTCGGCCGCCTGCTGGCGCCGACGGAAATGCCGGCGGCGGCCGGCGACCTGATGTCGCGCGTCCTGCGGATCGTCGAGGCGCGGCTCGAGGACCCCGACCTGTCGCCCACCACCATCGCCGCGGCGGTCGGCGTCACCCCGCGCTACCTGCACATGGCCTTCGCCGACAGCGGCCGCACCCTGTCGACCCACATCCGCCTTCGGCGCACCGAGCGGATGCGCCGTGACCTGACAGATCCGCGGATGGCGCACCTGTCGATCACGGACATCGCGATGCGCTGGGGCTTCGCCGATTCCGCCCACGCCAGCCGCACGTTCCGCAAGGCCTACGGGATGTCTCCGAGCGCGTTCCGCGCCGGCTCCCGCTGAGACGGGATCGTCCCGCCCACGCCGAAGTCCGTGGTGGCGTGCGTGGCGATCCCGGCGTCGCGGATCCTTTCGATCCATTCCCTGTAGCGGGGCGCGAGACCTTCGCGGGGGATCCGGAACCAGGCCTCGGTGAAGCGTCCGGGATGGCGTTCGATCGCGGCATGGTAGACCTCCGGATCGTGCTGGCCGGTGTCGCCGATCAGGACGAAGGACAGGTCCGGATTGGCGGCCAGGATCTTGTCGATCATCTTGCCCTTGTGCTCCCCGTGCGAGCCCTTGATGAACTTGGTTCTGGAGATTCCCAGATCCCGGAGAAACAGGGGGCCGGGCACGAGCCCGTTGCGCTCGAATACGCGCACCAGGAAGGCGTGCAGGTTCCAGGGCGACGAACTGACGTAGAACACCGGGTTGACACCGGCGTGAAGCCGTTCGAGCAGCGTCTTGGCATCGGGAAAGACCTGCCGGCTGGCGACGTTTCCGGTCAGCGTATTGAAGAGATTGCGCCACAACGACCATGCGTCGGTGCGGATCAGCGTGTCGTCGATATCGGAAATGATGCCGAAGCGGGCAGCCGGATCGGTGACGATGATCGGAAGCAGCACCTTGCAATCGTATCCGGTCAGGCTTGCTTCCACGCTGACCGCCCCGTCGGCCGGACGCGGCAGGTCGATGTGGAAGTATCCCTCTTCATCGGCGACGTCGCGGACGTTCCCTATCCGGATCTCGACGCCGGGCACCTCGTGTGTGATGAAGCGCTTGATCATGTTCCGGAAATTGCTCCACAGGGAGCTGTCGGGCGCAACGTTCTCGGCGACCGGCTTGCCGTCGAGCACACGCCCCCTCGCGACGATATGGTCCGGCGCCGAATATCCGATGAACGGATCGATGTAGGGCGACGACGTCTCGCGCCGGAACGGCCGCCGGTCCCAGGCGCTCTCGGCGAGAACGGCTCCCCTGTGCAGAATTCGCTTCAAGACGGTCACGAAAGCTCCAGGCGACTGCGCTCAGGCCGCGTAGCGGTTGCGGATCAGGGCGTAGAGCGCCCGGATCGCCTGCGCCTCGCCGCCCTCCGGCCTGCCCGGGGCCGAGCTCCGGTTCCAGCAATAGGCGTCGAAATGGGCCCAGGACGTGGACTTTTCTACGAAACGCGCGAGGAAAAGGCCGGCCGTGATCGCGCCCGCGAAGGGACCGCTGCCGGCATTGTTGATGTCGGCGGCCTTGCTCTCCAGCATCTTCTCGTAGGGCTGCCAGAGCGGCAGTTGCCAGACCGGGTCCTGGACGGCGTGGGACTGGCGGGAAATCTCGACCGCCAGCGCCTCGTCACGGCTGAAGAAGGCGGCCAGATCCGGTCCCAACGCCACCCGCGCGGCGCCGGTCAGCGTCGCCATGTCGATCAGCAGGTCGGGATGCTCCTCGTCGGCCAGCGCCAGCGCGTCGGCCAGCACCAGCCGTCCCTCCGCGTCGGTGTTGCCGATCTCGACGGTGACGCCCTTGCGGCTCCGCAGGATATCGCCCGGCCGGAAGGCGTTGCCCCCCACCGCGTTCTCGACCGCCGGCACCAGGACCCGCAGCCGCACCGGCAGCTTCGCCGCCATCACCATCGAGGCGAGGCCGAGCACGCAGGCGGCGCCGCCCATGTCCTTCTTCATCATCAGCATGCCGGCGGCGGGCTTGATGTCGAGGCCGCCGGTGTCGAAGCAGACGCCCTTGCCGACCAGCGTCAGCTTCAGCGCGGAGGGATCGCCCCAGGTGATGTCGATCAGCCGGGGAGCGCGGTGGCTGGCGCGTCCGACCGCGTGAATCATCGGGAACCCCGCCTCGAGCAGGTCGTCGCCTTCCGTCACCGCCACAGCCGCGCCGTGGCGTTCGGCAAGCTGCCGCGCGGCGGCCTCCAGTTCGGCGGGGCCCATGTCGTTCGACGGCGTGTTGATCAGGTCGCGCGCCAGCGAGATTCCCGCCGCTATCCGCTCGACATCCTCGGCGTCGATCCAGTCGGGCACGATGAGGCGCACGTCGTCGCCCCCATCCTTCCCCTGTCCGTCCGCCCGGCCGGCCTTGTAGGCGTCGAACCTGTACCGCCCGAGCGCGAAGGAAAGCACGGCGAGTGCCCCGTCGTCGGGATCGTTCTCGAACCGGTAGGTGCCCGCAGGGAGCAGGTCAGCCAGCTTGCCCGGAAGCAGGCCGTTCCTGTCCGTTGCGCCGGAGGGGCCGAGACCGAACAGGACACGCGACAGTTTTCCGGATTCATCAGGCAGCAGCGCGATACGTCCGGCGGTCGGCTTGAAGCCGGTCGCTTCCAGGTAGGCACACTCCGTATCGCCCAGGCCTTCCAGGGACCCGTCTTCGCCCGGCTCAACGAATCGGATCGGCACCGACGCAAGCGTGGTCGAGGCGGGCAGCAGGCAAGCGGTCATGGCGGCTCCTTGATACTTTCAGGCGGGACAGTCGCAACGGGGCAGGGAACAGATAGCGCGCCCGCGCCGCCGGCGCCAATAGGCGCGGAGCTTCCGGGCCGCTTCGAATTCCCTCAGCCAACCCTTCGCCGCGTCCGGCGACGCCGGCCTATACAGTCGCCGAACCGTCGTTTAATTGAAACCAGCGCAGCTGATTGTGTGGACGAAGGGAGGCTGGTGGAGCGATGGCAACCGGATACGTGAAGAGCGAACTGGTAACCGTCTTCGGCGGTTCCGGCTTTGTCGGTCGCCATGTCGTGCGCGCGCTGGCGCGGCGCGGCTACCGGGTCCGCGCGGCGGCGCGGCGTCCGGATTTGGCCGGCTTCCTGCAGCCGCTCGGCGCGGTCGGGCAGATCCATGCCGTCCAGGCGAACATCCGCAACCGCGAGTCCGTCGACCGGGCCGTGGCGGGATCCGACGCCGTCGTCAACCTCGTGGGCGTGCTCTACGAGACCGGCAGGCAATCCTTCGACGCCGTCCAGGCATTCGGGCCGGGCGCCATAGCGGCGTCGGCCGCGGCCGCCGGCATCACGCGCTTCGTGCAGGTTTCCGCGATCGGCGCCGATCCGGACTCGGACTCGAAATACGCCACCACCAAGGCCGCCGGCGAGAAGGCCGTCCTCAAGGCCTGTCCCGGCGCGGTGATCTACCGGCCCTCGATCATCTTCGGTCCCGAGGACGACTTCTTCAACCGGTTCGGGTCGATGGCGCGCTTCTCGCCGGTGCTGCCGCTGATCGGCGGCGGCGAGACACGGTTCCAGCCGGTCTTCGTGGGCGACGTGGCCGAGGCGATCGCGCTGGCCGTCGACGGCAAGGCGAGGCCGGGGACGATCTACGAACTCGGCGGCCCCGAGGTGCGCACCTTCCGGCAGCTCATGGAGTACATCTTGGCCGTCACCGGCAGGAAGCGCCTTCTCGTTCCGATTTCCTTCGGCATGGCCCGTCTCAAGGCGCAGGTCCTGCAACTGGCGCCGAAGCCGCTGCTGACCGTCGACCAGGTCCGCCAACTCGGCCGCGACAACGTCGTCTCCGAGGAAGCCGTCAGGGACCATCGCACGATCGAGGACCTCGGCATCGACCCGCGCGCAATCGAATCGATCGTGCCCACCTATATCGACCGCTACCGCAAGGCCGGCCAGTTCACCACACCCGACCCGACGGCACCGCGGCCGTAACCGGCATTTGCCGCCGGCTCAGCGGTAGAGCACCCACAGCAGAACGACGCCCATCGCCAGCCGGTAGAGGACGAAGGGCATCATCGAGGTGCGCTTCAGCAGCGCCATCATGAACCAGATCGAGGCGAAGGCCGCAACCGCCGACAGCGCGGCGGCGACCAGCGCGTCGCCGGCGATGATCGCCGCCTGATCGCCGGACATGGTCAGCGCCGTGCCGGCACCGGTGGCGAGGATCGCCGGGATCGCCAGCACCATCGAGAACCGGGCGGCCTCCGTCCGCTCGAAGCCGAGCGCGCGGGCCGCCGACATGGTGATGCCGGATCGGCTGACGCCGGGGATCAGGGCGATGCATTGCGCCAGTCCGACCCAGACCGCGTCGGAGATGCCGATGTCGGAAAAGATCTTCGCGCGCGATCCCAGCGCGTCGCAGGCCCACAGCACGAGCGCGAAGACGATCGTTGTCCACGCGATCACCTCGAGCGAGCGCACCGCGTCGACGAGGCCGGTCTCGATCATGACGAATCCGACGATCGCCAGCGGCACCGAGGCGAGGATCAGCAGCAGGATCAGCCGCCGTGCCGAGGTGGCCCGGAACAGTACCAGATCGCGCAACCCCCCGATCAGATACAGCATGTCCCGCCAGAAGTAGGCCATCACCGCCACAAGACTGCCAACATGTATGGCAACGTCTATGGCGGGCCCCTCGTCGGGATAGGTCGTCAGGAGGTGCAGCAGGTTGAGGTGACCGGACGAGGAGACGGGGAGGAACTCGGTCAGGCCCTGGATAATCGCTAGGACGACAAGCTGGTCGGCGGTCACGGGGGATCCTTCAGGATGCGATTCGGGTTGTTCGCCGTGTGACGCGCCTCTATATCGGAACGCTTTGTTAGCGCCAATCGCCCAAAAAAGCTGTCCTGACGGGCAAACCGCGCTTTCCCGGCGCCTTCGCAAACGGTACCGAATGCTCAGACTCTATCATCACGCCTTCTGTCCGGCTTCGCGCAGCGTCCGCATCGCACTCGGCGAATACGGGCTCAGTGCCGAGTTCATCGAGGAGCGCACCTGGGAGCGCCGCCGGGAGTTCCTCATCGTCAATCCCGCCGGCACCCTGCCGGTTCTGATGGACGGGGAGGGCACCGCGATCTGCGGTCCGCGTCCGGTGCTCGAATATCTCGACGAGACGCGCGGCGCCGAACTCGGCGGCCGGCGGCTGATGCCGGAGACGCCGCGCGAGCGCGCCGAGGTGCGCCGGCTGCTCGACTGGTTCGACATCCGCTTCCACCAGGACGTCTCCGCCTACCTTCTCACCGAACGCATCTACAAACGCTTCATGACCGTCGAGCAGGGCGGCGGGGCGCCGGATTCGGCGGCGATCCGTGCGGGGCGCGCCAACATACGCTATCATCTGCACTATATCGGCTGGCTGGCCGGGCGACGGAACTGGCTCGCCGGCGAGGACCTGTCCTTCGTCGACCTGACGGCGGCGGCGCACCTGTCCTGCATCGACTATCTGGGCGAGGTGCCGTGGGACGAATTCGAGCTGGCGAAGGCCTGGTACGCCCGGGTGAAGTCGCGCCCGTCCTTCCGGCCGCTACTGATGGACCAGCTTGCCGGAGTCGCGCCTTCGCGCACCTATGTCGACCTCGACTTCTGAGAACATCGCCGACGCGGACCCGAAAGGGTGGCTGACCGGGCGCGCGCGCGCCGAAGGTTTCGAGATCGCCCGGGTGACGACGCCGGAAGCGGCACCGGACAAGGGCGAAAATCTGTCGCGGTACCTCGCAGACGGCTTCCACGCGACGATGGACTGGATGGCGACGACCGCCGAGCGCCGCCGCCATCCCCGGGCGCTGTGGCCCGACGTCCGCTCGATTCTGGTCCTCGGCCTCAACTACGGGCCGGATCACGACCCGCTCGCCGACCTGAAACACCGCGATCGCGGCATGATCTCCGTCTACGCCCGCGGCGACGACTACCACGACGTGGTCAAGAAGAAGCTGAAATCGATCGCCCGCGACTTCGCCGCGCGAACCGGCGCCGAGGTGAAGGTGTTCGTCGACACTGCCCCGGTAATGGAAAAGCCGCTCGCCGAGGCGGCCGGCGTCGGATGGCAGGGCAAGCACACCAACCTTGTCTCCCGGGACCTCGGCTCGTGGCTGTTTCTCGGAGCGATCTTCACCACCGCCGGGCTGGCGGCCGACGAGCCGGAGACGGACCATTGCGGCTCCTGTCGCGCCTGTCTCGACATCTGTCCGACCGATGCCTTCCCGGCTCCGTACCGGCTCGACGCGCGCCGCTGCATCTCCTATCTGACGATCGAACATGCCGGCCCGATCCCGCGAGATCTGAGGCCGATGATCGGCAACCGGATCTACGGCTGCGACGACTGCCTGGCGGTCTGTCCGTGGAACAAGTTCGCCCGCGCCGGCCGGGACGCCAAGCTCGCCGCGCGCACCGAACTGGATCTGCCGGCGCTGGCGAAGCTGGCGGAGCTGGACGATACGGCTTTCCGGGCGCTGTTCAGCAAGTCGCCGGTCAAGCGGATCAAGCGCGACCGCTTCGTCCGCAACGTGCTGATCGCCATCGGCAACAGCGGCGAACCGGCCCTGGCGGACGCGGCGCGGGCGCGGCTCGACGACGGTTCGCCGCTCGTCCGCGGGGCCGCGGTCTGGGCCCTGTCGCGACTGCTGTCGGGTCGGCACCTGACCAGGCTGGCCGCTGCGCGGCCGGAGCACGAGGCCGATCCGCAGGTGCGGGAAGAGTGGCGCGCCGCGCTGTCGGAGGCCGCGGCTTGACCCGCAGTGCAAAATCCCGTTGGGAAGGCGATCCATGAGCAAGCTCTTCATCTTCGGCCTCGGATTCTCGGCCTTGACGCTGTCGCGCCGGCTGATGGCACAGGGCTGGCAGGTCGCCGGCACGGTGCGGACGCCGGAGAAGGCCGCGGCGCTGCGCGCCGAGGGCGTCGGCGCCGTCGTGTTCGACGGCCGCGAGGCCGGGCGCGACGTCCCCGCCGCGCTGGCGGGCGCCGACCACGTGGCGGTCTCGATTCCGCCGGGCGAGGCGGGCGACCCCGTCCTGCTGCACCACCGCGCCGACCTCGCCGAATGGACCGGCGCGATCCGCTGGCTCGGCTATCTGTCGACGCTCGGCGTCTACGGCGACCACGGCGGCGACTGGATCGACGAGGAGACGGTGCCCGACCCGGTGAGCCCGCGCAATGCCCGCCGGGTGGCCGCCGAGCACGACTGGCGGCGGTTCGGCGAGGAGACCGGCATCCCGGTGATGATCTTCCGCATCGCCGGGATATACGGCCCCGGCCGCAACGCGCTCGCCAAGGTCGCCAGCGGCGAGGCGCGCCGCCTGGTCAAGCCCGGCCAGGTCTTCAACCGCATCCACGTCGCCGACATCGCCGGCGTCCTCGAAGCGTCGATGCGGCGCCCGCGGGCCGGCGGCGTCTACAATGTCTGCGACGACGAGCCGGCGCCGCCGCAGGACGTCATCGCCTATGCCGCGGAGCTGCTGGGCGTCGAGCCGCCGCCGGAGGTGCCGTTCGACGAGGCCGAGCTGTCGCCGATGGCGCGGACCTTCTATTCGGCCAATCGCCGCGCCCGCAACGACCGGATCAGACAGGAACTCGGCGTGAGGCTGGAGTACCCGGACTACCGGCGCGGCCTGAACGCGCTGTTTGCGGCAGGCGAGGGACGGTAGAGTCCGCCGGGGCCGCGTTGCGGCGGATGGAACTGCAGCGAAATCCGGCACGATTGGCGCACCACGGACAGGGCTCCCCGGATTACGCTGCCGCTCCATCCGGGCTACGGACCGGCGGGAGGGGCACGGGTGATTGCCCCGCCGCCGCGACCGGCTCGGGTTGCTTCCTCTGCGGTGCGGCGATCGCCGCGTGTCAAAGAGCCACTCCGGGGACCGTCTGCCCCCCTCTGATGGTCCAGGCGAATGCCTGGGGGCGCGGGCGCTCGAAGGAGTGCCTTGCTAGTGGTTTAGTGGTGGCGCTCTTCCGAGCGCCCGCCGCGGCGGTTTAGGCCAAGTCCGGATCGCGCTCCGGCGGGGGCGAACGGCTCGCGCCGTCAAGAGCCCCCGGGGTGCGCTGCCAGGAGGCTCTGCCTCCTGCGCCACGGTCCCCGTGGACCTCCCTCGGACGGCCGGACGGAATCCCGCCTCAAGGCCCGCTTGGGCGGCCCGTCGTATTGCGGACGGGCGATCCGGGAGCCTCCCCGATGGTTCCGCCGACACGGACCCATGGAGGCGCCGCTCCCTCCCGCGTGGTCCGTGTCGGATCCGGACACGCCCCCGCATGGGAGGGATACAATGAGCATACGCGCGTTCTGGAGAGTGTGAATAAAATTGTCGGCGGGAATCTGTAAGGGACTGGCAGGCCTACGGAAATCGACAGTCCGCGCCAACCTCGACTGCGTCCCCGGTCGTCATGGCCGGTCCTGTCCCGGCCATCCACGTCTTCTCCGCGGCGGCCGCCGTCCGTGGATGCCCGGCACAAGGCCGGGCATGACGGCCGAGGTGGATCGCATGGGATTGGCCATATCGCAGCCTGCGCCACGGGCCTATCCGCAGCCAGCGGCGGGGTTGCGACTGTTCTGGGCCTCCGACCCAGAGCACGTAGCCCGGATGAAGCGGCAGCGTAATCCGGGGGCTGCGCCGGAGGCACTATCGGGTAGGGGACGACCGCGCCGCCGTTCCCGGATTTGGCTTGCACTCCATCCGGGCCACTGACTGGCCGTGTCCATGCCGCCGGTCCGTCCCGATGGGCGCTGACGCGCCCCCATGCGGCGGCTGCGCCGGATGTTGCGCTGGATTCCCGCTTTTCGCGGGAATGACCAGGAGTCGGGGTGATGCGCGGTGTGAAACATACGCGCGGGGGCGGGGCCGGGCCGCTGCCGGGGATCACAAGACCCGCCGGAGTGCGCGGAGACTGTGCTCCGACGCGCCGCCGTGCAGGCCTACATCCCCGGCAGGGTCATGCCGGGGGGAAGCTGCAGGCCGCCGGTCAGGTCCTTCATCTTTTCGGCCATCGCCGCCTCGGCCTTGCGGCGGGCGTCGCCGTGCGCTGCGACGATCAGGTCCTCGAGGATCTCGGCTTCTTCCGGCTTGATCAGGCTCGGGTCGAGCTTGAGGCCGCGCATGTCGCCCTTGGCCGACAGGGTGACCGCGACGAGGCCGCCGCCGGAGGTGCCCTCCACCTCGATCTGGTCCAGTTCGGCCTGGAGGTCCGCCATGCGGGACTGCATCTCCTTGGCCTGCTTCATCATCTTCATGAAGTCCATCGCGGATTCCTCTTGTCCTGATCGGTTATCCTGCCCGGCGCTTTCCGGGAGCCGCGCACCGTCACGCGCGGCGGGCTAAAGGTCTTCGTCCTCGTCGGTCACGTCGTCGGGCGAAGGCTCGATGCCGAAGGCCGGAGCCGCCGGTGCGGGCGGCAGCGCGGCCTCCTCGGCGACCGCGGTGGTGCGCACGTCGACGATCTCGGCGCCGGGAAAGGCGCCGAGCACCGCCGCCACGGTCGCATCGCGTCGCATGTCCTCGATGCGCGCGGACCGCTCCGCCTGCTCCTTCTCGCGAAGAGTGGGCGCCCCGTCGTCGCGGGAGACCGCGACCACCCAGCGCCGGTCCGTCCACTCGCTGAGCTTGCGCGACAGGTCGTGGACGAGATTGGCGGGGGCATGCTCGGTCAGCGCCAGCTCGATGCGGCCGGGTTCGAAGCGGACGATGCGCACGAACCGTTCCAGCGCCACCTGCAGGTTGATGTCGCGCTTCTCCTCGGCCAGGGCGACGACGGCCTCGAAGCTGCGCGGGTCGGGCTTCGGCGCCTCCGGCTGCCGGTCGGCTTCGGGAGCGGTGCCGGAGAGCGGCTGCGACCGCGCTGCGCTGGCGCTGCCGGCGTGCCCTGCGGCAGCGGTCGGGACGAAGGCGGGGGGCGCCTCGCGGCGTTGTGCGGAGGCCGGGGAGGCTGCACCGGCGAACCCGCTTCCGGCGCCGGCGGGTGCGTTGCGGACGACGGGTGGCGCCGCGGCGGTCGCGCCAGCGGGGGCGCCCTCGTCGAGCTTGCGGATGACGTCTTCCGGGCTGGGCAGGGTGGCGGCATAGGCGAGCCGCACCAGCACCATCTCGGCTGCCGCGAGCGGCCGCGGCGAGGTCTCGACCTCTGCGATGCCCTTCAGCAGGATCTGCCAGGCGCGGCTGAGCTCTGACACCGGGACCTTGCCGGCGAATTCCCGGCCGCGCTCGCGTTCGGCCTCGGAAAGAGAGGCGTCGTCGGCGGAGTCCGGGACGATGCGCAGCCGGGTCACCAGATGGACGAAGCCGGCGAGGTCGGTCAGCACCAGCTCGGGGGCGGCGCCTTCGGCGTATTGCGCGCCGAGTTCCTCGAGCGCGGCGGCGGCGTTTCCCGACATCACCTTCTCGAACAGGTCGACGACGCGGGCCCGGTCGGCAACGCCGAGCATGGCCCGGACCTCGCCGGTCATCACCTTGCCGCCGCCGTGTGCGATCGCCTGATCCAGCAGCGACAGGGAATCGCGTACCGAGCCCTCGCTGGCACGGGCGACCAGGCGCAGGGCCTCGTCCTCGACGTCGACGGATTCGGCCCGGGCGATACCGGCCAGGTGCCTGACCAGCAGGTCGGCGTCGACACGCCTCAGGTCGAAGCGCTGGCAGCGCGACAGAACGGTGATCGGAACCTTGCGTATCTCGGTGGTGGCGAAGATGAACTTCACATGCTCGGGCGGCTCCTCCAGCGTCTTCAGCAGCCCGTTGAAGGCCGCCTTGGAGAGCATGTGCACCTCGTCGATGATGTAGATCTTGTAGCGCGCCTCGGCCGGGCGGTAGCGCACCGCCTCGATGATCTCGCGGATGTCGTCGATGCCGGTATGCGAGGCGGCGTCCATCTCGATCACGTCGACATGGCGCGATTCCAGGATCGACCGGCAGTGGCGGCCCTCTTCCGGCATGTCCAGGGTCGGCCCGGCCGCCTTTGCCTCGGGACCACCGTCCATCGGCTCGTAGTTCAGCGCCCGGGCGAGGATGCGCGCCGTCGTGGTCTTGCCGACCCCGCGCACGCCGGTCAGCATGTAGGCCTGGGCGATGCGGCCGGTGGCGAAGGCGTTCGACAGGGTGCGGACCATCGGCTCCTGGCCGATCAGGTCGTCGAAGCTGGAGGGACGGTACTTGCGGGCGAGCACGCGGTACCCGGCGGCGCGCTCCGCCCCCGAAGGGCCCCGGGAGGGGCCAGGGGCCGGGCCGGGCGAATCGTCCGGGCTGCGCTGGTCCATCGGATGTCCCTGCTCGCGCCGGAGCGCTGCGCCCGGCGGCGCCGGCCCTCTCCGGGGCCGGTGTTCGATCGGATTAGGCGGGAGGCTGGACGACAACCCGAACCAGAACTCGTTGGGGCTGCTTCCTTCCGGACCTGACCCGGTTGGCGAGCGGCTCGTCCGCCGCCAACCTCCCTGAGGCGACTATATCAGACTTACCCGCGCCCGGCGCAACCCCGCGACGGTCGTCCCGGCGATTGTCCAGAGGAAACGCTCCGCCGCATGCCGGTGGGGCATGCCGGTGGGGCATGCCGGAGCGCCGGCCCTGTCCGCGCCTGCCGTTGCGCTGTATCATCGCCGCAAAGACAATGCGCAACGGGACGCGACGGATGACCGCCAGGTTCAAACTGAATTCCAGCCTCGCGGCGGACACCGCGTTCGTCGCGGCGCTGGACCTCTGCGAGGTTCGGCTGATGAACGATGCCAACTACCCCTGGCTCGTCCTGGTGCCGCGGCTCGCCGATGCGATCGAGATCGCCGACCTGGAAGCCGACGTCCGCCACCTGCTGATCGACGAGGTGGCGCGGGCCGGCGACGTGCTGCGCGACGTGACGGACGCCGAGAAGCTCAACGTCGCGGCCCTCGGCAACCATGTCGCCCAGTTGCACGTGCACGTGATCGCGCGCTTCCGCGAGGATGCGGCCTGGCCCGAACCGGTCTGGGGTGCGGTGCCGCGCCTGGCCTACCGGTCGGAAGACCGCATGGAACTCATCGACAGGTTGGCCGACAAGCTGGCCGAGGGGTCCGGCTGACCGGCCCCGGTTGCCGCCGTCCGCTCACTGTGCGACGGTCCGCCGCAGACATTTCGGGGCCAGCATCAGGAAATCCAATGAACGAGCGAAGCCGCCGCACCGGCTACAGCCTGAGCCTGCTCGACCGCGCGGCCGAGCGGCGAGTCGATGCCGAGTGGCTCGATGCCGTGCGCGCCGAGGCGCGCTATCTGCTGTTTGCCGGCGACCGGCCGCTGTTCCGCGTCGGCGCCGATGGCGGCAGCGATCCCGTCTTCGAGGCGAGCGCCGCCGACCGGATGCAGGCCGACTACGACCGCGCGATCTTCCTCGGGCTGGATGGCGACACGGCGATGTTCGCCGCCCCCGTCACCTACGCGACGGCGGAGGAGCAGCCCGGAGAATCGTTCATGGGCGACCCCGCGCTGAAGGCGATCGACGTGCGCTCGATCGCAGTCCAGGGCATCGTCACGCCGGCCATGCTGGGGCCCATCGCGCAGGCCAAGAGCATGCTCGACTGGCACGCGCGGCACGGCTTCTGCGCGCGCTGCGGCGCCGCGACGTTAATGGCGGAAGCAGGCTATCGGCGCGACTGCGCCGGTTGCGGGGCGCACCACTTTCCGCGCACCGATCCCGTCGTCATCATGCTGGTGATCTCCGGCGACGACGTGCTGCTCGCCCGCAGCCCCCGCTTCCTGCCCAACATGTTCTCGGCGCTGGCCGGCTTCGTCGAGCCCGGCGAGACGATCGAGGACGCGGTCCGCCGCGAGGTCAAGGAGGAGGCCGGCATCCCGGCCCTGCGCATCGGCTACCATTCGAGCCAGCCCTGGCCGTTCCCCGCCTCGCTGATGATCGGCTGCTTCGCCGAGGCCGGCGGCCGCGAACTGGTGCTCGATCCGACCGAACTGGAGGCGGGCCGCTGGTTCTCGCGCGGCGAGGTCGTGCAGATCCTCGCCGGCGAGCACCCCGACGGCGTCGCCGCGCCGCCGCAGATGGCGATCGCCCACCAGCTGCTCAGGAGCTTCGTCGAGGGCGAGGCGATCCTGTAGGACGGGGAGACCGGCGTAGCGGCCCGATTCCCTCCGGACATTCGCTATGCGCCCGGTCGCAGCGCCTGCGCCTCTTGCGATCCCGGACAGCCGCGTTGCGGCTTCCGGGATGACGTGGGAGAAATACTCCGACTCTGGACGAAGGACCGGGGCGCAGCCGTGGCGGGCTATGTGTACATCGTTACCAACCAGCGGTACGGGACGCTGTATGTGGGCGTGACGAACGACATAGCCCGGCGCGCCCACGAGCACCGCCACGGAATGGTCGGCGAATTTTCTCGAAGGTACCGGACGGCGCGGCTGGTCTGGTACGAAGTCCATTCAACGATGCCGTTGGCAATCGAACGCGAAAAGCGCCTGAAGCGTTGGAAGCGCCGTTGGAAGTTCGACCTGATCGAGGCGATGAATCCGGATTGGAACGATCTCTTCGACGAACTGAATCGCTAGTTTGGGAAGAGCCCTCGATTCAACGTCATCCCGGCCGCAGAGCCGGGATCGCCAAAGGGTTGCAGCATCTGCGCTTGTGGCGATCCCGGATAGCCGCGTTGCGGCTTCCGGGATGACGTAGGGTGGGAAACGTTCGACCGGATGCTCGCTCCACGAAGGGGGCGCGTCGCCACGTGCCGGTTGTCGGTTTCCACTCCACTTCTTCCCACGTCATCCCGGCCGCGGAGCCGGGATCGCCAAGGGTTGCAGCATCTGCGCTTGTGGCGATCCCGGACAGCCGCGTTGCGGCTTCCGGGATGACGTGAGCGGGGGACCCTACTTGCCGTCCGCCCGCGGCTCCTTGATGCGCTCGCGGAAGGGGCTGGCGCGGTAGACGCCGAGGATACGGAACTCGCGGGTGAAGAAGTCGAGCTCCTCGAAGGCGAGCTTCAGGTTCGGGTCGTCGGGATGGCCCTCGACGTCGGCAAAGAACTGGGTGGCGAAGAACTCGCCCTCGAGCTGGTAGGATTCCAGCTTGGTCATGTTGACGCCGTTGGTGGCGAAGCCGCCCATCGCCTTGTAGAGCGCCGCCGGGACGTTGCGCACCCGGAACAGGAACGTGGTGATGACGGGCCCGATACCGCGCGCAGCCCAGGCCTTTTCCTTCGACAGGACGACAAATCGGGTCGTGTTGTGGTCCTCGTCCTCGATTTCGGAGGCGAGCACCTCGAGGCCGTAGATCTCGGCGGCGAGCCGCGAGGCGATGGCCGCCTTTGTCGGGTCGCCAGCTTCCGACACCATTCGCGCAGCGCCTGCGGTGTCGGCATGCACCTCCGCCGTCAGCCCGAACCTGCGGATCGCCTTGCGGCACTGGCCGAGCGCCATGACGTGGCTGTGGACGGTGCGGACGCTCTCGAGGGTGGCGCCAGGTACGGCGACCAGCGAATGATGGATCGGCAGGAAGTACTCGCCGATGATGTGCAGGTCCGACGTCGGCATCAGGTGGTGGATGTCGGCGACGCGGCCGGCCACCGAGTTCTCGATCGGGATCATGCCAAGCGCGGCGCTGCCGTCGGCGATCGCCTGGAAGGCGTCCTCGAAGGTGGCGCAGGCGACAGCCTCGTAGTCCGGGTAGACGTCGCTGCAGGCCATGTGGGAATTGGCGCCGGGCTCGCCCTGGAACACGATCCGGCGCGGCCGTGTCGTCATCATGTCGTCGATCCTGTACGGGGAACGCCGCTAGCCGCCGAACCGGCGGCGGGCCTGCTCAAGGTCGGCGGGAGTATCGACACCGACCGGAACCGTGTCAACGAGGCCGATGTCGATGCGCATGCCGGCCTCGAGCGCGCGAAGCTGTTCCAGACGTTCGCGTTTTTCCAGCGGCGAGGGGGGCAGCTTAACGAAGCGGGTCAGGGCGCTGCGCCGCCAAGCGTAAAGGCCGATGTGATGATAGACGGGTCCCTCGCCCCAGGGGGCGGTGGCGCGGGTGAAGTAAAGCGCCCGCAGCCGGTTGGGGGCGACAGGGCTGCCGACGGCCTTCACGACGTTCGGGTCGTCGCGCTCGCCTGCCTCGACGATCTCGGCGGCAAGCGTCGCGATGTCGACGTCCTCGTCGGAGAGCAGGTCGTGGGCGAGGCGGATCGCCGCAGGGTCGAGATCCGGCAGGTCGCCCTGCACGTTGACGGCGACGTCGACCTTGCCCTGCGGGTCGATGGTCCGCAGCGCCTCGTCGATGCGGTCCGACCCCGAGGGGTGATCCGGGCGGGTCATGACGGCCTCGCCGCCTGCTGCGGCGATGGCCTGCGCGATGCCGGCGCTGTCGGTCGCCACGATCACCGGTCCGACATCGGCCTCGCGGGCGCGCTCGTAGACCCTGACGATCATCGGCTTGCCGGCGATGTCGGCCAATGGCTTGCCCGGCAGCCTCGTCGAGGCCATGCGGGCGGGAATGAGCACGAGCGCCGTCATCGAAAGCCTCTCCAGAACCGGCCAAGTCCGGGGTGCGTCCTTTATACGTGTTGCCTTTTCCGGGCAATTGCGAGTATCAGTTCCGCACCTTTCCGAACGGTGCGGACTGGCTGATCGGGCGGCGCCGTTCATTGACAATCGACCTGGAGTACGGAGCGCATGGACAGCTTCGAATTCAACAAGTTCGCGGGCGCGATACTGTTCACCCTCCTGGTGACGCTGGGCGTCGGGATCCTCGCCGAGGAACTCTTCACCCCGCACGAGCCCGAACAGCCCGGCTACGAGGTTGCCGTGGCCGAGGAAGGCGCGCCCGGGGAGGCGGAGGCCGAGAGCGAGGAGGTCGTCGACCTGCCCACGCTTCTCGCGTCGGCCGACATCACGGCCGGCGAAGCGGTCACCAAGAAGTGCCAGGCGTGCCATACCTTCGAAGAGGGCGGAGCGAACAAGGTCGGTCCGCATCTTTGGGATGTCGTCGGCCGGACGATCGCCTCGGTGCCGGATTTCGCCTATTCGGACGCCATGAAGGAGCACGTCAATGCCGAAGGCTCCGACTGGACCTACGAAAACCTGAGCCACTTCCTGGCCAATCCGAAACAGTTCATGCCCGGCACGAAGATGGCTTTCGCCGGCCTGCGCAAGCCGGAGGAGCGGGCAAACCTCTTGGCCTATCTCCAGACCCTGTCGAGCGATCCGCAGCCATTCCCGACCGCCGAGGTCGTGCCGCCCGAGCAAGAGGGCGGCGAGGCGAACGACGGCGGCGATGCGAACGCAGAGCCGCAGCAGACCAACTGATCGTGCTGCCGGCCGGAAATGGCCCGAGCGCCAGCCGTGAAGTCTGGACCAACAACGCCCGCCGCGGTACCGCTGGCGGGCGTTTTTGCATCCGCGCGCCAAACTTTGACCGAATTAAATTTACGTCATGAACGGTGCGCAGGGCCGGAAACGGTCTAGATTAGCCGGAACGAGCGAACCAGAGAGGGGCAAGAGAGCGATGCGGATTCCGATCCGGCGGATAGCCATGGCCGTTGCCGTGGCGGTGGCTGCGGCGCCGTTCGCAGCGACCGTGGAGGCCCAGGATCAGACCGGGAACCAGATCCGGAGCGAGCCGGAGGCCGACGGTGGCAACTGGCGACACGGCGCGTCCCTGTTCGGGGATCTGAAGTACCCCGCCGGTTTCACCCATTTCGACTACGCAAACCCCGACGCGCCTAAGGGCGGCACCTTCCGCCAGTCGGCGATCGGCACCTTCGACACCCTCAACCCCTTCAACATCAAGGGCGCGCCGGCCGCCGGGTCCGGGCTGGTCTACGAATCGCTGATGACGAACTCGCTCGACGAGCCGAGTTCGGAATACGGCCTCATCGCCGAATCGATGAAGTACCCGGACGACTTTTCCTCGGTGACCTTCCGGCTGCGGCCCGAGGCGCGCTGGCACGACGGCGAGCCGATCACCGTCGAGGACGTGATCTGGAGCCTGGAGACGCTGAAGAAGAGCCATCCCCAGTACAACTACTACTACCACAACGTGGTGAGCGCGGAGAAGACCGGCGAGCGTGAGGTCACGTTCACCTTCGACCAGTCGGGCAACCGCGAGCTTCCGCAGATCACCGGCCAGCTCTTCGTACTGCCCAAGCACTACTGGGAAGGCGAGGACGCGAACGGCAATCCGCGCGATTTCAGCGGCTCTACACTGGAGCCGCCGCTGGCGTCCGGGCCGTACCGGATCAAGAGCGTGCAGCCCGGACGGTCGATCTCCTACGAGCGCGTCCCGGACTACTGGGGCGCGGACCTGCCGGTCAACGTCGGGCAGAACAACTTCGACGAGATCCGTTACGAGTATTATCGCGACATGACGATCGCGCTGGAAGCGTTCAAGGCGGACCAGTTCGACCTGCGCGCGGAAAACAGCGCCAAGCGCTGGGCAACCGGCTACGACTTCCCCGCCGTGCAGCGCGGCGACGTGGTGCTGCAGGAGTTCCTGACCAAGAATGCGGAGCCCATGCAGGGGTTCATCTTCAACCTGCGCCGGCAGAAATTCCAGGATCCGCGGGTCCGGCAGGCGTTCAACTACGCGTTCGACTTCGAATGGCTGAACGCGAACATCTTCTACGGCCAGTACAAGCGTACCGGCAGCTTCTTCGAGAATTCGGAACTTGCGGCGAAAGGCCTTCCCGAGGGCAAGGAACTGGAGTTCCTGGAGAAGGTGCGCGACGAGGTCCCCCCGGAGGTGTTCACGACCGAATTCGAGAACCCGGTCGGCGGCGACACGCGCGCGGCGCGCACCAACCTGCGCGAGGCGGCGGGACTGCTCAAGGACGCCGGCTGGGAAGTGAGGAACGGCGTCCTGGTCAACGGCCAGACCGGCGAACCCTTCACGGTCGAGTTCCTGAACGATCAGCCCGATTCCGAGAGGATCCTGTCACCCTACATCCAGAGCCTGCAGCGGCTCGGCATAAAGGCCACGATCCGAACGGTGGATACCTCGCAGTATCAGAACCGGATGGACAATTTCGACTTCGACATGACGACCGACATGTTCGCCCAGTCGTTGTCGCCGGGCAATGAACAGCGCGACTACTGGGGCTCGGCGGCGGCCGACGCTCCGGCCAGCCGCAACACGATCGGAATCAAGAACCCCGCCGTCGACAAGCTGATCGACGAGATCATCTATGCCGAGGATCGCGAGACGCTGGTCGCGGCAACGCGAGCCCTCGATCGGGTGCTTCTGTGGAACCACTATCTGGTGCCGCAATTCTACACCCCGGTCATCAGAACGGCGCGGTGGGACAGGTTCGGGCTTCCCGAGGTGCTGCCCGACTACGGGCTCTCGACTTCGACATGGTGGTGGGACGCGGAAAAGGCGGCCGCCATCAAGAATGGTTCCTAGGGCCGCCATGTCGTCGTTCCGACCCAGCCGGCGCGATCTCCTGGCCGGTACGGCCGCGATCGCCGGCGCCGCCTGCCTGCCGGGACTGCCGGCCCGGGCCTCCGAGCGCCTGCACGGTCTCTCCGTGTTCGGCGACCTCAAGTATCCGGCGGATTTCGCGGCGTTCGACTACGTCAATCCGGCCGCGCCGAAGGGCGGCAGGCTGGCGCGGGTGCCGTCGAGCTGGGCGTTCAACCAGAATCCGCAGACCTTCAATTCGCTGAACACGCTGATCCTGAAGGGCGACGCGCCGGTCGGCCTCACGATCATCTACGATAGCCTGATGGTGCGCGCGCTCGACGAGCCGGACGCGATCTACGGCCTGGTCGCCGAAGCCGTCGATGTATCGGATGACCGCAACACCTATCGATTCTTCCTGCGCCCCGAGGCGCGCTGGCACGACGGGACCGCGCTGACCGCACAGGACGTCGAGTTCTCGCTCAACATCCTGAAGGACAAGGGCCACCCGCTGATCAGCCAGACGATCCGCGAGATGGTGTCCGCGACCGCGCAGGGATCGCACGAGGTTGAGGTCGTGTTCTCGGGGAAGCAGGCGCGCGATCTCGCCCAGACCGTAGCGACGCTGCCGATCGTCTCGACGGCCTACTACGAGGCGCGGCCGTTCGACGAATCGACCATGGACATGCCGCTGGGCTCGGGGCCGTACCGCGTCGGCGGCCTCGATATCGGCAAATACATCGACTACGAGCGCGTCGACGACTACTGGGGCAAGGACCTGCCGGTCAACCGCGGCCAGTTCAACTTCGATACGATCCGCTACGAGTTCTACCGGGACCGCGACGTCTCCTTCGAGGCCTTCAAGGCCGGGCGCTACCTGTTCCGGGAGGAGTTCACCGCGCGCGTCTGGGCGACAGGCTACAATTTCCCTGCCGTCACGGATGGACGCGTCGTTCGCGAGACGCTCCCCGACGATACGCCGTCCGGCGCGCAGGGCTGGTTCATCAATACCCGGCTGAAGAAGTTCGCCGATCCGCGCGTGCGCGAGGCGCTGACCTACGCCTTCGACTTCGAGTGGACCAACCGGACGCTGTTCTACGACCACTACAAGCGGACGCACAGCTACTTCCAGAACTCCGACATGATGGCCGAAGGTCTGCCGGACGAGGCCGAACTCGAGTTGCTCGAGCCGTGGCGCGGAAAGGTTCCCGACGAGGTGTTTGGCGAGCCGTTCTCGCCGCCGGTGTCCGACGGATCGGGCCAGGACCGGAAGCTCCTGCGCCATGCCGCCGATCTCCTGAGCGCAGCCGGCTGGGAGATCGTCGACGGGGTCCGCAAGAACGCCGAGGGCGAGACGCTGAGCGTCGAGTTCCTCGACAACGAGCCGACCTTCGACCGGGTCGTGCAGCCCTACATCCGAAATCTGAAGCGGGTCGGAATCGACGCCCGCGCGCGCACGGTCGACGCCTCGCAGTTCCAGAGCCGGCTGAACGAGTTCGACTTCGATCTGATCGTGCGCCGCTATTCGATGTCGCCGACGCCGGGCGAGGGCATCAAGCAGTTCTGGACGAGCCCGTCCGCCGACGTGCCGGGATCGAACAACCTCTCCGGCATCCGGAACCCGGCGATCGATGCGCTCACCGACCTCGTGATCAACGCCGCGACGCGCGACCAGCAGATCACCGCGGCGCGCGCGCTGGACCGGGTCCTGCGTGCCGGCCGCTACTGGGTGCCGCACTGGTACAAGGGCACCCACGACGTCGCATTCTGGGACGTCTACGACAAGCCGGCCGAAAAGCCGCGCTACGCGCTTGGCGTCGTCGAGACCTGGTGGCTCGACGCGGACAAGGCGGAAAAGCTCGGCAAGGGCGCATAGCGCGATGGCCGCGTATATCCTCAGGCGCCTGCTGCTGATGATCCCAACCATTCTCGGGATCATGCTGGTGTCGTTCGTGATCGTGCAGTTCGCGCCGGGCGGGCCGATCGAACGGGTCATCGCCCAGTTGCAGGGCACCGACGTGTCCGCCACGGCGCGCATCGGCGGGGGAAGCGGCGGCGAGACCGGCGGCGGCGCCCAGACCGGCGGCACCGATTCCGTCCAGTCGAAGTACCGCGGCGCGCAGGGCCTCGATCCTGAGTTCATCAAGGAACTGGAGCGCCAGTACGGCTTCGACAAGCCGGCGCACGAACGCTTCCTGAAGATGATCTCCAGCTACATCCGCTTCGATTTCGGCGAGAGCTATTTTCGCGATATCGCGGTGATCGACCTGATCGTGGAGAAGATGCCCGTGTCGATCTCGCTCGGGCTGTGGATGATGCTGATCTCCTACCTGATCTCGATCCCGCTCGGGATCGCCAAGGCGGTGCGCGACGGCTCGCGATTCGACACCTGGACGTCGGCGATCGTGATCGTCGGTTACGCCATCCCGGGCTTCCTGTTCGCCGTGCTGCTTATCGTGCTGTTCGCCGGCGGCAGCTTCCTCGACTGGTTTCCTCTGCGCGGCCTCGTCTCGGACAACTGGGAGAGCCTGCCCTGGTACCAGAAGATCACCGACTACTTCTGGCACCTGACGCTGCCGATCATCTCGATGGCGCTGGGCGCCTTCGCGACGACGACGCTCCTGACCAAGAATTCGTTTCTCGACGAGATCCGCAAGCAGTACGTGATGACGGCGCGGATGAAGGGCCTGACCGAGCGTCAGGTGCTCTACGGGCACGTCTTCCGCAACGCCATGCTGATCATCATCGCGGGCTTTCCCGGCGCCTTCATCTCCGCGTTCTTCGCAGGCTCGCTCCTGATCGAGACGATCTTTTCGCTGGACGGCCTCGGGCTGCTGTCGTTCGAATCGATCGTCAACCGCGACTATCCCGTCGTCTTCGCCACGCTCTACATCTTCTCGCTGATGGGCCTGATCGTCGGGCTGATCTCCGACCTGACCTACACCTGGGTCGACCCGCGCATCGACTTCGAATCGCGGGAGGTCTAGGTGGAAGCCCGCGTCAATCCGGAATCCCTGCCACGCGACCGCGAGGTCTCGGTCGCCGATGCGCCGCCGGCCCGCGGCCGTTTCGCCCTGTCGCCGATCAACCAGCGCCGCCTGAGCAACTTCAAGTCGCACAAGCGGGGCTACTGGTCGTTCTGGATCTTCCTGATCCTGTTCGGCCTCAGCCTGTTCGCCGAGTTCCTGGCCAACGACAAGCCGATCCTGGTGGAGTACGAGGGCGCCTATTACGCGCCGATCTTCGCGTTCTATCCGGAGACGGAGTTCGGCGGCGATTTCGAGACCGAGGCCGACTACCGCGACCCGTTCGTCCAGGACCTGATCAACGACTCCGGCGGCTGGATCCTGTGGCCGCCGATCCGCTACAGCTACCGCACGGTCGACAACGAGATCCCGGTCCCAGCACCGGCGCCGCCGTTCTGGCTGATGAGCCTGGAGGAGCGCTGCCAGGGCTATCCGGACGGCGTCAACGACGTGAACTGCACGATCGGCAACTGGCACTGGCTCGGCACCGACGACCAGGCCCGCGACGTCGTCGCCCGCCTGATCTACGGCTTCCGCATCTCGGTGCTGTTCGGCCTGATCCTCACCATCGTCTCCTCCGTCGTCGGCGTTGCCGCCGGCGCGGTGCAGGGCTATTTCGGCGGCTGGACCGACCTGATCTTCCAGCGCGTGCTCGAGATCTGGACGTCCATTCCCTCGCTCTACCTGCTGATCATCATCGCCGCGGTGATCGAGCCGAACTTCTGGATCCTGCTGGGGATCCTGCTCCTGTTCTCGTGGGTGGCGCTCGTCGGCGTGGTGCGCGCGGAATTCCTGCGCGGCCGCAATTTCGAATACATCGCGGCGGCCCGCGCGCTCGGCGTGCGAAACGTCACGATCATGTTCCGGCATCTTCTGCCGAACGCGATGGTGGCGACGCTGACCTTCATGCCGTTCATCCTGAACGGCTCGATCACGACGCTGACCTCGCTCGATTTCCTCGGCTTCGGCCTGCCGCCCGGCTCGCCGTCGCTCGGCGAACTGCTGGCCCAGGGCAAGTCCAACCTGCAGGCCCCCTGGCTCGGCCTCACCGGCTTCTTCACCATCGCCATCATGCTGAGCCTGCTGATCTTCGTCGGCGAGGCCGTCCGCGACGCCTTCGATCCGCGAAAGACGTTCAGGTGAGGCGCGCTACATGACCCCGCAACCCCTCCTCTCCATCCGCGATCTCCGGGTCGACTTCCGCCAGGCCGGAGGTGTCACGCATGCCGTGCGCGGCGTGTCGTTCGACATCGCCAAGGGCGAGACGCTGGCGCTGGTCGGGGAGTCCGGGTCGGGCAAGTCGGTGACCGCCCTGTCCATCCTGAAGCTGCTTCCGTATCCGCCGGCCGAGCATCCCTCGGGGGAGATACTCTTCAGGGGCGAGAACCTGCTCGACGAGGACGACCGCGACCTGCGGCGGGTGCGCGGCAACGACATCACCATGGTGTTCCAGGAGCCGATGTCGTCGCTCAATCCGCTGCATACTGTGGAGCGGCAGATCGGGGAGATCCTCGAGATCCATCGCGGCATGTCGGGATCGGCGGCCCGCAAGCGCGTCATAGAACTGCTGGACCGGGTCGGCATCCGCGACCCCGAAACCCGGCTCGGCAGCTATCCGCACCAGCTTTCGGGCGGCCAGCGCCAGCGCGTCATGATCGCCATGGCGCTGGCCAACGAGCCGGACCTGCTGATCGCGGACGAGCCGACGACGGCGCTCGACGTCACCGTCCAGGCGCAGATCCTGAAGCTGCTGAAGGAGCTGCAGGAACAGCATGGCATGGCGATCCTGCTGATCACCCATGACCTCGGCATCGTCCGCAAGGTCGCCGACCGGGTCTGCGTGATGACCAACGGGGAGATCGTCGAGGCAGGCGTCACTAAGGACGTCTACGAGAACCCCCAGCACGAGTATACGAGGCACCTTCTCGCCGCCGAGCCGAAGGGCGATCCGCCTGCCGCCGATCCGACCGCGCCGGTGGTCATGGAGGCCGACGACCTGAAGGTCTGGTTTCCGATCAAGCGCGGCTTCTTCCGCCGCACCGTCGGTCACATCAAGGCCGTCGACGGGGTCGACGTGACCGTTCGCGAAGGCCAGACGCTCGGGGTGGTCGGCGAATCCGGCTCGGGCAAGACGACGCTCGGGCTGGCGTTGCTGCGGATGATCTCCAGCAACGGCCGGATCGTCTATCTCGGCCAGGAGATCGACACCTTCTCGTTCGGCAAGATGCGCACCATGCGCGACGACATCCAGATCGTCTTCCAGGATCCCTACGGCTCGCTCAGCCCGCGCATGTCGATCGCCGACATCGTAGGCGAGGGACTGAAGGTGCACCAGACCGGCCTCTCATACGAGGAGCGCCGGGCGCGCGTCGCCAACGCCCTCACGGAGGTCGGCATCGATCCCGCCACCATGGACCGCTACCCGCACGAGTTCTCCGGCGGCCAGCGCCAGCGCGTCGCGATCGCGCGCGCCATGGTGCTGGAACCGAAGTTCGTCATGCTCGACGAGCCGACCAGCGCGCTGGACATGAGCGTCCAGGCGCAGATCGTCGACCTGCTGCGCGACCTGCAGAAGCGCCACGGCCTGGCCTATCTCTTCATCAGCCACGACCTCAAGGTCGTCCGGGCGCTGGCCAATGATGTCATCGTCCTTCGGGCCGGCAAGGTGGTCGAACACGGCCCGGCGCAGAAGATCTTCGAGCGCCCGGAGACGGACTACACCAAGGCGCTGATGGCGGCCGCATTCGAGATCGAGGCCGCTCCCGACGGCGTGGTGGCGCAGTAGGCGCCAGGCAATGACCATACGAGGCAGATGGCACGCATGAGCATCCTCCTTGCCATCCAGGGCTGGGACAGCGCGGACTGGGCGGAGCGCTTCGCAAGGCTCGCGGCCGGCC
>NZ_JAZHOF010000002.1:362605-466564 GCF_037855135.1 Microbaculum marinum
GGCCGCGAGATCCGGGTCTGGCCGGATGCGGCCGCTCCGGACGGCGTGCGCTACGCCGTGTGCTGGCACCCGCCGGCCGGCCTTCTGGCGCAGCTGCCCGATCTCGAGGTCATGTTCTCGCTCGGCGCCGGCGCCGACGCGATGCTGGCCGATCGCGACCTTCCCGACGTGCCTCTGGTGCGCATCGTCGATCCGAGCCTGACGTCGCGCATGACCGAGTGGGTCGTCCTGCAGGTGCTGATGCACCACCGCCTGCAGCGAGCCTACGACGTCCAGCAGCACGACAAGGTGTGGAAGGGCCTGGTCCAGCCGGCCGCCGATGCCGTCGGCGTCGGAATCATGGGGCTCGGGGTGCTCGGAACCGACGCGGCGGAGAAGCTGAATATCCTCGGCTTCGACGTCGCCGGCTGGAGCCGTTCGCCCAAGCAGATTCCGGGCGTCGCCTGCTTCCACGGCAATGCGGGACTGGGGCCGTTTCTTGCCCGTACCGATATCCTCGTCGTCCTGCTGCCGCTGACGCCGGATACGGCCAACATGATCGACTACGACCTGCTGGCAAACCTCAGGCGAACCAATCACATGGGCGGCGCGGCGCTGGTCAACGCGGGACGAGGCCGTCTGCAGGCCGAGGAGGACATCCTGCGGGCGCTGGCAGACGGCATCCTGGCGGGCGCCACCCTCGACGTATTCCACGAAGAGCCGCTGCCGCCGGACAGTCCGTTCTGGACGCATCCGAAGGTGACCGTCACGCCGCACGTCGCCGCCGACAGCGATCCGGACTACCTGTGCGCCTACGTCCTGCGCCAGATCGAGAATTACGAATCCGGCCGGGGCCTGGAGAACGTCGTCGACCGGGTGCTGGGATACTGATATCCGGCCGGCGTTTTTGCCGGTGGATAATTCGGTGCGGATCGCGCTGGGCCCCGGATCAGGTCCGGGGCATAGATCTGTGTATGTGGCACAGCATCGCTCCAAATCGCAGCCGACGCCCCGGGCTTGACCCGGGGTCCAGGCAGAGGTGCCACAATCCCATGGTCCGAGACGCGCCCTCCAGCCGCTCCTCATCGTGAGGATTTCCCGGGCGCGGACGGCACTGGACGCGGCCCTCATTCCGGCGAAAGGCGCGAGGCGCGCTCACACCCGTGCGGCGTAGAACAGGTTCGTCTGGCTCTTGATGTCGAGTATCTCCACCGACCCGAAGCCCGCGTCCCTGAGCAGCGCCTCGGTGCGCGCCGGTCCCATGCAGGTGCCGAGGCCCGGCCCGCCGTTTGCCAGCGACTGCGTCATGCAGTGGAAGATCGAAAAGCCGTAAAAGACGGTGCCGAGCGGCGTCATGTTGTCCTCCAGCCGGTCGGCAGCCTTCGGCTCGGCGACGAACAGCGTGCCGTCGGGCTTCAGCAGGGACCGGATCGCGGCCAGCGTGCCGTGCGGATCGGCGAGATCGTGGACGCAGTCGCAGGCGCAGATCAGGTCGAACTTTTCCTCCGGCGCAAAGGACGCGATATCCGCGGCGACAAAGGCGATGCGGTCTGCGAGGCCTGCGTCCTCGGCCATCGCGCGCGCCATCGCGACAGAGTGCGCATCGATATCGAGCCCGACCACGTCGGCCTCCGGGAAGGCCTTCGCCAGCGCGATGCAGGCGCGACCCGAGCCGCAGCCGAAGTCGAGGGCCCGGCCGCCGCTCTCCAGCCTGGCGACCACGTCCGGTAGCGTCTGCAGCCAGTAGCCGGTGAAGCGCTGCGCGTAGCTGCCGTGGTTGAGCATGTCGAGACCGTTGACGCAATCCGGGCCGAAATGCTCGAACTTTACCCCGCCGCCCGTCGCGAAGGCCTCCGCCACCTGCGGTGCGACGGCCAGCAGCGAAGTGCCCATGAAGAACAGGCCGCCCATGAAGTGGTCGGTGCCTTGGGAGGCGAGCAGGTAGGCGTGCTCGTCCGGCAGGCTCCAGGTCTCCGCATCGGCGTCGTAGTCGAGATAGCCGCCCGCGGCCATGCCGTTCAGCCACTCCTCTACGTATCGCGGCTCCAGTCCGGAGGCGGCGACGACGTCGGCGCACGTCATCGCGCCCTTGCCGGCCATCGTTCCGAACAGGCCGGTCTTGACGCCGGCATAGGCCATGCCGACGGCCATGGTCCCGGCCATATCGTCATAGACCTTGTCGGCGAATGCCTGGATGCGCTGCTTGTCCATGGAAGATGTCTCGACCGCGTGGTTGACAGGACGGCATCTAAGCACAGGTTGGCCTCGCGGTTCAGCCGCAAGGACCGGCCTCTTCCACTCATTCCAGCGAAAGCGGCGAACCCTGCTGGACAGTACAGGTTCCCTACCGCCGGATTCCCGCTTTCGGGGGGAGGTGCTGTGTAGGGAAACGCCGTTGCACACCCACGAACCTCATCCTGAGGAGCGCGTGAAGCGGGCGTCTCGACCGATGGGCGACCTGACAGGAAAGGCCGCCGCGGCCCTCACAACGCGAGCTTCATTCCCTCGTGGCTGGCGGAGAAGCCGAGCGATTCGTAGAAACGGCGGGCATCCGTCCGTGACTTGTCGGTGGTGAGCTGCACCAGACCGCAGTCGCGCCGGCGGCATTCCTCGATCGCCCAGCCGATCATCAGCCGACCGAGACCGCTGCCGCGGGCGGAAGACGAGATGCGCACGCTCTCGATCTGGCCGCGCCACATGCCCTTGCGCGACAGGCCGGGGATGAAGCTGAGCTGCAGGCAGCCGACCGTGGCTTCGCCCACTTCGGCCACCGCAAGAAGCTGGTTGGGATCGGCGTCGATCGCCTCGAATGCAGCGCGATAGCAAGCGGCGACAGGCTCCGACAGGTCCTCGCGCCGGCTGCCAAGCGGATCGTCGGCAAGCATCGCGACGATTGCGGCAACGTCGGCCGCCCGGGCGCGCCGGAAGACCGGCTGGACTTGAGCGACTTCCGTCTTGTTCCCGTTCATCGGCCCACCGGACATCTCACAGCCGCCTCACCGAGGTCACGTCGAGGCCGGCCCGTGCAATCCGCCGGTTCGCTCCGTCGATCGGTTCGATCACGGTATCCATGTGGTGGCCGTTGGCGTGCACCATGGTGGCGTCGCCGCGGGCAATCGCGACGTGGCCCTTCCAGAACAACAGGTCGCCGCGCTCAAGCGAGGCCAGGTCGTCGGCCTGGACCGGCGTGCCGAGCGCCTCCTCCTGCATGTCGGTGTCGCGCGGGCAGGGCAGGCCGGCGGCGGTCATCGCCATCTGCACCAGAGCCGAGCAGTCGAGCCCGATCGACGTTCGGCCGCCCCATAGGTAGGGCGTGCCAAGGAAGCTTTCGGCGACGCCGACCCAGTCGGTCTCGTACGCGTCGGCCGGGGCCAGATGGCGGGCATAGACGAAGCCTGAGCCGATGCGGACGAATTGCTCGTCCTGTTCGGTTGCCGCCACCCGGCAGTTGATCGACAGCATCGTGACCGGCGGCAATTTGATGCTCGGGCCGGGATAGACGAATGTCCTGAGCGTGCGGACCCGGTGGGTCGGCGGCGCGCCGACCGCGCCGAGCGCCTCGCCCGGGCACCAGCCGACATAGCCGTCGCTGTCCGACTGCACCCAGGCCCAGCCCTCGGCCGTCTCCTCGAAGACGCGAACGCTTTCGCCGTGAAGCAACTCGGTGTCGAGCGGCGCATCGGGATGCGGATCGCGGCGCAGGGGGGCACTGGCAGTCACCACCTGCCGTGGAGCACCTTCGACGAACCGCTCCGCGCTGACCCGGCCCTGCAGACGCGCGTCGGCGAGATCGGTGCGGAACGCGTTGAGACGGGGATGCAACTGGTTCATGTGCGGCTCGTCGCGGCTCGTCTTGCAGGGAGTGGTCTCATCGCACGAGCTCCTATCTCAGATCGGCGGCCTTGGAGGTGATCAGATCGCCGAGCGTCTCCAGGTAGAGCGCTCCCTTCACGGTGCGCTGGATGATCACGTTGCGCCGGTCGGTCTCGTCGCGGCGGCGGTTGACGAGGCCCTTGGCACCCATCGTGTCGAGCGCCCGCGTGATCACGGGCTTGGTGACACCAAGCCTGGCGGCAAGCCCGCGCACGGTGTGGGGCGGCGTTTCCAGGTAGATGGTCAGCAGGATCGCCATCTGCCGCGACGACAAATCGTCCTCACCTGCCTGCACCAGGGCAAGGGACACGTCGTGCCACAGTTCCAGCGACTGGGCGGGGCGCAGATGGACGGACATGGACGCTCGAATGCCGGACTTTCGTTTCGTATCCGTTATAAAGGCCGAGAGCGCACCGCGGCAAGCCGGCGCGACGGCCTTTGCGAACAGGTGCGGCGACCCAATATTGTCCCGCATGGTGCTCGCCCCGCTCGACCCGACGACAAGACGCCGCCACAAGCTGCGCAATACCGTGCAGACCTGGTTGCTGGTCGGCGGAAGCATCGGTCTGCTGGTTCTCTGCGCCTTCGTCTTCGCGGGGCTGGAGGGCATCGTGTGGGCGGCGATCTTCGGCACGTTCCTGCTCGTGGCGTCGCTGCGTGCATCGCCCTGGATGGTGCTCAGGCTCTATCGTGCCCGGCCGATGACGCAGGCGCAGTTCCCCGAGGGGGCGCGGCTGGTCGCCGAACTGTCGCGCCGCGCAGAGCTGCCCGCCATGCCGCGGCTGTTCTACGTGCCGAGCCGGATGATGAACGCCTTCGCCGTCGGCCGCCCCGAGGAGTCAGCGATCTGCGTGACCGACGGGCTGATCCGCGGCCTGACGCTGCGCCAGCTCGCCGGTGTGCTCGCCCACGAGATCTCCCATATCCGCAACGGCGATATCCGCGTCATGGCGGTCGCCGACATGGTCGCGCGCGTTACCGGCGCGATGTCGACGGCCGGCATCGTGCTGCTGTTCCTCAATCTGCCGTTCGTCATGTCGGCAGACGCGCCGATGCCGTGGCTCGGCATCGCCATACTGCTGGCCGCCCCGACGGTCGGCGCGCTCATGCAACTCGCCCTGTCGCGGGCGCGCGAATACGACGCCGATCTCGATGCGGTCGGCCTGACCGGCGACCCCGACGGCCTCGCCTCGGCATTGCAGACGCTGGAGCGACGGCAGGGACGAATGTGGGAGATGATGCTGCCCGGCCAGCGAATCCCCGATCCCTCGCTGCTCAGGACCCACCCGCGCACCCAGGACCGGGTCGCCCGGCTGATGTCTCTGCGCGGGCGCCAAGCCGCGCCGCGCCGGCCCTATGTGGCCGCTCCCGACCGGCGGCCCGCTCCGCCACTCCGCACGGTTCCGATCGTACGCGCGCCACGCTTCCGCGCGCTTGGGCTATGGTATTGAGAAATAATGTAGTTTCACGTTTCGTTAAGGATTCGGCCGCTCCGGACTCGGGGAAGGAACGGCGCTTTCGGCGAATCGGTCCGGACAGACAGGGAACGGACCGTGGCCGGAGCGGGATCATCCTGAATCGGGCAGCGTGCGGCCGGACCTGCCTGAATGCATCCGGAGCAGACGCGTCGCCCGTCGGCATTTGCGGAGTCTGTCGGTGGCCCGCTGCGGCAACCAAGATCCGAAGAGAACAGCGGGGCCACCGGCAAAGCAGCCGACGCGCGTTGTGAATCAGAGACAGGCTGTTTCTGCCGCACCGTCATCAGGGCTTCATGAATCGTTAGGAACTCGATCGGGCGCGGATGCATTCAAAATTTGCATGGCGAACGAATCGATTGGAACGTATCCAATACAATTGAGGAACATATCCGGACCCGGCCAGTACCGGGCCGCAAATAGTAAACAAAAATTGCCCGATCAAGGCGATTCTACACGACGCTAGGTAAGTTCGCAGGGGATATCTTCCACTTGCTGACGCGCCCGAATTGCGCGTCAGCCGGCCGGGATTGCCACACCCCACGCCTATCGGAGCGTACCGCCGGTTGCCTTTTCGACCGCCGCGACGATCTTCGCGGCGACCGCGTCGATCTCCTCGTCGGTCAGCGTCCGGTCGCGCGGCTGCAGGGTGACCTCGATGGCCACGGACTTGCGCCCCTCGCCGAGGCTGGCGCCGGCGAACAGGTCAAAGACCGAGACGCCTGTGATCAGCGCCTTGTCGGCGCCGCGGGCGGCTCGGACGATGTCGCCGGCCTGGACGCTGGGACCGACGACGAACGCGAAGTCACGCGTCACCGGCATCAGGTCGGAGGCGTTCAGAGCCGGACGCGCCTTGGTCGGCTTGGCGCGCGGCTGCGGCAGCGCATCGAGATAGACTTCGAAGGCGACCATCGGCCCGTCCGCATCAAGGGTCGCCAGCGTTCGAGGGTGCAGTTCGCCGAACCGCGCCAGAACCGTCTTCGGCCCGAGCGTGATCAGGCCGGAGCGGCCCGGGTGGTACCAGTCGCCGCCGCCCTGCTGCACCTGCAGATTGGCGACCGGTGCGCCCAGCGCGGCGAGGACATCGAAAGCGTCGGCCTTGGCGTCGAACACATCGACCGGCCCGGCCGTTCCTGCCCAGTGCCGGCCGCCGCCGCCGGCCTTCGCGGTGCCGCGCCTGACGCCGGCTGCCACCTCGTCCTGGTCCTCCGGACGGTCGCCGTGGTAGACGCCGCCGACTTCGAACAGCGCGAGATCGGAGAAGCCCCGGTCGGCATTGCGCTGAGCGGCGGCGATCAGACCGGGCAGCAGGCTCGGCCGCATGTCGCTCATTTCCGACGAGATCGGGTTGGACAGCACGATCGCCTCGTCGCCGCCGCCGAACGCTTCGGCGTGCTCCTTCGGAATGAACGACCACGTCACCGCCTCGACGAGGCCGCGCGCCGCAAGCGTCCGGCGCGCGAACCGGGCCCGGTTCTGGCGTAGCGTCAGCACCGGCTTCGCCACACCTGCGCTGCGCGGCAGGGGTACAGTCGGCACCCGGTCGACGCCGACGATGCGGGTGACCTCCTCGACCAGGTCGGCCATCTCGTGCACGTCCGGCCGCCAACTCGGCACCGAGACCCGCATGTCGTCACCCTGGCCTGACGTCTCGAAGCCGAGATCGCCGAGGATCCGCGTCATCTCGTCGGGCTTCAGGTCGAGGCCGGTCAGCCGCTTCACTTCCGCGGGACGGAACGCGACGGAGCGCTGCGGATCCGGGATCTCGCCGGCCAGCAGAACTTCGCTCGGCTCGCCGCCGCACAGCTCCATGACCATGGCCGTGGCCATGTCGAGGCCAGGGATTGTGAATGCCGGGTCGACGCCGCGCTCGAAGCGGTAGCGCGCATCCGACTGGACGTTCAGCATACGGCCCGTGCGGGCGGTCGCGCCGGTGTCCCAGAGCGCCGATTCGATCAGCACGTCGGTGGTGGTCTCGTCGCAGCCCGACTGTTCGCCGCCCATCACGCCGCCGATCGATTCGACGCCGTTGTCGTCGGCGATCACGACGTTCTCCGGCTCGAATACATAGGTCTTGCCGTCGAGCGCCAGCAATTCCTCGCCGCGCCGGGCGTGGCGGACGGTCAGGTCGCCCCTGACCTTTGCCGCATCGAACACGTGCAGCGGCCGGTTGCGGTCGTAGGTGATGTAGTTGGTGATGTCGACGAGCGCGTTGATCGGCCTGAGCCCGATTGCCTCCAGCCGCTGCTTCAGCCAGTCCGGCGATGGGCCGTTCCTGACGCCGCGCACCAGCCGCATCGCGAAGGCCGGGCAAAGGTGTCTGTCGCTCCCGGCGAAATCGATCCTGACCGCGACGGGGCAGGGGCCGTTGCCCTGGATCGGCTCCGGCTCCGTCGTGACGACGGTGCCGAGGCCGGCTGCGGCCAGATCGCGGGCGATGCCGGAAATGCCCAGCGCATCGGGCCGGTTCGGCGTCACCGCCACCTCGATGACCGGATCGTTCAGACCCAGCACCTCGGCGAGCGGCGTGCCGATCGGGGTGTCCTCGGGCAGATCGATGATGCCGTCGTGCTCGTCCGACAGGCCCATCTCGCGTTCGGAGACCAGCATGCCGTTCGATTCGACGCCGCGGATCCTGGTGGGCTTCAGGTCGAGCCCCGTGCCCGGGATATGAGTGCCGGACGGCGCGAACACGCCCTTCATGCCCGTCCGCGCGTTCGGTGCGCCGCAGACGACCTGCACCGTGTCGGTGCCGGTGTCGACGGTGCAGACGCGCAGCTTGTCGGCATTCGGATGCGGTTCGGCCTTGAGGACGTGCGCCACCTTGAACGCACTGAGCGCCTCGGCCGGATTGTGGACGCTCTCCACCTCGAGCCCGATCAGGCTCAGCTTGTCGACGATCTGCTCGATCGTCGCTTCGGTATCGAGATGGTCCCTGAGCCAGGACAGGGTGAATTTCATCGGCTCAGTCCTCCCGCAAGGCTGGGCATGTCGAGGGCCGAGAAGCCGTAGTGCTTGAGCCACCTCAGATCGGCGGAGAAAAAGGCGCGCAGGTCGGGCATGCCGTATTTCAGCATGGCGATGCGGTCGATCCCCATGCCCCAGGCGAAGCCCTGGTAACGCGCAGGATCCAGGTTGCAGTGTCGCAGCACGTTCGGGTGGACGACGCCGCAGCCGAGGATCTCCAGCCAGTCGTCGCCCTCGCCGATCCGCAACTCGCCGCCTTTCCTGGAGCAGTTGATGTCGACCTCCATCGATGGCTCTGTGAAGGGGAAGTGCGATGCGCGGAAGCGCATCTTCACGTCGTCGACCTCGAAGAACGCCTTGCAGAACTCCTCCAGCACCCATTTCAGGTGGCCGAGATGGGCCTCCTCGTCGATCACCAGGCCCTCGACCTGGTGGAACATCGGCGTGTGGGTCTGGTCGTAGTCGCAGCGATAGACCCGCCCCGGCGCGATGATGCGGATCGGCGGCGCCTGCTCGAGCATGGTGCGGATCTGCACGGGGCTGGTGTGGGTGCGCAGCAGCATCCGCGAGCCGTCGTCCTTGCGGGGAAAATAGAACGTGTCCATTTCCTCGCGGGCGGGATGGTCGGCGGGAATGTTTAGCGCGGTGAAGTTGTGGAAGTCGTCCTCGATGTGCGGACCTTCCGCGATCGAGAAGCCCATATCGGCGAAGATCGCCGTGAGTTCGTCCATCACCTGGGAGACGGGATGGATGCGGCCGGCCTCGAGCGCCGATTCGCGCAGCGGCAGTGTGACGTCGACTTTCTCGGTGGCGAGGCGGCGTTCGAGATCAGCCTCCTGGAGCTCGGCACGGCGCACCTGGATCGCCTCGCCGACCCTGGCCTTGAGGCCGTTTATGGCCGGCCCCATGGTCCGGCGCTCCTCGGGGTTCATCGAGCCGAGGCTCTTCAAGAGGTCGCTGATCGAGCCTTTCTTGCCCAGCGCGGCGACGCGCACGGATTCCAGCGCCGGCTCGTCGTCCGCGCCGGCGACCTGACTCAGGATGTCGGATTCGAGCCGCTCGAGGTCGGCCATGGTTTCAACTCCGCTCTTTCGTCGTGGATTGCGAGAAAGCGGGTCCGAAACGATACGTCAAGGGATGTGTCTTTGTCCGGACCCGGTGGCAGCCCGCCGCTTCGGCGCGGCGGGCGCGGGCCCCGGAAAAGCCGTTGAGGTAATTCGACGGCGATGCTCAGCCGAGCGCGGCGCGGGCCTGCTCGACGAGTGCCTTGAAGGCGACCGGCTCGTGCACGGCAATGTCGGCGAGCACCTTCCGGTCGACCTCGACCCCGGCCTTTCCGAGGCCGTCGATAAATCGACCGTAGGTCATGCCGTTCTCGCGGGCCGCGGCGTTGATGCGCTGGATCCACAGGGAGCGGAATGTGCGCTTCTTCACCTTTCGGTCGCGATAGGCGTACTGGCCGGCCTTGTCGACCGCCTGCTTCGCCGTGCGGATGGTGTTCTTGCGACGGCCGTAAAAGCCCTTCGCCTTCTTCAGAACCTTCTTGTGGCGGGCGTGCGAGGTGACGCCCCGTTTGACGCGCGACATCGATCAGCCCTCCGTCTTCTGCGACACTGCCCTCGGACGCCGCTTCTTGCGGTCGTAAGGCATGTACTTGCGGACGATGCCCGCATCCGATTCGTCCATCACCGCGGTGCCCTTGGCATTGCGGATGAACTTGGTGGTGCGCTTGATCATGCCGTGCCGCTTGCCGGCCTGCGTGAACTTGATCTTGCCGGTCGCAGTCACCTTGAATCGCTTCTTGGCGCTGCTCTTGGTCTTCATCTTGGGCATTTCGCTCTTCTCCTTGCAGTCGCTTGACGCGAAAAATTCCGGTGCGCGACCTGACGCCCGGAGTTTCCGCCGTGTCCATCTGAGCTTTCGGGATCGCCGCGGCATGCCCATTCGAGCCGGGCGATCCGGATTGCGGGAGCGTATATAACGGCGCGCGGCCGCAAACGCAATGCGATTGGGCGCGTCCGAATTCCGGCCGCGCCCGGCAAGGTCAATGCGCGGTCATTTCACTAACGATTTCCCCGGCGCTCAGCGAAGAGGGATAATAGGTCGGCCAGTTGGTCAGTTCCTCCAGCAGGGCCGCGCGATCCTCGCCCCAGTACAGGTGGTAATGATCTGCCCGGGCGGGCGCGATGCGATGGTCGCTGAACTGGATGAACTGCGGCGCGTCCGGGTCGCCATCGGTCTTCTCGAAAATGAAACGGACGCCGCGATTGCCCTTCTTGTAGGTCAGGATCTCGTAACCGTCGGAGGCGTAGCGGCCTTCGATCGGAGTTCCGTCCTCGTAGAACGTGACGCTGTCGCCACTGATGACGATCCGGTCGACGTCGGTCCGATAGCCGATCTCGTAGTAGGCGCGGTACTCCTCGGGCGTCATGTCGCCGCTTTCCGCCTTATGTTCCATTACCGGGTCCAGCGTGCCGTCCTGCAGATAGGGGTAGACGGACTGCCAGTCTCCTTCCCAGTCCGCGAGCGTGCGCGGCTTGATCTGGCTGTCTTCGAAATACCCCTTGTAGATGGCGTCGGATCCGCTCTCATGCGCATGTGCATGCGCGTGGTCGTGTGCATTGGTCTCTTCGGTTTTCTTGTCTCCTGCAGCCAATGCCTGGCTCGCAAAGACCAACATCAATCCGATCGCCGGCGCGCCGACGCGTCTGACAAGCGCTGAACTCATGTCGTAAGCCTTTCTGGTTTGCTGGGTGTCGATGCCCGGCATCTGAACATGCAGAGCATTTGACAGTTATGTTATAACATAACATTAGCGACCTACCGCACTTGCCCCGGCTTGGCAATGGAGAGATGAGCTGGGAGCGCGCCCGGCATGCGGGTGCGGCATGGCGTGCGGCCGAGCCGACGATGCTATCCCCGGCATCCGCATGCGCCCTATATGTCGGGTCCCGGCGTAAGGAACGATCTAAGGATGCGCGAAAAGCTCCGGGTGGCCGCGGGAAGTGTCCATCGACTCGCCTGGCAGGCCGCCGGGATGCTGGCGCTCGTCCTCGGCATCGTCGGCATTGCGCTGCCGCTCCTGCCGACGACGCCATTCCTGCTGCTGGCGGCGTTCTGTTTCTCCCGCGGCTCGCAGCGCCTGCACGACTGGCTGCTGGCCCATCCGCGCTTCGGCGGGCCGATCCGCGAATGGCGGGAGCACGGGGCGATATCCCGTGCCGCCAAGATCGCCGCCGGTGTCGCAATGCTGGCAGCGATCGGCGCGGCGGCCGCCTTCGGCGCCCCGAAACGGATCCTGATCGTTCAGGCGGTCGTGATGGTGTTCGTCGCGCTGTTCGTCTTTACCCGACCGGCGCCGCCGTGATCACGGCAGCACGAACAGCGTTGGCAGGACGCCGATGTCGCGCAGGTAGTCGATCCCCATGATCAGCGGAATCGCCAGGAAGAACAGCGCGCCGTCACGCACCGAGGCGAGTACGAGATTCGGGCTCGCATCGACCGTCTTGACATTCCGCCAGACCGAAAATCGTGGCCAGAAGCGCGGCACGCGGGCGCAATAGGCCTCGTAGGCGCGGCCGAACCTCGCGGACAGGAAGGCTTCCTCCTGAAGAACCACCACTGCAAAAACGGCGTAGCAGGCGACTGCCGTCAGGACGGTGATGACGATGCTGTCGGCCGCTGCCCCGACGCCTGCGGCGCCCATGATCGAAAACACGTAAAGGGGATTGCGCGAGATGGAGTAGGGGCCGTCCTGGACGAGCTCTGCCTTCTTGCGCCCGCCGATATAGAGCGTGCACCAGGCCCGGCCGAGCACGCAGAGGGCAAGCATGCTGACGCCCAGGAACTCGATGGTTTCCTGGACGAGCCCGTTGGGCTGCCACATCGAATCGGAGACGAGCACACCGATAAACGCCACGACCGACAGACCGCGCAGCACCCATTTGCGCCTGCGCTGGACGTCCTGGAGCCAGGAGTTGGAGCCGTAAGCACCCTGGCGTTCGATTTTCTGGTTTTCCATCGCCCCCGCTTTCGCTTCGCCGATATAGGGTGCGCGTTTGTGGCGACAAATGGGCGCCCGGTCTCGGACGCCGTCCACGGGGGCTCCCCGGGACGCTCGGGATGGCAACGATGTCGAGGCAGATCCGCCTGGATGCAGCGGGGTAGTGTTACGGCAGCACGAACAGGGTCGGCAGGGTGCCGATCTGGTGAAGGTACTCGATGCCTTCGATCAGGGGAATCGCGAGGAAGAACAGCGCTCCGTCGAACACCGAGGTGAGTACGAGGCGCGGGCTCGCCTCGACCGTCTCCACGTCGTGCCACGTTGAAAGGCGGGGTCCGAAGCGCGGGACGCGGGCGCAGTAGTCGCGGTAGGCCCGACCGAACTTCGCCGCCAGGAAGGTTTCCTCCTTCGACACGACCACCGCGAATACGGCATAGCAGGCAATGGCGGTCAGGAAGGTGGTGACGACGCTGCCGGCCGCCGCCCCGACGCCGGCCGCACCCAGGAAGGAGAAGACGTAGAGCGGATTGCGAGAGATCGAGTAGGGCCCGTCCTGGACGAGTTCCGCCTTCTTGCGGCCGCCGATATACAGCGTGCACCAGGCTCTACCGGCCACGCAGACGAGCAGCAGGCCGATTCCGACATACTCGATCGCTTCGTGCACCAGGCCGCCCGACGGCCACATCGAATCGGAGACGAGCACTCCGCCGACGGCGGCCGCCGCCAGGATGCGCAGCACCCACTTGCGGCGGCGCTGGATGTCCTGCAGCCAGGAGCCGGTTGCCGCCCCTGACGCCGGTTGTTGATCGAATGCCTGGTCTTTCATGCGCCCGCTTTCACAGTTGCCACAGCAATGTTTCCGTTTGTGGCCGAACAGGGGCGCGGGGGGTGCGACCGATTGGAGCCGGCTACATCGTCTGGCGCCTTCGACCGGCCTCAGGCGACGCTATCGGCGGGAGTCCGGGAGGAGTGCCGGATCCTGGTCTTGATGGATTGGCCCTCAACGCGGCGCCAGGACCATGATCATCTGGCGGCCTTCGAGCTTCGGTTCGGCCTCGACCTTGGCGATCTCGTCGAGTTCGTCGCGAACGCGAACGAGCAGATTCATCCCGAGTTCCTGGTGGGCCATTTCGCGGCCGCGGAACCTGAGCGTCACCTTCACCTTGTCGCCTTCTTCGAAGAAGCGCCGGATCGCCCGCATCTTCACGTCGTAGTCGTGCGTGTCGATGTTGGGACGCATCTTGATCTCCTTGATCTCGATGGTCTTCTGCTTCTTGCGCGCTTCCGCGGCCTTCTTCTGGGCCTGGTACTTGTATTTGCCGTAGTCGAGGATCTTTGCGACCGGCGGACTGGCGTTCGGCGAAATCTCGACGAGGTCGAGTCCGACCTGCTCGGCAAGCGTCAGCGCGTCGGCAATCGGGACGATGCCCCGGTTTTCGCCTGTATCGGTAATGAGCTGAACCTGCGCAGCTTCAATCTCCTGGTTGACGCGCGGTCCATCCTTCTGGACGGGCTGCGGCTTCATTGGACGGCGTGCGATTGTGTAGTCTCCTTTGTTGTGGACGGTGCCCGGCGCAGCTGCCTCGATCATACGCAAGAGGACAGCACAAACGCCTTCGCCGGGGCACACCCTGCGAAGATCGGCGCTTATAAGATCGTGAGAAAGGCCCGGCAAGTCAATCGTCGCGGTATTTCCCGCCTGTCAGGTTCCTCTTGCTCCCATCCGGCAACGTCGCGCCGGATGACGCCTCAGGCGACCTGCGGCCGCCAGGCGATGACACCGTCCGTCCGCGCCCGGACGTCCGGGGCCGCGAGGCAAGTTGCAACCGCTTCGAAGCCCGGTGCGCCGGGAACGGCAGCGACCAGGCTCGGCGGACTGTGGTTGGCCGGACACAGGATGATCGCTTCCTCGGCGGTGACCTCCGCCAGATCGAGCATGGCGTTGGAGCGTGTCATCGCGAATACCGGGGGCCCTTTCGCGCCACGGCGGCGCAGGTGGGCGGCGAGGGCCTGCTGGCTGGCCTGATCGAGCCCCTGCTCGATCATGTCGACGACGAGGGCGGCGGGTTCGTCGTCCTCGAGGCCGGCGAGCAGGAGGGCGAGCGCGTCGGAGGCGATGGCGCCGTCCTCGACGAGCCAGGCGAGTGTGCGGTCGACCCGCGCCTTCAGCGCTGAATCCGGTTCCAGCCGCGCGCGGATCGCCGATCCGGCATCCTCCAGACGGTCGAGGCCGAGAAACACCGCTCCGGGCAGCACCTCTGCCAGACGGCGGGCAAACCGGGTCTTGCCGCTGCCGAGCGGCCCGACGATCCACGTAAGCGGCCGCAGGTCCCGAAGTTCGAACTGCTCGCCGCCCCACGGCCAGGGAAGATCAAAGGCGATGCGGACGTCGCTATCATGCCTTGACAGGCGGGTCAGTTCATTGATGGACGGGGGCCTGCCTTGGACGATGTCGCTGCGCAGCGACCGCACCTTCTGGATCATGCCGGACAGCTGTCGGGCCCGGGCCTCCAGCGTCGACTGGTGGGACGCCAACGCAGCTTCCAGGCCCTCGGGATCGCCCGCCAGCACACGCCCGATCTGGGCGAGGCTGAAGCCCAGTGCGCGTAGCGCGGCGATCTCGCCTGCGCGGGCCATGGCATCCGGGCCGTAAGTCCGCCATCCCGATTCGGTGCGGGTCGGGCGCAAGAGCCCGCGCTGCTCGTAGAGCCGCAGCGCCTTTGCGGAAACGCCGAGCCGCCGGGCCGCCTCGGAAGCGGTCAGGTATTGATCCGCGTGCGTCATGAATCACCTCTTTCCTTCGACCGGTCCGACCGTCGGCCCTGCCCCGGGGGCCGGGTCAACCCGCAATCTTCAGGGTCGGGATCACGCGACGCGGCCCGATAGCTCCGCATAGATAGACAATGTCGCCGCCGTCATTGCCTCCAGCGAAAAGGCCGATGCCACATGGGCCCGCGCCCGGGCGGCCATCCTCGAGCGTTCTGCATCGTCCAGCGCCAGCGCGTCCATCAGCGCGTCGGCCAGCGCGGTCGCGTCTCCCGCCGGCACGCGCCAGCCGGTGCGCTCGGACGCAGCCACGTCCGGCGGCGCGAGCACCGTCTCGGGCACGGCGCCAAGGTCGCTGACGACCACCGGCACGCCGACCGCCTGAGCCTCCGCCGCGCTGCGGCCGAAGGCTTCCGGCTCGGTCGAGGGAACCGCCACCACGTCGGCGGCGCGGTTTGCCGCCGGCATGTCCTCGCAATGGCCGACCAGCCGCACGCGCTGCTGCAGGCCATGCTTCGCGATCCGTTCATGGAGCCCCGCGACATAATCCGTGCGTCCCTGCGGATCGCCGGCAAGAATGAAATCCACGTCGTCCAGGCCGGCTGCGGCCAACCGGGCCGCCGCATCGATCAACACCTCCTGTCCCTTCCAGGCGGTCAGGCGTGCGGCCAGCAGGACGATGCGGCGTCCCCGCGGAACGCCCCAGCTGGCCCGGAGGCGGTCGACGCGGTCCGAGGCTATGGCTGGCGGCGCAAACCTGGCCAGGTCGGTGCCGCGATAGATGACGCGCACCTTGCCCTTTGCGACCGGATGCCGCTCCTCGATCAATCCGGCGGTGAACCTGGAATTGGCGATGACGACATCGCCGCGCGCCATCACCGAGTTGTACCAGTTCTTCACGCCGCCCCCGGACTTGTAGGCACCATGATAGGTGGTGACGAAGGGCAGCCCGAGGCGGCGGGCGGAGATCAGCGCGCTCCAGGCGGGCGCCCGGCTGCGCGCGTGGATCAGCGAAACGCCTTCCCGTTCTGCAATTCGCCTCAGTTTTTCTGCATTCCACAGGATCCGCGCTGGGTTCTTCGTGGCGGCGGGAAAGTCGATCCATTCCGCTCCGGCAGCTTCCAGCTCCGGCACCAGCCGGCCACCGCTGCTCGCCACCAGGGCACGGCCGCCGGCCTTCACCAAGGCGGCGGCGACGTCGACGGCGGTGCGTTCCGCTCCCCCGGCATCGAGCGACGGCACGACCTGCAGCACGGTGACGCCGGCGAGATCGGGCGGGCGGGTCATCAGGGGTTTTTCGGAACGGCCGTCCATGCGATTAGGGGTACCCCATTGCGACCCGGGAGACGAGAGTGGACGAGGCGGCACGCAGCGACATCGAGATCGGCGAAGGCGCGGAGGCTCGGTCGATCGCCGTCCTGCGGCGCACAGGCAAGGCGCCCGACATCGTCTGGCTCGGCGGCTATCGCTCCGACATGGCCGGTACCAAGGCGGAGGCGCTCGACCGCTGGGCGGCCGGGGAAGGGCGTGGCGCGGTCCGCTTCGACTATTCCGGCCACGGCCAGTCGGGCGGGGACTTCTTCGACGGCTCGATCAGTCGCTGGCTGGCGGAATCCTCCACCGTCATCGACGCCTATACCGAGGCGCCGCCGATCCTCGTCGGTTCGTCGATGGGCGGGTTCCTGTCGCTGCTGCTGGCGCTGGGCCGGTTCGCCGCCGGCAAGCCGCTCGGCGGCCTCGTTCTGCTTGCGCCCGCCGTCGACATGACCGAGCGCCTGATGTGGGCCGAATTTCCGGAGACGGTACGCGCCGAGATCATGGAGAAGGGCGTCTTCGTCGAACCCTCGCAGTACGACCCGGCCGGCAACCCGATCACCCGCAAGCTGATCGAGGACGGCCGCCACTACCTCGTCATGGACCGCGCCACGCTGCAGGTCGGCTGCCCTGTCCACATCCTGCACGGCCGGGACGATCCCGACGTGCCGCTGTCGCTGTCGCTCGAACTCGTTTCGCGGCTCGCCCACGACGACGTGACCCTGTCGATCGTCCACGACGGCGACCACCGGCTGTCGCGGCCGGAGGACATCGAACTGCTGATCCGGATCGTCGCCGACATGGCGGAGACGGTCGAGAGGTAGGCGGCCGTTGTAGACGCGTCCGTCGTTGCCGGATACCTTGCCGCGAATCGGAACAAAACGTGTATGAACGGTTCTGCGACCAGTCCCGAACTCGACCGCCTGATCCAGCTGCTCGCCCGTCTGCCCGGCCTCGGGCCACGCTCGGCGCGCCGCGCGGTGCTGCACCTCATCCAGAAGCGCGAGCAGCTTCTGCTGCCGCTTGCCGATGCGCTTGCGGCCGCGGCCGAGCGCATCACCATCTGTTCGACCTGCGGCAACGTCGATACCGTCGACCCGTGCGCGATCTGCTCGGATCCACGCCGCGACAAGGCGACGATCTGCGTCGTCGAACAGGTGAGCGACCTGTGGGCGCTCGAACGCGCCCAGGCGACGAAGGGCCACTACCACGTGCTCGGCGGCACCCTGTCGCCGCTCGACGGGATCGGCCCGGACGATCTGAGGATCGCCGACCTGATCGGGCGGGCCGGGAATCCTGCCGTGAGCGAGATCATCCTGGCCGTCAACGCCACCGTCGAGGGTCAGACCACCGCGCACTACATCACCGATCTTCTGCATGAGACCGGGGTGAGGGTGACGCGCCTTGCCCACGGCGTGCCGGTCGGCGGCGAACTCGACTATCTCGACGACGGCACGCTGGCTGCTGCGATGCGCTCGCGCACACCGTTTTGAAGCATGCCTCGCTACCGCCTGCTGATCGAGTATGACGGCGCGCCCTTCGTCGGCTGGCAGCGCCAGGCGAACGGCCGCGCCGTCCAGCAGGCGATCGAGGAGGCGGTGCTGGCGTTCTGCGGCGAGCCGGTCAGGGTGAACGGGGCCGGGCGTACCGATACCGGTGTCCACGCACTCGGGCAGGTCGCCCATATCGACCTCGAACGAGAATGGCCGAACGACACCGTGCGCGACGCGGTCAATGCCCACCTGCGGCCGGAGCCCGTGGCGATCCTGGCGACCGAACGGGTCGATGACGGGTTCGACGCCCGCTTCTCGGCGAACCGCCGCCACTATCGGTATGAGATCGTCAACCGCCGCGCGCCGCTGGCGATCGAGCAGGGCCGCGCCTGGCACGTGATGAGGCGCATCGACGCCGACGCCATGCACGAGGCGGCGCAGGCCCTCGTCGGCAAGCACGACTTCACCACGTTTCGCTCGTCCGAGTGCCAGGCGGCATCACCGGTAAAGACCCTCGATCGGCTGGACGTGATGCGCCATGGAGAGCGCATCGTGGTCGAAGCCTCGGCCCGATCGTTCCTGCACAACCAGGTGCGTTCCATGGTCGGCTCGCTGAAGCTGGCCGGCGAGGGCAAATGGACGCGCGACGACATGGCGGCCGCGCTTGGCGCGCGCGACCGGGCCGCCTGCGGTCCCGTCGCGCCTCCGGACGGACTCTATCTCGTTAAGGTCGACTATCCTCAGGAAAGCTAGACGCCCGCCAGCCGCGTCAGCGCCTCTCCAAGCACCAGCGACAGCAGGAATTCCAGCGCCACAAGCCCGGCAGCGAGACCGAAGCCGCAGTCGAGCGCCGCCTTTGCGGTGATGAAGCGGAAACGCACGGCCAGCACCAGTGCCAGGAACAGCAGCAGCGACGCGGCGAACTGCGGGATGATCCCGAAGGCGTAGAGGATGGCGGGCAGCGCGACGATCACCGAGACGATCGGTCCCCCCCAGTTGAAGGCGACGATCAGCCGGACATAACGGCCGGCAAACCCCAGCGGCCTGGCGAGCAGGAAGGCGACGATCGGAAAGGCGACCCAGTCGAGCACCAGCGCCACGAGTCGGGTCAGCGCGAAGGTAAGCTCCGCGAAGGTGGCGTCCAGCGGCAGCTCGGCGATGATCATCCGGCGCTCGGCGCCGACGTAGAGCACGTAGATCGGCAGCACCAGGATCACAGCCGCGAACGAGCGCCAGAATCCGTCGAAGCTCGTGTCGAACTTCCGGATGGCGTCGCGCTTGCCGAGGAAAAGCTGCCAGGCCGCCGACAGTCCGCGCTGAACGTCGTCGGCGTCGAGCATCCCGGTCAGCCGCCGAACCTGTCGAAGTACCGGTCGAGAAAGCGACGGTAGATCGCCGTGAGGGCGCCGAGATCGGCCACGGCGACGTGCTCGTCGACCTGATGCATGGTCTGGCCGACGAGGCCGAACTCGATCACCGGGCAGTAGTCCTTGATGTAGCGTGCATCCGATGTGCCGCCGGTCGTCGACAGGGCGGGCCGGCGACCAGTCTCTTCCTCGATCGTTTGCGAGAGCAGCTCGGCGATGTCGCCGGCCTCGGTGCGGAATGCCTCCGCGGCATTCGGCACGTAGTCGACCTGTCCCGCCAGCCCGCTGCCGGCGAGCGCCTCTTCGACCCGCCGGTCGATCCGTGCGCGCAGGCTTTCGGCCGTGTGCAGGTCGTTGAAACGGACGTTGAACCGGGCCGACGCCTTGGCCGGGATCACGTTGAACGCCGGATTGCCGACATCGACGCTGGTGACTTCCAGGGTCGAGGCGTCGAAAACGTCGGTGCCGGTGTCGAGCGGCTCGGCGAACAGGCTCTCGAGAACCTTCGCCATGCCCCGCACCGGGTTGTTGGCCAGATGAGGGTAGGCGGAATGGCCCTGCTTTCCGGTGATCGTGATGGTCCCGGAAAGAGAGCCGCGCCGGCCGATCTTGATCATGTCGCCGAGCGTGTCCGGATTTGTCGGCTCGCCGACCAGTGCATGGTCGAACGTCTCGCCGCGCTGCTTCGCCCAGGCGAGCAGCTTCCGGGTGCCGTTGATGGAGACACCCTCCTCGTCGCCGGTGATCAGCAGGGAGATCGTACCGGCCGGGGTGCCGTTTGCCTTCAGGTAGTCGAGAGCAGCGGCCGCGAAACAGGCGACGGCCCCCTTCATGTCGACGGCGCCGCGTCCATACAGGGTGCCGTCTTCAACCTCGGCTGCAAAGGGCGGATGGCGCCAGCGCGACTCCTCGCCCGGCGGTACCACGTCGGTGTGACCGGCAAATGTCAGGTGCGGCGGACCGGCACCGATCCGGGCGTACAGGTTCTGCACGTCCTCGGTTCCATCCTCGGAAAACCGCACGACCTCCGCCTCGAAGCCCGCGCCGGCGAGCAGGTCGGCAAGATATTGCAACGCGCCGCCCTCTTCCGGCGTGACGCTTCGGCAGCGGATCAGAGCCTGGGCGATGGCAAGCGGGTCGGCGATGCTGGAGATCTCGACGGTGTCGGTGTCTGAAGGCATTCGGCGGGTCTAGCGCGGTATTCGCGTGAGCGTCAATCGAAGCTTTGAGCCGCGCCGCTGGACATGAAGACGGAACCGTCGCACTTCGTCCGCTGGCTTTGCGGGGGTACGCCTGCCCCGGATTCCGGGGGAATTATCGAGTATATCGGCTGACGGCAGTGGCTCCCGACGGGCTGCGCCCCTGTCCCTCGCCGCGGTCTGACCTTAGGCTAACCGTCCTGATTCGCGCGAGGCCAGAGATGCCGCCCAACAACACGTCCGCGACACAGACGGCCGGATCGCCGCCGCCCGGAAGCGGCGCGCACAAGCCGCTCGGGGAAAGGCTGGCCGCCGCGTTTGCGGTATTCTTCCAGCGCCGTGTCCTCATCATCCTGTTCCTCGGCTTCTCCTCCGGCCTGCCGCTTGCGCTGTCGGGGTCGACGCTGGCGATCCGGATGACCGACGTCGGGGTCGATCTCGGCACGATCGGCCTGTTCTCGCTGGCAGGCCTCCCCTACACGATCAAGTTCCTTTGGGCGCCGCTGGTCGACGCGATCCGCATCCCGGTGCTTTCCAGGCTGCTCGGCCGGCGGCGCGGCTGGCTGATCTTCTCCCAGATCCTGCTGATGGCGGCGATCGTCTACCTCGGCTTCACAGATCCGGTCGCCGCGCCGTGGTTCGTCGCGCTGGGCGCCCTGCTGGTCGCCGCAGCTTCCGCCACCCAGGACATCGTCATCGACGCGTTCCGCGTGGAGAGCCTGAAGACCGAAGAGCAGGCCGCGGGCATGGCCTGGTTCGTATCGGCCTACCGGGTCGGCATGCTGGTTTCGACGGCGGGCTGCGTCGCCATGGTCGCCTGGCTCGAGGCGAGCGGCGTCGACACCACGGCGGGGTGGTCCTGGGCCTATGCGGCTATGGCATGCCTCGTGCTGATCGGCGCGGCGGCCGCGCTGTTCGGCCTGGAGCCGACGGAGCCGGAGGGGACAGCAACCGACGAGAACCCGATCACCCGCGTCGGCCGCACGGCCGTCGACGCATTTTCCGAGTTCCTGATGCGCAAGGACGCGATCGTCATCCTCGCCTTCGTGGTTCTCTACAAGTTCTGCGATGCCTTTGCCGGCGTGATGACCGGCCCCTTCGTCATCACCATAGGCTTCGACAAGGCTGCCTATGCCGGCATCGTGAAGGGGGTCGGCCTGTTTGCCGTGCTGGCCGGTGGCTTTGCCGGCGGGCTCATGCTGAAGGCCGTGCCGATGGTGACGATGCTGTGGATCGCCGGTTTCCTGCAGATGGCCTCGAACCTGGTCTTCTCATGGCAGGCGATCGTCGGCGTCAACAATGCCGCGCTGGCCGTGACGATCGCGGTGGAGAACTTCACCGGCGGCATCGGCACGGTGATCTTCGTTGCCTACATCTCGGGACTCTGCAACGACGCACGGCACACTGCGACGCAGTTCGCGCTGCTGACGGCACTCGCCGCGGTCGGCCGCACGGTGCTGTCGGCGCAGGCCGGCTATGCGGCGGAAGCGGTCGGCTGGGTGACGTTCTTCGGCATTACCGCGCTGGCCGGCATTCCGGGCCTGCTGCTGCTGTGGTGGCTGCAGATGCGCGGGCATTTTGCGGAGCGGCGGGAACGCTGACGCACGTCTGCGCCGCGGCGTCTTGCGGCAGAGGCCCGTGCGCTGGTCAGCCGAAAATATCGAAGGCCGCCGGGTACTGGACCTTGGGACGGCTGTCCGGCTCGACGCGGCGCGCCAGCTCCAGCGCCATGAAGGCCGGACCCGACCACTGCGCGCAGTACTGCCGGGCGACGCGCCCATCGAAGCCGAAGCGCTGGTAGAAGGGCGGATCGCCGAGCACGAAGACGAGGTTCTCGTCGGCCTCTTCCAGCCTGCGGATTCCTTCGCGAACCAGCGCCGTGGCAATACCGCGCCGCCGGTAGGTCCTGGCAACCGCCACGGGCGCGAGCGCCGTCGCCTTCAGGGCGCGGCCCTGAATCGCAAGGCGCGAAAAGCCAGCATATCCGACGATCTTGCCGTTCAACTCGGCGACCAGCGACAGGACGAGATCGCCGTCTGCGCGGAGCCTGTCGACCAGCCGGGCCTCGAGGCCGCTATCGAAGGCGCAGGTAACGAGATTGTGGATGGTGGCAGTATCGGCGCCGGTTTCTTCACGAACCTCGAGGCCATCCAGTTCGGGTGCAACGCGCATATTTGTAGTCGGCAAGCTCCTGTTATCGGAGCACTATACCAGCTTCCAGGCGCGCCCCGCGTGCGAATTGCGCATAGCTCATCTGCTGGCGCCCGGTCCGTTGGACGTCGACCAGGCGGACTACGCCGGCACCACAGGCAACGTTTCCTTCGGAATCCAGGAGGGTTCCGGGCGCAGCGCCGGTCTCCCCCGCCATTCGCTGCGCGCGCAGCACCTTGATGCGCTCGCCGCCCATCTCGAACCAGGCGCCGGGGAAGGGCGAGAGGCCGCGGATGTGATCGTGCACCCGGCTGGCCGGCTGCGACCAGTCTATCCGGGTTTCCGCCTTCTCGATCTTGCGGGCGTAGGTCATGCCCGCATCGGGCTGGGGCCGGCAGTCCAGGCTGCCGCGCGACAGCGCGGCCAGCGCGCGGATCATCAGGCCGCCGCCGAGCACCGCCAGCCGGTCGTGCAATTCGCCTGCGGTCGTTTCCGGCCCGATCGCGACCCGCTCCTCCATGCAGACGGGGCCCGTATCGAGCCCTTCCTCCATGCGCATGACGGCGACCCCCGTCTCGGCGTCGCCTTCCATGATGGCGCGCTGGATCGGGGCTGCGCCGCGCCAGCGCGGCAGCAGCGAGGCATGCAGGTTCAGGCAGCCATCCCTCGGGGCGTCGAGCACAGGCTTCGGCAGGATCAGTCCGTAGGCGACCACCACCGCGACATCCGCGCCGTGGCCGGCAAACAGGGCCTGCTCGCCTTCGACCTTCAGGGATTTCGGCGTCAGGACAGGCAGGCCGAACTGCTCTGCTGCGACCTGAACCGGGCTTTTTCGCTCCGACATGCCGCGACCGGCCGGGCGCGGCGGCTGCGAATACACTGCGGCGACCTCATGGCCGGCTCCGACGATCTCGGTGAGCGTCGGCACCGAAAAGTCGGGCGTGCCCATGAAGACGACGCGCAGGCTCATCGGCGTCTCCGGGGGACCGGGGAGGTGCAACGGTCGGTGAGGATGCCTGTCACACCCGCAGTCATTCGGCTGCGTCGGCTTCCTCGGCACCCTCCGACCGGCGACGCTTGAACTCGGGCAGTTCGCCGCGCTTGGCCGCCTTGGCGAACTTCTTGACCACGCGGTCGCGCCGAAGTCTCGAGATGTGGTCGATGAACAGGACGCCGTTCAGGTGGTCGATCTCGTGCTGCACGCAGACCGCAAGCAGGCCCTCGCACGCGAGTTCCTGTTCCTTGCCGTCCCGGTCGAGAAAGCGCACCTTGCACGCAGCCGGCCGTTCGACTTCCTCGTAGTAGTCGGGGATCGACAGGCAACCCTCCTCGTAGATCGAGGTTTCCGGGGACTGCCAGACGATTTCGGGGTTGACCAGGAAGAGGGGCTTCTTGGCGTCCTCGTCCCTGGAAACGTCTATCACGACGAGGCGCTTGGGGACGCCGATCTGGATCGCCGCCAGACCTATGCCCGGCGCGTCGTACATCGTCTCCAGCATGTCGTCCATCAGCGCCCGCACAGCGTCGTCGACCGCCTCGACGGGCTCGCACTGGGTGCGCAGGACGGGATCGGGCAATAGCACGATGTCTCGGATTGTCATGGCGACCAGATAGGAGATCGGCCGATTGCGGTCAACTCATCTGCGGCATGCGTCAGCCGTGGTCGGAGTGCGTATCGTTGGCATCGCTGTCGTCGTCACCGGTGCCCGACTGCTTGTGGTTCGAGGCAGCGCCAATCGCCACGCCGATGCCGGCACCGATGGCAATCCCGATTGCGAGATTGTCCAGTGCGGTACCCAGTCCCGCCCCGAGTGCGATGCCCATGGCGATCCAGAGTCCTGTATTCATCATCATAGGATTGGTCGCCCGCTTTGGGTTTACAAGGTTCTCAGGGGCGATGTTCGCGCTTTGGTCTCGCATTGGGAGCCGAATCGACTAGATTGATCCTCGGAATTCCAGGCCGCGGATCGACATATGAACCAAATACTCATCGAGATCGGGGGACGGGGGGTCACCGTCGGCGAAGGCGCATTCGCCGCGGCGGTGCTCGGCTTCGCTATCCTGATAGCGATCCTGTTCGCCGTCCTGCGGTCCGGACGGCCGAATGCCGCCGACGAGGCACGCCGTCACGAAGCCGAGTTGCGGCTGGCCGAGATGAGCCGTGCGCAAGCGGAAATGACCGGGCGCATGCAGACCATGGCCGAGGTATTCAGTACCCGCCACGCCGATCTCGCCCGCGCGCTGGGCGAGCGCCTCGACAACCTCGGTCACCGGGTCGGCCAGTCGATGGAAACGCAGACGCGGGCGACCCATGACAGCCTGTCGAAGCTGAACGAGCGGCTTGCGGTGATCGACACGGCTCAGAAGAACATTACCGATCTGTCCCGGGAGGTTGTGGGTTTGCATCACATCCTCGCCAACAAGCAGTCCCGCGGCGCCTTTGGTCAGGGACGCATGGAGGCGATCGTGCAGGACGGCCTGCCGACCGGCGCCTACGAGTTCCAGGCGACGCTGTCGAACGGCCGGCGGCCGGACTGCGTGGTGCGCTTTCCAAACACCGATGCCGTGCTCGTCATCGACGCGAAGTTCCCGCTGGAGGCCTTTGGGGCGTTCCGCGATGCCGCCGACGAAGAGGCCCGCAAGCAGGCGGCGCAGCGGCTGAGAACCGACGTCCAGAAGCACGTCACCGATATTGGCGAACGCTACTTCATCCCGGGCGAGACGCAGGATCTCGCCATCATGTTCGTCCCGTCCGAATCGATCTACGCCGATCTTCACGAGCATTTCGAGGACGCCGTCCAGAAGGCGCACCGGGCCCGCATCATCGTCGTCGGGCCGTCCATGCTGATGCTGTCGATCCAGGTGATGCAGTCGATCCTGCGCGACGCGCGGATGCGCGAGCAGGCGCATCTGATCCACAAGGAGGTCACCTACCTGTCGGACGACGTGCGACGTCTGCAGGAACGCGTGCTCAAGCTGCAAGGCCATTTCGGCCAGGCGAACAAGGACATCGAGCAGATCCTGACGTCCTCGGAGAAGATCCTCAAGCGCGGCGACAAGATCGAGCAGCTCGACCTGGTGGACGAGACGGGATCCGGAGAGAAGGCCGGAAGCCCGCCCGCGCAGCCGCGGCTGCTGGCCGGAGAATAGCCGGTCGCCCGCCGGGACTGTCGGCCTTATTCCGGTATCTCGTTGGCGCGTTCGCCATAGGCGTTCGGTCCCGGATTGCCGGCGACCAGTCCCGCCAACACCATCCAGACCGCTCCGGCAAGGGGGATGAAGGCAAGCAGGCACCAGTACCAGGGCAGCCCCCGGTCGTGCTGCCGCTTGACCAGCAATGCCATCTCGCACCAAAGCGAGGGGATCGCCAGCAGGATCACCCCGCCGGGCATCCCCTCGTCGCTATAGGGGTCGATCATCATGCCGACGAGGACGAAAAGCACGCTCCACAGCAGCCCGATGCCCAGCCAGTAGACCTCTCTGTTGATCCGACCTGCGAAGCCGAAATAGAGCCAGAGGAACGACGCGCTCGAACCCTTCGGCGGCGGAAGCTGGGGAGTGGACATGAATCGGGCGGCCGCTGGGACAGTGTACCGGGGGTTGGGGACCCCCGGCATATATTATCCCGGTGCGGATGGGCAATGGCGGCGTCCGGCGCAGCCGGCCGCGGCCTCCTGGAAGCCGGTTACCTCGGCGGCCGGTTCCTGCTACTGCCCGGTCAGCGGATCGGGGCCGTAACGGTTCGGCCCGTCGGTTCCCCGCAGGAAGCCGAGAACGACGATGTACCAGATGATGCCGACGACCGGGATCAGGATGATCAGAGTCCACCACCCCGACTTGTCACGATCGTGCCAGCGCTTGGTGGCGACGGCGAGAGAGGGATAGATCAGGATCAGGGAAACGATGCCGCCGACCACGCTCATCGTCGTCTGCCCGCCGATCCCGTAGGCAATGCCGGAAATCACCCAGTGTATGACGCCCAGGATCAGGCCGCCGATCCAGAACGGCATCCGGCTGATGCGGCCCTCGAAACTCCAGAAAAGATTGTGCCAGTCCATGTCACCCCCCCAATGCTGCGTTTTGCGGAAGGATGACGCTACGGGACGTGCCTTAAGTTTCCGTTGTCAGTCGCGCAGCAACTCGTTGATCGACGTCTTCGAGCGCGTCCGCTCGTCCACCCGTTTCACGATGACCGCACAGTAGAGGCTTGGGTTAGGCGCGTTGGCGGCGGCCGGCTTTGCGGGGGGAAGGGTGCCTGACACGACGACGGAATAGGGCGGCACCTCGCCGTACATGATCTCGCCGCTCGCCCGGTCGACGATCTTGGTCGAGGCGCCGAGATAGACACCCATCGACAGCACCGATCCCTCGCGGACCACGACTCCTTCCGCCACTTCGGCCCGCGCTCCGATGAAGCAGTTGTCCTCGATGATCACCGGCCCGGCCTGCAAAGGCTCCAGCACGCCGCCGATGCCGGCGCCGCCGGATATGTGGCAGTTCCGGCCGATCTGTGCGCAGGACCCGACCGTCGCCCAGGTATCGACCATGGTGCCCTCGTCGATATAGGCACCCAGGTTGACGAAGGATGGCATCAGCACCACTCCCTTCGCGATGAAGGCGGACCGGCGGACGATGCAGTTCGGCACCGCGCGGAATCCGGCGGCCCCGAATTCCTCGGCGCCCCACCCCTCGAACTTCGACGGTACCTTGTCCCACCACGTCGCGGTCCCGGGCCCCCCCGGTATCGCCGTCATGTCGTTGAGGCGGAAGGACAGAAGCACGGCCTTCTTCAGCCACTGGTTCACCACCCACGCGTCGCTTCGCTTCTCGGCGACCCGCATCTTGCCCGAATCGAGGAGATCGAGCGCAGTCTCGACGGCCTCGCGGACCTCGCCGCCGGTCCCCGGACCGACGTCGTCGCGGGCATCGAAGGCGGCTTCGACGACGGATTCGATCTGCGCGATGTCCACGATGCGGTTCCTCCCGAGAATTTCTGGCGCTGGACTGATGACCGGCGGACTACCGCCCGCACCGGGACCTGTCAATCGGTCGGCGAAGGCGTGCTGCCGAGGTCTTCCGAAACGCTGACCAGGAAGTCGGCGAGGTCGTCCGTGACGTGGTCGATACTGGCCGCGTCGCCGATCTCGATTTCCCACTGCTGCCGATAGGCGACTGTCTCTTGCGGGGTGTCGGGCGGGGCCACCACCAGGACGGTCCGCATGCCCAGTTCGTGAGGTACGTCGAGGTTGCGCGGCAGGTCCTCGAACATCGCCGAACGCGTGGGATCGACATCGTAGCGGGCAAGGAACCGGTCGTAGGGCGGACGCGCCGGCTTCGGCTCGAACTCGGCGGCGATGATGTCGAACAGGTCTTCGAAATGATCTTCGATGCCGAGCCGTGCGACGATCGATTCCGCGTGCCTTCGCGATCCGTTGGTCAGAACGAACTTTCGCCCCGGCAGCAGGCTGAGCGCTGCTCCGAGCGCCGGATCGGGCTCGATCGGCGAATGGTCGATGTCGTGGACGAACGCGAGGAAATCGTGCGGGTCGACGCCGTGCTCGCTCATCAGCCCGCGCAACGTCGTGCCGTACTGCCGGTAATAGCCCTTCTGGAGGCGCTTGGCCTCCTGAAGATCGACGTCCAGCAGCCGTGAGATGAAGGCGCCCATCTTCTGGTCGACCTGCGCGAACAGGTTCGATCGTGGCGGATAGAGGGTATTGTCGAGGTCGAATATCCAGGTCTCGACCTTGCTGAACGCTCCGGCCACAGCCGCGCCGTCGTCGGGTGCCGAACTCACGGCGTGATCAGCGTCCCGGCGCCGTGCTCGGTGAACAACTCGAGCAGCACCGCGTGCGGCACCCTGCCGTTGAGGATGACGACGCCCTCGACGCCCTTCTCGACGGCTTCGATGCAGGTCTCCACCTTCGGGATCATGCCGCCGGAGATGGTGCCGTCGCTGATCAGCCTGCGTGCCTCGTCGACGGTGAGTTCCTTGATGAGCTCCTTGTCGGCACCGAGCACGCCGTCAACGTCGGTGAGGAACAGCAGCCGCTTTGCGCCGAGCGCGCCGGCGACCGCGCCTGCGAACGAGTCGGCGTTGACGTTGTAGGTTTCCCCGTCCGCCCCCGGCGACACCGGGGCGATCACCGGGATCAGGTCTTCCTTGGAGACCATCCTCAGGACGGCCGGATTGACCTTGTCGGGTTCGCCGACGAAGCCGAGATCGACCACCTTCTCGATGTTGGAGTCGGGATCGACGACCGTCCGGGTGACCTTGCGCACGGTCATCAGGTTGCCGTCCTTGCCGCACAAGCCGATCGCCTTGCCGCCCTCCCGGTTGATCGACTGGACGATTTCCTTGTTGATGCGCCCCGCCAGCACCATCTCGACGACCTCGACCATCGCCTTGTCGGTGATGCGCAAGCCTTCGCGGAACTCGGACTTGATTCCGAGCTTGTCGAGCATCGCGCCGATCTGCGGGCCGCCCCCATGGACGACGATCGGGTGGATGCCCGACGTCTTGAGCAGCGTGATGTCCTTTGCGAAGGCGCGGGCGAGATCGGGATCGCCCATGGCGTGGCCGCCATACTTCACCACGACGGTCTCCTCATCGTAGCGCAGCATGTAGGGCAGGGCCTCGGACAGGATACGGGCCTGATCCTGCGGCGGCGTCTGGGTCGGCGGGGCGATCGTGTCGGGCATGGGCTGCGTGCGGCTCTTTGAATCTCGTGGGGCAGGGTCATACCCGACAGCGGCGGGCGGCTCAATGATCGCCGTGGTTGACCCTAGCCGGAGAGTACGAAGATCTCGGCGCGAAGTTCCGCGATCCCAGTGCCTTTCTCGCTCGACGTGGCCAGGACGAATGGATACGCCGCCGGCCGCTTGGCCAGCTTCGCCAGCACCTTGGCAGTAACCTCGTCCAGCGCCGCCGCGCCAATCTTGTCTGCCTTTGTCAGCACCACCTGGTAGGAGACGGCGGCGCCGTCAAGAAGGTCCATGATCGGCTCGTCGACCGCCTTGATGCCGTGGCGGGCGTCGATCAGCAGGAAGACCCGGCGCAGGTTCGGCCGACCCTGCAGGTACTGCTTGACCAGCCTCGTCCACGCCTGGACCTTGCCCTTCGGCGCAGATGCATACCCATAGCCCGGCATGTCGATCAGTCGCAGGTCCGCGTCCTCGCATTCGAAGACGTTGATCTCCTGGGTGCGACCCGGCGTGTTGGACGTGCGGGCAAGGCCGTTCTGGCCGGTGAGTGCGTTGAGCAGGCTCGACTTGCCGACGTTCGAGCGGCCGGCGAAGGCCACTTCGGCCCTGTCAGCAGGCGGCAGGGCGTCCAGCTTGACGACGCCGAGCCGGAATACCCACTGCCGTGCAAACAGCAGTCGCCCGGCTTCGAGAGCCTCGGCATTCTGGCCCAGCGGGTCGGGGCTCTCGGGATCGGTCATCTGCGCCGCCGAGCGCGGGCGAGGAGGTCACTCACCCGCTTCCGAACCGGCCGGCTTTGTCGGCTTCGACGATTTGCGCTTGCGCTTGCGCGCCGGCTCTGGGGCCGGCTTGTCCTCGTCGTCCTCCACTTTTGGCGCCGGCTTGTTCTTGGTCTGGCCGGCCTTGGCGTTCGCCGCCTCGCGTTCGGCGATTTCCTGACGCTTCTTCTTGCTGAACGTCGCGGCCATGTTGCCGAAAATGTCCGGCTTGACGCCCTGCCGGCGCATGATCGTGTACTGCTGCAGCACCGACAGGGTGTTGTTCCACGACCAGTAGATCACGAGACCGGCCGGGAACGAGGCCAGCATGAACGTGAAGACCACGGGCATCCAGTTGAAGATCATCGCCTGGGTGGGATCGGGCGGCGGCGGGTTGAGCCGCATCTGGATCCACATGGTGATGCCCATGATCAGCGGCCATGCGCCGAGCATGAGGAACTGCGGCGGATCCCACGGTATCACACCGAACAGGTTGAAGATCGTGGTCGGATCGGGGGCGGAGAGATCCTGGATCCATCCGAAGAACGGCGCGTGCCGCATCTCGATTGTGACGAACAGGACCTTGTAGAGCGCGAAGAAGACGGGAATCTGCAGCACGATTGGCAGACAGCCGGACAGCGGGTTGATCTTCTCCTTCTTGTAGAGCTCCATCATCGCCTGCTGCTGCTTCAGCTTGTCGTCCTTGTACTTCTCGCGCAACTCCATCATCTGCGGCTGCACGAGCTTCATGCGGCTCATCGAGACGTAGGACTTGTTGGCGAGCGGGAAGAACGCGATCTTGATCAGCACGGTGACGATCAGGATGGCCACGCCGAAATTGCCCACCAGCCTGTAGAAGTAGTCGATGGCGAAGAACAGCGGCTTGGTCAGAAAATAAAACCAGCCCCAGTCGATCAGCAGTTCGAACTTCTTGATCCCGTATTGGGTCTCGTAGCCGTCGATGAGGCCGACTTCCTTTGCCCCCGCGAATATGCGGCTGGTCGCCTCGGCGGTGCTCCCCGGCGCAATTGTGACAGCGTCGCGCAGGAAGTCGGCCTGGTAGGTCGGCTTACCGTTGGCGACACCGGAAATGAAACGGCCCTCGTAGGGGGTCTCCTGATCGGGGACCAGGACGGCTGCCCAGTACTTGTCGGTGATGCCAAGCCAGCCGCCGGTGACGGGAAAGGTTTGCGGCCCGTCGTCGGCCAGGTCGTCATAATCGATCTCGACCAGGCCTTCGTCGCCGAGCACGCCGATCAGGCCCTCATGCAGAATGAAGAAGCCGGCGGTGCTGGGCTCGCCGTGGCGTGACACGAGGCCGTAAGGATAGAGCGTAGCGCTGGCGTCGCCGGCGTTCTCCACGGCGTCGGCAACCGTGAACATATAGTTCTCGTCGACGGCGATCGTGCGCTTGAACGTGAGCCCCTGACCGTTGTCCCAGGTCAGCGTCACTGGCGTCTCGGGGGTCAGCTTGGCGCCGTCGGGCGCCGACCAGACCGTCTGCGCACCGGGTACGGAGATATCAGTCCCGTCGGGCACCCAGCCCAGTTCGACGTAGTAGGGATCGGCGCTGCCCGAGGGGGACAGCAGGACGATGTTCGGGCTCGTCGGCTCGACGGTGACACGGTAGTCCTTGAGAACGACGTCGTCGATGCGGCCGCCCTTCAGATTGATCGAACCGCGGACGGAGGGCGTCTCCAGCGGAACTCGGGGGCTGGCGGCGAGTGCTGCTTCACGCGTTTCCGCGGGGGCAGCCGAACCGGGCTGGGACGGGGCCGTCCCGATCGTGCCGGGAACCTGGACATCCGCTCCGGGCGCGGTGGAGCCGGGCGACGGTGCGGTTCCGCTCCCGGTCTGCGGTGCCTGCGACTGTTCGATCAGCTCCTGCCGGGCCTTCTCCTTTTCCATCTGTGGAATGGCGTAGAAGTACTGCCAGGCGACAAGGATGACCAGCGACAGCGCTATCGCCAGAATGTAGTTCCGGTTGTCACCACCGAACATCGGTCTAGTGCCCTTTCAGAGCCCGCTCGGGCGCCGTTTCGTGAATGCGCCGGAACGCCTGCTCCAGGTCCGAGACGATCGTGGCAAACGACGTCGTCAGGGCCGCGCGGCGGCCGATCACCACGTAGTCGTAGCCGGCCCGTACGAGCGGCGCGGCACGCAGTCGTACCGCCTCCCGCAGGCGTCGTCGTACCCTGTTGCGCTCGACCGCGTTGCCGACCTTGCGGCTGACGGTGAAGCCGACGCGGGCCCTGCCGGCCAGCCCGCAATCCGGAAGGTCGTCGTGCCGAACCACGTCGTTGCGCTGGCGGCCCTGAAGCACCAGCGAACGTTTGGCCAGCTTTCGGCCGTGGCGCGCCGCGGCAAGAAAGTCGGCCCGCCGCCGCAATCTTTCGATCTTCACTTTGTCGGGCACGGCGCCGTCACCTGGGAGGGTGCCCGCTCGATCCGATTCCGACCCGGAGCGATCGGCAAGGACATCCGCGCCGGCGCTCATAGGCTTGTCCGCGCCGATGCCGTTCAGGCCGACAGGCGCTTGCGCCCGCGTGCCCGACGCCGGGAGATGACACTGCGCCCGCCCTTCGTGGCCATGCGCGCGCGAAAGCCGTGGCGCCGCTTGCGCACCAGCTTGGAGGGTTGATACGTCCGTTTCACTGCCGCACTCCGATGTTCCGGCTGAAATTGGAATGTGTCGCCGCTCTGCTGGGTCGTGTTCCGAACACGAGACTGAGACCTTGCCGGCCGGTATCGGCGTAACCGCTTGGCAACAAACCTGTCGGTGAAAACCCATACCATCCCGGCGCGCGAGCGCGACGCCAAGTCGTGCGGGCTTATACGGGACACGGCCGGATCAAGTCAACGCGCGGCCGCCTGTCGCAGCCCGGTTACCTGGCGTCGCGGCCTGCGGCCCGCGGTCACGCTCGCTGCCGTGCCATCACTTCCCGGTGAAAACCCGAGCAAATGGCTGGCCATTTCCCTAACTTGGCCGCTACTGGGGTCGCGGCAAGCGAAACCGCTCAGGTATGGCCATGTACCAAATCAGCGTGAAAGTCTGGAGCCCCGGCAGCCGCTCGGCCCGACTTGGATGTGAATGACAACCTTGCAGCGTCCCGAAACGAGTGTGACCGAGGACGATCGGCCTGCGGATCCCGCGCGGAGCAGAGGGACGCTGCGCCGATGGGCGCCGCTTGCAATAATCCTCGTCCTGACGGCGGTGGCCTTCGGGACGGGCTGGCACCGCTCCCTGACGCTTGACTCCCTGGTCGCTCATGAAAGGGCGCTTCGCGCTTTCATCGACTCCAATCTGTTCGGTGCGTTGGCGATCTATGCGCTGGTCTATGTCTTAGTCGTGGCGCTTTCCCTGCCCGGAGGGCTCATTCTGACCCTGGCCGGCGGCTATCTGTTTGGCTGGTTCCTCGGCGGTGGTCTCACCGTCCTGGCCGCAACGGCGGGAGCGATCCTCATCTTCCTGGTCGCCCGCTCGTCGCTCGGCGAATCGCTGGCCGAACGCGCCGGACCGCGGCTGGCGGCCCTTCGGGAGGGGTTCGCGGCAAATGCCCTGAACTATCTTCTGTTCCTGCGGCTGGTTCCGATCTTCCCCTTCTGGCTGGTCAATATCGCGCCGGCGCTGCTCGGCGTGTCGTTGAAGACCTATGTCGTCGGCACATTCATCGGCATCGTGCCGGGAACGTTCGCCTTCGCGTTCGTCGGTGCCGGCCTCGACGGCGTCGTTGACGCACAACGTGCAAGTTTCGAGACCTGCATGGCGGATGCATCGGCAAGAGGTCTCGATCCAGCCAGCGCGTGTGACCTGGGCCTCGATGTCGCGGCACTCGTCACGCCGGGCCTCCTCGCCGCGTTGGCCGCGCTGGGTGTCCTTGCGTTGATTCCGATAGCGGCTAAGAAAGTGCTGAGGCGCCGTTCCGCGCGTTAGGCCGGAACGAGGCGGAATTTGTGCAAGGCGGTTTCATGGCGGACGTTCTCAGACCGGATATTTGCGTGATCGGGGCAGGCTCCGGCGGCCTGTCGGTGGCCGCCGCAGCGGCCGCCTTCGGCGTGTCCGTGGTGCTGGTGGAGAAGGGCAGGATGGGCGGCGACTGCCTCAACACCGGCTGTGTCCCCTCGAAGGCCCTGATCGCGTCCGCCAGACGTGCCCAGCAGATGCGCGAGGCGGACGCCTTCGGCGTCGCCGCCGTCGATCCGCAGGTCAACTTCCGCAGGATCCACGACCACGTCCGCGACGTGATAGCAGGCATTGCCCCGACGGACTCCGTCGAGCGCTTCCGCGCGCTCGGCGTCACCGTGATCGAGGCGCAAGCCCGTTTCGAGGACTCCAAGACGGTGCTGGCCGGGGAGACCCGGATCAAGGCGCGCCGCTTCGTGATCGCGACCGGATCGCGGCCCGCAGTACCGCCGATCCCCGGTCTGGACACGGTCAGGTTCCACACCAACGAGACGATCTTCGAGATCACCCGCAAGCCCGCCCATCTGATCGTGATCGGCGGCGGACCGGTCGGCCTGGAGCTCGCCCAGGCCTTCCGCCGTCTCGGCAGCCAGGTCACGGTCCTCGAGGCGGCACGGGCGCTGGGCCGCGAGGATCCGGAGCTTGCGGCCGTGGTGCTCGACCGGCTGGCGCGGGACGGCGTCACCCTGCGCTCGGGGGCGAGGATCGCCCGGGTCGCCAAGCGCCGCTCCGGCGTGCGGGTGGTACTGGACGGCGAGGACGGGGAGGAAACCGTCGACGGATCCGCCCTTCTGATCGCAACCGGCCGCGCCCCCGTTACCGACGGGCTCGACCTGGACAAGGCCGAGGTCAAGGTCGACGCGAAGGGCATCCGGGTGGACCGGACGCTCAGGTCGTCCAACCGCAGGGTCTATGCGGTCGGCGACGTCGCGGGCGGCCCGCAGTTCACCCACGTCGCGAACTATCATGCCGGCACCGTCATCCGGAGCATCCTGTTCCGGCTCGGCGCCAAAGTGTCCTACGACCACATTCCGCGCGTCACCTACACCGATCCGGAATTCGCCCAGGTCGGCGTGACCGAGGCCGAGGTGCGGGAGCGCTATGGGCACTTTCGGATTCTGCGCTGGCCTTATGCGGAGAACGATCGTGCCCGTGCCGAGCGGGAGACGGACGGCTTCATCAAGGTGATCACGACGACGCGCGGCAGAATTCTTGGCGTCGGCATCGCCGGGGCCGGCGCCGGCGAGATCGTGCAGATGTGGGGGCTTGCGATCCTGAAGGGCCTCGACATCAAGGCGATGACCGGGTTCGTGTCCCCCTACCCGACGCTGAGCGAGGTCGGCAAGCGCGCCGCCATCCAGTTCTACAGGCCGAGTTTGACGAGCCCCTGGGTGAGGCGCATCATTGCCTTCATGCGGCTGTTCGGCTGAAAGCAGCGGTCGGCGCGCGATCACGAGACAACGAGCCAGAACAGGTGACCGGCAGGACAACGACCACGGACACGGACACCCGCCCGCCCGGCAGAGTGCGTGGCATCGGCCTGTCGGGAAAACTCCTGATACTTACCGTCCTCTTCGTGATGGTCAGCGAAATTCTGATCTACGTACCGTCGATCGCCAATTTTCGCCGTTCCTGGCTCGATGATCGGCTGAACTCCGCCCAGACAGCAGCGCTCGTGCTCGAGGCGGCTCCGGACAACATGGTGCCAAAGGCCCTGGAGGAGGAACTGCTCGAACAGGTCGGCGCCTACACGGTGGCCCACAAGCGGGGTTCGACCCGTCGACTGCTGGCGATTTCCGACATGCCGCCCGATGTCGAGAAGACCTTCGACCTGCGCGAGATGAGCATCCCCGGCGAGATCCTGGAATCCTTCAGGACCCTCGCCGCGGTGAACGGCCGCACGGTCCGGGTGATCGGCGATGCGCCGACCGGTGGCGAATTCATCGAGATCGTCATGGACGAGAGGCCGCTGCGGCGCGCGATGATCGACTATTCGGTCAATATCCTGACGCTGTCGATCTTCATCTCGATCATCACTGCGGCACTCGTCTACCTGGCCCTGAACTGGCTGCTGGTGCGGCCGATGCGCCGGCTGACGGCCAACATGGTCGCCTTCACCGAGAATCCGGAAGATCCTTCCCGCGTGATCGAGGCGTCCGGCCGGACCGACGAGATCGGCGTTGCCGAGGGCGAACTCGCCCATCTCCAGCGCGAGCTGATCGGTACGCTGAACCAGAAGAACCGGCTGGCTGCCCTGGGCTTGGCGGTCTCGAAGATCAACCACGACCTGCGCAACATGCTCGCCTCCGCCCAGCTGGTCGTCGACCGCGTCGGCGCCGTCGAGGACCCGCTGGTGCAGCGGCTTGCGCCGAAACTGATCCGCACCCTCGACCGGGCCGTCGAGTTCTGCACCAACACGCTCAAGTACGGCAGCGCCCAGGAATCGCCGCCGGAGCGCCGGCGGCTGAAACTGCGCGCTCTGGTGGAGGAGGTCGGCGATACCCTGGAACTGATGTCGAGCTCGAGCCTGCGCTTCCTCAATGCCGTAGGCGATGACCTCGAGGTCGACGCGGATCCCGATCAGCTCTTCCGCGTTCTGGTCAACCTGGTCCGCAATGCCATGCAGGCGATCGAGGGCCGCGGCGACGCCGACCCCGAACACGACATGATCCGCGTGTCGGCCCGGCGCGACGGTTCGGTCGTGACGATCGAGGTCGCCGATACCGGCCCCGGTGTCAGCGACAAGGCGCGCAGCCGGCTGTTCGAGGCCTTCCAGGGCTCGACGCGTCCCGGCGGTGTCGGGCTGGGCCTGGCAATCGCCGCCGAACTGGTGCGGGCGCACGGCGGCACGATCCGGCTCGCCGAGGGGACGCTCGGCGCGACATTCTCGATCGAGGTTCCCGACCGTGTCGTGCGCATCCGCGCGCCGCAGGACGGCCGCCGCAGCGCCGGCTGATCGGCCGCGTCAGAGCGAGCGTCCCGACCGGGCCGGACGCGACCCTCATCCCGCAATCCCGCGTCTTGCATTCCCCCCGAGTTGGGACTAGGTATGCCCCGCGCTTCGCCCTCACCCTGCGGCGAAGCATTGCGCATCCGAGATGGTCTACCCCTCCCGGACGCGTTCTCTTGGCGCCGGTAGCTCAGCTGGATAGAGCACCAGACTACGAATCTGGGGGTCGGGGGTTCGAATCCTCCCCGGCGCGCCAATAAAATCAATCACTTAGCCAATATTTGGACTGCAGTGCTGTCCGGCAAGCGGGCGTATTCCCTTCGTTGCTCAATCCCCGGTCCTGAATTCACTCGGCGTCACCGCTCCGCACTCGGCGCCGCCGCCCTCCTGCAGTTCGTTGCGCAGGGTCGCCGTTTGACCTTTGGTCCACCATTCATACGGCCCGGCGACATAGCGAGCGCCGGAAGCGGCAATGACCGAGACGAAGATGCGAGGCTGGTCGTCGACCGGCAGAATGGCAATCTGGTTCGGTTCCGCATTGACATAGCGGACGGCGAAGGGGGCGTCGTCGCCGCAGCGATACCGCTGCACAACGACACCGGCGTCCTCGCCCAGCGGCAGATTGATCGAGAGCGAACCCACGTCATCGGCGAGGCCGACCGTCGGACATAGTCCGACGAGCAGCGGCAGGGCATGTCGGAGCATCAGAAATGCCTTTCGGATAGCGGCGAGTGAAACGTCTTTATGCGGCTGATCTTCGTCTCCATCGCTTCCGGCCGTAGCGCCCGGACTCCAGAGGAAATGACCTCCGGGAGGCAATATCGGGAGAAAACAGAAACCAGGATTCATAGACAAATTCAGGGTTACTTTATGAAAATTTGAATAACTGACCTATATTTACGGCTCTACCAAAATGTTAACTCACATTTTTCAATAGTTCCGAAATAAAACTGCCCGACAGGACGGGGCCGGTTGACAGCGTTGCATCGAACTTTATGCTCGGCAACGGGTAGGGCGGCTTCGTTTCGTCGATGGGCATGCTCCTTTCTCCATCATCGAAAGTCAACCGGGATCGGCCATGTATGTCGAATCGCCTACGACATTTGCGTGCGCACACGGCACCGGGCACAGGCACCGTCATTCCCATCGCCATGCCTGCGATTGCGCCGGACCGGCGGCACTCGCCATCGCCGAAAAGGTAGCGGCCGACCAGTCGCGCAGGTCCCTTCTCCTCGGAGCCGCGGCCGCGGCTGTCGCGCCGTTTCTCGGGAGGGGCGCAACGCCGGCTTTCGCCGCCGGGCCAAAGATGTCGGACCGGCCGCTGCTGCTGACCAACCTGCGCCTGTTCGACGGCCGCGATGCCACTCTCCGCGAAAACGTCTCGATTCTCGTCGAGGGGAATCGCATCTCCGGACTGCCGGGAGCGGAGGAGCGGATCGAGGGCGCCGAGGTCCTGGACTGCGGCGGCCGCCTCGCCATGCCCGGGCTGATCGACGCGCACTGGCACACCATGCTCTGCGCGATCACCGAACTCGCCGCGATGACTTCAGATGTCGGCTACATCTATCTGGTGGCCGCGCGCGAGGCCGAGCGCACCCTGCTGCGGGGATTCACCTCAGTCAGGGACGCGGGCGGCCCGTCGTTCGCCCTGAAACGCGCCATCGACGAGGGGATCGTGCACGGACCGCGAATATACCCCTCCGGCGCGATGATTTCGCAGACCTCCGGGCACGGCGACTTCCGCATGCGGCACGAGCTCCCCCGCAGCCCCGGCGATCTCAGCCACAGCGAACGCGCCGGCATGGCGGCGATCGCCGACGGCGCCGACGAGGTGCTTCGGCGTGTGCGCGAGCAGCTGATGCTCGGCGCCTCGCAGATAAAGCTGATGGCCGGGGGCGGAGTCAGCTCGGCTTACGATCCGCTCGACACGCTCCAATACACCGAGGAGGAGCTGCACGCGGGCGTCAGGGCGGCAGGCGACTGGAACACCTACGTGATGGTTCACGTCTACACGCCCCCGGGGATCAAGCGCGCCATTCGTGCCGGTGCCCGGTCCATCGAACATGGCCAGCTTGCCGACGAGGAGGCCGTCCGCATGATGGTCGACGCCGGAGTCTGGTGGAGCCTGCAGCCGTTCCTCGCCGACGTCGACGCCAACATCAAGTCCGGCCCGCACGCCAGGGCGAAGCAGCAAGAGGTCGCCAAGGGAACCGTACGCGCCTACGAGATGGCGCAGCACTTCGGCGTGAAGACCGCGTGGGGGACCGACATCCTGTTCAGCCCCGACAACCTGCCAAGCCAGGGCCGCCAGCTTGCGAAACTCACCCGGTTCTATGATCCGCTCGACCTGCTGGCCATTGCGACAGGGACGAACGGCGAACTGCTTCGGCTGTCAGGCCCACGCAATCCCTATGACGGGAAGCTCGGCGTGATCGAGCCCGGTGCATTTGCAGACGTCCTGGTTGCGGATGGTGATCCGACCGAGAACCTCGACTTTCTCTCCGACCCGGAGACCAACCTCCGGCTGATCATGAAGGACGGCAAGATCTACAAGGACACCCGCGCATGAACCGGCCCGGCATTGCGGCACCGGACTTCACGATGACGACCGGACGAACCCGGCGATGGCAACGGGCGCCACGAATATCGAAGCGGTACTGAACCTATAGGAGACAACGATACCTCGTTGGCTTTCCGCGCGCTAGCTGCCACCGCCTCCTCGAACCAGATGCCGGAACGTTCCACCATCTTCCCCTGCGAAACCAGCGCTCGAGTCAGACGCCATGTGTACATCCCTGATTTACAGTGACAAGAACGGGAACTTCTATTTCGGGCGAACGCTCGAACTGACCGTCGATCTTCCCTACCAGCTGGTGTTCGTTCCGAGAGGGCAAGCCTTCTCCTCCGAGGTGCCCGGGCACCCCGTACTCTCCTACCCGGCGAAAAATGCCTTTCTCGCCGTCGCAATGCCGGCGCGCATGCCGACCGCCGCCGCCCCCCTCGGGCTCGGCGACATGAAGGTCCTCGAAGGACTGAACACCGAGGGCCTGACCTTCAGCGTCCTGTCCTATCCCTCGGCCGGTGGAACCCAGAAACCGGTGGAAATGACGCACGCCGTGCTCGCTGCGTCGGATCTCGGCAGCTGGATACTGGCCAGTTTTGCCCGCGTCGGAGAAGTGAAGTCGGCGCTGGCTGACCAACCCGTGATGCTGGAGCCGCTGGCGGTCCTCGGCGGTGCCGAATCCCCGTTCCATTACATCGTCCACGATGCCGAAGGCGGCTCGATCGTCATTGAGTTCCATCGCGGTGAGATGACCGTCTATGACAATCCTGTCGGTGTCATGACGAACGGTCCGAGGTTCGACTGGCACCTCACCAACCTCGACAATTACACGCATCTGACGAATGTCGACCGGCCGGTGGCGACATTCGGTGCGTACAAGGCGGTGCAGCCGGATTCCGGCATCGCGACCGCGGCCCTGCCGGGTTCGAATACATCCGTGGGCAGGTTCGTGCGTGCGGCATACTACGCGCAATTCACGGAGAAGGCCGCGACGCCGGATCTCGCCGTGCTGACGCTTGCGCACATCATGAACAATTTCGACCGACCGCGCGGGGCGACGATCGACTATCCGGCAGCCGGCGCCGGGCATCTTGAAGTCGCCGGGCTCGAACCGGGCGGCGAAGCGGACTACGCGACGGAGTACACCGCGTGGACGAGCCTTTCCGATCTAACTGGGAAGAGCTTTTTTGTCCGCGACTATCGGAGCCTGAACTTCACGCGATTCGATCTCGCCAGTCTCGCGGGCACACTGGAGCCGAGGGTGGTTCCCCTCCAGAAGATCGCCGCTGCGAATCCGGTGGCGTCGGATCTGGGTGTGGCCGGCGGTCCGGCCTGAACCGTCCCAGCATTTTCAATCGAAGAAACGGGCCATGACGAAGACACACCATCGACACGACGACAACGACGACACGACCTACGGTGCCGGAGACCTTGCGCGAGCTCTTCCGAAGGTCAACTTTCCGGACGCCGAAAGGGATCCTCGACGCGTGTACGCGGCAATGCACGACGAGCTCATGCTCGACGGAAACGCGCGGCAGAATCTGGCGACGTTCTGCCAGACCTGGGAGGAACCGGAAGTCCATCGACTGATGGACGACTGCATTGACAAGAACATGGTCGACAAGGACGAGTATCCGCAGACGGCGGAGATCGAATCCCGCTGCGTGCACATGCTTGCCGATCTCTGGAACGCCCCCCATCCGCAGACGGCTCCAGGATGCTCGACCACCGGCTCCAGCGAGGCGGCAATGCTCGGCGGCCTGGCGATGAAACGCCGATGGGAGGCCAGGCGTCGCGCGCAGGGCAAGCCCACGGACAATCCAAACCTAGTAACGGGTCCGGTCCAGATCTGCTGGCACAAGTTCACACGCTACTGGGACATAGAACACCGCGAGATTCCGATGGACAGCGGCCGCTTCCTGATGTCCCCGGAGGAGGTGCTGAGCCGGTGCGACGAGAACACGATCGGAGTTGTGCCGACGCTGGGAGTGACCTTTACCGGCGAGTACGAGCCCGTAAAGGCGGTAAGCGACGCCCTGGATGACCTTCAGGCGAGAACCGGTCTTGACATTCCCATCCATGTCGACGGCGCGAGCGGTGGCTTCCTCGCTCCGTTTTGCGACCGCGATCTGGAATGGGACTTCCGCCTGCCTCGCGTACGCTCGATCAATGCGTCAGGGCACAAGTTCGGTCTCGCTCCGCTGGGAGTAGGATGGGTGCTGTGGCGCGAGGAGGCTGACCTCCCCGACGAGATGGTGTTCTGGGTGAACTACCTGGGCGGCAACATGCGCGACATAGCTCTTAACTTCTCGCGTCCCGGCGGCCAGGTCATCTGCCAGTATTACAACTTCCTGCGACTGGGGCGGGAGGGATACCGAAAGGTCCATGGTGCCTGCTATGGCAGCGCGGAGTATCTCGCCGAAGAGATCTCGAAGATGGGACCTTTCGAGATCTTGTTCGATGGCGCGCCCTCCCGGGGCATTCCGGCGGTCTGCTGGAGGCTCAAGGAGGCAACCGATCCCGGTTTCACGCTCTTCGATCTCGCCGACCGGTTGCGTGTCCGCGGATGGCAGGTTCCGGCCTATACTTTGCCCGCCAACTGCCAGGATCAGGCGGTTCAGCGCATCCTCGTGCGAAACGGTGTCAGCTATGATCTGTGCTCGATGCTGCTCGACCACATGAAGGCGGCCCTCACTTATTTCCAGACGCACCCGGTCCAGAACCCGCTAACCAAACATGAGGCTTCGGGCTTCCATCATTGACTGTCGACATGGGGAAAACCGCAGCGGCGGAGCCCGGCGGGCGTAGCCCGTCCGGCTCCGGCCGGTCTCGCGTCTCTCAGTCCGGGCCCTGGCCATTCGTGACGCTCCGTCGGTACCGTCACGACGGCCGGCTGCTGACCTGGCGTGCCCGCCAGCACAGGAAAGGGCTCCAACACGAAACGCGCGGCCTCGACCCGACGCAGGCGCCCTTCTGGCACACCGAGAGATACAACTGGCTGACCGGCGCGATATTCGCCGTCGGCGCGTTCCTGTTCATGACCGGCTGCGTGTTGACATTGATCAGCCAGGTCTGGGAAGCCCTGGACCCGACGACGATCAACTCCGTCTTTTTTCTCGGCTCGATCCCCTTCACCACCGCGGGCTATCTGCAGCTCTTCCAGGCCGCCAATGCCGGGCCATTCGCGCCCGCACGGCCGGCGAGCGCGATTTCGTCCGGCCGGATCGCATTGATCGGATGGCATCCGGAAAGTCCGGGATGGCTCAGCACCCTTGCCCAGTTCGTGGGAACCGTCGCGTTCAACCTCAACACGTTCGACGCAATCTACGACCCGTCCGGCTGGAGGGCCCAGGATCTTGTCATATGGATTCCCGGAATGATCGGCTCGCTGCTCTTTCTTATATCCGGCTATCTCGCCTACATCGAGGCAGGACACGCCTACTGGAGTTGGCGGCCGAAAGAACTCGCCTGGTGGATTGTCTTCGTAAATCTCGTGGGGTGTATCGCCTTCATGACGGCGGCCATACTGGCCTACGTTCCAGCTGGCACGGAGCCGGCCTGGGTTCCTGTCGTCGGCAATGTGCACCTGTGGTTCGGAGCGCTGTGCTTCTTTGTCGGCGCCATCCTGCTTATGCGCGAGAGCCGCGACTCGGCGCATCGCTGAGCGAATGGAGAGGAGTTGTACGCGTGTATCCTCTCCGTTCGCCGGCTGACACCGATCTCCCGGCCGATCGGACCAGACGTCCGAGGCGGTGGACGAGGGCGCTCGCAATGGCGTTGCTCGTCAATTGCTTCGGCGGATGCGCCCAGACGGCTGCTCCGGCCGTGCCGATGTTGGGGGCCTATTTTCCTTCCTGGCTGCTTTGTGCACTTGCCGGGGTGTTGACCGCGATCCTCGTGCGCATCGCGTTCGTGTGGATCAGGCTCGACGACGTACTTCCCGCACGGCTGCTCGTCTATCTGGCCGTGGCCACGGTGGCGGGTCTTCTCGTCTCCATGACGGTCTTCGGGCGGTGAGCCGATGAATGGTGATCGCATACACGCTTCTCGTGTCGGCGGCGTCATTGTTGCCACGGTCCTGGTGTTCGCGGCTGCGATGCTTGGCTGGAACCACCTGCGCACCGCGCGGCTCAACCCGCTGTCCCAGGAAGCCGTGCTGACCGCGGATGTTGTCCACATCGCTGCCACGGTCTCCGGACGGATCGTCGACATGGAGGTGACCGAGAACGCAGCGGTACGCAAGGGCGACGTCCTGTTCCGTATTGACCCTGTCCCTTATCAGCTCGCCGTGAATCAGGCCGCGGGGGATCTGGCAATCGCCCGGGCGGCTCTTTCCGACCGTCATCGGGAAATCGAAGCCGAGACCCGCAACGCAGAGATTGCCACGGCACAGGTGGAGCGGGCCGAAGAAAACCTCGCCTACGCGACGGAGACACTGAGCCGGCTCATGCCGCTTCGGCCCAAGGGCTACGTCAGCGCCCAGGAGGTCGATACCGCGGCAACGGCCCGGCGCGACGCGGAGATCAGTCTCCGCGAGGCGCAGCGACAGGCAGAGGCCGCGGCGGCCCTCATCGGCGATCCTGCCGGCGCGGAGGCGCTCGTGCAGGCCCGCGAAGCCGCTCTCTCGATCGCCGAGCACGAGCTGGACGAGACGGTGGTGCGCGCGCCGCACGACGGCCGCATCGTCGGCCTTGCGGTCGCGGCTGGCGAGTTCGTGCTGCCCGGCGAGGCTGTCTTCACCCTGATCGATACATCCACCTGGTATGCGAGCGCGAACTTCGTCGAGACGGAACTGGGCCGCGTCAAGGTCGGCAGTTGCGCCACCGTCCATGCCCTCGCCGACGGAAGCGTCGCCATACGCGGGCGCGTCGAGGGCGCGGGATGGGGCGTGACGTCGGAGCAGATGATCAATATTCCCAGCGGGCTGCCGCTGGTGCCACGTTCTCTCGACTGGGTCCGCGTCGCACAGCGCTTCCCGGTACGGATCCGGCTGCTTGATCCGCCACCGAGCCTGATGCGAATGGGCGCTTCGGCAACGGCGACGGTGCACGATGAAACCGATTGCTGAGGCGACCTGGCCGGCGATATTCGCCCGCGCGATCCGGGATCTGGGTCCGGCGCCGGGGCGATTTGGCATGGCCTGGCGCATCGCGCTCCTTTGCGCGCTGGTGACGGCCGCGGCGATGCTCTTCAAGATCCCCGAAGCTGCGATCAGCTGCTACCTCGTGATCTTTCTCATGCGGCCCGACGCCAGCGAAACAATCGGTCAGGCTGTCGGGCTGATCGGCCTGGCAAGCGTGATCGTCTTGGTGATGGCGCCCCTGATCACGGCCACGATGGACTCGGCATTTCTCCGACTCCTGGTGATGGCGACGGTGTCCTTCGTCATGCTTTATCTCAGCTCCGCCACCTCTCTCGGCGAAACGGGCGCGATCATCGGCCTCGTCGTCGCCTTCATCATGACGCTGTCCAGTGACGTTCCGGCTGGAATCGTCGCATCCCAAGGGCTGCTGTATGCGTGGCAGATGGCCGTCATGCCAATGTTGCTGATGATCGTGTTCTGCCTCGCGCTCGGCCGCAGCCCGCATGGGTTGGCTGCCGACAAGATTGCCGCCCGCCTGAACGCGGCAGCCGGTGCCCTGGAGGCCGAAGACACTGTTCAGGCACTGCACGAGTTGCTGGCCGAGGGCAACGACGACCTTGCCAAGAAGGTCCAGGTCGCGCGCCTGCTCCATCTCGCTCCGGCCCGCCGCACGAGATGGCTCGCAGGCGCAGTCGATACCAGCTACCGCTTGATGTTGGCCACCGCCGCCCTTCCGAACGATGCAGCCAGGGCGCGCGCACGTCTTTCGGCTGCCTGCCGGGCGGCAGCTGCGGCGGTGAGCGAGGATCGCCGACCGGTGGTTCCAGATTCCCCCGCAACAACCGGTTCGCCGGCAGAAGCCGTGGCTTGGGAAGCGCTGCGCGGTCTTGCCCAGTCCAATGGCGGCGCCGACCCGGCGCCGAAAAAATCACCGTTTCTGGCACCGGATGCCCTTACGAATCCGGATCATCAGCGCTACGCCCTGAAGACTACGGCCGCCGCGATGATCTGCTACCTGATCTACACGGGGATTGGCTGGGACGGGATCCACACCGCCATGATCACCTGCTACGTGGCGGCGCTCGGGACGACCGGCGAGACGGTTCACAAGCTGGCCCTGCGCATCGTCGGATGTCTGATCGGGGCGATTCTGGGGGTCGGCGCTATCGTATTTGTGATCCCCCAGCTCCAGTCGATCGGCGGCCTGATGGTGCTCGTGTTTGCGGGGATACTGGTTGCCGGCTGGGTGGCGGCCGGCAGCGAGCGCATCGCCTATGCCGGCGTACAGATCGGCCTTGCCTTTCTGCTGACCATATTGAACGGCTTCGGTCCGAGTACCGACATGAGCGCTGCAGGCGACCGCATCGCGGGCATCCTGCTGGGCAACGTGATCGTCTACCTGATTTTCACGGGCATCTGGCCGCGCAGCGCCATCGCTGCCGTGCGAGACCGGCTCGAAGTCGCGTTGAGAGCCCTCTCTCGCGCGGCCGCGTTCCCGAGTGCATCTCCAACCGGCCGCATCGACGACGTCGCGACGGCGACCGTGGCACTGGCGGGTGCACGCGAGGGCCTGTTTCTGTTGCCGTTCGAGCCTCGCCGCCAACAGCCAGGCAAGTCCGAGGTCCGGCGGATCGCAGCCCTGATCGAATCTGCAGCCGCCCTCGCGCCGGGTCTTGCCATAGGCGACACCGGGCAGCCGACGCTGTCGGAGCGGCTTTCCGGGATCGCGGCCGCTCTGGGGCAAAATGGGCTCCGGTCGGAAGATGCGCCGGGGGATGCGATTGCCCTGCGCCCGCTGGCCGGAAACGGCGGGCGGGCAAAGAGCCACGTTGCCAACTGAATGCGCCCGATACCTGAGCAACGTCGCATGAGGACGATCGGAGCCCCGCGGCTTTGCGCCTGCCTCGCGCTCGCGGTCGCGGTCGCGCTGGCGGGCTGCGCGGACAATGCGCTGAAGCTCGCACCACAGTCGCCGTCCAATCCGTGGGCACCTGCAGCGACCTCGGAATCGGCGTTGCTGCCGGCGAGGGCTCCGGACGCATCGCCCGGATCCGGCCAGGCCGATTTTTCCGTTCCGTCCAATCCGGCGGCGGCCCTGCTCGCGCCGCCGCCGCAGTTGGTGGAAGGCAGGACCTACGAGCTTCCTGCCCTTATCGACATCGCGGCGCGCAACAATCCGCAGACTCGCCTGGCCTGGGAGGAAGCCAGACAGGCGGCGCTTGCCGTCGGCATGACCGAAGCGACGTTTCTACCCACGATCACCGCGACCGTGATCGGCGGCGCCCAACAGGTCGAGACGCAACTGCCCGGCGGACCGGCGGGCAACGCCTCGTATACGTCGACAATTGACGGCGTGGTGCCGGCCCTGGTGTTGGAATGGCTGCTCTTCGACTTCGGCCAGAGGCGGGCCAACGTCGACGCCGCGCGCCACAATTCGTTTGCCGCAAACATCTCGTTCAACGGGATGCACCAGCAGGTCATCTACGACGTCGCCGTGGCCTACTACCGTTACGGTGCCACTCTGGAGCAGGAGCGGGCCGCGCGGCAGGCCCTCGCCAACAGCCAGTTGATCGAGGATGCCGCCGACAGCCGATACGGGCGCGGCATCGGGACCAGCGTCGAGGTCGCCCAGGCGCGCCAGCAGGTCGCCCAATCCAATCTGCGGGTTGTCGAGGCACAGGGCGCGCGGCGCGATGCCTATCAGACCCTGCTGGCCGCGATGGGCGTCTCGCCGATGACGAAGATCGGAATCGGCGACGTGGCCGCGCGAAAACTGCCGCGCTCCATCGGGGAGCCGACGGAACAGCTGATCATGTCGGCGCTAGCCCGGCGTCCCGACGTGCTGGCGGCCTATTCCCGCATGAAGGCGACGGAGGCCGGTATCCGTGCCGCGGAAGCGGAGTTCCGACCGAAAGTCTACCTGAGCGGCATCGCTGCAAGTGATCAGGTCGGTTTCGCGGTCAGCGGATTCCCGGGGGTCGGGCAGCAATCGACATCCGCTGGCGTTCTCGTCGGAGTGGCGCTTCCGATCTATTCCGGCGGATTGCAGAGGGCACAGGTCGAGCAGGCGAAGTCCCTGTCGCGGTCGGCCGAGGCGACCTTCACGCAGACCCAGGATGCCGCTGCGCGCGAGATCGTGATCGCGAGCGACACGTTGCGAACCGCTCTGGCGGCCTATGTGGCCGCGACCGAGCTGACGATTGCTGCGGAAGTGACCTATGACGCCGCCTTCCAGTCCTATCGATCCGGTGTCGGCACGATAACCGACGCGACGGCCGCCGATTCGGGATTGCTCGATGCCCGCCAGTCGTTGTCGGACGCCCATGCCGCCGCGCTCGTCGCTGCATCGACGCTCGCATTTGCGCTCGGCAATCTGACCTCGCAGGACGCTCCGAGCCGCACCTCCGGCCCCTGAGGCGCCTGCTCGGGCCGGTGACCTGGTCTCTTCAGGGCACGGCTGCCGGCAAGCCGAGCAGGTGGCCGGTAATGATGAAGTAGAGGATCAGCCCACTCAGATCGACGATCGTGGTGAGCGCCGGACCGGAGATCACGGCGGGATCCTGGCGAGCAGCCACCGCTGCAAGCGGCAGCACCGCCCCGAGAAGCGTCGCCGTGATCACCTGGACGGCGAGCGCAAGCGCGATGGCGAAGCCGATTTCGCCGATTGTCAGCCCCAGCGGAACGTCCGCCGAGTTCGAGATCAGATAGACCTTGAGGAAGGCGAAGACGAAGAGTGCCGCCGCCATCAGCAGTGATACGCGGGCTTCGCGCCAGAGCACCCGGGCTCCATCGCGAACCCCGACGTCGCCTATGGAAATCGCTCGGGTGACGAGGCTTGCCGACTGCGTCCCGACGTTGCCGCCCGTATCCGCCACCATCGGCATGTACAGAGCAAGGATGACGAGGGCGCTCAGCGCATCCTCATAGACGTGGACGACGTAACCGGATGCAAGGCCGGCAACGGCCAGACCGAGGATCCACGGCGCGCGGCGGAGAAAGTCGGTCCAGACGGTATAGTCGAGATAATCATCCCGCGCCTCGCCGAGGAGGCCCGCGAACTTGCCGGTGGATTCCTCCATTTCATGCAGCAGGAAGCGGCTGGCGACGTCCGTGGTGACGAATCCGGCCACGTGGCCGCCCGTATCGAGGACGGGAGCGCCGCCGTGCCCGGATTCGACAATACTCCTGGCCGCGACCCGTGCGTCGTCGGTGTCGCGCAACGTCAGCACCGGCTGAGTGACCACATCCGCGAGCGGCGTCGCAGCCGGCACGACTAGGCAGTCGCGCAGCGATACCAATCCGGCAAACCGGCCGTCCTCGGCAACGACACACGCATGGTAGAGGCCCCGGGCGGTGTCTTGCGCCGCCAGCCGGGCGATCGCCTCACCGCAACTCAGTCCGGCGGACAGGAGCACGACATCGGTCGCCATGAGATCCGTCACCGGCTCGCTCGACGGGCCGTCGGAACGCGTCGGACTATCAGGCATCACGATCCTTCCGAAGGGGCAAGATATTGTCCGGCTCCCCTACATGAAAAATTCTCGATATTCACGCCTGAATGCCAATTTATGTGCGCGTTCATGGGCAGGATCGCCCAATACCCAACAAGGCGCTCGCTCTACTTCAGGTTTGTCTCAACTGTCGAAGTCGAGCAGGCCACCCCATCGGGAGGGGTCGGCGTACTGGGCCGAGGCGCTGCCGCCGCAATCATTTCAAGCTTGAACCATCCCCAATATCGATTAACGTTCGTTTTTGCGCCGAGCGAGGGTCACTTCGTTGCGGACGCTAAAGGATAAGCGGCCGGGCACAGGCCCAGGCCGGATGACAGAGGGACAGGAGTTCAGCATGAAGAAATGGACGCTCAGCCTGGTCGGTGTCCTGTCGGCCCTCGCCGTCTCGGCGGCGCAGGCCGACGACAAGCCGGTCTTCGGGCTGGTCATGTCGTTCAGCGGCTGGTTCCAGCCGATCGACGCCGACACCATCGCCGGGGCGAAGCTGGCGGTCGAGGACATCAACGCGGCCGGGGGCGTGCTCGGCCAGCCGATCGAAATCGTCGAGTTCGACAACAAGTCGGAGCCGGCGCTCGGCGCCGACGGGGCGATCGAGGTGATCGACAAGGAGGCCAAGGCGATCCTGTTTCCGAGCGACTTCGACTTCGGCGCCCCCGGCGCCTTCGTCGCCCAGCAGAACAACGTGATCGCCTTTTCCGCGGCTTCCGACCCGAAGTTCGGGGTGAAGGGCATCGGCCCGCTGGCCTATTCGGTGTCCAACGCGGGGCAGGCTCAGGGCGCGCTGATGGCCGAATGGGCCTACAACGACAAGGGCTGGCGGACCGCATACGTGCTGCTCGACAACACGATCTCCTATACGAAGTCGCTGTGCGGGAGCTTCGCCGAGCGCTGGAAGGAACTTGCCGGCGACGACGGTCTGGTCGGCGAGGACACGTTCCTCAACAGCGATCCCTCCGTCGCCGCGCAGGTCACGCGCATCACCAGCCTGTCCGAGCAGCCGGACATCGTCTTCCTGTGTTCCTACGCGCCCGGCGGCCCGAGCGCGATCCGGCAGATGCGCGCCGCCGGCATCGAATCGGCCATCTTGACCGGGGAGTCGATGGACGGCGACTACTGGATCGGCAGCGTGCCGGATCTCAGCAACTTCTACGTCGTGAACTACGGCTCCAAGTACGGCGACGACCCGGATCCGGAGGTCAACGCCTTCTTCGAACGCTTCGAGAAGAAGTACGGCAAGCCCGCCGACGTTTCCTACGGCCTGCGCGGCTACTCTGCGGTCCAGGCCTGGGCGAAGGCGGCCAACGAGGCCGGCTCGCTGGACGGCGACAAGGTCGCAGCCGTTCTCGACACCTTCAAGGACGAGCCGCTGGTGATCGGTCCGACGACCTTCACACAGGAATTGCATATTGCAACGACGCGGCCGATGGCCATCATCGGCGTCGACGACGGAAAGTTCAGCGCGCAAGGCCGATACGCGGTCGAGGAGGTGCCGAACTTCTGATCGACGTACAGTCGCCGCACCGGATGGACAGCTTGTGGACCTCAATGCGGATTCCATAACCGTCCGGTTCGGCGGCCTGGTTGCGACCGACGGCGTGACGATCCGCGTCAGGCCGCGCCAGATCGTCGGCCTGATCGGGCCGAACGGGGCCGGCAAGACGACGCTCGTCAACGTTCTGTCCGGGTTTCAGCGCCCGAGCGCCGGGAGGGTCCGGCTGGGCGAGGAGGACCTGACCGGGCGCGCGCGTGACGGCTTTGCCAGATCCGGTATCGTGCGCACGTTCCAGGCGGTCCGCCTGTTCAGATCGATGACGGTCAGCGAAAACGTCGAGGTGGGCTACGTCAGCCGCGGCATCGCTCGTGGCGCGGCGCGCCGGAAGGCGAGGGAGCTCCTGGCAGAGTTCGACCTCGCCGACAAGGCCGACCTGCCGGCGACGGGCCTGAGCTACGGCCAGGAACGCCGCGCCGGTTTGGCCAGGGCACTGGCGATGGAGCCGCGCCATCTCCTGCTGGACGAACCCGCCGCCGGCGTCGCACCGGCCGAGGCTGACGAACTCGCGGCGACCATTCGCGGCATCCGCGACAGGTACGGATGCGGCGTGCTCGTCATCGAACACAACATGGCGCTTGTGATGAGCCTCTGCGACCATATCCATGTTCTCGACACCGGCAGGACGATCGCTGCGGGTACGCCGGACGCCATCAGGGCCGACGAGACGGTGCGCTCTGCCTACCTGGGAGCGAGTGCCGCACGATGACGGCCGCCGAGGCGACCCTCGCACCGCTCCTGCAGGTGCGCGATGTGACCGTGCGCTACGGCGCGATCACAGCGGTGCACGGTCTGAGTCTCCACGTCGATGCCGGTGAGATCGTTGCGATCGTCGGCCCGAACGGGGCCGGCAAGACGTCGTTGCTGTCCTCCATTGCCGGGCTGGTCAGGCCTCAGGCCGGGGCGATCCTGCTGCGGGACGTAACGCTGGAGACGGTCGGCCTGGAGAACGTCGTTCGCCATGGTATCGCGCTGGTACCGGAAGGTCGCAATATCTTCGCCAGCCTCACGGTCCTGGAAAACCTGCAACTCGGCGCCACCATCCGGCGCGACGCGGCGGTGCGGTCGGATCTGCAGGCGTTCTTCGAGTCGTTTCCGATTCTCGGCGAGAGGCGCAACCAGCCGGCCGGGCTGCTGTCGGGCGGCGAGCAGCAGATGCTGGCGATCGCCCGCGCGCTGATGTCGCGTCCGACGCTGCTCATGCTCGACGAGCCCTCGCTCGGGCTCGCCCCGAAGATCGTCGAGCAGGTCTATGCCGAACTGGAGCGGATACGCGACGGCGGTGTCACGATCCTCGTGGTCGAGCAGAACGCCGCGCGCGCCTTCGCCGTAGCCGACCGCGCCTACGTCATGAGGCACGGCCGCCTGGCGCTCGCCGGTACGCCTGACGAACTGCGCGCGCACGCCGACTTCGACGCTGCCTATTTTGGCGTCTCGATGGCCGAGGCAGCGCCGCCGGAAGCGGCAGGCAGGCCCTGATGGACCGGCTCGTCCAGACACTGGTCGACGCGGTCAGCGTCGGCGGACTCTACGCCCTGACGGCGCTCGGCATCGGGCTGATCTTCGGCGTCATGCGGCTGATCAATTTCGCCCACGGCGAACTGATCATGATCGCCGGGTATGCCGTCCTGCTGATGTTCGACATGCCGGTGGGGCTGGTCGTTATCGGAGCGCTTGCGGCTTCGGTGCTGCTGGCGCTTGCGATCGAGCGCGCCGCCTTCCGTCCCATCCGGACCGCGGATCCGCCGACGCTGCTGATCTCGTCCTTCGCCGTGAGCTTCTTCCTGCAGAAGACGATGATCCTGTTCGTCGGCTCGCGGCCGAAGGGGGTCGACTTCCTTCCGGACCTCGCCCGGCAGGTCGAGATTGCCGGGATACGGCTGCAACTGCTGCAGATCGTCACGATCGTCGTCAGCGCGATCCTCCTGGTCGGCCTGAGCTGGTTCCTCAGGACGACGCGTCTCGGTCTCGAGATGCGCGCCGCAGCCGAGAACTTCGCAATGGCGCAGGTGTTGGGAGTGCGGGCCAATCGGGTGATCGCCACCGCCTTCGCCATCAGCGCGGTGCTGGCCGCGGTCGTGGCCTGCCTGTTCGTGGCGCAGACCGGCCTGGTTCAGCCGCGCATGGGCCTGCAACTCGTCGTCATCGCGTTCGTCGGCACCGTGATCGGCGGGCTCGGCAGCCTGCCCGGTGCGGCGCTCGGCGGATTTCTGGTGGGCGCGACCACGATCCTCCTGCAAACCCTGCTGCCGCCCGACCTTCGGGTGTTCCGGGAAGCCTTCGTATTCGTTGCCGTCGCGCTCGTCCTGCTGCTCCGGCCGCAGGGCATAATTCCCGCGCGCGGCCTGAAGGAGCGGATCTGATGGCCGGGGCACAGGTGCTGCGCCGGCTCTGGCCGTTGGTCTGCCTGATCGTGCTGGTGGTCGCCATCGGCGTCGCGGCGGACCTTGCGCCGACGGTCCTGCAGCGCCGCATCACCCAGGCGCTGATCTATCTGGTGGCGGTGGTCGGACTCTACGTGTTCGTCGGAAATTCGGGGGTGCTGGCCTTCGGCAACGTCGCCTTCATGGCGGTCGGTGCCTATGTCTCGGCGCTCCTGACGATGTCGGCAGCGGCGAAGGGCGTCTTCCTCCCCGACCTCCCGCTCTGGCTCCGATCGGCGGAGTGGGCGCCGTTCGCGGCGGCACTGGCCGGGGGCGCGGCTGCCGCGGTGCTCGCCTTCGTGGTCGGTCTGCCGCTGATGCGCCTGTCGGGGATCTCGGCGAGCATCGCCACCTTCGCGATCCTGGTCGTGACCTACGTGGTGATCGGCAACTGGTCTTCCGTCACCGGCGGCCAGAACTCCCTGATGGGACTGCCCATCCATGTCGGCCCGTGGACCGCGACTATTGGAGCGCTGTTTGCGATCGTCGTCGCCTTCACCTACCAGGAATCGCGTTCGGCGCTACTGTTGAGGGCATCGCGCGAAGACGAGGCGGCGGCGGCGGCCTCAGGCGTCAACATGGTCCGGCACCGCATCGGCGCGTTCGTGGTCAGCGCCTTCCTGTCGGGGATTTCGGGGGTGCTGCTCGCCCATTTTCTCGGAACGGTACGGGTCGAGACGTTCTACCTCGACCTGACCTTCCTGATCGTCGCGATGCTGGTGATCGGCGGCATGGGCAGCCTGACGGGCGCGGTGGCCGGCGCGATCGTCATTTCCGGACTGACGGAACTCCTTCGGCAGGCCGAGGTGGGTGTCACCGTCGGGACCACGACGTTCGCCGCCCCCGGCGGTCTGGGCGACGTGGTGCTGGCCCTGCTGATGCTGCTGATCATCCTGTTCCGGCCGAAGGGCATTGCCGGCGGAAAGGAGATCGGCTGGCCGTTCGGCCGATAGCGTCCGCGCGGGCGACCTTTGCGATCGGCCTCAGGACACCGTCGCGTAGTAGCGGATCGCGAAGTCGATCCATTCCGGTGCGTCCCAATCGGGATGCTCGGAGCGGATGACCGGCGCAAGCTCTCTGACGATCGTGTCGGCGTCCTTGCCCGCCTTGCGCTCGGCGCCGACCCGGGCCGCCAGATCGACCATGTAGCCGCGCACGGCCGAAAGTATGCTCGGGCCGCCGATATCGCCGTGACCCGGCACGACGATGGCGGGATCGAGGGCCTCCAGTTCGGACAGGATCTCGACCCAGCGCGCCGCGTCCAGATCCGCGTCTTCGGGAGGAAACCACGGGAAGATCGGAAAGATCCGCTCTTCGGCCAGGTCGCCGGTGAAGAGGACGCGCTCCGCGGGAAGCCAGACGATCTGGTCGCCCTTGGTGTGGGCGAGCCCCCAGGTGCGAAATTCGACCGTCCGGCCGCCCAGATCGAGTTCGGCGGAACGGCCCTCGTAGACCCGGTCCGGCATCACGATCTCGGTCCCTTCGAGTGCCTCTGCGACGGCGGGGCCGAAGGTCTTGAACATGCCGAGATACGGCGCGCCCTTCTGCGCAAGTTCGTCCCGCTGGGCGGCGTTGTAGAAGATCTCGGCCTCTCCTCTGAACGCCTGGGCGCCGTATCCGTGCTCAGGGTGGAAGTGGGTCAGCGTCAGGATCAGTCGCCGGTCGCCCGCCACCCTGCGCGCCGCCTCGAGAACCTTCGCGCCGTTCGCCGGTCCCATCCCGGTGTCGACGACGAGCACCGCCTCGGAGCCGGCGACGATCCCGATATTCGGCACCAGCGGCACGCGTTTGTCGTCGATGATCCAGACGCCCGCAGCGATCTCCTTCAGGCCTGTCGGATCGACGGTCGGCGGGGGCGGGCCCTGCATATCGGCTGCATCGGTCATTGTGGCGGTCTGCTCCGTTCTGGTTCACATTGCATGTGCAATCGTGTTTGCTTCAAGCTTAAAATGAATACCATACGTTTTTGGAGATTACGATGCCCAGCGCGCTGATCGCATTGCACTATCAGAACGACATCTGCCATCCCGACGGGCGTATTCCGTTTTCCCTGGATCGTGACGGTCCGGAACCGGCCCGATTCCTCGAAGCAAGCCGCGGGCTGATCGATTCAGCGCGGGAAAAGGGCTGGTCGGTCGTCCATGTCCACATCGCGTTTGCGCCGGACTATTCCGACCTTCCGCGCAACTGCCGGCTGTTCAATGCGGTGGAGCAACTGGGTGCCGTCAAGCGTGGGTCCTGGGGTGCGGCGCCGATGAGGGGATTCGAGCCCCGCGAGGACGATGTCGTCCTCGTCCACAGCGGCAACAACGCGTTTCACGGCACGGGTCTCGACGAAATCCTCCGCGAGCGGGGCATCGACACGATCGTGGTGACAGGCCTTGCGACGCAGTTCTCGGTGGAGCACACCGTGCGGCACGCCACCGACCTCGGCTACCGGGTGACTGTCGTCCGCGACTGCTGCACATCCGGAAACGGTGCGGCGCACACGGCCTCGCTCGAGGTCATGTCGTACCTTGCGAGCATTACCGACAGCAGGACGATCGATCTGTAGTCAGGCCGGTTTTTCTGGCCGCCCGGGGTCACCGGGAGGAGGCACTGCCGACAGCTTCGGCGCCGTATCGCTGCCGAGGATCAGGTCGGTCATGGTGTCGATCGCGGTGCGCATCTTCTCGGCCCGTACTCCAAGATAGGAACGTACCGCGAAGCCGTCGAATGCCATGAAGATCACGTGGGCCATCTGGGCATGATCGGTACGGTTGCGCCGGGACGGCGGCAGCGAGGCCCGCAGGATGCCTGCGACGCGGGACTCGCACCAGTCCAGCAGCTCTCCGCTGTAGCCGTCCGTGGGCGTTGCGGTGGAGACCGCCTGGATCAGGTTGTTGGCGAAGAAATTGCATTCGCTGGGGATATCGAGCCAGATCACCTCGACGATCCGCCGCACCTTCGCGCGATATCCCGATACCTGCTCGATCTCCCGTTCGAGCCGGACGAGACGTTCCTTCAGCCAGGGCTCGTAGACGCAATAGAACAGCTCGAGTTTCGAACCGAAATAGATGTAGATTCCCGAGGGGGCGACGCCCGCCACCCGGCCGATCTCTGCGATCGACGTGCGGGCGTAGCTCTTTTCCTCGAACAGCGTGAACGCCGCATCGAGGATCGCGTCACGCACTTCAGCTTTCTTGACCTGAACCATTTATCGGTTTCGCCATACATCCACCGGCCGCATGACCTCGCTACCGCACCGGGACGTCTTCGGCGCCGGCGCTGCACGCGGTGTGGAAATCATCGATTGTATGGACCCGGCGATATCGCCAGCCCGTCGGACACCGCGAACCTATCCTGAATGCCCGGACCGTCAAACCCAAAACCGAGTATCGGGCTGCGGGAGCGTTGTGCAGGAGTGATTGGCGGCTGATCGCATCGCCTCGGCATTTACGTGTGTGCCGACTGAAAATATGGTCGGCGACGTTCAGGATCGGGCGCCACCATCAACAGGGAGAACTCTGACAGTGACCAAGACAGTTGCGGACGTGATGGTGGAAGCCCTGATGGAAGCGGGCGCCAGGCGCTGCTACGGCATCGTGGGTGATACCCTCAACTACGTCACCGACTCGATGCGGCGGAAGGGCATGGACTGGATCCACGTCCGCCACGAAGAGGTGGCCGGTTTCGCCGCCGGGGCGGATTCCTATATGACCGGGGAACTGACGCTGTGCGCCGGCTCCACCGGCCCGGGCAGCCTGCATTTCATCAACGGGATCTTCGAAAGCCACCGCAATGGCGCGCCGGTCGTACTGATCGCCTCGCAGATCGACAGCGTCCAGGAAGGCTTCGATTTTCCCCAGTCCGTCGACCAGAAGAAGATCTACGAGCAGTGCTCCGTGTTCTGCGAGTACATCGCCCATCCCGACCAGGCGCGGCGGATCACGGTGATGGCGGCGCAGGCGGCGCTGACCAAACGCGGCGTCGCCGTGATCGTCGTCAACGGAGATACCACCAAGGCCAGGACGGCGGACTCGATCCACTGGAGCGTGTCGGTGCCCGATCCGGTACTGCGGCCGCGCGAGGAGGAACTCGACAAGCTCGTCGACATGATCGGTGCGGCCAAGAAGATCACCATCTATGGCGGCTACGGCTGCCGCGACGCCCATGACGAGGTCGTTGCGCTGGCCGCGAAACTGAAGGCGCCGGTCGCCCACACATCGCGAGCCAAGGAGTTTCTCGAGTACGACAATCCATTCGACGTCTCGATGACAGGGATCATCGGCATCAAGTCGGGCTTCGAGGCGGTGGAAAACTGCGATCTCCTGTTGTGCCTGGGGACCAACTTCGCGTGGACGCAATTCTACCCGAAGGACGCCAGGATCGTTCAGATCGACAACGATCCGACCCATATCGGCCGTCGCGTTCCCGTGGCGCTCGGGCTCGTCGGCAACGTCAAGGACACTATCGCGGCGCTCCTGCCGAAGCTCGAGGAGCGCAGCGACGACAGCTTCCTGCAGAAATGCCTGAAGGAGCACCAGTCGAGTCTGAAGGAGCTGGACGACCAGACGAAGGAGAAATCTCCCGACCTGATCCATCCCCAGTTCGTCGCCAAGACACTCGACGGGCTGGCGGCCGACGACGCCATCTTCACCTGCGACGTCGGTACGCCGTTCGTCTGGATGCTTCGCTACATCCGCGCCAACGGCAGGCGCCGCTTCCTGACGAGCCTGCTGCACGGCTCGATGGCCAATGGCTATCCAATGGCCATCGGTTGCCAGAAATCGCATCCCGGCCGCCAGGTCATCGCGATGTGCGGCGACGGCGGCATGACCATGCTGATGGGCGATCTTCTGACGCTGGTGCAGGAGGAACTGCCGGTGAAGCTCGTGGTGTTCCAGAACAACACGCTCGGCTTCGTCGAGATGGAGATGAAGGTCGAAGGACTGCTCGACAGCTACACCGGACTCAAGAACCCCGATTTCGGCGCGGTCGCCCGGGCGTGCGGACTTTACGGCGCCCGCGTCGACAACGCCGACGATCTCGAGGGTGCGATGCGCGAATGGCTGGCGCAGCCCGGGCCGGCCCTGCTCGACGTCGCGGTCAATCGGATGGAGCTGGTGATGCCGCCGATCGTCGAGGCAAGCGAGGTCGTGTCGACGGCGATCTACGGCGCCAAGGCGGTGCTGGACGGCCGGCTGAGCGACGTCTGGAAGCTGGTCGACAGCAACGTGCTGAAGTAGCAGGCGCCCGGGACGGGAGGGTCAGCGCAGGAGTTTTTCCCGCCCGTAGAGCAGAAGCATGGCGACGATGACTGCACCGTAGATGATCTGGCGGCCGGCCTCGGGCATCTGCATGACCGACAGGATCGACTGCAGCAGCGTGATCAGGATGACCCCGGCGACCGTGCCGAGATAGGTTCCCCGGCCGCCGAGGATCGAGGTGCCGCCGAGGACCACGGCCGCGATCGCCGGCAGCAGGTAGGGGTCGCCCATCGCCTGCGCCGCCTTGCTGGCGTACCCCGCCAGCAGCACGCCGCCGAAGGCGCTGAGACCGCCCGCCGTGGCGAACACGAGCATCACCGCGCGCCGGGCGTCGATCCCGGACAGATAGGCGGCGCGCTCCTGGTTGCCGATCCCGTAGATCGATCGTCCGAAGGTCGTCCGCGTCAGGACGAACACCGCGACCGCGCCGACGACGCCCCAGACCAGCACGGCGTTCGGCACGCCGGGAATGATGAAGCCGGTCGCCAGGTAGCGCATGGCGCCGGACGCCGCGTCCTGCGGCGAGAAGCCGCCGGTGTGCACCACCATCAGCCCCTGCGCCACCGCGTTGACGGCGAGCGTGATGATCATCGAGGGGATGCGCAGATAGGCGACGCCGATGCCGCTGACGAGCCCGAGAATGACGCCGCACAAGACGCCGAAGGGGATCGCCAGTGCCTCGCCGAGAGGACCGTACGCCGCCATCGCCGTCGACATCATGCCGCCGACCGCAACCACCCACGGTACGGAGAGATCGATATGGCCGAGCAGGATGACCATCATCATGCCCGTCGCGATCACGCCGAGGAAGGACGCCACCTTCAACTGCTGCAACAGATATTCCGGCGACAGGAAGCTCGACGAGTAGAGACTGCCGACCAGCAGCAGAGCGACGATGCACCCGAACGCGATGAGGACGGCCGGATCGATCCGGCGGAACATAGGCACGCGCGAGGTCTGGCTCAGGTGATCGCTGCTCATGATCGTCTACCGGAAGTATTCCAGGCGGTTGCGGACCTGGATCAGCCTGAGCGATCCGAGGCATACGGCCGCAAACAGCACGACGCCCTGGAACAGCGGCTGCCACAACGGCTCGAGATCGAAGACGAACAGCAGGTCGCCGATCGTACGGAACGCCAGTGCCCCGAAGATCGCGCCGATCGCGCTGCCCACCCCTCCATACAGCGACACCCCGCCCAGCACGACTGCGGCGATGGCAAACAGCGTGTAGGTGTTGCCGTTTGCTGCCGATGCCTCCCCGGAGTAGGTGAAGAAGGTCAGGAAGAGCCCGCCGATGGACGCCAGAAGCCCGCCAAGCGCGTAGGCAGCGAACTTGCCGGCCTTTATCGGCACGCCTGACATGTAGGCGGCCTGGTCAGACGAGCCGACGGCGTAGGCGGCGCGGCCGAGCACGGAGCGGCGGAACGGGATCCAGACGACCAGGACCACCAGGATCAGCGTCGCCAGGCTTGCCGGAAAGAATCCGAACAGCTTGCCGGTCAGCGCGTCGGCGAGCACCGGATTGACCTCGCCGCCGGGAACCGGCCGCAACGCCAGGGCGATCCCATAGAAGACTGCTCCGGTGGCGATCGTCGTGACGATCGGCTGAAGGCGTCCGTAAATGACGATGAGACCGTTCAGCGCGCCGCATCCCAGGCCAGCGCCCAGGACCGCTACGACCCCGATCGTGGTTTCCAGCGCCGTGCCGAAGACCAGGCCCGAGGCCAGGCAGTTCGTGAGGACGAAGATCATCCCTACGGAAAGATCAATTCCCGCCGTCAGGACGACCAGCGTCTGCGCCATCGCAACGAAGGCGAGGAGAACGCCCTTGTTGGAAGCGGTCGTGACCACGTTCGAGGTCAGCCCCGCCGGATGGTTCGAGACATAGATCGTGAACATCACGACGAAGATGGCGATCGCCAGCAGCGTGCCGCGATTGTCGTTGACGAGGTATCGCCACTCCGTCATGTGCCGGCCGCAACCGTGGCTGCCATGGCTCCGCCTCCGTTGCCCTCGTCGATGTTCAGGGCGCTGGCGACCAGCGCATGTTCGGTGATTCCATCGCCGATCAGTTCGCGCTTGACCGCGCCGTCGTAGAGGACGAGCACGCGGTCGCAGCAGCCGATCAGTTCGTCGTAATCGGTGGAGTAGAAGATGATCGCGTCGCCGGCATCGGCGAGCCTCCGGAGCAGTTGGTAGATCTCCTGCTTGGTGCCGACGTCGATACCGCGTGTCGGATCGTTGAGGAGGATGATGCGGGGGCCCCGCATGAGCCACTTGGCGATGACGACCTTCTGCTGGTTGCCGCCCGACAACGCGCCGACCGGAATACCGGTGCCGGCCGTCCGGATCGCCAGCAGCCTGATCATTTCCTCGATCTTGGCGTGCTCGGCAGCCGTGTCGATGATGCCTCCCCGTGATAGCCGGTCCAGTGTCGCGAAGGACAGGTTGTCGCGCACAGACATCGGCAGCATGAGCCCCTCCGTCTTGCGGTCCTCGGGGATGAGGGCCATCCCGACCCGCTCGCTCTTGGCAAAACGCGGGCTCGAAATCGTGGTCGGTTTGCCGTCGATGATCAGATCGCCCGTTACCCCGCGCAGCACGCCGAACAGGGCGAGCAGAAGTTCGCGCTGGCCCTGGCCGTCGAGGCCGCCCAGTCCGACCACCTCGCCGGGTCGCACCGCAAAGGAAATGTCCTTCACGCGGTCGTTCCACGAGAGGTTCCGGACCTCGAGCACCGGCGGCTTGCGCATGTCCGCAGTTTCCGGCTTGGCCGGGAAGATGTGGCTGTACTCGCGCCCGATCATCATCTCGACGACTTCGTTGTCGGTCTTGGTGCCGGCGAGATAGGTCGCGACGTTGCGGCCGTTGCGGAAGACAGTGCAGTCGTCGGCGAGTTCGGTGATCTCGTGCATGCGGTGCGAAATGTAGAGCAGCGCCAGGCCGTCCGCGCGCAGCCGCTTCAGGACGTCGAAGATCCTGGTGACGTCCGCCTGGGTCAGCGCCGATGTCGCTTCGTCGAGGATGAGGATGCGCGGATCGCGCGCCAGGGCCTTGGCGATCTCGACCATCTGACGGCGCGACAGCGGCAGGTCCTTGACGAGGGCGCGCGGATGGATGTCCTCCGCGCCCGCCCGCGCCAGCGCGTCTTCGGCGATCCGGCGTTGTCGGCGGCGGTCGATCAGTCCGAACCGAGTCGGCGGATTGGAAATCGCGATGTTGTCGGCAACCGACAGGTCCGGGATGAGCGAGAGCTCCTGGAAGATGCAGACGATGCCGGCACGGTTGGCGGCCGCCGGCGAATCGAACGCGATCTCGCGGCCGTCGAGCGTCATCCGCCCTTCGTCCGGCGCCACCACGCCGGACATCACCTTGATGAGGGTCGACTTGCCGGCGCCGTTCTCGCCGAGAAGGGCATGGATGCGCCCGGCTTCGACCGCGAGCTCGGCCTTCTCGAGCGCATGGACGCCGCCATAGCGCTTCGAAATCCCCTCCATCCGGAACAGCGGCTCGCTTGGTGCCATGTCGTCCCCCGACCGGAAGCGCCGCCGGTCCGATCCGGCGGCGCCTCGACATGCTTGTGTTTCAGCTGACGGCCGGTTCCCCGGTCAGTCGTTGGCTTCCGACTGGCCCATGATTTCCTGCGCCGTGAAGTTGATGCCGCAGGTCGGGAAGGAGTTGCCGACGAAGAAGTTGTCGGACTGGCCGGGGTAGAAATTCTCGCCTTCCTTGAAGTTCGGGTCCTCGACGATCGCGGTGGGAAGCTTGACGGATTGGGGAACGACCTGGCCCTCCAGCGCGGCGATCGCCGTCTTGATCGCCACTGCGACCTGCGCCGGGCCGGTGCCGGCCGACGAGCATTTCAGGCCCTTGTCGGAGTACTCGGCGCAGAATTTCCGGAAACCGTTTTCGGTTTCGCCGCCGAACGGCACCATCGGGTGGCCGGCGTCGATCATTGCCTGCACGATGCCGGTGTCGCCGCCCTGCGCCGTGATGCCGTCGAAGGCCTTGTGCACGGCGATCGCGTCCGCCGTCACCTTCTGGGCGGTCGGATCGTCCCACTTGCCGTCGACCTCGACGATCTCCCAGGTCTTGCCGGTGGCGTTGAGCGTCTCGTGGACTCCTTCGTGGCGGTCGCGGTCGACCGAAGTGCCCTGGACGCCGCGGACCTCGAGGATCTTGCCGCCGTCGGGGAGATGCTTGGCCAGCCACTCGCCCCACAGCACCCCGAGGCCCTTCTGGTCGACGTTGACGTTGATGGCGTCCTCGGTGTCGAGAATGTTGTCGAAGGCGACGAGGATGACCCCGGCGTCCTTGGCGCGCTTGATCACCGGGGCGAAGGCCTTCGGGTTCTGGGCATTGACGACGATCGCGTCGTAGCCGGAGTCGATGAAGTTGTTGATCGCGGATATCTGCGCGGCGACGTCCTCGCCGGTCGAGACGACCTTGAACTCCTCGAGTTTCTCGGCGACCTCAGGCTGCTCGGCATAGGCCTTGGCGGTCTTGATCATCTGGATGCGCCAGGTATTGGCGATGTAGCCGTTGGCAAGTGCGATCCGGTAGGGCCCTTCCTTCGCCGGGTACTTGAAGAACTTCGTGTCGGCACTCCACGGCACGAAGCACTCGGCATCCGCCGCCGGTCCGGCAACGATCTCCGGTCCCTCGGCGCGCGCCGGAGCGGAGAAGGCAAGCGCAGCGGCGGCGAGCGTGCCGATGCCCAAGCAGGCAGATACGCTGGTTAAGGTTTTCATTTCCGTTCCTCCCGGGATTCTATTTTTCTGAGCGCAAAGGCCACATTTCAATAAACGTCGACTCTGCGCAGGCAGCAGGAAAGGCGCACATTCTTCTGAAAGAACATGGTATTTTCTGCAGAACTTTTTTGTCGGGGTATGATATGCATAGATGAAAGCGCTGTCAATTGCCCTCACTTGTCCGCATGAGATGATAAATACATCAAGCGTTTTGGAGGGTCGCAGTGTCGCCGCCGTGGCTGAACGTCAGGCGGAATCGTGCTACGCAAAACGTGTTGGCAGGGGATGACGCAGGTTCCGAAAAACTCTCAAGGGCGCTCGCGCCGGCGCACGACGCTGAGTGACGTGGCAAGCCATGCCGGTGTCAGCGCGGTGACGGTGTCGCGCGCACTCAGGCAGCCGGACATGGTTTCGCTCGACCTGCGCGAGCGCATCGACGTTTCCGTGCGCGAGCTCGGCTATATCCCCAACCAGCTGGCAAGCGCCCTGGCGTCGGCACGCACCGGCACGATCGGCGTCGTAGTACCGTCGCTCACCAACATCGTCTTCGCCGACTACCTCAAGGCGCTGCACGACATCTTCCAGCCCGCCGGGTTCCAGGTTCTGGTGCTGAATTCGCGCTATGCGCTCGTCGACGAGGAACGCGCCATCTCGACGCTGCTGGGGCAGCATCCCGAGGCGATGATCGTCGCCGGCATCGATCAGACCGACCACGCCCGAAAGCTTCTGGAAAACGCCGGCATTCCTGTCGTCCAGACCATGGAACTCGCCGACGATCCCATCGACATCAACATCGGCCTTTCCCAGGTCGACGCCGGATACGCGGCGACGCGCTACCTTCTGGATCTCGGGTTCCGCCGCATCGGCCATGTCGCCGCGCGCCTGGAGCCTCGCGCGCGCCGCCGCATGGAGGGCTACCGGCGGGCCATGGAGGAGTTCGGCCAGGATACGAACCTGCTGGTGGCCAGCACCAGGCGGCCGTCCACCTTCGCGCTCGGAGCCGAGATGTTCGCCGAAGGTCTGGCCTCGACGCCGGACATGGAGGCGGTGTTCTGCTGCAACGACGATCTGGCGCTGGGGGCACTGTTCGAGTGTCAGCGCCGCGGTATCCGGGTGCCGGAAGACCTGTCGATCATCGGCTTCAACGATCTGGAGTTCTGTGCCAGCTCCTATCCGGCGCTGACGTCGGTTTCGACCCCGCGCTACGAGATCGCCCGGCGCGCCGCCGAGATCGTGCTCGACGTCGTCCGCGGTTCCGGCAACCGCCCTGAAGAGCGACGCATCGACCTGGGCTTTACGATCGTCGAGCGCGAGAGCACCAGGCCAAAGCGGCCAGGCGGAACGTAGACGGGGCGCGTCCGACCCTCGAGGGGCTGACCGCGAGCCATTTCTGCGGCCGCCGGTTTCCCGACTTGCGTGCCGCTGGTATCCGTTGGCCGGAACCGCGGCACTGCGGCGATCCCCTGCGCTCGGCAGGCTACTTGTACCGCTGCCCGTAGATGCCGTCGCCGGAGGTGTCCTGATCCTCCGATTTCCAGACGATCAGATAGCCCCTGTCGCCGAGGCGAGCTACGTCCGACTGGTTCTGGCGGCCGTTCTTAAAGGTGTTGACCGTGTATTCCTTGCCGACCCGCTTGCCCTTCTTGTTGAACACGCCGCTCTTGATGTCGTAGGTCGAGGGCACCGCGAAATTGGTTGCCTCGGACCACGTCCCGACGAACTTGGCCTTGGGGAGGGCAGCAATCCTTGGCGCAAGCTGGTCGCCCTTGTTCTTTGCGTTGAGCCGGAATTCTCCGCCTTTTTTCTTCGCCTTTTGATAGAAGCGCTGGGCGTAGACGCTGTATGTGCCCCCGCCGACCCCGCTATACGTCCAGGCGACCACGAAATCTCCGTTCGTGAGCACCGCCACGTCCGGGTTTCGCGCATGGTGGTCCTTGGCGCTAACCGGAAACTGCGATCCCACCTTGGCGCCCTTGCCAGTAAATCGTTGCCCGAAGAGTTTGGTGGGATCGTTGACTGAAGCAAACGTCGAACTCCACACGACGACGAATCCTCCGTTCTTGAGGCTCGCAATCGCGGGATAGAGCTGGCTGTACTGCGTGGTGGTGTTCACCCTGAATTCGCCGCCCGCCGGCTTGCCCTTCTTGTTGTAGCGCTGTGCGTAGACGCCGCCTTGCGATCCGTCCTGGTCCCAGGACCCCCACACGACGACGAAGCCGCCGTTGCTCAGCCCGGCTACACGCGGGGAGAACTGGTCTTCGTCGTTATACGTGTTGACCCGGAACTCCTTGCCGACCTTGTTCCCGTTCTTGTCGAATCGACGGGCGTAGATGCTCGATATCGATCCGTCCTGGCCCTCCGAAGTCCAGACGACGACGAAGCCGCCGTTCTCGAGCGTGGCCACGTCCGGATTCGTCTGGTTGTCGTTCGTGTAGCCGTTCACCCGGAAGGAGCCGCCCCGGGTATTGTTGCCCTTCTTGTTGTAGTACTGGGCGAATACGTCGTATTCGGGCGCATCAGGATTGGAATTGCCCGACGAGCTCCAGACGACGATGGATGCTCCATCCGCGAAGCCGTCGGTGGCCGGTTGGATCTGATTACCGGCCGCCCTCGAGTTCACCCGAAACTCGCTGCCGACCTTAGTGGCGGCAAGCCCGGGAGCCACGCTTCCGGTGACGACCGCCAATATGCACAGTGTAGGCAATATGACGCGCTTGATCATTCCTTTGGCCCATCCAATCAATTGTCAGGAGAATGTCGATCCGAGGTCTTGACGATAGGGAATGCTATCCCGGCCGGATGACGAATTCAACGAGCCATGGCCCCCGCCCGGCCTGCCGCACGAACCGGTGAGGCGTCACGTTCAGGCGTCCGCAAGACCACGCTTCTTCAGGAGAGAATCGGCGACCGGCGGCCGCCCCCGGAACGCCTCGTAGGCGGCTGCGGGTTCCTGCCGCCCGCCGGCCGAATAGACGTGCTGGTAAAGCCGGTTGGCCGTATCGGGATCGAATGGATCGCCGGCCTCGACGAATGCATCGAAGCCGTCGGCATCGAGCACTTCGGACCACATGTAGCTGTAATATGCCGCCGAGTAGCCGTCGCCTGCGAATACATGGAGGAAGTGCGGCGGGCGATGGCGCATGGCGATCGCGCGGGGCATTCCGATCTGCTCGAGGCTTCTCCCCTCGAACTCCCCGATGTCGAAGCCGTCGCCCGGCGGCTGCATGTGCACCATCATGTCGACCATCGCCGAGGACAGATATTCCACCGTCGCGAAACCCTGGTTGAAATTGCGTGCCGCCAGCAGGCGTTCGAGCAGTTCCGGCGGCATCGGTTCGCCGGTGCGATAATGGACCGCAAACTTCTGCAGCACCTCCGGCCGCTCGAGCCAGTGCTCGTAGATCTGCGAGGGAAACTCGACGAAGTCGCGTGCAACGCTGGTGCCGGAGATCATCGGATAGGTGACGTCGGACAGAAGGCCGTGCAGGGCATGGCCGAACTCATGAAACAAGGTGTGGGCGTCGTCGAAGCTTAGCAGCGTCGGTGCGTTTGCCGACGCCTTGGCGAAATTGCAGACGTTCACGACGATCGGCCGGCGGTCGCCGGTCAGCTTTTCCTGGCTGCGGAATGAACTCATCCACGCGCCGCTGCGCTTGGAGGATCGGGCGAAATAGTCGCCGAGGAACAGCCCGACATGGCGGCCGTCCCGGCCGGTCACCTCCCAGACGCGGACGTCGGGGTGGTAGACTGGAACATCGTCCCGTTCGGTGAACGACAGCCCGAACAGCCGGTTTGCGGTGTAGAAGGCGGCGTCTATGATGCGGTCGAGCTGCAGGTATGGCTTCAGCCTGCCTTCATCGAGGTCGAAGTCCGCGGCCCGCTTCCTTTCGGAGTAGTAGCGCCAGTCCCACGGTGCCAGCTCGAAGTTTGCGCCATCTTCGCTGACCAGTTCCTGCAGCGCTGCCTGCTCATTCAGCGCCCGGGCGCGAGCCGGCCCCCACACCGTCTGAAGCAGGCCGAGCGCTGCCTCGGGAGTACCTGCCATGGAATCGTCGAGCCGGAAATGGGCGAAACTCTGGTAGCCCTGCAGCGCCGCGCGCTCGGCCCGCAGCGCCACCATCTCGGCAATGATGGAGCGGTTGTCCGTCTCGCCACCCCGCTCGCCGCGCGCGATCCAGGCGTTGAAGGCAGTCTCGCGGAGGTCGCGCCGTGCGGAATACTGAAGGAACGGCTCGATACTCGACCGCGACAGGGTGATCACGTGCTTGCCGGGCAGGCCCCGGTCCGCCGCGGCCTGGGCGGCGGCATCGACAAGTGTTTCCGGAAGGCCGGCAAGATCCTCCTCGCTCTCCAGAACCAGGGCAAAGTCCTTTTCGTCGGCAAGCACGTTCTGCCCGAACCGGATGCCGAGCGTTGCTAGCCGCTCGGCAATTTCCGAGACGCGCTTCTTGCCCTCTGGATCGAGAGAAGCCCCGTTGCGCACGAAAGCCGTGTGGTAACGCTCCAGCACGCGCGCCTGTTCGCTATCCAGGCCGAGCGCGTCGGTGCGAGCGAACAGGTCGTCGACCCGGGAAAACAGGCTTTCGTTCAGGAAGATGGCCGAGCTGTGGCGGGAGAGGACAGGAGCGATTTCCCGCTCGATCGCCTGCAGTGCGTCGTTCGTGTGGGCGCCGGCGAGGTTGAAGAAGACGGAGGAGACGCGGCGCAAGGACTGGCCGCTCTTCTCCAGCGCCACGATCGTGTTGTCGAAGGTCGGCTCGCCGGGATCCCCCGCGATTGCGGCGAGCTCGGCATCGTGTTCCTTCAGTGCCGCTTCGAATGCGGGCGCAAAATGCGCCACGTCGATCTCTGCAAACGGTGGCACCGCGTGCGGCGTGTGCCAGTCGCGAAGGAGCGGATTTGCCGATTGATGGGTGGTGCCGGGCTTGTTTGACGTCATGGGGTGGGCAACCGCGGTTCGAGGACTGTTCGGAAAAGGCGGGCAGGCTTCACACATATAGGCCTTCGCCGCGAATTCGCATCATTCGATACGCCGGGAGTCATTCCGGACATCAAAACTTGCACTTGCGGTCCGGCCGTCAGAACATCCCGCCCGGCGGACGTTACGGTATGGCGGCCGCCGGCCAGGTGCGAGCAGCGAGGAGGAATAGGATGCGGCAAGGCATTTCCGTGGCGATCGTGGCGATTCTCCTGGCCGCGCCGTCCCTCGTTGTCCCGGCCCGCGCGGCTCCCGGCGTCACCACCGCGAACGTCAATTTCCGCACCGGCCCCGGCACGAGTTACGCCAGCATGGGAACCTTGGCCTCCGGAACCCCGGTCGAGGTCGGCGATTGCGATGAATCCGGTGCGTGGTGCGCCGTCAGCCAGGGCGACCGCAACGGCTTCGTCAGCGGGCAGTACCTGACGATCGACGAGGATCCGACTGCCTGGCCGCGCGCCTTCACCACCGACGGCGGCGCGACGATCGTCCTGCATCAGCCGCAGGTCACGGCCTGGGACAATTTCACGGACCTATCCGCCCTCGTCGCGGCCGAATACAAGCCGGGCAAGGATGCCGACGCCGTGTTCGGCGTCATCGGCCTGAAAGGCAAGACGCAGGCCGATCACGAGAACAATGACGTCGTTATCAGCGACATCACGGTGACCGAGCTCAATTTTTCGGTTCTCGGCCGCGACCAGCTCGGCGATCTGTCGCTCGAGGTCGGGAAACTGCTGCCGACGGACCCGATCACGCTGTCGATGCAGCGCCTGACGGCGAGTCTGGCCGCTTACGAACAGCTTGGCGACGTCGAGGGCCTGAAGTCGGATCCGCCGCCGATTTTCGTGTCGGAGTCACCGGCCATCCTGGTGCAGACCGAAGGGGAGGCCGTCGAGGCGCCGATAGAGGCTGTCGACGGGCTGACCTTCGTCGTCAACACAAACTGGGACCTCTTCAAGGTGACGTCATCGGGCGACTACTATCTTCGTGACGAGACGTCGTGGCTGACCGGCAAGTCGCTGAGCGGCGACTGGCAGCAGGCGACGAGCTTGCCGGAGGTGTTGTCGAAGCTGCCCGACGACGACAGCTGGAAGGATGCCCGCGAGGCCATGCCGCCGACGCCCTTCGCGGACGGCAGGGCGCCGAAGGTGGTGTATTCGGACAAGCCGGCCGAACTGATCCTGCTGGACGGCGAACCGAAGCTCGAAACGGTGCCGGGGACCGCGCTTGAATGGGTCTCGAACACGGAGACCGACCTGTTCTTCTACACGGCCTCGAAGACCTGGTACGCCCTGTTTTCGGGCCGCTGGTTCAGCGCCACCTCGCTTGATGGCCCCTGGACCTTTGCCACGACGAACCTTCCCGACGACTTCCGCAAGATCCCCGACGATACCCCCTATTACACGGTGCGGGCGTCCGTTCCCGGTACGTCGGAAAGCGACGAGGCGCGCCTCAAGGCCATGGTCCCGCAGACCGCGCGCGTCGAGACGGACGGCACGATCACCGGATCGGTGGAGTACTCCGGCGACCCGGAGTTCAAGCCGATCGAGGGGACCGAACTCGCCTATGCCGACAATACCCAGAGCCAGGTGATCCAGGTCGGGACCAAATACTACCTGCTGCAGGACGGCGTCTGGTTCGTGGGCGACACGCCGAACGGCCCGTTCAGCGTGGCGACGTCGGTGCCGGAGGCGATCTACGAGATACCGCCGTCCTCGCCCGTCTACAACGTCACCTACGTGCGGGTGTACGACACCGAACCCGGCGCCGTCTGGTTCGGGTACACGATGGGCTATCTCGGCGCCTATCTGGCCTGGGACAACCTCGTCTACGGCACCGGCTGGTACTACCCGCCCTACTGGGGCTGGTACGGCGCCGCCCGCTACCCGATCTACTATCCGCGGCCTGTCACCTACGGCATCGGCGCCTACTACAACCCGGTTCGGGGCGTCTACGGGCGGTACGGCTACGCGTACGGGCCGTATCGCGGCATCGGGCGGGCAAGCTACTACAACCCGCGCACCGGTACCTATGTCCGTGCCGGCGGATCCTACGGTCCGCTGGGCAGCCGCGGGTTCGTGGCGGCCTACAATCCGCGTACCGGGTCTGGCGGGTTCGCCGCCGGAGGCCACAACATCTATGGCTCCTGGGGAGCCAGGGGCGTCACGGGGGTCACCGGCGGAGCCGCCTGGGCGCGGTCGCGGGGGACCGGTCTGACCAGCGCCAGCGCCGCCCGCTGGCGCACCGGCGTCGGAACCGCGGGGGCAGGATACTCGGCCGGGCGCCGGCCGGGCGACAACGTGTTCGCAGGCCGTGACGGCACCGTCTACCGCAACCAGAACGGCCAATGGCAGCAGCGCACCGGCAACGGCTGGGGGGCCGTCAAGCCGCCGGCGACGCCGGCCCGTACGGTGCCGCAGGCCACCCGGCCGGCGACCCGTCCGAATCTGCCGCAGACGCCGAATTTCCAAGCGCGGCCAAACATTTCGTCGCATCCCAACATCCAGGTCCCGCAGGCCCGCAACGTGCCTTCGAACATTCGGGCCGATCAGTTCGGCCGGCAGCTCGGCAACCAGATGATGCAGGGCCAGCGCATGGGCAGCCGGCCGGCGGCACCGCAGGTCCGGGCACCTTCACGGGGCGGCGGCGGGTTCTCGCGCGGCGGCGGCTTTCGTCGGTAGCTACGTGTCAGGAGGCTGCCAGGACGGTGCCATCAGCGTGCCGTAACCGTGCCAGGGCTGTGCTATGGACGTGCCAGCTCCGGGACCCCGGTGCGCCGGGCCTGTGTCGGCGACGTGCCGTAGCGACGCCGGAAGGCGTCGGCGAAATGACTGGCGCTGACGAAGCCGCAGGCGATCGCGACCTCCGATACCGACAGCGAGGTCTCGGTGAGTAGCGCCCGCGCCCGGTCGAGCCGCAGCCGCAGGTACTGCTCCTTGATCGTGCAGCCGAGCTTGGAGCGGAACAGGCGCTCGAGCTGCCGCACCGAGACGCCGGCGACGGCGGCAAGTTCCTCGCGGCGGACCGGCTCCTCGATGGCTTCCTCCATGCGGCCGAGCACGGCGATCAGCTTGGCGTCGCCGATCCCGTAGCGGGCGGCGATCTCGAGGCGCTGCGGCCGCGAGCCGGCGCGCACCTGCGTCGACAGGAACCAGTCGCTGACCTCGGAGGCGAGCGCCCGGCCGTGCGCCTCGGCGATCAGCGCGTGCATGAGGTCGAGGCCGGCGATGCCGCCGGCGCAGGTGAAGCGGCCGCGATCGATCTCGAACAGCGAGCGGGTGACGTCGAGATCGGGGAACCGTTCCACGAAGGCGGCGTGATGGTCCCAGTGGACGGTGCAGCGATAGCCGGCGAGGACGCCGGCGCGGGCGAGCAGGAACGGTCCGCCCGACACGCCGCCGAGCCGCACGCCGCGCAGCGCCAGGTGCCGCAACCAGGCCATGGCGCGGCCGCTGTCGACGCCGGCGCCCTCGGCGGCGGCGACGACAAAGAGCCAGTCGATGCCCTGGTCGGCGCCGACGGCGACGTCGGGGGCGATGGTCACCCCGTTGGAGGACTGCGCCGGACGACCGTCGAGGGTCGCGTGGCTCCATCGGTAGAGCGTGCGTCCGGCCAGGCGGTTGGCCGCCCGCAACGGCTCGACCGCGCTCGCGTAGGACATCAGCGCGAAACCGGGGATCAGCAGGAAGCAGACCTTGCAGGGCGTGTCGTTCATCTGGCGCGACGCAGGAAGCGGCCTTGGACGAGAAGCGGGTCGCGCAGAGGCAACAGAGACACGGCTTCGCTGTCAAGCGCCCGGGCCGGCAGGACGCCGAGACGGACGCCCTGATGTCTCAGGCGCCTCGAGCCGTCGGCCTCACGGGACGCGCAGGGCGGTTCACTCGCAGGGCAGGACTGGCCCCGGACGGTCGCCGGTGCCACCGGAAGAAAACCGAGCCCGCCGCATGAGGCGGCAAGCCGGAAAAAATGTCCGGCATCGGACGAGGTCCGCCGGAGCCCGCAAAGGCGTTAGCGGGCCCCTCACCGATGCCGGACCAGTTAGGCCTGGCGGCACCCTATCCGGCCAGGCTCGGTTTTCTCCCGGTGTAGCGGGAGACGATCTGCGAGGTTGACGTCACGTCGCAAAAGAGTCCAGCGATCTCCGCGACAATTTCGTGGACCTCCCTTTCATCGTGGTCTCCCAATGCCTTACTGGCCGAGGCATCCGAAACCAATGTTGTCTTATGACCACGGTGATGCGCATCAAAGATGGTCGAGAGACAGTTGCTTTCACAGGTCAGGCCGGCCAGCAGGAAAAATGGGCTCGACAGGCTGTCGAGCAAGGTGCTGAAGGAATCGTTCGAATAGCAGGAGGGATGCGAGCGCTCGAAGACCATCTCGTGCGGCCGCGGCCGGAACTCCTCGATCCACTCCGCAAAGGGCGTCGCCCGGTTGAAGAACGGCTCGCGCCGCAGCTGCCGGAAATGGGCGACCGGGAGGCCGCGGTCGCGTGCGAAATCGAGCAGCCGCAGCGAGTTCGACCACCAGGGGTCGCGGCCCGAAAGCGCATAGGCGCGGCCGTCGCTGATGTATTCCTGCTGCAGGTCGAGGAACACGAACAGCGGTGTTCCAAGGTCCTCCGTGTGGCGCGGAAACTGGATCACAGTCATTCGTATCCTCCGTTCAGGCAGCTTTCCGGTCGCCGAGGGGCGACGTGACGGGCCGGGCCATCGAGTTCTCGAGCACGCCGGGCTCGTCCCACTCGCCTTCCGGACGGATCAGTTCGTAGGGATCGCTGTCCAGCGTCAGCGGATCGGGGTGCGGTTCGACCTCGAGCAGCATCTCGGTATAGGAGTAGTCGGAGAACACCAGCTTGCGGTTGCCGCCCATCGGCTTGGCGCCGAACCGGCTCCAGAACTTGACCAGGCGGTCCTGCGCATGGCCGTAGATGGTCGTGTAGCCCTTCTTCCGGCACAGCTCGATTCCCGCCCAGACGATATCGAAGGAGAGGCGCGAATTGCGGTGCTCGTGGCGCACGGCGAGCCGTTCGATCTTGGCGAAGGAGGCGAAGAACCGCACCCGCAGGCAGGCGGCCGGCTCGTTGTCGACGTAGCCGATCAGGTGGGTGGCGCAGAAATCGTTGCCGTCGAATTCCTCGGGATAGGGGCAGGTCTGCTCGCTCAGGAACACCGCCGAGCGGATGGCGACCACCTTCATCATGTCGTTGAGGGTCCGGGCAACCTGTATGCTGTACGGCCTGGACTTGCCGGGCGCACTCCGGGATTCGGTCCTGCCGTAGGTGGCGTAAATCGGGGTGGTCATCGTCTGGTTCTCCCTGTCACTGCGCTCGTTCACCCTGTACATCGGTTCGCCCGGGCCAACGCCGCTACCGGTCGCCGACCAGTCCGCCGCTGCGATTGGCGATACGCACGTAGCGCTGCAGGCCGGGACATCCCGAACGAACGTCATGGAAGCCCAGATGCGCCATCAGCGGCCGGGCCTGCGGGGTGGTCGGCCGCGCGTACAGGTTGGCCGATGCGAAGGTATCGGCCTGAAGCAGCCGGCTCATGGCGCAGACGCCGGCAATCGCCGGGCCCGGCGCGACGACGGCCCATTTGTAGATCGCCGCAGGCGTGCCGCCGGTCGGCACCAGCGTGCAGGGATCGGGATCGCCCGCGTTGAGTTCGCCCAGCAGCAGGGCCTCAAGCCCGTCCCTCGACAGATGCAGCATCGCGTAGATGCCGACGGCGCTGTCGCCCCGCTCGAACACCCAGATGCTGTCCGCGTTCCGGTTGATCACCTTGGCGACAACCTTCTCCGCCGATGACAGGACCGGGATCTCGCGGCCTGCGAAGGCCAGCAGGCTGCCGATCTCGGCCCTCTGCACCCGACGGACGTTCGTTCCGGACCGGTGGATGCGGCCGAGATGGTCGAATTCGCGGCGCTGCAAATTTGCAGCATCCCCTCGGACGATCCGCAGAACGGGTTGACTGGCAGGCATCAAAAAACACTCCGCTTCAGGCGTAATGCTTTATCATAGGGGGCAAAGTCGGCTATACTGTGCAGCAATTGTTGCAAAGGGGTGATGCGTAAATGGAGCGCCGGGTCTCGGAGAAGCAGCTTCGGAACGTCTCGTGGGACGATATCCGGATTTTCCTGTCCTGCGTGCAGGCCGGCAGCTTCCGACGCGCGGCTGCCGAGCTTCGGGTCAGTTCGTCCACCGTGGTGCGGCGCATCGACCGGCTCGAGCATGCGCTCGGCAGCCCGCTCTTCGCCCGGACGCCGGACGGCGTCGTGCCGACCGAGGAGGGGCGCTCGATCGTCGATCACGCGCACCGCATGGAACTGGCGATCAACGCGGTGTTCCGCCGCGTCGAGAAGCAGGACACGACGACGCGCGGCACCGTGCGGGTCTCCGTCACCGAAGGCATCGGCACCTACTGGGTGATGCCGCGGCTGGTCGAGTTCCAGAGGCAGTTCCCGTTCCTGATCATCGACATGCGCTGCGGCATGGAGAGCGCCGACGTGCTGCGCATGGAAGCCGATCTGGCGGTGCAGTTCGACCGGCCGACCTCGCCGGATCTCATCGTCACCAAGCTCGGGCGGCTGCACATCTATCCGTTCGCCGCCAAGAGCTATGCCGAGATCTACGGCCTGCCCAAGTCGGTGGAGGAAATGAAGCGCCACCGCCTCGTCGACCAGGCGGCGCCGCAGCTCGACACCGGTGCCTGGGCGCGGCTGCTGAAGCTGCAGGACGTCGAGGGGATCGTGTCGCTGCGCACCAATCTCAGTTCGGCGCTGCTCTACGCGATCGAGAAGGGGGCGGGCATCGGGGCGCTGCCCACCTACGCCGCGGCGCTGGGCGCGCCGATCGTTCCCGTCGACATCGGCATCCGGCACTCGATGGACGTCTGGATGACCTTCCATCCCGACATCAGGCGCACGCAGCGCAACACGCTCGTGATCGACTGGATCAAGCGGATCTTCGACCCCGAGAGGTTCCCCTGGTTCCGCGACGAATTCATTCATCCCTCGGAGTTCGTCGACAACCTGCCTGCCGATTCCAAGGTCAATATCGGCAAGGGCTTCGCGGCGGCGACGCCGCTCGTCGCCGACCTGCCGGAGAAGGTCCGCGCCGCCGGCGGCCGCTGAGGGCCGTATCGCGGGCGCGCGGTCGCCCGTCTCGACGGAAGCGCGATACGCGGCAGGCGCCCGGCTGGGCCCCGGATCAAGTCCGGGGCGTACTCTTCCCGGGTGGCAAAGTTCCCGCCCCCGGCACAGACTACGTCCCGGCTCCGCGCCGGGACCCGGCGTGAGGATGCGGCGAAGTCGCCTGCGGATGTGCCGGCGCCCGCTCTCCGGACCCGCCGTATGCCGCAGCCGCCGCGCTGGGCCCCGGATCACGTCCGGGGCGTACGCTTCCCGTGTGGCAAAGTCCTGCCTCCAAACACAGCCTTGCATCCCGGCTCCCCGGTGCTGGGATGCGGCGTGAGGACACGGCGCAGTCGCCGCATCGGGAGTTCGCCGGTGCCCGGTCTCCGGACTCGCCGGATGCCGCAGCCGTCGCGCTGGGCCTGGGACCAAGTCCGGGGCGTAAGCTTTCCGTATGGCAAAGTTCCCGCCCCCGGCACAGACTACGTCCCGGCCCTCGCGCCGGGATCCAGCGCAAGAACCCGGCGCAGCCGCCGTTTCCGGGCGCTCGGCGCCCGGTCTCCGACCCGCCGGATGCCGCAGCCGCCGTGCTGGGCCCCGGATCACGTCCGGGGCGTACGCTTCCCGTGTGGCAAAGTCCTGCCTCCAAAAACAGTCTCGCATCCCGGCCCCCTGCGTCGGGATCCGGCGTGAGGACACGGCGCAGTCGCCGCATCAGGGCGTGCCGGCGCCCGCTATTCGGGCCTGCCGGATGCCGCAGCCGCCGCGCTGGGCCCCGGATCAAGTCCGGGGCGTAATCCTCCCGTATGGCAAAGTTCCCGCCCCCGGCACAGACTACGTCCGGCCCTCGCGCCGGGATCCAGCGCAAGAACCCGGCGCAGCCGCCGTTTCCGGGCGCCCGGCGCCCGGTCTCCCGACCCGCCGGATGCCGCAGCCGCCGTGCTGGGCCCCGGATCGGGTCCGGGGCGTAAGCTTTCCGTATGGCGAAGCCGAGCCCCGGCACGGGATACGTCCCGGCCGCTGCGCCGGGACCCGGGTTGAGGACCCGGCGGAGCCGTCTGCGACGCCATCTGGCCGGTCAAGGATCTTTGATCGCACTATCGCCACATAGTGCTGAGGGATCGATACGCATCTTGCCGATTCGTGGTAAAGATCGGGGCGAATCAGTGTCATTTTGAGACACGGGAGCAAGGGGCTTCATATGCGGTTTGACAGTTCCGAGGATACTGACGGAAATATATTGCTGAGCCGCCGTACGTTCGTCGTCGGCGGCTTGTCTGTTGCACTTGCCGGCTGCACCTCGCAGACGATGGAAAGCTGGACGGCCTACGCGCCGGTCAGCGGCGAGGTGGCGCCGCAGTACCGCCGTCAGCGGGTGCGCTACGAAACCCGCGAAAAGCCTGGCACGATCATCGTCGACACCTCCGAGCGCTTTCTCTACGTCGTCGAGGAGGGCGGCATGGCGACGCGCTACGGCGTCGGGGTCGGACGGGCCGGGTTCTCGTGGTCGGGCCGGGCGACCGTCGGCCGCAAGGCGCAGTGGCCGACCTGGACACCGCCCCCGAACATGATCAAGCGCCAGCCGGAACTGAAGAAGTACGCCGCCGGAATGCCGGGCGGCCCCGACAATCCGCTGGGTGCGCGCGCGCTCTATCTCTATCGTGGCGGCCGCGACACGCTGTACCGGCTGCACGGCACCAACCAGCCGTCTTCGATCGGCCAGGCGATGTCGAGCGGCTGCATCCGGATGCTGAATGCCGACGTCGAGCACCTCTACGACCGCACGCCGGTCGGCACCCCGGTCGTCGTCAAGGTCTGAGCCGCAGCCTCAGCCCGAGGCCGGTTCGGTGGGCAGCCGCCGGAGGTGGTTGTCCCAGGCGGTCGGCTCGTCCGGCGCGTCGATCAGCACGTCCGTCGGCATGCCGGGACCGGATTCCTGCATCTCGCCGTAGCCGCTGGTGAGGCGGAACGGCTCGGCCGAGCCGGCGGCCACGCCGCAGACGTCGCGCAGCGCCGTGGTGCCGAGGCAGCGGCCGGTCGCCGCGTCCCAGTAGGCGACGTTGCCGCCGACCGGGCTCGAGGTGGCGACCGTGGTGCCGGAGGAATCGACGGCAACCGATCCGATATAGTTCCCAAGGTCGCGCAGGACGTCGTCGGAGCCGGAAAACAGCTCCGGCTCGCGGCCGCGCCTGTGCCGGCCGACCACCGGCGGCCGGTCGCCCCTGGGGCCGTGATACTGGCCGCCGAACCAGACCGCGCCGTAGGCGTCCACCGCCAGGTGGTGGAAGGCGAGCTGGTGCAGGGACGGGTCGACGGAGACCTGCTCGACGATGTCGCCGGTCGTCACGTCGACATAGGACAGCGACGGGGCCATCGTGTCGAGGTTGAGCTCCAGCTTGCCGTAGTCGGGATGGGTCAGGACGCCGCCATTGGCGATGCACAGCGTCCTGCCGTCCGGCATCAGCACGGCCTCGTGCGGGTCGAGGCCGCCGGTCGCGAACTCGCCGATCCGGCGCATGCCGGCGGCGACGTCGTAGACGCCTGCGACGCCGCGGGCGCCGTCATAGTCGTTCTCGGTGGCAAACAGCAGCCGGTCGCCGTCGGCAAACGCGCCGTGGCCGAAGAAGTGGCGGTCGGGCTGCGAGGCGAAGGCGGTCGGCGCCTCGGCGCCGGTCGTGTCGAAGGCGACCGCGAACCGGCCGGGCTGCCTGGCAAACGCGATCGCCCGGCGCCCGTCGCCGGCGATCGCGAAGGAATGGCCGCGAGCCTCCAGCGGCACGACCAGCAGGTCGCGGCCCGCCTCGTCGAGGACTGCGACCTCGAACCGCGCATCGCGCTTGCGGGCGGTCAGGTAGCGCACGAGGTCCGGCTCGGGCGCCGCCGCCAGCGCCTTCGGGGCGACGCCGGCTGCCGCCAGCAACACCAGGAACGTCCGTCGATCAATCGCCGTCGAGCGCATTGAATCCGACCGCGACGCCGGCCGCCTGGGCAAGCACCGTCTCTATCGTGGTGTGGATGCTCTTCATCGCAATGACGACATAGGTCAGCGCGTCCCGGGCCGGACCCGGCGCAACGGCCTGTTCGAGCGGCACGTCGACGCTGTCGAGCGCGGCAAGGGCGCTGCGGATCTCGAACCGGAGACTGCCGTCGATCCACTGGTCGGATTGGTCGAGGGAGCCGGCGAACCCGGCCGCCGAATAGAAGTCCCGCACGGCGGTCAGCGTGGTTGCGATCGCGGGAAGCGCCTGCCCGCTGCGCCAGAACGGCGCGCGCTTGTAGTTCGCCTTCGCGGGGTCGTCGCCGAGGAACGGCGTCACGACGGCATCGGCGACGAAGACGAGGCCGGTCGCCATCGCCTTGATCGCCTCCGCCGTGACTTCCCCGTCGTCGCGGTAGACGTCGTTGTCCGGTCCGGGCATCGAGAAGTCGCGGGCGTAGGCGCTGCCGGGCGCCCAGGCGTCCGCCAGGCCGCCGGCAGTCGCGGCGATCCGCCGGCTGACGGCCAGCGCATAGGCGCACCGGTAGCGGCCCTGGTCGGAGTCCGTGAGGAGACCGTCTGATCCGGTGCCGTAGAGCGCGTATTCGAGGGCCGGCAGCCCCTGGACGGCGACGCTCTTTTCGGCGAGCCGCGCCGCGTCGACGGCTGCGGGATCATCGCCGGCAAGCAGGCCCTGCACCTGGCGCAGCGTGACGCCGCGCGGGTCTGGCCAGAAGAAGATCCGCTCGAACCGGTTGTCCTCGACCAGCGGTCCGAAGCGCAGGATCATGACGGCGAACCAGTCGCGGACGAGGGCGTCGAAGCGGGCGTGGACCTCAGCCTCGCCGGCCGCGTCGGGCGCGCCGCAGAAGCTCTCCAGCGACCGGGTCATCGCCGCCGCGTCGCCGGAGAACTGCGTCGTCGCCGGCCGGATGTAGCCGTCGACCAGGTTTGCGCCGATATCCTTCGGCGCGCCGGCATGGGCAAGCGTCGAGGCCAGCAGGATCGCAAGTGCCGAGCCAAGTACTGGCCCAAGTGCCGCGATGAGCGTTCGCATCCTACAGGGACTCCAGGAACCGGATGAGGTTTGCCCGCTCGGCGGGCTGCATCGCCACGACCCTGTCGCGGGCCGCCTGCGCCTCGCCGCCGTGCCAGAGGATCGCCTCGAGGATCGTCCGGGCCCGGCCGTCGTGCAGGAAGGTCGCCTCCTCGTTGACGGTGCCGGTCAGGCCTATCCCCCAGAGCGGCTGGGTGCGCCATTCGCTGCCGTCGGCATCGCCCTCCGGCCGGTGGTCGGCGAGGCCCTCGCCCATGTCGTGCAACAGCATGTCGGTATAGGGCCAGATCAGCTGGAAGCGGTGCGCCTCGCGTTCGGCGTCGCGGCGCGTGACGTATTTCGGCGTGTGGCAGGCCGGGCAGCCGGCGGCGTAGAACTGCTCCTTGCCGGCCAGCACCTGCGGGTCGTCGACGTCGCGCCGCTCCGGGACGCCGAGATTGGCGGAATAGAAGACGACGAGATCGAGCAGGTCCTCGGGAACCTCCTCGGGGCCGAGCGCCGGCTGCGCGCCGTCCGGCATGGCGAGGCAGTCGGCCTGGGCGTCGGTGCAGTCGCCCGAATGGACAGGCAGGACCGGCGTCGACAGTCCCATGTCGCCGGCGAAGGCATGCGCGGTCTGGGCGCGGATGGTCGGCTGGATCGCCTTCCAGCCGAAGCGGCCGGGGATGATCTCGCCGGTCTCGACGTCGCGCACGAGGTTCGGGCGGCCGGATATCCCGTCGCCATCGGCGTCGTCGGGATCGGACCTGGCGAGGATGTCGGCTTCGGCCACCGCCTCCAGCAGCCCGAGGCCGATCATCGGCTGGGCGATGCGCGGCGAGATCAGCGTGTCCTCGCGCATCGGGCCGAAGCCGAGGTCGGTGATCGCGAAGGTCGGCCTGCGCAGGCTCACCGTCTCGCCGCCGTTCAGCGCGACCGGGATCTCCTCGTAGGTGACGCTCACCTTGCCCTCGGCGGGCAGGCCGGGGACGGCGAAATCCTGCAGCTGCGTGCCGTAGGTCGGCTCCGCCAGAACGGCGAGGCTGCGCTCGAGGAGCTGGTTGCGTTCCGCGTCGCTCGACGGCGGCACCGACAGGCGGATCAGCATCGAGACGGCGTCGTCCTCGGCGTTGCGCGGGGGATGGCCGCGGCCGTCCTTGAGGTGGCAGCCCTGGCAGGAGCGGGCGTTGAACAGCGGGCCGAGGCCGTCGGAGGCCTGCGTCGAGGACGGCGACGACACCCAGTCCTTGCGGAACAGGCCGTTGCCGAGGAAGAAGCTCTCGCGCTGCTCGAAGGACAGGTTGCCCGAGGGATGGGAGAAGATGTCGCGATTGACGATCTTGTCGACGGTGGCGGCGCCGGCCGGCTTGAGCTCGAAGGGCTCCGGCGCCGAGAAGCCCGTCGCCGGCGCGGTCACCGCTGCGACGCGGCCGCGGTCGTGCGGCGACAGATCGTCGCGCCACTCCAGGACACCGGTTGCGGCGGCGACGGCGACGGCGACAGGGCCCGACAAGGCGATGACCGCCACCGCCGCTGCCAGACCCCGCCGAACGTGCATTTCGAAGGCTCCCTATCGGGACCGGCTCGCGCCGGCCCCGTCATCCGGTCCTACTGGAACACCGCATCGGGATTGTCGAGGCTGTCGGAGCCCTCGATCGTCACTCCCTGAAGGCCGAGTTCGGAGACGACGCGTTCGATCGAGCGGGTCTGGTCGACCAGGCCGTCGATGGCGAACTGCACCGCCGCGTTGCCCGCCTCGTTGCCTTCGCCGATCTGCTGGTCGTAGGCCTCGCCGTCGGCGGCCCGCTTGCGGATCTCGTCCATCGCGTCGAGCGTCTTCTGCAGCTTGGCGCGCAGTTCCTCGTCGAGCTCGGGCGACTTCGCCTTGACGAGATCGGACAGGCTCGCGCCCTCGACCCTGGAGCCGTCGACCCGGGTGTAGGAGCCCGTGTAGACGTTCACGATGCCGAGCTGGTCGTAGTAGTGGGAGTTGTGGGTGTTGTCGGAGAAGCAGTCATGCTCCTCCTCGGGATCGTGCAGCAGCAGGCCGAGCTTCATGCGCTCGCCGGCCAGTTCGCCGTAGGACAGGCTGCCGAGCCCGGTCAGGATGGCTATCAGGCCGACATCGGGCTCGCCGCCGATGAGGTTGCCGCGGGCCTCGCCGTCCTTGCCCCATTCGCCGACCATGTCGTCCAGGTCGCGGACCAGCAGGTCGACAGCGGCGGTGAGGTACTGGGCGCGGCGCTCGCAGTTGCCGCCGGTGCAGTTGGCCGGGTCGAAATCGGTGTGGGGCCGGTTGCCGGCGCCCGCCCCGGTACCGTTCAGGTCCTGGCCCCAGAGCAGGAACTCGATGGCGTGGTAGCCGGTCGCGACATTGGCCTCGACGCCGCCGATCTCCTGCAGCGTATCCGAGAGGAAGTCCGCCGAAATGGTCTTGGCATCGACTTCCTGGCCGCCGACCTTCACCACCGGATTGGCGACGATGTTGGCGGTGTAGTAGCCGTTGGTGTCGGACTCGGTGCCGTACGACGGATCGACGTAGTCGATCAGGCCTTCGTCGAGCGGCCAGGCGTTCACCTTGCCTTCCCAGTCGTCGACGATGGCGTTGCCGAACCGGAACGCCTCGGTCTGCTGATAGGGGACGCGGGCGGCGAGCCATGCCTCGCGGGCGGCCTTCAGCGTCGCCTCGCTCGGATCGGCGACCAGCTTGTCGATGGCGGCTTCCAGCGTCCTGGCCGTCTGCAGCGAATCCTCGTAGCCGGCAAGCGCGATGTCGGCGTAGTTCTCGAGCACCGCCTTCGCGTCGGCGGCATTGGCGGACGCGCTCGACAGGGCGAGCAGCCCGCCCGTCGCCAGCGTCAGTATCGTGTGTCGCATGTCGGTGTCCCCAGGTCCCTTCGTCGTGAGATTCGATGTCTGCGAGCCGAACCAGCTCGCCCCGTAAACCCCTGGACGAGTTGGAATAATTCCAGACTCTAAAAGTCATGTTTCCGCGTGGAACAAAGCGCAGACACGTCCCGATGTCAACGAAGCCGGGTGCGACGGATGGCGCCAACCGGCTGCGCGGGGCTCGGGTCCGGGGCTCGAGCGGTCACATCCCCGCCCCCGCTCGATCGCGAGCGCGAAGCCGGTCGGCGGCGTCGGACCGTTGCGCTGGATCCCCGCGCGCGTGCTGGGGTGAGCGGGGGAGGAGGGGCGGCCGGCTCTCGGGAATCCGCGACGAAGATCCCACCGGGTGCACCAGCCCACCCGCGTCATCCCGGCCGGAGCGCAGCGAAGAGCCGGGATCGCACCAGACCGCAGCCGCTGCGGCTCCTGGCGATCCCGGATAACGGCTGCGCCGTTTCCGGGATGACGAGGGAGAGGGTGTGGCGGGAGGAACGCGGCGGCTTCGCCGGCCTTGCGCTGGGTCCCCGCTTCCGCGGGGACGAGCGGAGGGGAGGGTGCAGTGGGACCTTTCCGAGCAGGCGCAAGCGTTCAGGTTCGCCGCTTCCTGCCGGTCTTTTGCGCTCCGAGGATGCCACCAGTCGCACCAGCCCACCCGCGTCATCCCGGCCGGAGCGCAGCGGAGAGCCGGGATCGGCGAGCCACAGGAGGCGCCCCGGCTCTCCGATCCCGGATAACGGCTGCGCCGTTTCCGGGATGACGTAGAGGGTGCGGGGTAGGGGGGAGGAAGGCGGCGGCTGCGCCGGTCGTTGTGCTGGGTCCCCGCTTCTGCGGGGACGAGCGGGGAGGGGGCGGCTGGCTCTCGGAGATCCCCGACGACGAAACCCCCAGTCGCCCCAGCCCACTTACGTCATCCCGGCCGGAGCGCAGCGGAGAGCCGGGATCGCACCAGATCGCAGCCGCTGCGGCTCCTGGCGATCCCGGATAACGGCTGCGCCGTTTCCGGGATGACGAGGGAGAGGGTGTGGCGTTGGGCCGGAGAATAGCGGCGGCTTCGCCGGGTCGTTGCACTGGGTCCCCGCTTCCGCGGGGACGAGCGGGGGAAGGGTGTGGCCGGGCCGTTCCGGGCGGGCAGAGGCGGAGGTTTGTGGCTTCCTGCCGGTCCATTGCGCTCCGACGATGCCACCAGTCGTACCAGCCCACGCGCGTCATCCCGGCCGGAGCGCAGCGGAGAGCCGGGATCGCCCCAGACCGCAGCCGCTGCGGCTCCTGGCGATCCCGGATAACGGCTGCGCCGTTTCCGGGATGACGTAGAGGGTGCGGGGTACGGGGGAGGAAGGCGGCGGCTTGGCCGGGTCGTTGCGCTGGGGCCCCCGCGTCCGCGGGGACGAGCGGGGGGAGGGGGCGCGTCTCGGGCTATTCCTGTCAGCGTGGAGAAGCCGCTGCATTCCGTCTCCCTCGTCATCCCGGCCGGAGCGCAGCGGAGAGCCGGGATCGGGGAGCCACAGGTGGCGCCCCGGTTCTCCGATCCCGGATAACGGCTGCGCCGTTTCCGGGATGACGTGGGAGAGGGCGTTTGGCGGGGGGAAAGCGGCGGCTTCGCCGGGCCTTGCGCTGGGTCCCCGCTTCCGCGGGGACGAGCGGAGAGTGGTCGATTGCGCAAGTCCGCGGGGATGAGCGGAAGGTGGCGTTCACCGGGCTGGGTCCGCGGGGATGATCGGGAGGGGGCGTTGGGAGGTAGGGTCCGCGGAGATGAGCGGAGCGAGGGATCGCCCCGGGGGTCGCCGCGGACGCTTTGCCCGGTGCGTCGCCTCCTAGCCGCGGTCGTCGCTGATGGCGATCAGCGAGGCGTTGCCGCCGGCGGCGGCGGTGTTGATCGAGACGACCTGCTCCTGGGCGAAGCGGGCGAGGTAGTCGGGGCCGCCGGCCTTGGGACCGGTGCCCGACAGGCCGGAACCGCCGAAGGGCTGGGTGCCGACGACGGCGCCGATGATGTTGCGGTTGACGTAGACGTTGCCGACGGGCAGCCGGTCGGCGACCTTGCGATGGACGGCGTCGATGCGGCTGTGGACGCCGAGGGTCAGGCCGTAGCCGGTGGCCCCGATCCGGTCGATCACGGCGTCGAGGTCGCGCGCCTTCCAGCGCACCACGTGCAGCACTGGGCCGAAGATCTCCTCCGTGAGGTCGGCCGCCGATTCAAGCTCGACCACGTGCGGGGCAAACCAGGTGCCGCCGGCCAGCGGTCCGTCGGGAGTGGCACCGGAGAAGCGGACCGTCTGCTCCGTCTCCATGCGGGCGACATGGGCGGCGAGCCTGTCGCGGGCCTCCGCGTCGATGACCGGGCCGATGTCGGTGGCGGGGTCGGCGGGATCGCCGAGCGTCAGTTCGCGGGCGGCGCCGCAGATCATGTCGATCACCTTGTCGGCGACGTCCTCCTGCACCAGCAGCAGGCGCAGGGCCGAGCAGCGCTGGCCGGCGGAGCGGAAGGCGGACATCACGACGTCGTCGGCGACCTGCTCGGGCAAGGCGGTGGCGTCGACGATCATCGAGTTGATGCCGCCGGTCTCCGCGATCAGCGGCACGATCGGCCCGTCCTTGGCGGCGAGCGCCCGGTTGATCTTCCCGCCGGTTTCGGTGGAGCCGGTGAAGGCGACGCCGGCGACACGGCGGTGGCCGACAAGCCGCGCGCCGACCGCGCCGTCGCCCGGGACGATCTGCAGCGCCTCTCCGGGGATGCCGGCCTCGTGCATCAGCCGCACGGCAAAAGCGCCGACCAGCGGCGTCTGCTCGGCCGGCTTGGCGACGACGGCGTTGCCGGCGGCAAGCGCCGCGACGATCTGGCCGGTGAAGATCGCCAGCGGGAAGTTCCACGGGCTTATGCAGACGAAGACGCCGCGGCCGCGGTGGCGGTAGCGGTTCTCCTCGCCGGTCGGGCCGGGCATGACCTTTTCCACGAAGACCCGGCGGGTCTCGGCGCCGTAGTAGCGGCAGAAATCGATGGCCTCGCGGACCTCGGCGAGCCCGTCGACGAGGGTGCGGCCGCCTTCGGCCGCCAGCAGCGCCATCAGGTCGTCCTGCTTGTCCTCGTAGGCATCGGCGATGCGCTCGAGGATGCGGGCGCGCTCCTCGGGGACGACCCGCGACCAGGCGGCGAAGCCCTTCGCCGCCGCCTCGACCGCCGCGTCGGCGGTGTCGGGCGCGGCTTCGTGGACGGTACCGACAACGGTCTTGCCGTCGACCGGGCTGACGACCGGACGCGCGGTGCCCTGCAGCGCCTTGCCGCCGGCCACCGGGCGCGCGTCGGCGACCGGGACGGCGGTCGCGTCGACACCCTTCACCAGCGCGGCGAGCGCCGCGCGGTGGCCGAACTCGAGGCCGCGCGAATTGGCGCGCCGCGGCCGGTAGAGGTCGACGGGAAGCGGGATCGCCGGATGGCGGGCCGGCTCGTCGGGGCCGAGATAGGCCGCCGGCCGCACCAGCAGCCGCTCGACCGGCACCGACTTGTCGCCGACCACCGAGACGAAGGAGGAATTGGCGCCGTTCTCGAGCAGGCGACGGACGAGGTAGGCGAGCAGGTCGCGATGTCCGCCGACCGGGGCGTAGATCCGGCAGGCGGCCTGCGGCACGTGCCTGGCCAGCGTCTCGTAGAGCGCCTCGCCCATGCCGTGCAGGCGCTGGAATTCGTAGCCATCGGCGCCGCCGGCCATCTCCAGGACGCCGGCGACGGTCAGCGCGTTGTGGGTGGCGATCTGCGGATAGAGCCGGGGCCGCGCCGCCAGCAGGCGTGAGGCGCAGGCCATGTAGCAGAGGTCGGTCGCCGGCTTGCGGGTGAACACAGGGAAGCCGTCGAGGCCGCGCTCCTGCGCCCGCTTCACCTCGGTGTCCCAGTAGGCGCCCTTGACGAGGCGCACCATGAGGCGGCGGTCGTGGTGCTCGGCTGCCTCGCGGAGCCAGTCGATCACCCGCGGCGCGCGCTTCTGGTAGGCCTGCACGGCAAGCCCGAAGCCGTCCCAGCCGGCCAGCGAGGGATCGGCGAGCGCGGCGGCGAAGACGTCGAGCGACAGTTCCAGCCGGTCGGCCTCCTCGGCGTCGACGGTGAGGTTGAGGTCGAAGCCTTTCGCCTTGCGGGCGAGCTCGATCAGGCTCGGCACCAGCTCTCGCATGACGCGCTCGCGCTTCACCGCCTCGTAGCGCGGGTGCAGGGCCGACAGCTTGACGGAGATGCCCGGCCGGTCGGGCAGGGGACGGTTGCCGGCGGTCTTGCCGATCGCGTCGATGGCATTGGCGTAGGAGGCGAAGTAGCCGTCGGCGTCGGCCTGGGTGCGGGCGCCCTCGCCGAGCATGTCGTAGGAATAGCGCAGGCCGCGGCTCGACGCCGAGCGGGCCCGGGAAAGTGCATCCCTGATCGTCTCGCCGAGCACGAACTGGTGGCCGAGCACGCGCATCGCCCGCCGCGTCGCGGTGCGCACGGCCGGCAGCCCGAGCCGCTTGACGAGGCCGGCGATGATGCCCTCCGGCGTCTCGCCGGGATGGACGAAGCGGGTCGACAGGCCGAGCGCCCAGGTCGAGGCGGACACGAGCCACGTGTCGCCGTGGCCCTCGTGCTCCGACCAGTCGGCGACGCCGAGCTTGTCCTCGATCAGCCGGTCGGCGGTGGCGGCGTCGGGAACCCGCAGCAGCGCCTCGGCCAGCACCATCAGCGCCAGGCCCTCGCGGGTCGACAGGCCGTACTCGCGCAGGAAGTCCTCAACCCCGCCGATGCCGCCGATGCGCGCCCGGATGCCGTCGATCAGGAGGCGGGCGGTGTCGTCGACGCGGTCCTCGGCTTCCGGCGACAGCCGGGTGTCGGCGAGCAGGCGGGCGATCAGCGGGCCGTCGGCGGCGGCGTAGGGGGCGGCGAAACCGGGGACGACCTCGGGGCCGGACGGCGGGGCGCCGTCCGGGGCCGGGTCGAGGGTCGGCGAAGCATCTGCGGGCAAATCAGCCTCCACGCTTGGATATTCTCCACGATATCAGGTAATACATGGTGACTTTCACGGAAATGGGCGGGGATTGCGGTGGCAGCGAAGGCGAAACAGGCGGCGATGCGCGAAATTCACGGAATCGACCGTATCGATCGCCGCATCCTCGCCGCCCTGCAGACGGAGGGGCGCATGACGACGCTCGACCTGGCGGAGCGCGTCGGGCTGTCGCCGACGGCGACGGCCGAACGGGTCAGGCGGCTGACCCGCGACGGAGTCATCCTGGGCTATTCGGCGCGCCTCGACCCGGGGAAGCTGGCGCTCGGCCTGCTGGTCTTCGTCGAGGTGAAGCTCGACCGGACCACGCCCGACGTGTTCGATACCTTTGCCGCTGCCGTGCGCCGCGCCCCGGAGGTGATGGAGTGCCACATGGTGGCCGGCGGCTTCGACTACCTGGTCAAGGCGCGCGTCGCCGACATGACCGCCTACCGCCGCTTCCTCGCCGATGTGCTGCTGGCGATGCCGGGGGTGCGCGAGACCCATACCTATGCGGTGATGGAGGAGGTGAAGTCCGAGGGGATGCTCCCCATATAAAGGAGTGTCGCCGGTGCAACGAAACGCGAGCCTCCGGCTCCGGGCGAAGGAGATGTCATGACGAAGCAATCGCGAAAGCCGCGGCCGATGTCCGAAGAGGACGACCGGACGAAGCGCAAGGAGCATCTCAACCACCTGCTCGATGAGGGTCTCGAAGAGACGTTTCCGGCCAGCGATCCGCCTGCCGTCGTCAGCCCGGGGCACGAGATACCGACGGCCGGGCCCGCCCGGAAGAAGTGACGGCTTGAGGGCTATCCGCCGCTGCCGAGTATGGCCGCGCGGTCCGCAGGCGCCCAGGCGGAGAACGGCCGGGCGGAAAGGCTCGCATTGTAGAACCTGCGGTCGTCGGTGACCTCGGCGCCGATCCAGTCCGGCAGCGCCGGATCGCAGGCCTCGTCCGGCAGTTCGATCTCGGCGATCACGAGTCCCTCGTTGCCGCCGCCGAATTCGTCCACCGTGAGGTCGCCGTCCGCGCAGGGGATCGCGTGGCGGATCTTCTCGATCATCTCTCCCACCCGCAGCGCCAGCATCGCCTCGGCGTCCGCGACGGGGATCGAATATTCGAACTCGTCGCGGGACATGCCCTTGCCGGCGGACTTGATGGTCAGGAACGCGTCGCGGTCATCGACGATGCGCACCCGGATCGCGGCGGCGTCGGTGCTGGCCAGATAGGCCTGGCGCAGGCGCATGCTGGAATGGCCCCCACGCCGCCAGCCGTCGCCGGCAACGAGGAACTTCCGTTCGATTTCCTTCGCCATGATCGCTCGCCGTCGCCTCCCGTGCCAGGATCGTCGCGGAATGATTCCACCCGGGGAGGACTTGCTCAAGGCCTCCCGCGCCCCGACGACCGGACGGTCAGTGGGACAGTTTCATCGTCACGATCCCGGCGACGATCAGCAGGGCCGCCACGACCCGCTGCAGGGTGAGCGCCTCGCCGAGGAACCAGACACCGGCTGCGAACGCGCCGATCGCGCCGATCCCGGTCCAGACCATGTAGGCGGTGCCGAGCGGCAGGCTGCGCATCGCGATCGCCAGCAGTCCCATCGAACCGGCCAATGCTGCGAGCGTGATCGCCGTCGGCACGGCACGGGTGAAGCCCTGCGATTCCTTCATCGCAGTCGCCCAGACAACCTCGAGAAGACCGGCAAGAAACAAAAAGACCCACGACATGATGCTCACCATGCCCGGGCCGTCCCGGTCGAATTGCCCAATCTGCGGGGGAGGTCGTCCTCCGGAAGGTCACTTAAACATCGCCGCACCGGAATCAAGGGCGCTGCTGCGGCCCCGGACCTGCTCAGTCGCCGCGATCGGCGAGGAACGCCGGCGCGGGGAGAACGATCTTCGGATCCGGTACGCCGACTATCTTTTCGTCCTTCTTCTCGTAGTCGCAATGCGACAGCACGAGGCGCAGGGCGTTCAGGCGGGTCCGCTTCTTGTCGTTGGCGCGGATGACGGTCCAGGGGGCGTACTCGGTGTGGGTGCGCGACAGGAGTTCGTCGCGGGCAATCGTGTAGGCGTCGAACTTTTCGATGGCGGCGAGATCGACGTCGGAGATTTTCCATTGCTTGAGCGGGTCGTGCCGGCGGGCGTGAAACCGCTTCATCTGCATCTCCCGGCCGATGTTCAGCCAGATCTTCATCAGGACGATCCCGTCGTCCACGAGCATGCGCTCGAACGTCGGCACCACCTGCAGGAACCGTTCCGTCTCCTCCGGCGTGCAGAACCCCATGACCCGCTCGACGCCGGCCCGGTTGTACCAGGAGCGGTCGAACAGGGCGATGTCGCCCTTTGTCGGAAGCCGGCGAATATAGCGCTGGAAGTACCATTCGCCGGCCTCCCGCTCGTTCGGCTTCGACAGGGCGACGATCTGTGCATGGCGCGGATTGAGATGGCGCATGAACCGCCGGATCGTGCCGCCCTTGCCGGCGGAGTCGCGGCCCTCGAACAGCACCACCAGCCGCATGCCGGCATCGCGGACGTGGGCCTGCAGCTTGAGCAGCTCGATCTGCAGCAGCCGCAGCTCGTCCTCGTAGGCGTGGGAGTCCATCTTGCTGTCATAGGGATAGTGGCCCGACTGCAGCGCGCCATGGTCGATGCGCTTCGGAAGCTTCGGATCGTCGAGATCGAAGGCCTTGCCGGCCGACTTCCTCGAACTCTTGCCGCCGGAGGACGGCGTGTCCTTCGATTTTCCCATCTGCGACCTCCCGGCGCCGTGAACCCTTTCCCAGACAGTATCACCGGACACGGCAGTGTCACGCGGGCATGCCAACGCGCGGGCCCGGCCCGGGAAACCGCAACGAGAGAGTTGGCCTCGGCGGTGCTTGGGGATAAGGGAAGCGCGAACGTCGAGATTTCGGGGACCCATGACGCGGACTGAATCAGAGCCGGCCCGGCGCACTCCGACCCGCGCCTCGGCGCTCGTGCGGCGCATCGAGGCCGCGCGCTGGCCGCTCGCAATCGCTGCTGCGGTCTTCGTCGGCTGCTGGCTGTTTGCGGGCTTGAGCCTTCCGGTCGCGGCGCTCGGCTTCGCCATCGTCGCGATCGTGCTCCTGCGCCACGGCGATGCCAACGGAAAGCCGGCCGACCGCGCCACCGGCACGGCCGACGTCCTGGACCCGCTTGCCGGATACGCGGCGGTGGCCGACGGCCTGCCGGATCCGTGCTTCCTGATCGACCGGGCCGGCAACGTCCGCTTCCAGAACACGACGGCGAGCAAGCTGTTCGGCGTCGTCGCGAAGAACCAGCCGATCTCGTTCGTGCTGCGGGCTCCGGAGGTCGGCGATGCCGTGCAGCGGGCGAGGGCGACCGGTGCCACCGCGACCGTGACGTTCTTCGAGCGGGTGCCGGCGGACCGCTGGTTCGAGGCGCGGGTGAGCCCGCTGGGCGACGCCGGCCCGGCCGCCCCGGCGCGACCGGCCGTCTACCTGGTCCTGCTGCGCGACCTCACCGAGGCCCAGCGCGTCGAGCGCATGCGGGTCGATTTCGTCGCCAATGCGAGCCACGAACTGCGGACGCCGCTCGCCTCCGTCACCGGCTTCATCGAGACCCTGCAGGGCCCGGCCCGCAACGACGCCGACGCGCGCGAGCGGTTCCTGGAAATCATGGCCGTGCAGGCGCGGCGCATGTCGCGGCTGATCGACGACCTGATGTCGCTGAGCCGCATCGAGCTGAAGGCGCATGTGCGCCCGGAGACGGTGGTGGACGTCGCGCCGATCCTGGAGCACGTCGCCGACGCCATGCATCCGCTCGCCATCGAGAGCGGCGTCGAGCTGAAGCTCGACATCCGCGACCGGCCGCTGTCGGTGGTCGGCGATCGGGACGAACTGGCGCAGGTCTTCCAGAACCTCGTCCATAACGCCATCAAGTACGGCCAGTCGGGCGGCCGGGTCGACGTGACCGCCGTGTCGGTGCAGCGCGGCGCCGGCAAGCCGGCGCGCGCCTCGGTCACGGTGCGCGACTACGGGCCGGGAATAGCCGCCGAACACCTTCCGCGGCTCACCGAGCGCTTCTATCGCGTCGACACCGCCTCGAGCCGCGAAAAGGGCGGAACCGGCCTCGGACTGGCGATCGTCAAGCACATCCTGAACCGTCACCACGGCCAGCTCCTGATCGACAGCAAGCCCGGGGAGGGGGCGGAATTCAAGGTGCTGCTGGACGGCGCGGAAAATGTGACGTGATTCCGTCGTCCACAGTCGTGCGGATGAGATTCCATAACAAAAACAACATATTATCTTGTCATCAATACGTTACAGGCCTGTCGTAGAAGGATCGCACGAGGCCCATAGAGTCGCGGCGGGATGTGGCCCGGGCAAACGCTTCGGTCCGAACCGACGCGTATCGAACCGCGTACTCAATCCGATCCTGACAGGGAGCAATCACGTGAAATATTCCACATTCGCCAGCGTTGCCGCGATCGCGGTAGCGGGGGCCATCGCCGCTTCGCCGGCCGCCGCCCGCGATCAGATCCGCATCGTCGGGTCGTCGACCGTGTTTCCGTTCACGCAGGCCGTTGCCGAAGAATTCGCCAACGCCACCGGCAATCCGGCCCCGGTCGTCGAGTCGACCGGCACCGGCGGCGGCATGAAGATCTTCTGCGGCGGCGTCGGCCCGGATTTCGCGGACATCACCGGCGCCTCGCGTGCCATGAAGGAATCCGAATACAAGGCCTGCCAGGACGCCGGCGTGGACAGCATCACCGAAGTCCTGATCGGCTATGACGGCATCGCCTTCGCCTCGTCGCGCGAAGGCACCACGATGGACATCACCCGGCCGCAGCTGTTCCAGGCTCTCGCCGCCGAGGTCGAGGTGGACGGCGAGATCGTCGCCAATCCGTACAAGAAGTGGTCGGAAATCGATCCCTCGCTGCCCGACGCCGAGATCACCGTTTTCGGCCCGCCGCCCACCTCCGGCACCCGTGACGCCTGGGTCGAGCTGGTCATGGAAGAGGGCTGCGCGTCCTTCCCGGCGATCGAGGCTCTCGAGGACGACAAGAAGGACGAAGTCTGCAAGCGGATGCGCCAGGACGGTCCGTTCGTCGAGGCCGGCGAGAACGACAACCTGATCGTCCAGCGGCTGAACGCCGACCACAACGCCTTCGGCATCTTCGGCTTCTCGTTCCTGTACGAGAACCAGGACACGCTGGAAGGCGAGAAGATCGACGGCGTCGCGCCCTCGACCGAGACCATCGCCGACGGCTCCTATCCGGTGTCGCGCCCGCTGTTCTTCTACGTCAAGAACGCGCACCGCGGCGTCGTCCCGGGCCTGGAGGAATTCGTGACCGAATACGTCTCCGAGGCCTCGATGGGCGAAGGCGGCTACCTCTCCGAGCGCGGCCTCATCCCGCTGTCGGAGGAAGAGCGCACGAAGACCCGCGAAGCCACCGAAGCCGGCACGCCGATGAGCCGCTTCGGCAGCTGATCGCAGAGGCTACCGGTTCTCGCGCCGCCCGGCAGCGGGCGGCGCGAGGCCGTTTCCCCGTTTCCCGCGCCGGTCCGTTTGTCGCCGGTGCCGACTCCCAGGGAGAGCCGTCGTGGCCGGGTACGCACTTCTCCTGATCGTCATCGTTTCAGTCGTCGGATACTTCATTGGCCAGACGGCGGGCAGGCGCTATGTCGCCACCGACGGCCGCCACGTTCATTCGCTGCCCGGCTATCACGGCGCCTTCGTCGCCGTCTGGGTAGGCGTTCCGGCGTTCGTTCTCGTCCTGCTCTGGCTGTTCCTGCAGGGCCCCGTCATAGATCACATGCTGCTGTCCAGCCTGCCGGCCGGCTATCTCGACGGTGACAGCGCCTCGCGCACGAGCCTCGTCCTCTCCGAGATCAAGAACGTCGCCGCCGGGCGCATCTTCGCCGAGCCGACGCCAGACATCACGCGGGCAGCGGAGATGTACAACCGATGGGAGGCGATCGCGCGCTGGGCGATGCTCGTCGTGACGCTGGCGCTGATGATCATCGCGCTGGTCGTGGCGCGCGGCCGGCTGGCCGTCCGGTTCCGGGCCCGCAACAACTTCGAGACGGTGCTGTCGGGCCTGATGATCTTCTGCTCGCTGGTGGCGATCCTGACGACCGTGGGCATCGTCGCCTCTCTGGTCTTCGAGGCCTGGGAATTCTTCAAGCGCGTTCCCCTGCACGAGTTCCTGTTCGGCCTGAGCTGGGAGCCGCAGATCGCGCTGCGCGCCGACCAGGTCGCCGGGAAGGGCGCGTTCGGCGCGATTCCGGTGTTCACCGGCACGCTGCTGATCGCCTTCATCGCCATGCTCGTGGCGACGCCCATCGGCATCTACACGGCGATCTACCTCGTCGAATACGCCAACGACCGCGTCCGCACGGTGGTCAAGCCGGTGATGGAACTGCTGGCCGGCATCCCGACCGTCGTCTACGGCTTCTTCGCGGTGCTGATCGTCGCCCCGGCCGTGCGCGAGACCGGCTCGGTAATGGGCATCGCCATATCGCCGAACAGCGCGCTGGCGGCCGGCGCGGTGATGGGCATCATGATCATCCCGTTCATCTCGTCGCTGTCGGACGATGCACTCAAGGCGGTGCCGCGCACCATGCGCGACGGCTCGCTGGCGCTCGGTGCGACGCGCGCCGAGACCATGGTCAAGGTCATGCTCCCGGCGGCACTGCCGGGCATCATGGGCGGCGTGCTGCTGGCGCTGAGCCGCGCCATCGGCGAGACCATGATCGTGGTGATGGCGGCGGGACTGATCGCCACGCTGACGTTCAACCCGATCGACTCGGTGACCACGGTGACCGTGCAGATCGTCACCCTGCTGATCGGCGACACCGAATTCGACAGTCCAAAGACCCTGGCCGCCTTCGCGCTCGGCCTGGTCCTGTTCGTCGTCACGCTTTGCCTCAACATCATCGCCTTGCGGATCGTCCAGAAATACCGGGAGCAGTACGAATGAGCACCGCTGACGCATCCCTGCCGGCCAAGTTCGACTGGTCCAGCGAAGCCGCGGCCGCGAGGCGCAGGCGCCGCCACATGGCCGACCGCCGGCTGCGCCTGCTGGGCATCGGCGCGATCTGCATCGCGGTCGGGCTGCTCGGCATCCTGATCGTCTCGCTGGTCGCCAACGGCTACCGCTCCTTCGTCCAGACGATGGTGACGGTGCCGGTCTACGTCGATCCGCAATATGTCAGCGAGGACGATCCCTCCAAGGGCAACTACCGGGCGATCGTCAAGGACACGCTTGCGCAACTTTTCCCGGAGGTCACCGATCCGCGCCAGCAGCGCGACCTCGGCCAGCTCCTGACCAACAACACCCAGTACATGATCCGCGACCGCGTCGTCGCCGATCCCGCCCTGATCGGCACGACGTTCGACATCACGGTGCCGGTCTCCGATCCCTTCGACCAGCTGGAGAAGGGCGTGCTCAGCCGCGACCTCCCGGAGGATCAGCGCAAGATCGACGACCAGCAGATCGGCTGGTACGACCAGCTCGTGGAGGAAGGGCGGATCTCGACGCCGTTCAACTGGGGCCTGTTCTTCAACTCAGACAGCCGGTTCCCCGAGCTCGCCGGTCTGGCCGGCGCCATCGTCGGATCGTTCTACGCCCTGCTGGTCTGCTTCCTGATCTCGTTCCCCGTCGGCATCGCGGCGGCGGTCTATCTCGAGGAGTTCGCGCCGAAGAACCGGTGGACCGACCTGGTCGAGGTCAACATCAACAACCTGGCCGCCGTGCCGTCCATCGTGTTCGGGCTGCTGGGCCTGGCCGTCTTCCTCAACTTCTTCGGCCTGCCGCGATCAGCGCCGCTGGTCGGCGGCATGGTGCTGTCGCTGATGACGCTGCCCACCATCATCATCGTGACGCGGGCGTCGCTGAAGGCGGTGCCGCCGTCGATCCGCGAGGCCGGGCTCGGCATGGGCGCCTCCCGGCACCAGGTGGTCATGCATCACGTCCTGCCGCTGGCGCTGCCGGGCATCCTGACCGGCACGATCATCGGCCTCGCCCAGGCGCTGGGCGAAACCGCGCCGCTGCTGCTGATCGGCATGAACGCCTTCATCACCTCGCCGCCCGGCGGCCTGCTCGATGCGTCGACCGCCCTGCCGACGCAGATCTTCATCTGGGCCGACAGTCCCGAGCGCGGCTTCGTCGACAGGACGTCGGCCGCGATCCTGGTGCTGCTGGGCTTCCTCATCATCATGAACGGTATCGCCATCTTCCTGCGTCAGCGCCTCGAGCGGACGTGGTAACGGGAGCAACGACATGAACCAAGTGACCACCGCCGAGCAGCGCGCCGCGACCGGGCCGATCATCATCCCCGATCCGGACATGAACCCCGTCCGGGTCTCCGCCAAGGACGTTTCCGTGTTCTACGGCGCCAAGCAGGCCCTGTTCGACGTGGCGATCGACATTCCCGAGCGCTCGGTCACAGCCTTCATCGGACCGTCCGGCTGCGGCAAGTCGACCTTCCTGCGCTGCATCAACCGGATGAACGACACCATCGACGGCTGCCGCGTCACCGGCGACATCACGCTGGACGGACGCGATATCTACGACCGCACGCTCGACGTGGTGGAACTGCGCGCCCGGGTCGGCATGGTGTTCCAGAAGCCGAACCCGTTCCCGAAGTCGATCTACGAGAACATCGCCTACGGTCCGCGCATCCACGGGCTGGCCAGCAACAAGGCGGCGCTCGACGAGATCGTCGAGACGAGCCTGCGCAAGGCCGGCCTCTGGAACGAGGTGAAGGACCGCCTTGACGAGCCGGGCACCGGCATGTCGGGCGGCCAGCAGCAGCGCCTGTGCATCGCCCGGGCAATCGCGGTGAGCCCCGAAGTCATCCTGATGGACGAGCCGTGCTCGGCGCTCGATCCGATCGCCACCGCCAAGGTCGAGGAACTGATCGACGAGCTGAAGGAGAACTACTGCATCATCATCGTCACCCACTCGATGCAGCAGGCCGCGCGCGTCTCGCAGCGCACCGCCTTCTTCCATCTCGGCATCCTGGTCGAGGCCGGGCCCACCGAGCACATCTTCACCAACCCGAAGGACGAGCGCACCCACGACTACATCACCGGCCGTTTCGGCTGATCGCACGTACGTGAGGACAAGCCTCCGCGGACCGAGGAAACGGACATGACGGAACACATCGTTACTTCCTACGACGACGAACTGAAGGCGCTCGCCATCATGATCACGCGCATGGGCGGCCATGCGGAGAAGGTCCTGACGGACGCGACCCAGGCGCTCAACCGCCACGACGAAGAGCTGGCGATGCGCACGATCAACGCCGACGAGGAGATCGACCGGCTCGAACACGAGATCGAGGAACTGGCGATCCTGATGATCGCCAAGCGCCAGCCGATGGCGGCCGACCTGCGCGAGGTCATCGCGGCGATCAAGATCTCGTCCGACCTGGAACGCATCGGCGACCTGGCGAAGAACATCGCCAAGCGGGCGGTGGCGATCCAGTCGGAGACCGGCGCCGTCAAGGCGGCGCTCGGCATCGACCGCATGAGCCGGATCGCGTCGCGCCAGCTCAAGGACGTCCTCGACAGCTACACGCAGCGCGACGTCGACAAGGCCATGGACGTCTGGCATCGCGATTCCGAGCTCGACGCCATGTACACGTCGATCTTCCGCGAGCTGCTGACCTACATGATGGAAGACACGCGCAACATCACGTTCTCGACGCATCTGCTGTTCGCCGCCAAGAACATCGAGCGCATCGGCGACCACGCCACCAACATCGCCGAAACGATCTACTATCTCTCCACCGGCGCACCGCTGCGCGAGGCGCGTCCGAAGAAGGACGCCTCGAGCTTCACGCCGGCCGACTATCCGCAAACCGATGACTGATCGCAGGAAGACGAACGACTTCGAGACGATGACCAATCACGGGATTCAGGGGCAATGAACGCCAAGGTCCTGATTGTCGAAGACGAGGAGCCTCTGACCCTCCTGCTTCGGTACAATCTGGAGTCGGAGGGCTACGACGTCGACGCGGTCAGCCGCGGCGACGAAGCCGAGACGCGGATCCGCGAGGGCGCGCCCGACCTGGTGCTGCTGGACTGGATGCTACCCGGCATCTCCGGCATCGAGCTGTGCCGCCGCATCCGCACGCGTCCCGAAACCAACGGGCTGCCGGTCATCATGCTGACGGCGCGCGGCGAGGAGACGGAGCGGATCCGTGGTCTCGCCACCGGCGCCGACGACTACGTGGTGAAGCCCTTCTCGATCCCGGAGCTGATGGCGCGCGTCAAGGCGCTGCTGCGGCGCGTCAAGCCTGAGCTGATCGCGAGCGTGCTCAACGCCGGCGACATCGAGCTCAACCGCGACACCCACCGGGTGCGCCGCTCGGGCCGGGAGATCCACCTGGGGCCTACCGAGTTCCGGCTGCTCGAATTCCTGATGCAGAGCCCGGGCCGGGTGTTCACCCGCGAACAACTGCTCGACGGCGTCTGGGGCCGCGACGTCTATGTCGACGAGCGCACCGTCGACGTGCATGTCGGACGGCTGCGCAAGGCGATCAACCGCGGCCGCCGGGCCGACCCGATCCGCACGGTGCGCGGCGCCGGCTACGCCTTCAACGAGCAGTTCGTGACCGTCGCCTGACGAGGTTCAGAAGGACAGCGTCGCGGCTCCGGTCCGGATTTCCTCGAACATCGCGCTCGCACCGATCACGACGACGCCGTCCAGCAGGTCGGACTGCCGGTAGCCGCGCGAGGCGACGCAGGGCGGGCAGGCCCAGATGACGCCGCCGCGGTCCTGGAAGGACGAGATCAGCGCCGCCAGCGGCTCCAGCGGCGCCACCTGGGTCATCGTCTGCCCGCCTTTGCGCACCAGGTCGATTGCCGTGCTGGTGAGAAAGAGCGACACCTTCATGCCGGCGCTCAAGGCGCCGTTTGCAATCGTGAAGGCGACCGACGAGAGCTCCGAGTCGATGCCCCTGGTTACGACAATCACGAGTTTTCCGGTTTCCGCAGTCATTGTAATGTGCTCCTGCCTGAACTGCGGATGATCAATAGGCGGCGGGAGTCCTGACGTCTTTGGCCGGAGCGCCGAAAGAGTTGATCGAACGGCCGGCGCCGGCTCGGCCGGCGGGCCCGGGCGGAGACGTGCTGTCGGCGCTGTTGCGCACGGTCCGGCTCGGCGGCGCCCTCCAGTTCTGCCTGATGCCGGAAGGCGACTGGGAAACCGACGACAAGCCGCGCATGGCGGCGCTGGCCACGCGGGCGGTCGCAGCGATCCCGTTCCACATCCTCGTCGAAGGCGAATGCTGGCTGCGCATGCAGGGAGGGGAATGGGCGCTCGAGGCCGGCGACGTCGCCGCCTTTCCGTTTGCGACCGGCCATCAACTGGGCGCAGGCCGCGGCGGCCGCCGGATTTCGCCGACCGACGATCTTCCGCCGAAGCCCTGGAACCAGCTGCCGGTGCTGCGCTACGGCGGCGACGGCCGCCGGGTGCGGCTGCTGTGCGGCTACCTCGAATGCGATGCGGTGAACTTCCGGCCGCTGAGACAGTCATTGCCGACGCTGCTGCACGTGCGCACCGCGACCTCGGAGCAGACCCGCTGGCTTGCCGCGACAATCCGGCAAATGGAGCTGGAGACGGACCACCCGCGGCCGGGGGGACAGTCCGTCATCGAGCGGCTGACCGAGATCATCTTCATCGAGCTCTTGCGCCACCAGATCATCGCCGGGCCGCCGGAGAAGGTCGGCTGGCTGGCTGCGGCCGGGGACCCGGCACTCGGCCGATGCCTTGCCCTGATCCACGATCAGCCGCGTCGGGAGTGGAGCGTTGCCACGCTGGCGGCCGAGGCCGGTCTGTCGCGCAGCACCCTGACGGACCGGTTCGAAGCGGTGCTCGCCACATCGCCGATGCGCTACGTGCGCGAGTGGCGGCTCTATCTTGCGAGCACCGACCTGAGGACGACCGCCAAGCCGATCCCCGTGATCGCGGAAGAGGCAGGCTACGGGACCGAAGCCGCCTTCAGCCGCGCCTTTTCGCGGGCTTTCCACTGTCCCCCCGCCGCCTGGCGGCACGACCCGCGCGACCGGACGGTCCGTTCGAACGGCGTCACCGTCCCGCCCGCCAACGTCTGACTCCGCAGGGACGATGCCGGGCGTAGGCTTTCAGAGCTGAACCCGGGTCAGTTCGCGCCCGACGCCTTGGACCGCTTGCGATCCGAGGCCGGCTGATAGGCGACGCTGCAATGATGCTCGCAATAGGGCACCCCGGACTCCGAGCGCCGGCCGCAGAAGTAGAAGTCGTCATGGCCGGGATCGCCGATCGGCCATTTGCAGGTGTGTTCGTTGAGCTCCAGGATGGTTGCGCGCTGCTCCGGCGGAATGAACAGTTCCGTGACCGGCGCCAGCGTGCGCACGGGGACGATCTCGGCCTCGACCTGCTGCTCGGCCACGACGTTCAACTTCAGCGCGGTGTTACCGATCACCCGCGTGACGGGCCGCGGCGGCATCGAGGGGCTGCGCGCCTTGCGCACGCGGGGCGCAGCCGGACGCGTCGTCTTGGTGCGTCCCGACAGTCCGAGCCGATGCACCTTCCCGATAACCGCATTTCGCGTCACCCCTCCAAGCTCCGCCGCGATCTGGCTCGCGCTCAGACCGTCGGTCCACAGCTTCTTGAGGAGTTCGACACGTTCTTCTGTCCAAGACATCCGCCACTCCATGTCTAGGTTGCGGGCAGACTCCGAGTCCATCGCGGAATCGCGATTTTACGAGCCGCTGTTCCCACTAAATCTGGGTGACGTACTGGTCCGCCGCACGAAATGTCGTACCCAATGCCCGAAAGCTACAATACCGGCGGACTCCCCGGCAACCCCGCAGTAACGGTTCCTCAACGATTTCCCCAGGAACCCCCGAATGTGAGTCGCGAATGCAACACTTTCCCGCCCCCGCGCGCGGGAGACGCGCGGGAGAAGGGTGTCCTGTCCCGATGTCGGCGGGGTCGGACGCCATAGCCGGGGGCGGGATGTCGGCGCCACGGCCCGTTGCCGGCGGCACAGATTGACATCGCTGCCTCCTCGCCTAGAATTAAGCCGGTGCCGCCTCAGCAGGCGGCATATTTCGTTTCTGGACAGGATTCTAAGCCGTGACGTCTGCGCTATACCCAACCTTCGCGCGGGCCGACCTCGCTTTCGAGCGGGGCGAAGGGATTCGGTTGTTTACCGTCGAAGGCGAGGAATATCTCGACTTCGCCAGCGGTATCGCCGTGGTTTCGGTCGGCCACAGCCACCCCCATCTCGTGGAGGCACTGACCGACCAGGCCCGACGCCTGTGGCACGTGTCGAACCTGTGGGAAATCCCGGAGCAGTCGAAGCTCGGCGACCGCCTGACGGAGGCGACGTTCGCGGACGTCTGCTTCTTCACCAACTCGGGCGCCGAGGCGGTCGAGACGGCGATCAAGACGGCGCGCCGCTACCACTATGTGAACGGCGCCCCGGAGCGCTACCGGCTGATCACCTTCGAAGGCGCCTTTCACGGCCGGACCCTGGCGACGATCGCGGCGGGCGGGCAGCAGAAGTACCTGGAAGGCTTCGGCCCCAAGGTGGATGGCTTCGACCAGGTGCCGTTCGGCGACCTCGACGCGGTCAAGGCCGCGATCGGGTCCGAGACCGCCGGCATCCTGATCGAGCCGGTGCAGGGCGAGGGGGGCATCAGGGTCGCTCCGAACGCCTTCATGCGGGCGCTGCGCGAACTGTGCGACGAGCACGGCCTTCTGATGATCCTCGACGAGGTGCAGTCCGGCGTCGGTCGCACCGGCAAGCTGTTCGCGCACGAATGGTCAGGCGTCACGCCCGATATCATGGCTGTCGCCAAGGGTATCGGCGGCGGCTTTCCGGTCGGCGTCTGCCTGGCCACGAACGATGCCGTGAAGGGCATGGCGCCCGGGATCCACGGCACCACCTTCGGCGGCAATCCGCTGGCCATGGCGGTCGGCAATGCGGTGCTGGACATCGTCCTCGAACCGGACTTCCTGGAGCATGTCCGCGACGCCGGGCTGCGTTTCCGCCAGGGGCTGGCGCGGATCGCCGACACCTATCCCGACATCGTCGAGGAGATCCGCGGCGAGGGGCTGATGATCGGCATCAAGTGCAAGGTGCCGAGCAAGGACCTGATCGCGGCCCTGCGCGCCGAACACGTCCTGACGGTCGGGGCCGGCGAGAACGTCGTGCGCCTCGTGCCGCCGCTGATCATCGAGCCGGCGGACATCGACCTGGCGCTGGAACGGATGGATGCGGCCTGCGCGGCCCTCTCAAGCGGCGTCGGCGCCAGGGACGGCGAGGCGGCGCAATGAGCGATCATTCCCCGGCAGGACCGGGTGCCGCACAACCCCGCCACTTCGTCGACCTCACCGAGGTTTCGGCCCCGGAACTCAGGCGGATCATCGATCACAGCCGGCAGATGAAGGCCGACAGCGACGGCCGCCAGCCGCTGCTCGCGGGCAAGACGCTGGCGATGATCTTCGACAAGCCGTCGACGCGGACCCGCGTGTCCTTCGACGTGGCGATGCGGCAGCTCGGCGGCGAGACGGTGTTCCTGACTGGCAAGGAGATGCAACTCGGCCGCGGCGAGACGATCGCCGACACGGCCCGCGTGCTGTCGCGCTACGTCGACGCGATCATGATCCGCATCCTCGACGACGAGGCGCTGGCGGAACTGGCGAAGCACGCCTCGGTGCCGGTCATCAACGGGCTGACCAGACTGTCGCACCCCTGCCAGGTGATGGCCGACGTCATGACGTTCGAGGAACACATCGGCCCGATCAAGGGGCGGACCGTCGCCTGGACCGGCGACTCCAACAACGTCACCGCGTCCTGGGTGCACGCCGCGGCGCGCTTCGACTTCGCCCTGAGGATCGCCTGTCCGGCGGAGCTGGCGCCGACCAACGGCCTGATCGACTGGTCGCAGCGCGAGGGCGCCGACGTCGAGGTGCTGGACGATCCGTTCGAGGCGGTTCGCGGCGCCGACTGCGTCGTCACCGACACGTGGGTCTCGATGGGCGACGACGACGGCGAGCGTCGCCACAACCTGCTCAAACCCTATCAGGTCAACGACGCGCTGATGGCCGAGGCGTCGCCGAAGGCGATCTTCATGCATTGCCTGCCGGCTCATCGCGGCGAGGAGGTCACGGATTCCGTCATGGACGGACCGCAATCGGTGGTGTTCGACGAGGCCGAAAACCGCCTGCATGCCCAGAAGGGCATCCTGGCCTGGTGTTTCGGAGCAGGCGCGGCCTGATGTCGTCAGACTCGCCGGCGGCCGTCGTGCTCGACACCTCGGCCGACGATTTCGTGCTCCCCTTCTCGGTGGAAGGCCTCGACGTGCGCGGGCGGATCGTCCGGCTCGGGCCGGCCATCGACGCCATCCTGGCGCGCCATTCCTATCCCGATGCGGTCTCAACGCTGCTGGCCGAGGCGACCACGCTCGCCGTGATGCTGGGCGCGTCGCTGAAGATCGAGGGCCGCTTCATCCTGCAGACCCAGAGCGACGGGCCGGTCAACCTGCTGGTCGTCGACTTCGAGCTGCCGAACCGGATCAGGGCCTGCGCCACCTTCGACAGGGAGCGGGTCGAGGCGTTTGCCGCGGACCAGGCGCCGGTCGGGGCGTTGCTCGGCACCGGTCACATGGCCATGACGATCGATCCCGGCACACATGCGAGCCGCTACCAGGGCGTGGTGCCGCTCGACGGCGGTTCGCTGGAAGACGCCGCGCGGCTCTATTTCCGGCAGTCCGAACAGATCCCGACGGCGGTGCGGCTGGCGGCCGCCCATGCCTATCGCAGCGACCGGGGCGGCGACCGCACCTTCCACTGGCGCGCCGGAGGCATCCTTGTCCAGCATCTTCCCGAGGCCGGGCCCGGACGCATGCCCGACCTCGATCCGGGCGACGTGCCCGAGGGCGTCGAACTTCCCGATTTCGACGAGGTCGACGAATGGACCGAGGCCCGGATGATCCTCGAGACGGTCGAGGACCACGAACTCATCGATCCGTCGATCTCGGCGGGCAACCTGCTGATCCGGCTCTATCACGAGCGCGGCGTGCGGGTGTTCGATCCCACCGAGCTGATCGAGCGCTGCCGCTGCTCGCAGGATCGCATCACCGACATGTTGCGGGGCTTCTCCGACGAGGAGCGCGCCGACATGGTCAAGGACGACGAGATCGTCGTCACCTGCGAGTTCTGCTCAACCGAGTACCACGTCGACCCGGCGGCGCTGGAGACGTCGGAGACGTCCTGAACGGCGCCGGAGCTGCGTGGGCGCGTCGATGGGAAGGTGGCGGGCGCGGGGGCTCTCCTTTTATCGGCGCAGCTTTTCCTTCGGGCGCGGGCGCGGAGGCTCTTCGATCCCGGCTCTGCGCGCCTTCGGCGCTTCGGCCGGGATGACGCGGAAGGGGAGAGGCGGGGCCGCCGGCCTCACAGCCGTGACTCGCGGAGCGCCCTGACCTCTCTCCATCGTCGTCCCGGAAATCGCCCGGCGATTATCCGGGACCGGAGAGCCACGGCGGGAGCGGGGAACTTTCCGGTATCGGCTGTGTGCCTTCGGCAGGCGCGGAGGCTCTCCGATCCCGGCTCTGCGCGCCTTCGGCGCTTCGGCCGGGATGACGCGGATGGGGGAGACGGGAGCCGCCGGCCTCACAGCCGTGACTCGCGGAGCGCCCTGACCTCTCCATCGTCGTCCCGGAAATCGCAGCGCGATTGTCGGGGACCGGAGAGCCACGGCGGGAGCGGGGAACCTCTTCGGTATCGACAACGCGAATTCGGCAGGCGCGGAGGCTCTCCGATCCCGGCTCTGCGCGCCTTCGGCGCTTCGGCCGGGATGACGCGGATGGGGGA